>PMCA01000034.1 GCA_003153935.1 Elusimicrobiota bacterium
ATCCAGAACCTGGTAGCTCCCAGGATAACCCTGATAGATGACACAGACAAATATCCCTTAGCGCTTACCCTGGGATTAGCCTACAGGTTCCTCAACAACAACCTCATTACAGCCATAGACCTGAACAAGACCCAAGACCGCCAGCTCAAAGTTCATCTGGGCTCGGAATATGTTTTCGCTAAGATGCTGGCTCTGAGAGCCGGGTTGGATGAGACTGAACTCACTGCTGGGCTGGGCTTCACCTGGCAGAACTACTCCCTGGACTACGCTTTTGCCTACCATGATGCCTGGGCTGGTCATGAGGACCTGGGTGCATCACATAGGTTCGGGCTCACCGTCAAGTTCGGGAACAAGTAAACATATATAAGTTTGTTATTGACAAAAAGGTCCGGATATAGTATATATTACATGAGCAATAAGAGCTCTCTTATTGCTTATTATTATTTAATGAGGGAGTTAAAAATGTACGCAATAGTAGAACAAGCTGGAGTGCAGTTCCGGGTCAGCGAGGGAGATGTCATTGAAGTGCCCAGAATGCACAGCAAGATCGGCGACAAGATACAATTAGAAAAAGTATTAATGATTGCGGACGGGGAGAAGATCAGCGTCGGCAAACCGGAAGTGGACAAAGCCACGGTGAAAGCTGAAGTAGTGGGCGAAGACCGGGCCAAGAAAGTAGTGGTTTTCAAGTATAAACCCAAGAAATCCTACGCCCGCATGATGGGGCACAGGCAGGATTACACCAGGATAAAAATTACTGGAATTTCTCTTTAAAAACAAATTACACAGATTACAAGAGAGATTACACAGATAAAGCGAAGGGGTGAAGTAAAATGTCAGGCAATAAAAGTGGCGGCGGATCAGCCGTAAACGGCCGGGATTCATCCGGCAAGCGATTAGGAGTTAAAAGAGGAGACGGCCAGACGGTAACGGCCGGTTGTATCCTGGTGCGTCAGCGCGGGACCAGGTTCTACCCCGGGCTTAACGTAGGTATCGGCGCGGATGATACTCTATTTGCTTTGGTTGACGGAACTGTTAAGTTCAAATATACCAAAGGCGGAGACAGGCAGATCACGGTAATACCAGTTCCCTCCTCAAAATAAAATATGTTTGTTGATAACTGTAAAATATTCGTCAAAGCCGGCGACGGCGGCGACGGTTGTATCAGTTTCCATCGCGAGAAGTTCGTACCTCTGGGAGGCCCGGACGGAGGCGATGGCGGTAAAGGTGGAGATGTCATTGTTAAAGCAAGGGTAACCTTGCGCACCCTGATAGACCTGAGAGTTCGTCCTCATTATAAAGCGGAAAGAGGAGATCACGGGCTGGGTGATAACAGATATGGCAGAGGTGCTCCGCCTTTATTTATTTATGTGCCCCTGGGAACGGTGCTGCAGGATGCCGATACCGGGAAAATAATTGCCGATATGACGCACGATGGCCAGGAGATAGTGATAGCCAAGGGTGGACGCGGCGGCAGGGGTAATGCCAAATTCAAGAGTTCTTCCCGGCGCGCGCCGAGAATAGCCGAGCGCGGCCAGCCGGGTGAGAAACTCACCCTGAAACTGGAGTTGAAATTACTAGCCGACGTCGGCCTGGTGGGCTACCCTAACGCCGGCAAGTCAACCTTACTGGCGCATGTTTCCAAAGCCCGGCCCAAGATAGCTGATTATCCTTTTACCACTCTTACGCCGAACCTGGGCGTGGTCAGCTTCGGAGAAGGCAGTAGTTTCGTCGTAGCGGATATCCCCGGTTTGATCGAAGGCGCGCATAACGGCACCGGTCTGGGCGATGAATTCCTCAGGCATATAGAGCGCACCAAAGTGATCGTACATGTGGTAGACCTCTTCGGGTTCGATGATAAATCGGCGTGGCAAAATTACCAATCCATCAATAAAGAATTGAAATTATACAGCCCCAAACTAGCCAAAAAACCGCAAATTATCGCTTTGAATAAAATAGACTTGCCGGAAGCCGAAGAAAAACTCAAAGAATTAAAAAAGCATTTGAAAAAGAAAAAATATTTTACCATTTCCGCGCAGGCCGGCACCGGCTTGCAGGAATTAATGGGTGAAGTTTTTGAAGAATTGAAGTCAGCCCCCGAACCGGACCCGATAATCATTCCGGAGGCGGTAGAGGAAATACGGCATGACCTGGAGTTTGAAGTAAAGAAAGCAGGCGATATCTTCGTCGTTCATGGCAAGCATGTAGAGAAGATCGTATCCATGACGCGGCTGGAAGAAGAAGAGGCCCTGGGCCGGATGCACAATATCCTGAAAAGGGTCGGGGTAGATAAAGCGCTTAAAGATAAAGGGATCAAGCCGGGCGATACCGTACGGATCGGCGGATTTGAATTCGAATATTCGGAGTAGACCATGCATTACAAAAGAATAGTCATAAAGATCGGCACCAGCACCATAACTGATGAAAAAGGGAATCTCAACCTGCGCCAAATGCGTATTTTGGTGGAGCAGGTAACGCAAATGTCCAACCAGGGCCGGGAAGTGATACTGGTTACCAGCGGAGCCATTGGCGCTGGCGTGGGCCGGCTGGACCTGCATACTCGTCCACAGACCATCAGGGAGAAGCAAGCCGTGGCCGCAGTGGGGCAGACCCATTTGATGCGCCACTATGAAGAGTTATTCAATGAATTTGGCTTTAAAGTAGCGCAGATTCTACTGACCCAGGAAGATATGCGGGCGCGGGATCGCTATTTAAATGCACGTAATACTATAATGACCTTGCTCGAATATAAGGTAGTTCCGATAATAAATGAGAACGATACGGTAGCGATAGAAGAGATCAGATTCGGCGATAATGATACTTTATCAGCCCTGGTAGCCAGTAAAATAGAGGCCGACCTGCTGGTAATACTCAGTGATGTCGCCGGGCTGTATACCTCCGATCCGCATAAGGATAAGGACGCAGAGTTGATCAATGTGGTGGACGAGATCAATGATGAAGTGGAAACGATCGCCCTGAAATCTACCGGCAGTTCCCGTGGTGTGGGTGGGATGTACACCAAGATCCAGGCGGCGAAAATAGCCACCGCCAGCGGAGTGATGGTAGTAATTGCCGATGGCATGAAAGCCAGCGTATTAAGCGACATATTTAAGGGTGACGATATAGGTACCAAGTTTTTACCGAGCCAGGCAAAGATATCCGGCCGGAAGAAGTGGATCGCCTTTGCCAATCGCTCCAGCGGCAAGATCATGATCGATGACGGGGCGGTAAAAGCGCTGACCAAGATGGGAAAGAGTTTGTTACCCAGCGGCGTAGTCTCCGTCGAAGGGGATTTCCGTTTAGGAGATATGGTTACCGTGGTGGACGGTGATGGTGACGAAGTGGCGCGCGGCCTGGTGTCATTCAGCAGTGACGAGATAGAGAAGATCAAGGGTAAAAAAACATCCGAGATCGGCAAGATCCTGGGACATAATGACTATGATGAAGTGATCCACCGGGATAATCTCGTTATCGTTTAAAACCTGTCTCGGATTGATTTCTTGGTGATTTAGGAGCCTTATGATCGGCATAGTTGATAGGATAGAGGATGGTAAGATAGCGGTTATTAAGATCAGGGGTGGCGGGGAACTGCTGATCCCGGTGAAGAACCTGCCGTTAAAAGTATATGAAGGCGCCTGCCTGGACATCTGCATGTCGCTGGACCGTAAAGAAGAGACTAAACAGCGCAAGAAAATCAAAGACCTGCAAGAGGACCTGCTGAAAAGAAATGCGAAAAAATAGCCGTTTATTAATTATAGTATTCTTTTTCCTGCTCTTACCCCTCCATCTTAGCGCCCAAAACCTAACCGTTACTTTTATCGATGTCGGCCAGGGTGATAGTATTCTATTGGAAACACCTATTGGCCATAATATCCTTATCGATGGCGGAGGGACCCCAGCCTGGCGCAAGCACGCTTATAATATAGGCGCTTTGCGGATCGCTCCGTTGTTGAGAAAAAAGCAGATAAAAATGCTGGATAAAGTCATCTTGACCCACGGGCACGCCGATCATGTGGAAGGCCTGCTGGATATAATCAGCCTTTACCCGGTAAAAGAAGTTATTGACACCAGGGAGGGCGGCGGCAGCGCGGATGATGAGTATGTAAAGTTCCTGGAACTGGTCAAAGAAAAGAAGATCCGCTACCGGGTGGTTAAAGAGGGGGATGTACTGGAGCTTGATCCTGACCTGAGCGTGTGGGTATTAAATCCCCCAAATAAATTAAGTTATAACAATGCTAATGATAATTCCCTGGTGCTGCAGGTAGTGTATCGCCAGGTTAGCTTTTTACTGGCGGCGGATATCGGCCAGACCGCGGAAAGGCGCCTGGTTGGAAGATATGGAGCAGCGATACATTCGCAAGTGCTAAAGATAGCGCATCACGGCTCGAAGACTTCATCCTGCGCCAGTTTCCTGGATGCAGTCAAGCCGGAGCTGGCGGTAATATCCTGCGGACGGAACAATACTTTTGGGCACCCTCATCCGGATGTTATCAAAAGATTGAAACGCAAGAAGATACAGTACCTCAATACAGCCTATCAGGGAAGCATAACGGTAACCACTAATGGCGAGAATTTCCAGGTCAAAACTGAATATTAAAATTGTTATTCTGGGGCTATTAATTTGCGCGGCCCCGGCTCAGGCGGCGGAGGCGGTATCTGTAACCAAAGTTGAGATACTCAACCAGGATGTAAACCCCAGCGCTAATATAGTTCTGAACGATATTATGGCGATCAGGGAAATAAAAATAAAGGGAGACATCAAAACCGGGAATATTAGTCTGTCCTACCCTGATTATATCAACAAGCAGGGCCGGTCCATACCACAAGTGGAGATAGTTAATGAATCCCTGGCGAAAACAATAAGGCAGGCGATAGTAACGGGCGCTCCTTCCCAGCAAAAACAAGTTGACTTTAATTATAAAATTGCTAAAATAAGCTTATTAAGACAGAAGGACCAGCACCTAAAGGCTTTTGTGTCGGTTTTTTTCAATGCCGCCATAAAGGTGGAAGCCCGGGTAATGGAATCGAAAACGGGATTGTGGGTAGCCTGGCCGGGACGCAAGGGTAGCAGTGGCAAGTGGCAGGACCAATTTAAGATATTGGATTATCCTGCCAGCCAGAAGTTAGACAACATGATTGTTGAAAAATATAAAGTAGTGCGCAGTGAGGAGCCCTGATACATGAACCTGTTCTGGCCGGTGTTTGAGAACCTGGTAATGCCTTTTATCGCGGGGCTTTTTTATTTTTTCCTGGCCCGTTATATCGCCTATATCGCCCCGTTAAGGAAGCTGGTCACCGGTGATATCACCTATAAGGGAGCTTTCTGGGGTTTTATCTTCTTTGGCTTGTTCCTGATGACACGGCCTCTGCAAATCGCGCTGGGGCCGCACCCAATGTCATTGATCGTGAACGATATCCGGGAATTTATCATGATCGGGTTGTTCGCGCCGGCGGTGTTCGTCGGCTTGACCAGTTTTGCCCTGGGTTTCGAGAATATAAGGAAACAAACAGTTTTGCTGGTTTTTGGTCTTGGCATTGCGCTGGCCGTCACTTTCTGTATAGTAAACAGATTAGCTATCGGCGGCTCAATGGAGATCTTCAGGATAGGGAATTACTCGTTTTACGATGGTAAGTGGTTCGATTCATCAAATCCCGATTCCCACCTGATGCCGATACTTTTTATTATCCGGGTTACTGACCCGGTTCTGTTTATGATCATGCTGGGGATTTTCTGTTTCTGGCGCGCCATAGTTTTTCCCAAGAACAGCGTCTATGACAATATGCCGGCAAAACTGGTATTCCAGGGATTGGCAGTGATGAGCTTCGGCCTGAGCATGCTGTTCACCGGGTTCATGGCGGTCATCTGGAACATCCCCAACCAGTGGTGGATATATTATTTAGGAGCGATCCTGGCCGGTGTATTTGAATCGGTCAGCCTGAGTTTCCCTTTACATAAAGAACAGAAGATATAATCCGCCTTCGCTAACGCTATGGCGCGATAAACTCCATGTTATGTTAATAGCATGGTGTTTTTATTTTGCCCTAAGAAAGCCGTAGATGAAAATTATCAAAGTATTAACCTTGAGTTCCGCCATATTTTCAGGAATGCTGCTGTCCAGTGCTTACGGTTTGGACTTGAATAAAGCAACATACCAGGAACTGCTGTCTTTACCCGGCATTAGTAAATTCCAGGCGTATAAGATAAATGAATACCGGGAAATATTCGGGTATTACCGGTCCCTGAATGAATTATTGAAGGTAGAAGGGGTGGGCCAGGAAGATGTGCAGGCTTGGCAGAGCTCCCTGGTGATCACGATTCCGGAGACAACCATTAAGCCGAAAGTGTCAGTGAGATTAAAAGACCAGCAGGTCAGGGGAGCGGGCGGCGGGAACTTCCAGTCACTGCATATGAAGGTGAAGGACCTGTACCGCTGCTGGTCAGCCGGACTGTTAGTGGAAGGGTACCGGCACTATATAGAATATGACATAGATGGCAGTCATGCCATGAACGGAGAATGGGACCCAACGCCCCGGTTGAACAAATTCTATCTCTCCTGGACTCCGCATGGGGTAATTGACAGTATTTACTTCGGCGATTACCTGGCGGGCTTTGGTGAAGGGGTGGTAATGGATATCAGCGGCCGCTCCAAACCGCAGGGGCTTTATCCCGGTGACACCCCGGCTATGGAATATGACACGGCTAAGATTTCCGACCATTCGCTATTGAACGGTATTTCTCACCGGTCAACTAAGAGCTTTAGAGGTGTGGCGGCAGTGCTGGACCAGACCTATATCAAGGAAACGATTTTATATTCCAACAAGAATAATTCCTATTACGGGTTCTATGTGGAAGATGACCCTTTGAGAAAACCGCTGGAAGACTATTTTTCCGAGCAGGTGACCGGCCTGGATGTTACCGGGTTTGTTTTGGGTGAAACCGAAGTGGGAGTAACTTCTTATTATTCAACCCGGAATGTCAAAGGCCCTGACCCCTGGCGCTATCCTGCAGGCAACAAGGATTTCCTGGTTTACGGGGCCCATGGATCTACTTACCTGGGACGGTTTAATCTTTGTGGCGAGTTAGGTAAGGTAAAGGATCACGGCCAGGCCCTGTTTGTGGAAAGCAGCAGCAATTTCGCCAACCTCAATGTTTCTGCCAGTTTCCGGCAGTATGATATTGATTATACCAATCCTCATGCCGGCGTTTACTCTATCCATTACCCGCAGAGCGTGTTCCGCTGCCGGGATGAAAAAGGCGTTTTACTTAAAATGAAATGGCAAGTGTTCAGCATGTTCGGCCTGAACGCCTTCTTTGACCAGTATATTCACCAATACCAGGCTTATTGGAATAAAAGCAAAGGCGATTACGCTATCTCTGCCGGCAAGAAGGAAACCGACCGGGAATCCGGTATTGAAAGCAAAGCCGTTGTTATGAAGAAAGTTATAATAAATACCGGAATACGTTACAAGGACAATAATATTTACCAGAATTCGGGCAGTGAAAAGATAAACATCTCCAACAAGGTGACCTATGTCCCCAATGAAAAGATAGAAACATCGGTAAAATATTATATACGTCACTATATTTATCAAAGCGCGGATTACAGCCCCTATGATTATATGACCGTGGCCTTATCATATCAGGTCGCCAGGGCCTGCGAAGTAGAGGGCACGGTAAAATATGCCAACATCTTTGTTTACCAGAACAGCTCCGGGATCGGCGAATATACAGTCGGCTGTCACTATAAAATAAATGACGAAATAAAAATGAATATAAGCTACACCGCCATGCCGCCTCTGGCCAAGAACTCCAGTTATGAATTCGAGGAAGAAGCGGACCTTTTGCCCTACGCCGACGCCTATTATCAAGATAAATTAGTCGCTGAAGTTGTCTTTCACTGGTAAATGTGGTATAATCCCAGCTATGAATAAGGAAAAGTTAGAGCGCATATTGAAGCAAATAGAGTCGGGGAAGTTATCCCCGGCTGAGGCTGTAACCCGCTTTAAGGATTACCCTTGCGGTGACCTGGGATTTGCCAAAGTTGACCATCACCGGCACCTGCGCCAGGGATTCCCCGAGGTCATCTATTGTCCCGGCAAGACCACTCCCCAGATAATACAAATAATCTCACAAATGAATAAGCATAAGGAAAACATACTGGCTACCCGGGCAGAGAAGCCGGTCTTTTTGGCGGTCAAGAAGAAGTTTAAAAAGGCTCAATATAACGAATTGGCCAGATGTATCGTCATACGGCAGGAAAAATCCGCCCGGAAGAAGGGTATCCTGATAATCACCGCCGGGACGGCCGACTTGCCAGTGGCGGAAGAGGCCAAAGTCACCTGCGAACTGCTAGGGCATGATCCGGACACGCTTTTTGATGTCGGCGTAGCCGGAGTGCATCGCCTGCTGATGGAAACCGGTAAGCTGGCCAAGTCCAGGGTTATTATCGTGGTAGCCGGCATGGAAGGGGCCTTGCCCAGCGTGGTGGGCGGCCTGGTGGACAAACCAGTTATCGCGGTGCCGACCAGCATAGGTTACGGTGCGGCCTTTGGCGGCGTATCCGCGTTGCTGGCCATGCTGAACAGCTGCGCGCCTAATGTGACTGTTGTGAATATTGATGATGGTTTTGGAGCCGGGGTAGTAGCGAGTTTAATAAACAAGTGAAAAGTTAAAAGTTTTAAGTTATAAGTTTAGGCATAATTCATTAACTTAACACTTTACACTTAAAACTTATAACTGATTTTATTAGGATTTTTATGCGCATTGCATATTTAGATTGTTCCAGCGGGGTTAGCGGCGATATGCTGCTGGCGGCTTTGCTGGATGCCGGGATCGAGATAGCCGATTTAAGGAAAGTGTTAGCCAAATTAGATATTTCGGGATACTCTATCAGCGTCAAGAAAGTCAGGAAGGGCGCTCTCCTCGTTTCCCGGTTAGAAGTAAGAATTACTCGCCATCAGCATTTCCGCAGTTACCAGGATATTAAAAGCATAATCCAGAACAGCCGGATAAGCCCCGCGGTAAAAATAACAGCCATAAAAATATTAAGGAAACTGGGACAGACCGAAGCCAAGGTGCATAAGTGCCGGCTGGAAGAGGTACATTTCCATGAGATCGGCGCCGTGGATACCATTATCGATATCGTGGGGACGGTTTGGGCGCTGTCCAGGCTGAAGATCGGGAAGATTTACTCTTCCCCGGTGAACGTGGGCTCAGGGACGGTAAGAACGGCCCATGGCATACTGCCGGTGCCGGCACCGGCTACTGCGGCGTTGCTTAAAAATATCCCCACTTACAGTTCCGGAATAAAACAGGAACTGGCTACGCCTACCGGCGCGGTACTGGTCTCAACTCTTAGCCATAGTTTTGGACACTTGCCGGAAATGAGGGTGCTGGCGGTAGGAAACAGCTGCGGCAGCCGTGAGGTTCCCGGTCATGCCAACCTGTTCCGGGTGATAATAGGGCAAAAGGGTAAAAAGTAAAAAAATGCTTGGCTATTAAAATAGAATTTGTTATAATAACCAAAATCAGATAAAAGGCGGAATATGCTGAATTCGGCCAGAGCAAAGATACTGAAGAATGAACATGGTTTCTCCATGACCTTTATTTTCCTGGTCCTGGTTATTGTTTTGGTGGTGGCCTGGATCATTCCCAGCTATCTGAAGATCCATAACATGGCTCAGCAAAAAGCGACCAGGGGAGATCTGGATAACCTGCGTAAGGGCATAAACCTCTTTTTCCTGCAGCGCGGGCGGTATCCTTACAGCCTGGAAGATCTTGAACCGAATTTCGTCCATCCTTTCCCGCAAGTTCGCTTGGGTCTACCCGGCTATCCTGAAACGCGCCAAGTCACCAGGGTGTTGGTGGATTCAGGTATGTGGTTTTATGATGAAAATACGGGAGAAGTTAAGATAGATTGCTCAACCAAAGATCGTGACGGCGAAGTCATCAAAGACTGGTAGCGGAGGAATGAATGCCGGAACAGGTAAAATTCAAGAATAGAAGAAAAAGGCTGATCATCGCCAGAAGCCTGCAATTCCGCTATGTAAGCGTGGTTTTGCTGGCTATGCTGTTCGTGGCATTGCTGGAAGGATTTATCGTTTATAAAACCATCTGGAACGAGTTGCTGGCGGAATCACGCTACAGCGACTGGGCTCCATTACTGACCTCGGTCATGAAAAAAGCTGATCTCCGGATAATGTTCGGGCTGGTCGGCTCGATCGCGGTCATGCTGATCATCAGTATTTATATGTCCCATAAAATAGCCGGTCCGATCTACCGCATAAAGAAATTCATGGTGGAAGCGGCCAAAGGGGACCTGAGCTTCGAGCTGCGCCTGCGCAAGGGCGATGAGCTGACCGACCTGGTAGACGAGTTCAACCTGATGGTTAAGGGGCTCCGGTCCATTATCAGCCAGGACCGTGAAAAGGTGGGCGGGATAATGCGGGAAGCGGAAGAAACGCTGATGATCGTTAACCGCGCTACGGTCACCGCCGATGAGAAGAAACAGACTGCGGACCATCTCAAGAGCCTGATCGTTAAACTTAAAGATATCACGGGTCAATTCAAAGTATAGGGATCAACCACAAAAAGAGCGAGGGCCTTATGTCGCTAGAAAAAAGACAGTTCTTCAGATTTTCCACCTGCGTGCCGGTAAAGTTCTTTAACGCTTTTGCCCCGGGACAAGGTTATTCGGGAATGGTAACCAATATCAGCGCCGGCGGCTGCCAGATCTTCGTCAAAGGGGAATGCCAGAGCTTGAATTACGTGGTATTGAACATGCATCTGCCTAACGGCGTGCTGCTGGACCTGATCAATGCCCGGATCATGTACGAAAATAAGGAATCGGACGGCACCCATCTGGGCGTAATGTTCATGAATATGGATATAAAAAAGCTCAGCGTGCTGGTGGATTTCCTGTCGGACCTGGAAGCGCAGGAAAAGGAAAAAAGCCCCAAGCCCCAGAGTGAACAGACCACGCCGTAAACTGCCGATCAAACTCACGGGAAAAAATGAAAATATTATTAGCCGGATATAATTTAGATACAGACGTCATCAAAGACCTGACTAAGGGCGATCCGCTGCGTGCCGATGTCACGCCGGAAACCCTTTCCGCCGCTTACGCGCGCATCAGCCGGGATCCCCGCCCGGTGGATGAACTGCGGCAGGCCGCCCGCGCCGAAGTAGAGAACGCCCGCAAATCCAACAAAAGCATTATCTTCAAGATGGGGCATCATTCCGTCGCCGAACACGCCGTCTTTAATTTCGACATTATCGGCGTCTCCCGCCTGGCCCTGGAAGAGCTGGAAAAATTCCGCCTCTGTTCCTATACCGAAAAATCCCAGCGTTACATCACCCTGGCCGATGATTACATAATCCCGCAGGAATTGAAGATGAGCCAGTTCATCAGGGAATACACCGCGACCATCCAGCTGCAGAATGATTTTTATAAGCGCGCTTTTGAGGCCCTGAAAAATTACATTAACTACAAGCACCCGGAAGAGGCCAAGGATCCCAAGAAGCAGATCCTGCTGGAGGGCTGGGCCAAGGAAGACGCCCGTTACATCACCAGTCTGGCCACCGCCGGCCAGTTAGGGGAAACGATTAACGCCCGTAACCTCGAACTGGTCATCAGGCGTTTTGCCAGCCATCCTCTGCGGGAAGTGCAGGAGATCGGCCGCAAAATGTACAACCTGGTCGCCGGCGTTGCACCCTCGATCATCATATTTACCGAAGCCAACGAATTCGACCAGAAAACCTATCCGGCGTTAAAACATTTGAGTGAAACTATCCTGCATGCCAAGCAGATAGTGCCTGAGTCCTATCCAGGGGAGGTCAGCCTGGTGGATTACAGCCTGCATGGGGACGACCTGCTGGTGGCTTCCATGATGCATACCACCAGTAAGATCCCGTACCGGCAATGCCTGAACTTGGTGCGGTTGCTGAAACCCGAACAGAAGAAGGAATTTATCAAAACTGCCTGCCAGCACCTGCAGTTATATGACTCCACTTTACGGGAGTTTGAATATCCGTCCATGACCTTTGAGCTGAATATGTCGGCGAGCTGTTTCGCCCAGTTCAAACGGCACCGTTTAGCCACTATTACTACCCAGGAATATAATCCTGACCTGGGCGTGGTCATACCTCAGGCTATCAAGGAAGTCGAAATGGACAAGGAATTCAAGGAAATTATCGACAAGACCAATGAAGTATATAAGAAGATATACGCTTCATTCCCATTAGCCGCGCCTTATATCCTGACTAACGCCCACCAGCGCAGAGTCCTTACGAAAGTGAACGCCCGGGAGCTATATCACATGTCCCGCCTGCGGGAAGATGAGCACGCGCAGTGGGAGATCAGGCAAAAGACCGCCAAGATGAGCGAGCAGGCCAAGAGGGTTATGCCCCTGACCATGCTTTTGATGGGCGGCAAAGACTCCTACCCTAAAGTTTACGAGCAGGAATTCGGCCATCCTCCGAAAGTAGTCAACCCGGTTCTTCCCACCTGACATAACCCGATATTAAATATATAGATAATGTAAAGGAGGCAATTGTTATGGCTAAGATTACGGATGCTTTGAAGATCAGTATCGATTTCGAAAAAAGGGGAGTTGGGCTCTATTTATTGCTGGCGACCAAAACCAAGAACCCGCTGGCTAAAAGATTATTCTACAACCTGGCGATGCAGGAGATACAGCATATCCTGAAATTCGAGGATATTTACCAGGACCTGAAGGATAACAACAAGTGGCCGCGCTGGACAGTGGAAGAGGGTGAGAAACTGGAATTCGTCATCAGGGCGTTCTTCCATGAAGCCAAGAAGGACGAGTCCATCAAGTTGGCCGACAACGTCAAGGGGCTGGAGCTGGCCATGCAGATGGAGAAAAAAGGGTACGCTATGTATGAGCAGTTCCTGGCCAAAGCCAAAGACGCCAATGAGAAGTTGTTCTATAAAGAGCTGCTGAAACAGGAAAATTCCCATTACGAAGCACTGGCCAACGTGCATTTGTACCTGACCCAGACCAGCGACTGGTTCACGGATGAAGAAAGTAAGGTTTGGAAATGGATGAATCTGTAGAATAGATGGCGGATAACAGATGGCAGATGACAGTTGTAACAAGGAGAGTTGATTGAAAGAATTTTTGAAAGAAGCCATCGCGGTGGCGCTGAAAAGCGGAGAGATGATTCGCCGGCATGTAGGAAAAGCCAAAGATATCTCTTTTAAAGGGGCGGCCGACCTGGTCACGGATGTGGACAAGAGGTCCGAAGCCCTGATCAAAAGCTACCTGGCCAAAAAGTTTCCTACTCACCAGTTCCTGGGAGAAGAGGGTGGGGGAGACCGGACCGGATGTGCTTATCGCTGGGTAGTGGACCCGATCGACGGCACTACCAATTTCGTCCATGATCTTCCTTATTTCAGCGTTTCTATCGCCTTGGAATCTGACTGTAAGCCGGTCCTCGGAGTGGTTTACGACCCAGTGCATAACGAGCTATTCCACGCTGTCAAAGGCGGCGGGGCTTTCCTAAATAAAAAAAGCATCAAGGTATCCAAAGTCAAAGAATTAAAACAATCACTGCTCTGCACCGGGTTCGCTTACGAGCTGAAAGATACCCGGGACTCCAATGTCGAGCATTTCGTGGATTTCCTGCTGGCTGCGCAGGCGATCAGGCGCCTGGGCTCGGCTTCGCTGGATATGTGCTATGTGGCCTGCGGCAGGTTTGACGGCTACTGGGAAGTAGGGCTGAAACCCTGGGACACCGCCGCAGCCCTGATAATATTGAAAGAAGCCGGGGGCAAAGCTACCAAGTTTAACGGCAGCCCTTATTCGCATTACGACCAGGAGATCCTGGTATCCAACGGACTGCTGCATAAAAAAATGGAAGACGTGCTGATGCGCCGCCGCCGGGTACGCCACTGCAAGGTTACGTTTGGTAAATACTAATGAAAAAGAAATTGTACATAATCGATGGCAACGCTTATATCCATCGCGCTTTCCACGCCCTGCCGATGCTGACCAATTCCCAGGGGCTGGTGATAAACGCTGTTTATGGCTTTACCAGGACCTTATTAAAGATCATCAAGCGCGACCAGCCCGATTATCTCGCCGTTTGTTTTGACTCGCCTCATCCGACTTTCCGGCACAAAGAATTCGAACAATACAAAGCCACCCGTAAGGAAACCCCACCTGAGCTGAAATCCCAACTGCCCATGGTCAGGGAGATGGTGGAGGCCCTGAACATCCCGGTCTACCAGCTGGCGGGCTATGAAGCTGATGACCTGATCGCCACTATTGCCCATAAAGTGGAGGAACAGGGCATAGATACCGTTATTGTTAGCGGCGACAAGGACGTCCTGCAGATGGTCAATCCGGATGTAAAGGTCCTGACCGAACCCAAAGAAACCATGTTTACCGAGAAAGAGGTAAAGGAGAAATACGGATTCGGCCCCGAGCATATCATCGACTACCTGGGATTGTGCGGGGATTCCAGCGATAATATACCGGGCGTGCCCGGCATAGGCGAAAAGACGGCGACCAAGCTGGTCAGCGAATTTGGCAGTATCGAGAATATTTACGCGAACCTGGATAAACTTCCGGCCGCGGTCAAGAATAAAATGGAAGCCGGACGTGAATCGGCTTTTGCGTCCAAACGGCTGGTGACCCTGGTTCAGGACGTACCGGTAGAGGTGGAGCTGGATAAACTGGCGCTTCACCCGATAGACCAGAAAAAGGCGCTGGAGCTGTTTAATAAATACGAATTCAAGACCCTGATCACGGAACTGATAGATCAGAAGCAGGATAAGGATACAAATTATAAAGTGCTGGCGGATGGCGCAGGCCTGCGGGAGCTGATCAGCCGGACAGAGAAGCAAAAGGCAGTATCCGTAGACTTGGAAACGGACTCTGCCGACCCGATGCGCGCTCATTCCGTGGGTATGGTCTTCAGCCTGGGCCCCAAAGAAGCGTTTTATATACCCACCGCCCACACTCATGCTGCCGCTCCTAAACAAGATAAGAAGAGTACCCTGGAGTCCTTCCGCGGAGTTCTTGAAGATAAGCAGATTAAGAAATACGGACAGAACCTGAAGTACGACCTGTTGGTACTGCGCAATGAAGATATAACCTTGCGGGGCATATCATTTGATACGATGATCGCTTCTTACCTCATCAATCCTTCCAAATTCAAACATAATCTCGAAGATATCGTCGCCGAGTACTTGCAATACAAGATGACCCCGATCAGCGACTTGATCGGCAAGGGGGCTAAACAGATCACGATGGATCAGGTCCAGGTGGAAACCGTATCCGATTATGCCTGCGCCCAGGCGGATATGGTCTGGCGGCTAGTAGAGAAACTATCGGGCCTGCTTAAGGAAAGAGATCTGGACAGCCTGTTCTATAAGGTGGAAATGCCGTTGATGGAAATACTGGCGGATATGGAATATGCCGGTATCCTGGTTGACCTGGGCTATCTGAAGAAATTGGCCGTTGAGTTTGAAGAAAAAATATACGGGCTGGAACAGCAGATATATAAACTGGCCGGTGGTGAGTTCAATATTAATTCCCCACAGCAGTTGGCCAAGATATTATTCGAGAAGCTGAATTTGCCGGTGATCGAGCGCACCAAAACAGGCGCTTCCACTAACGAATCGGTGCTGAAGCAGTTATCGTCCAGCCATGAACTGCCCAAGCTTATCATGCAGTACAGGGAGCTGGCTAAGTTAAAATCAACTTACATCGACCCGGTCCCGGAAATGGTCAATCCCAAAACTGGGCGCCTGCATACTTCCTTTAACCAAACCGTTACCGCCACGGGGCGGTTGTCGTCAAGTGAACCTAATCTGCAGAATATTCCTATCCGCACCGAGATCGGGCGGTCTATCCGCCGCGCCTTCATCCCTAAAGAGGGCTGCGTCTTCATCGACGCGGACTATTCGCAGATCGACCTGCGGGTCCTGGCGCATATGTCCGGCGATGAGAATATGAGCGCGGCGTTCCGTAATAACGAGGATATCCACAACCATACCGCCTGCGAAATATTCGGCATCAAACCGGAAGAGGTGGATGAAGAAAAAAGGCGTATCGCCAAAACAGTTAACTTCGGTCTTTCCTACGGGATGAGCCCGTTTGGGCTGTCGCAGAACCTGGGTATACCTACGGGCATTGCTAAGGAATACATTGAGAAATATTTTACCCGGTATAAAGGGGTAAAGAAATATATGGAAGATATAGTTAAGACAGCGCAAAAAGACGGGTTTGTAACCACTTTGCTGAACCGGCGCCGTTATTTGCCGGAGATTAGCGCCAAGAATGGAACGGTCCGGTCATTTGCCGAACGGGTAGCCATTAATATGCCGATACAGGGTACCGCCTCCGACATAATCAAGGTAGCGATGATAAACATAGCGCATCGCCTTAATGCGGAAAAACTGAAAACCAAAATGCTGCTGCAGGTGCATGATGAATTAATATTTGAAACGCTTAAAGATGAGGTCACTAAGGTCAAAAAGCTGGTGAAAGAGGAGATGGAAGGGGCAATTAAGCTGGATGTGCCTCTGATTGCCAATATTAGCATTGGCGCCAATTGGCGGGACCTGGAGGAAACAGAATGATCCGGAAACTTATATATTGGCTGGCCAGCTGGCTGGGGATATTTATCAGCTCGATCTGGATGATATTTGTTACCGGGCAATTCGTGACCGGAGCCGATATTGGGTTTATCAACTACCTGATGCAATTGTTCGGGGGATTGATGCTGGTATTTACGGTCCTGATAGCCATCAGGCGGCCGGTATTAGGCGGAGCATGGCTTTTTACAGAAGGATTTTTATTTATAATGTTTTGTCGGTACAAAGGAGTATTAACAGCGCCGAATTTATTTAATGGACTGGCGCCGATGGTAGTGGCGTTGTTGTTCCTGGTCTCACAGCGGGGATACACGAATGAGCCGCCGCTGATCATTCCCGAACCAGATAAGGAACATCAATATAAATTCCCGGAGTGATATCGCGCGGGTCCTGTCTCAGGTCAATTTCTCGGGCCATCATGGTTTTCGAGACTTCTTGGAAGTACCAACTTGCTCTCGAAAACCAGATGTCTCTTTCGAAATTAACCTTTCGCCACCCCCGCTGGTTATGAGCGGTGTGTTGAGTGGTTGATTTCGACGAGGCATTTACTTTTCGAACCAAGGCTCTTGACGCTTATTTCGAAAAGTATAATGACCAAGAAATCAATCCGAGACACAAGCCGCTCAGATGAGTTTAAATGGAGTTTTATGCCTGAATTGCCGGAAGTGGAAACAGTACGACGAGCTTTGGAGAAAAGGATCATCGGCAGGAAAATACTGGCCGTGGAATCCAATTTTCCTAAAATAGTCTCGACTCCTTCATTTAAAACCTTTGCCAGTCAGATCAAGGGCAGTAAAATTGAGGCTATGTTCCGCCGGGGTAAGTTCCTGATATTCGACCTGAGCGGCGGCCTGTCCATGATCTCGCACTTGCGCATGACCGGACACTGGCTGGTGACAAAGAACCTGCCCGATAGCAAATTCATCCATCTTAAACTTAAATTATCCGATGGCCATACACTGGCTTACAGCGATATCCGCAAATTCGGCCGCATCTGGCTGATCGAGCGCCAGGATTTCGCGTTGTTCAAACCTTTTGCCAAGCTGGGTATTGAACCTCTGTCAAAGGGGTTCACCATGGAAGCATTCTCAGGGAGGCTGGCTAAATACAAGAACAATATAAAGCAAGTATTGCTTAATCAGCAGGTTGTGGCGGGTCTGGGAAATATTTATGTTGATGAGGTGCTCTTTTCGGCAGGGGTGCGGCCGTCAAGGAAAGTGCCGAGCTTAACCAAAACTGAAATATTGAAAATATTCAAGGCCATCAGGCGGATTTTGGCACTGGCGATAAAGCATGGTGGAACCACGGTGGAGAATTTTACGACACCGGAGGGCGGCACCGGGTATTTCCAGAATAAGCTGAAAATATATGGCAGAAAAGGCCAGAAGTGCTATAATTGTAAGGGAACGGTCAGCCGGATAGTCATCGCCGGCCGGGGAACGCATTTTTGTAAGAGTTGTCAAAAATGAGTAAGGGTGTCTCGAATTGATTTCTTGGACATCATGATTTTCGAAATAAGCTTCAAGAGCCTTGGTTCGAAAACCAGATGTCTCTGCGAAATCAACCACTCGACACCCATCTACGGGGACTAGCACATGTTAAAGATCGGATTAACCGGAAATATCGCATCGGGCAAGAGTACGGTGGCGGAGGTTTGGCGGAAGATGGGGGCCGAGATCATCGATGTGGATGAGTTGGCGCATGACCTCTATAGGCCGCGCAGCGTTATCTGGCGGAAAGTGTTCAAAGCCTTCGGTCCGGATATTGTTAGAAACGATAAAACTATCAACAGGGCAATATTAGCCGCTCTGGTATTCTCTGACCGCAAAAAACTGAAAAAGCTGGAGAAGATAATGTATCCGGCCATAGTCAAAGAGCTGAAAAGGCAGATGGCACAGGCCAAAGGCAAAATAGTGGTGGCTGATATGGCTATCCTCTTCGAAGCCCGGGCGCAGAAACTTTTTGATAAGATAGTATTAGTTAAGGTATCCAAAGCCAACCAGGTAAAACGGTTACTCAAAAGCCGGAAACTTACAAAATCCCAGGCGCTGAGCAGAATAGGCGCTTTTAAGTCCCAAACCGGCAAAATAACCCAAAGCGACCACACAATTGACGGTAACCTGCCCCTGATCCGCATGCAAAAGCAGGCCCGGGAATTATTTAGAAAAATACCTTGACGAAAGGGCGTTTTTACAGTATAGTATATGAAACATTAATACTGCTTTTAAGTCCACAGGAGTTCTCTCCATTTTAACAGCATGTCATTAACACAATCCAAAACAGCAAAACCCTGAGTATTGATCGCTATATAGCAATATTACGGTTTGGTACGTATTTATAACGGGAGGAAGTAAAATGGAAAATGCAGCACAAGGTGCAGCGTTAGATATGGCTGCTTTGGCAAAACGGACTGTTTCCGATCTGACGGAGATAGCCAAAGACCTGAAAATGGAATCAGTCAGCGGGCTGAAAAAGCAGGAGATCATCTTTAAGATCCTGCAGGCCCAGACTGAAAAAAGCGGCCTGATCTTCGATGAAGGCGTCCTGGAGATATTGCCGGACGGCTTCGGTTTTTTACGCTCGCCGCAATATAACTATTTAGCCGGGCCGGACGATATTTACGTTTCTCCCAGCCAGATCCGCCGTTTCGACCTGCGCAAAGGCGATACCATCAGCGGCCAGGTCAGGCCTCCCAAGGAAGGCGAGAGATATTTCGCCCTGCTGAAGATCGAGGCGGTCAACAGCGCCAACCCCGATGACATCAAAAAAAGAATTCTATTCGATAACCTAACTCCCTTATATCCGCAAGCCAAGCTGAACCTGGAAACCACCCAGGAAGAGATATCCATGCGCATCATGGACATGTTCACCCCGATAGGCAAGGGCCAGCGCGGCCTGATAGTATCCCCGCCGCGGGCCGGCAAGACCATTCTCCTGCAAAAACTCGCCAATGCCATCAGCACCAATCATCCGGAAGTATCCCTGATAGTCCTATTGATAGACGAGAGACCGGAAGAAGTGACGGATATGCAGCGGTCGGTCAAGGGAGAGGTAATTTCCTCCACTTTTGACGAGCCGAGCGAACGGCATATCCAGGTGGCCGAAATGGTTATAGAGAAAGCGAAAAGGCTTGTAGAACAGAAGAAAGATGTGGTAATATTACTGGACAGCATAACCCGGTTAGCCAGGGCTTATAATGCCACGGTCCCGCCCAGCGGCAAAGTGCTCAGCGGTGGCGTGGATTCGAATGCCTTGCAGCGGCCCAAGAGGTTCTTTGGCGCCGCTCGTAATATTGAAGAGGGTGGCAGTCTGACGATCATGGCTACGGCGCTGGTAGAGACCGGCTCCCGCATGGACGAAGTCATATTTGAAGAATTTAAGGGTACCGGCAACATGGAAATGATCCTGGACCGCCGGTTGGTAGACAAGCGAGTGTTCCCGGCCCTGGACATCAACAAGTCCGGCACGCGGCGCGAGGAATTACTGCTCAGTGAAGATGAATTGAACAAGGTCTGGATCCTGCGTAAGGTGCTCAATACCTTAAGCGTGGTAGAGACCATGGAACTGGTAGCGGAAAAGGTACGCAAGACTAAGAGCAACAAGGAATTCCTGAAATCGATGGAATTCAACGGCAGATAATAAAAAACACCAAGGAGGAAGTCGCGATGAAAGAAGGAACACACCCCCAGTATAAGGAAACCGTAATTAAGTGTGTATGCGGGGCCACTTATAAAACACGGTCAACCAAAGAGAATATCCACGTGGATATCTGCTCAGCCTGCCATCCGTTCTACACCGGTAAACAGAAGCTGGTAGATACGGCGGGTATGGTGGAGAAATTCCAGAAGAGACTGTCCAAGAAGACTGGCGAAGAAAAGAAAGTGAAAGGCAAAAAGGCCAAAGCCGCGGCTAAAGAGAAAAAAGTAGAGAAGGCCAAAAAAGAGAAAAAAGCGGCAGCCGAAACCGAAAAACAGACTTCTTAGAACGCTAATAAATGCTAAAACAAAAAGGACAGAATACATCTGTCCTTTTTTGTTAGGAGAAGATATTGGCAGAAAATGATAAATTAAAGAAGATCGGCGGGCAGGCAGTGATCGAGGGCGTGATGATGCGCTCACCGCGGTTCTACGCTGTCGCGGTCCGGAATCCTCAGGGAGAGATCGTCGTCAAGAGCGAACCGGTAGTATCTCTCGCCAGCAAGTACGCGATATTCAAAAAGTTCCTCCTCCGGGGCATATTGGTTTTAGTCGAGAGCCTGGTTCTGGGTATTAAGGCCCTCAACTATTCGGCTGATATCCAGATGACCGAGTTGGAAAAAGAAAAAGACAAAAAGCCGCAGAATAACACCTGGCTCTGGTTCAGCACTATCGCTTTTGCCATGATCTTCGGTGTCGGACTTTTCGTGATCCTGCCGTACTGGCTGACCACCAAAGTCATTCACTATGGTTTTGCTTTTAACGTGATTGACGGGGCTGTCAGAATAGCGGTTTTTGTCCTGTATATTTACGCTATCTCTACTATGAAAGATATCCGGGCGATCTTCCGCTATCACGGCGCGGAGCACAAAGCGGTATTCGCCCAGGAAGCCGGTGAAGAGCTGACCGTGGAGAACGCGCGGAAATACTCGCCGTTGCACCCGCGCTGCGGTACGGCTTTCCTCTTAGTGGTGATGGTAGTGGCGATAATCGTCTTTTCCATTATCCCCATAAGCAAAGAATGGCCGAAGCTGTACCAGACCCTGGCCAAGATCGGTATCCGCATCGTGTTCATACCGCTGATCGCGGGGCTCAGTTATGAGATCATCAAATGGGCGGACCGAAAACGCAACGCTTTTACCAGAATGTTGATCGCTCCGGGTTTATGGCTGCAGAACCTGACTACCAAGGAGCCGAACGATAAAGAGATAGAAGTGGCGATAGCCGCTTTGAAAGAAGTCATAAGGAAAGAAAAAGAAAGCACAGGTGAAGCCGATGATTCTATTGAAGTTGTTCCTTAGCTTTTTAAAAGTCGGATTTTTCGTTTTCGGCGGCGGATATGCGATGCTGCCGATGATCCAGTCGGAGGTCACCGGTAATAACTGGCTGACCGTGGACCAGTTCATGGACGGATTAGTGCTGGGCAATTCCCTGCCCGGACCTCTGGCGATCAATATGAGCACCTATACCGGCTATAAAGTGGCGGGCATACCGGGCGCTTTCCTGGCGACGGTGGGTATCTGCCTGCCGGCCTTTGTTTTGACCATGATCGGCGCGTATCTGATCATCCAGTATAAGAATAATCCCTATTTAAAGAAGGTTATGCTGGCTCTGCAGCCGGCGGTAGTGGCTTTGATCGCGGTAGCGCTATTCTCGGTCACCCGGAACGCGACAGCTTGGAACCTGAAATCGGCTCTGCTGGCGCTGGCCAGTTTCATCACCTTGATAGTTTTTAAAGTCAATCCCCTTTATGTTATTTTGGTCTGCGGGGTTATCGGTTTCCTGATATTCTGAAGAAGAGGTAAATATAGTGTTAGAAAAATTAGAAACAATAAAACAAAGATATGATGAGCTGTCCAACCTGCTGTCAAACCCGGCCGCTCTTAGCGGCCAGGATTTCCAGCGCCTGGCCAAGGAACATTCCAGCCTGGCCAAAACCGTGGCCAAGTATAACGAGTATGAGAGCGTGGTGCAGGAATTAAAGCACGTGCAGGAGATGCTCAAGAGCCCTGACGCCGAGATGAAAGCTTTGGCAGAAGAGGAATTGAAGGATTTAACGGATAAAAGGGCGGTCCTGGAAAAGGAATTGACCGTGCTCCTGATACCGCCCGATCCCGATGACGGCAAGAATATCATCATGGAGATCAGGGCCGGCACAGGCGGGGATGAAGCGGCCCTGTTCGCGGCCGACCTATTCAGGATGTATTCCCGCTATGTGGCTAACAAGGGTTGGAAGATAGAAATGATGGATTCCCACGGCACCGATAAGAGCGGCTTCAAAGAGGTGATTTTTAACGTCAGCGGGACCGACGTTTACAAACATATGAAGTTCGAGAGCGGTGTGCACCGGGTCCAGCGCGTACCGGAAACCGAGGCCAGCGGGCGTATCCATACCTCCGCCGTGTCTGTAGCGGTACTGCCGGAAGCCGAAGAGATAGATGTTAAGATCAACCCTGAGGACCTGAGAATAGATACTTATTGCGCCGGGGGCCCTGGCGGCCAGTGCGTGAACACTACTTATTCCGCGGTCCGTATCATACATATCCCTACCGGATTGATAGTACAGTGCCAGGATGAACGGTCGCAGATCAAGAACCGGGCCAAAGCCATGAAGGTGCTGATGGCGCGCCTGCTGGAACGCGAGCGGCAGGAACGGGAAAAAGCGCAATCCCAGAACCGCAAGGCCCAGATCGGTACCGGGGACCGGAGCGAGAAGATCCGCACTTATAATTTCCCGCAGGACCGGGTAACTGACCACCGTATCGGCCTGTCACTGCATAATATCGGAGCGATCATGGAAGGGGAGATCGATGACCTGGTAACTTCCCTGTTGGCGGCAGAAGAAGAAAAGAAACTGCAAAGCTTGAAAGAAAGCGACGCCACATGACCTGGGGCGAGCTGCTTAATTGGGCCGCGCAACTTTTGAAAAAAGCGGGGGTAGATAAGCCGGGCCTGGAAGCGGAATTACTGCTGGCGGAAACCCTGGGAATACCCAGATTAGAGTTAATGTTGTGCCGCCGGGAGACAGCCAAGCGGGCAGGTATTAAGAAATTTAAAAAATTTATAACCTTACGCCGGAGAAGAATACCAGCCGCCTATATTTTACAGAACGCTTTCTTCTATGGATTGAAATTTAGTATTGAAAAAGGGGTGCTGATACCGCGGCCGGAGACGGAGCTGCTGGTTGAGGAGACACTAAAAGCCGTTCATCGTTCATCGTTCATCGTTGATAGTAAAAAGATTAAAATACTTGATGTTGGGACGGGGAGCGGGGCGATAGCTGTGACGCTGGCTAAGAATCTGGAAGCTGCCCGGGTATACGGGACCGATGTTTCGGCCAAGGCCCTGACAGTAACGCGGAAGAATGCCATCAGCCATAAAGTAGCCGGGCGCTTACGCTTGAAACGTGGGAGCCTGCTGGCCGGACTGCCCGGGAAGTTTGATATAATAATTTCCAATCCGCCTTATATAAACGAGCGGGATATGAAGCGTTTGCAGCCGGAGGTCAATTACGAACCCAGGACGGCGCTGTCCGGCGGCCAAGACGGCCTGGACTTTTACCGCAAGATAATACCGCTGGCCAGGGAGCGACTGGCGACCAAAGGTTTCCTGGCCCTGGAGATCGGCTATGATCAGGCCGGAGCCATAGAAAAGATGTTAAGGACGAGAGGGTTTGAACGGATAGAAATAAAGAAAGATTACGCGGGTATAGACCGAATAATAATCGCAAGCTAAAGGAATCCCATGGATAGAATTGTCATAACCGGCGGCAGGAAATTAAAAGGCGAAGTCATTATCAGTGGCAGCAAAAACGCCGCGTTACCGATACAGGTAGCGACCTTGCTTACTGACGAGCGCTGCCTGTTGACCAACGTACCCAGATTGCGCGATATTTACACCATGAATGAGGTACTCAAGGCAATTGGGTCCGAAGTAAAAGAAACTACCGCTGGATTCAGTTTCCAAAGCAAGCCTAAGCAGAAAAAAGTTGCTCCTTACGAGCTGGTCAAGACCATGAGAGCGTCAGTACTGGTAGTTGGCCCTTTGCTGGTGCGTTTGGGTGAAGCTAAAGTAGCTCTGCCCGGCGGCTGCGCGATTGGCCAAAGGCCGATCAACATCCATTTGGACGGATTCAAGAAACTGGGAGCTAAAGTTGAGATCAAGGAAGGTTATGTTCACCTAAAAGCCAAGAAATTAATCGGTACCAAGATAACCTTTGGTTTTCCCAGCGTAGGGGCAACGGAGAACCTGATGATGGCCGCGGTCCTGAGCGAAGGCCGGACCATTATTGAGAACGCTGCCCGTGAACCGGAGATCGTGGACCTGGCGGATTTCCTGGTAAAAATGGGCGCCCAGGTCAGCGGGGCCGGCTCCGGCGTTATCAAGATAAACGGGGTGAAGGAACTACACGGCTGTGAGCATCGGGTGATCCCGGACCGGATAGAAACTGGAACTTTTATTATCGCCAGCGCCATAACCGGCGGGGAGATCAAGATCAGGAACGCCCGGCTGGACCACCTTGATGCCTTGATCGACAAGCTTAACCAAACGGGAGTAAAGATAGAAAAGAAGGAAGACTATATACTGGTGGACGGGACGTCAAAATTAAGTCCCCTGGAAATAGAGACCATGCCTTACCCTGGGTTTCCGACCGACATGCAGGCCCAGGTCATGAGCCTGATGTGCGTTACGCCCGGAACCAGTATTTTCACGGAAAACATCTTTGAGAACCGCTTCATGCATGTGTCGGAATTGCAGAGGATGGGCGCGGAGATCGGCTTGAAGGGTAATGTGGCCTTTGTCAAAGGGGTGAAAAACCTGAGCGGGGCCCCGGTGATGGCCACTGACCTGAGGGCCAGCGCTGCCCTGGTGCTTGCCGGCCTGGTAGCCAAAGGGGAAACCGACATATCCCGTATCTATCACCTGGACCGGGGCTATGAGCAGATAGAAGTAAAATTGGCCAAATTGGGCGCGAAAATCAAGAGAATTAAGTGATATTTACCCGCGCTTTATGCTATAATAGGAGATAACATGGAAAGTATCGAAAAAACAGTAAGAGAGATCATCACGGAAGTGAAAAAAGACGGTGATAAAGCCGTTCTAAGGTTCACCCGTGACTTTGACGGGTATTCCTTAAATAGCGTTGGTTTGCGCCTGTCCGATAATGCCCTGCAAGACAGCGTAAACAAGGTGTCCAAAGAGTTCTTAAAGGCGCTAAAAAAGGCCAAGAAAAATATAGAGGTTTTCCAGCGTAAGGTACTACCCAAATCATGGCAGATGACCAGGAACGGTATAACCACCGGGGAAAAATATTCACCGATCGAAACGGTCGGGATTTACGTGCCAGGCGGGAAATACCCGTATCCTTCTACCGTGCTGATGACCGCAGTTCCGGCCAAAGTAGCCGGGGTTAAAAAGATCGTTATGGTAACGCCGCCTAATAATGTTAATAATGACGTGCTGGCCGCCGCGTATCTTTGCGGGGTCAACGAGGTATATCAGGTCGGCGGGGCACAGGCCATCGCCGCACTGGCTTATGGAACCGAAACTATTCCGAAAGTAGACAAAATAGTAGGACCGGGTAATGTTTATGTCTCGGTAGCCAAGAAACTGGTTTTCGGAGACGTCGGCATTGATACTATCGCCGGTCCCAGCGAAGTAATCGTGATCGCTGATGATTCGGTTAAAACCGAGTACGTGATCACGGACTTGATGGCGCAGGCGGAACACGGCAGCGGCGCCAATGCCCTGTTGCTGACCTGCTCAGCCAAGCTGTATAAGCGGGTAAAAGCCAAGATAGGGCATGTTAAAAATGTGAAATTACACCTGGCGGAAAATAACCAGGAGATCATAGCCATAACCGATCAGCAGGCTCCGGAGCACGTGGAAGTCCTGACGCGGGACGCAGTCAGTTTGAGCAAGAAGATCACTAACGCCGGGGCGATTTTTGCCGGCGCTTATTCACCTACGGCTACCGGTGATTACCTAGCCGGCCCGAGTCATGTTCTACCGACCGGACGGACAGCCCGGTTTGCCAGCGGCTTGTCCAGCGCGGATTTTGTCAAGCGCTCCAGCCTGGTCAGTTGCACCAGGCAGGCGCTGCAAAAGAACGCCAAAGATATCATCGCTCTGGCTGAACGCGAAGGCCTGAAGTACCACGGGGCCAGCATTATCCAGAGGACGGAGAAGAAAAAATGAAGATCAATATTCAGGGGTTAGTACGGCCGGAAATCCGCACCCTGGAGCCATATTTCGTTCCCGCGGGTAATTATGAGATTAAGCTTGACGCCATGGAAAACCCATATGATCTGCCTGCAGACCTTAAGAAAACGATCTCTAAAAAGATAAAGGGCTTGGCGTTCAACCGCTACCCGGACGCGGGGGCAGTAGCTCTGAGGAAAGCGATAGCGGGTTACCTGAAAGTTTCGGCTGACCAAATACTGGTCGGCAACGGATCCGATGAACTGATCTTAGCGATACTGCTGACCTTCGGTGGTTGGGGCAAAAGGATAGTATATCCTGTCCCGACCTTTTCTGTTTATGGTATCCTGACCCAGGCGACCGGCGGCATTAAACGAGAGGTCTTCCTGGAGGAGGGGTTCCAGCTGGACCCGCGCAAGATCATGAAGGAATACCCGGACGTGGTTTTCCTGGCTTACCCTAACAATCCCACCGGCAATTGTTTCCCGAAGGACGAGATACTGGAGATTGCCGAAAAATCCCGTGGCATCGTGGTCATTGACGAGGCATATTTTGAATTCTCCAACCGGACTTTTCTGAACCAACTGTATGAATATGATAATATCATCATCCTGAGGACTTTTTCCAAAGCCTTCAGCCTGGCGGGTTTGCGGGTGGGGTATTTGGTGGCCAATCCCCAAATAGTCAAAGAGATCGCTAAAGTCAAACTACCTTACAATGTGAATGCGGTCAGCCAGGCGGTGGCCGAGGTTATGGTTAAGAATATTAAGAGAGTGAACAAGACGGTGGACCTGATCAAACAGGAGAGGGCTGCCCTGATGGAGGAGTTAAAGAATATCGTCACTCCCTATCCGAGTGAAACCAATTTTATTCTTTTCCGTTGTGAGCGGGCGCAGGATCTGTACGCTTACCTGCTAAAGAAGAAGATATTGATAAAAGCTTTTGGCGAAACCTACCTGCGTGATTTCCTAAGGGTAACGGTGGGTACGCCGGCGGAAAACAAGAAGTTCCTGCTGGAAACAAAAAAATTTTTGCGGGGGAAAAATGCTTAAGAGGATAGCAACCGTAAAGCGCGACACCAAAGAAACCAAGATCGAGGTAAAGCTTAACCTGGATGGCAGCGGTAATTACCGGATCGCTACCGGGATAGCGTTCCTGGATCATATGCTGGGATTATTCGCCAAGCACGGGTTATTCGACCTGGAAGTCAAAGCCAAAGGCGACCTGGATGTCGATATTCATCATACCAATGAAGACGTGGGTATCTGCCTGGGGTTGGCTTTTGACAAGGCCTTGGGAGACAAGAAGGGCATTAAGCGCTTTGCCGGCGCCGGTGTGCCGATGGATGAAGCGCTGGCCAGGATCACTCTGGATATCAGCGGCCGCCCGTCGCTCTATCTCACCCAGGACAAAAAGGTGAAGATCGCGGCCCGCAGCAAGTCTGAATATAACTTTGAGGATGCCAAGCATTTCCTGCGCTCATTCTGCCAGGAGGCTGGCATCAACGCGCACATCGATATCCTGGCCGGGGAAGACCTGCACCATGTATTGGAATCTGTTTTTAAAGCCCTGGGGCGGTCGATGGACAACGCTACCAAGACCGACCCGAGAATAAAAGGCATACCAAGCACGAAAGGAACGATATAGTTTGATAGCCATTATAGATTACGGCATGGGAAATTTAAGAAGCGTGGCCAAGGCTCTGGAAAACCTGGGAGCGGAGATCAAGATAACTTCCAGTCCGAAAGTTATTACCAGTGCCCAGGGAGTTGTTTTGCCCGGAGTTGGCGCTATGCCCGATGCCATGAAAGCGCTGGTTAAGGAAAAATTAGTAAAACCGATAGAAAAGGTGATCTCCGCCGATAAGCCTTTCCTGGGTATCTGCCTGGGTCTGCAATTATTGTTTGAGACAAGTAAAGAGGGCGGGGGTTCTAAAGGACTTGGTATTTTTGCAGGTTCTGTTCCTCGCTTTGTTTTCTCTAAACCACGAACGGCCAACGATGAACGATTAACGGCTCTTAAAGTGCCGCACATGGGATGGAACCAGATCAAGCAGACAGATAGCAGATGGCAGATGGCAGATAGCAGTAAAAACATCCTGTCGGGTATAGAAGATAATTCTTATGTATATTTTGTCCATTCGTATTACGCCAAACCCAAAGACCGGACCCTGGTCGCGACTACCACTGATTATGGGATAGAGTTTTGCTCGTCCATTGCCAGGGGTAATCTTTTCGCCTGCCAGTTTCACCCGGAGAAGAGCCAAAAGGTGGGCCTGCGCATTCTCAAGAACTTTGTCGCCCAATGTAAGTAGTAACCTAAAACCGTTTAGGAGATATCATGATGATAATCCCAGCCATCGATTTGCGTGGCGGACAGTGCGTGAGACTGGTACAGGGTAAGTTGGAACAGGAAACCGTCTATTCCAAGGACCCGGTTTTCGTAGCGAAGCTTTTCCAGGCCAAGGGAGCGCAACGTCTGCATATAATTGATCTGGATGGCGCTTTTTCCGGCGTGGTCCAGAACCTGGAGATCATTGAAAAGATCTGTAAAGAGATGACCATCCCCGTACAAGTTGGCGGAGGCATCCGTAAGATGGAAACTATCGACCGGGTCCTGGCTGCCGGGGTGAGCAAGGTTATCTTGGGGACCATAGCGATTACCGACGCTCCTTTGCTGGAAGAGGCATTAAAGAAATATCCCGGTAAGATAATCGTGGCCATAGATGCTAAGAATGGCCTAGTCGCGATTGACGGTTGGAAAGACGAGACCCAGGTTAAAGCTTCTGACCTGGCGAAAAAGATGAAGGATAGTGGCGTCGGGGAGATACTTTATACCGATATTATGCGTGACGGAATGATGGAGGGCCCCAACCTGCGCGGGATCAAGTCCCTGGCCAAGAGTTGCGGCATTCCCATTATAGCCGCCGGAGGTATTTCCACCCTGCAGGATGTGGAGAAGATATACGCCCTGGAGAAAGACGGGGTGGAGGGAATGGTGATAGGTAAGGCTATCTATACGGAAGGTATTAAATTGGAAGAAGCGGTCAAGTTAGTGTCCGGCCAGGCAATAAATTAATACACTTAGAAGGGGAATAGTTAATGGCTAAAAAGAAAAGCGGGATTTTACGTATTCTCTTTTTGATCATCCTTGGGGTTTTCGTGGTATATCTCTTAAACGGGTTCATGGATAATTTTTTTTCCCACCAGAAGTCAGTGATCATGAAATATTATAAAGTTATGCCAGGGGTATTGGCTTATTTCCTGGGCGGTCTTTTCATAGGTTATATTGCCAGTGAAAAGGGGATCCTGATGGGTTTGCTTGTGGGTTTGGCCTTTATTTTCTTCGGCGAGTACTCTAGTTTCACTCAGACACTGAAAGCTGGAGAAACGATCTTCAACAACTTTGATAAGGTACTGCCATTCATCAAAGATAGAAATTTTGATTACCTGCACTGGTTCCTGATGATCGTCTTCAGCACGCTGGGAGGCTATTTAGGGGAGCGGATGCATAGTTAGCAGAAGAGGTTCATATGTTAGCCAAAAGAATAATCCCTTGCCTCGACGTCGATGCAGGACGCGTAGTCAAGGGTACAAAATTTATAAACATCCGCGACGCCGGCGACCCGGTGGAAGTAGCCAAGCGCTATGACGCCGAAGGGGCGGACGAGATCGTGTTCCTGGACATCACCGCCAGCTACCAGAAGCGCAACATCATGCTGGAAGTGGTCAGGAAAACAGCGGAGCAGGTATTTATGCCGTTGACAGTAGGCGGGGGTGTAAGGAACGTCGAAGATATCCGCACCCTGTTAAAAAGCGGCGCCGACAAAGTTTCCATGAATACGGCCGCGGTGGAAGATCCCCAGCTGGTCAAGGTATCCAGCGACCGTTTTGGCAGCCAATGCATCGTCGTAGCTATCGATGCTCAAAGAAAAGGCCGCGGCTGGCAGGTCTATACTCATGGGGGACGCACGCCGGTAGATCTGGACGCTGTGGATTGGGCCCGTACCGTGGAGAAATTGGGAGCGGGAGAGATCCTGCTGACCAGCATGGATTGTGATGGCACCAAGGACGGTTACGACCTGGAGCTGACCAAAGCGGTGAGCCGGGCTACGACCATTCCGGTGATCGCCTCCGGCGGCGCCGGCAAACTGGAGCATTTCTATGATGCATTTGCCGAAGGAGAAGCTGACGCGGCCCTGGCGGCCTCGTTGTTCCACTTTAAAGAATTAACGATAAAACAAGTAAAGGAATATTTAAATAAAAGGAAAGTGACGGTAAGAATATGAGCAATAGTATTTTAAAGGAAGTCAAGTTTGACGATAAGGGATTAGTGCCGGCGGTATTGCAGGACTACAAGACCGATGAGATCCTGATGCTGGCTTATATGGATAAAGAAGCGCTGATACGCACCTTGCGCGATAAAAAATGCTGGTACTGGTCACGCTCTCGGCACAAATACTGGTTAAAGGGCGAGACCAGCGGCAATATCCAGAAGGTGAAGTCAATTTGCCTTGATTGCGACGGTGATGCGCTGGTGATAAAGATAGAGCAGGTAGGCGGTTCTGCTTGCCATACAGGCTACCGCAGCTGCTTTTACCGCACCCTGGAAAAAGGCCGGCTGAAAATTAGGGGCAAGAGGGTCTTCGACCCTGATAAAGTATACAAAAATATTAAGTAGCGGGTGGCGAAGGGTTGCCAGGACCCGCGCTAAAATGGAGTATATAAATGTTTTACCCAGATATTAAAGAATTTAAGAAACTGACGAAAACGTATAATTTGATACCGGTTTATAAAGAGATCCTGGCGGATATGGAGACGCCGGTGTCGGCGTTCCATAAAATATCCAAAAAAGCCAAGTACGCCTACCTGCTCGAAAGTGTGGAGGGCGGGGAGAAATTGGGGCGCTATTCGTTCATCTCCGCGGATCCCTCAATAGTTCTGGAAACCAAAGGCCATAGCGCCAAATTAATGCGCAAGGATACCACGGTTACCATTAACCTGATGGATAAGGATCCGCTGTATATCCTGCAGCAGCTGATGAAGGATTACCGGCCGGTGCATCATCGCGGCCTGCCGCGTTTCTACGGCGGTGCCGTTGGCTATATGGGCTACGATGTGGTCCGGTTCTTCGAGCCGAAACTGCGCGATACCGACGTTAATCCCGATGAGCTGAAGATACCGGATTGCGTTTACATGTTTACCGACACCATCCTGATCTTCGACCACGTCAAGCACACGATCAAGGTGGTTTCCTGCGCGCACGTCAGCGGCAATGCCGCCAAGGTTTATAAAGAGGCCTGCGCCAAGATCGATGAATTGATAAACCTTCTGCGCCAGCCGGTTCGTATCCCTTCAAAACCTTACCGTAAGAAAGCTCCGCTTAAGATGCAGTCCAATTTCACCCCCGCCAATTTCAAGAAAATGATCCTGAAAGCCAAAGAACATATTAAAGCCGGGGATATTATCCAGGTAGTGCCATCGCAGAGGTTCAGCGTCAAGATAAATACGGACGCGTTCACCATTTACCGGGCTCTGCGGCGTATAAACCCGTCGAGTTACATGTATTTCCTGAAGTGCGATGATTTTAATATTGTCGGGACCTCGCCTGAGATCCTGGTGCGCAAGGAAGAAGAACTGGTAGAGGTCAGGCCGATTGCCGGTACCCGGCCGCGCGGCAAAACCGACGAAGAGGATGATAAGTTGGCCAAAGAGTTGCTGGCCGATCCTAAAGAGAGAGCCGAGCATATCATGCTGGTGGACCTGGGGCGCAACGACGTCGGCCGGGTCTGCGATTATCATACGGTAAAGGTACCGGAGTTGATGGTGATAGAAAAATATTCCCATGTCCAGCACATCGTCTCGGATGTGGTTGGTAAGATCAGCAAGGGTAAGGATTGTTTTGACGTGTTAAGGGCGTGTTTCCCGGCCGGGACTGTTTCCGGCGCGCCGAAGATACGGGCGATGGAGATAATAGACGAACTGGAACCGGTAAAGCGCGGCTTATACGCCGGCTGTATCGGTTATTTTTCTTTTAGCGGTAACCTGGACGCCTGCATTGCCATCAGAACAGCGGTGGTCAAGGACGGAAAAGCCTATGTGCAGGCCGGAGGCGGGATAGTGGCCGACAGCGTGCCGGAAACAGAATACCAGGAGACGATCAATAAAGCCAAAGCCATGGTTAAAGCGATTGAAATGGCCGAAGAGGGACTCGAATGATACTAATGATCGATAATTATGATTCGTTTACTTATAACCTGGTCCAATACCTGGGTGAGATGGGACAGAAACTGAAAGTGGTGCGGAATGACGAGATTTCCGCGGCCGATATTGCCAGGATAAAGCCAAACAAGATAGTTATTTCCCCTGGGCCGGGCTCACCAGAGGACGCTGGCATCTCCGTCGATGTGATAAGGGATTACGCCGGAAAAATACCCATTTTAGGCGTGTGCCTGGGCCATCAGGCGATAGGTTATGCTTTTGGCGGCAAGATCATCCGGGCCAAGAACTTGATGCATGGCAAGACTTCCAAAATATACCATGACAAGAAGGGTATATTCAATGGTTTGAGCAATCCTTTTGAAGCCACGCGGTATCATTCATTGCTGGTGGAAAGAAAAAGCCTGCCAAAATGTTTACAGGTCACGGCCGAAACTATAGAAAAAGAGATAATGGGCCTGCAACATAAAACCATGAAGGTATATGGCGTCCAGTTCCATCCTGAATCCATTTTGACCGCGGAAGGCAAAAAGATCCTGCATAATTTTATTAAGATGTAATGGAGATGAAAATGGTGGAAAAAAGTTTACTGGATATCATGGCCTGTCCCGACTGTAAAGGCGGGGTGATAGAAAAAGATAACAAAATTATCTGCCAGAATTGCGGCAAAAAATATCCTATCCGCGACGGTATCCCCGTCATGCTGGTGGAAGAAGCCGAGAAATAAAATGATCAAAGAAGCGATCGGGAAAATAGTGGAGAAGAAGGACCTGACGGAGCAGGAAGCTATCGGTGTCATGGACGAGATCATGAACGGACAGTCTACTGACGCCCAGATCGGCGCTTTTATGACTGCGTTGCGCATGAAGGGCGAAAGCGTAGACGAAATTACAGGCTGCGCCCGGGTGATGCGCGAACACGCCACGCCTATCAGGGCCAGCAATAACGGGGTTATTGACCTGGACCGGGATGACATAAATATAGACCGGGAAACGATAGTAGATACCTGCGGAACCGGCGGCGATAGGACCAATACTTTTAATATTTCAACCGCCAGCGCGTTCGTGGTGGCGGGAGCGGGTCTGAAGGTTGCCAAGCATGGCAATCGCTCGGTTTCCTCCCTGTGCGGCAGCGCTGATGTCATACAAACCCTGGGCGTGAACCTGGATATACCGCCGGAGATGGTGGAGAAATGCCTGAATGAGGTAGGCATTGGATTTTTATTCGCGCAGTTGCTTCATGGCGCCATGAAATTCGCGGCAGGACCGCGTAAACAGATCGGCATTCGTTCCATATTCAATATTTTGGGCCCGCTGGCCAACCCGGCTCAAGCCACGGCGCAAGTTTTGGGAGTGTATAGCGGGCATTTATGCGAGATCATGGCTCAGGTCCTGGGGAATCTCGGAGTGAGCCGGGCCATGGTCGTGCACGGTCTAGACGCTATTGATGAGATCTCCATTACCGGACCTACAATAGTGGCGGAACTTAAAGATAAGCAGGTTAAAACATACAATATAGCGCCGGAGCAATTCGGCTTTAAAGCCGCGACCTTGGCGGATATTGGCGGCGGTAACGCTCAGGAGAACGCGCAAATAATCATAAACATACTCAAAGGCGAGAAAGGACCGAAACGCGATATCGTATTACTTAACGCCGGCGCGGCTATTTATGTCGGGGGCAAGGCTATAGACCTGAAAGAGGGCGTAAAACTGGCAGCAGAAAGCATAGATTCAGGGCAGGCCTTAAAGAAGTTGGAATTATTAAAGGAATTCACTAATAGGGAGAATCATGAGCGTATTGCAAAAAATAGTTGAACATAAGAAAAAACAGATCGCCTTGGCCAAACAGGAAGTGTCATTATGGGAACTGCAGGGGAAGTTGCTCGAAATGAAAACCCCGGCTAAGAATTTTAAGTCGTCCATCTCGGTGCCCAAAGATAAATTGCATGTCATCGCGGAGATAAAAAAGGCTTCTCCCAGCGCCGGGCTTATCATAGATAATTACAATCCCGCCCGGATCGCCCGGCTCTACCAGACGCACAGGGTGAACGCTATTTCCGTCCTGACCGAGGAAAAATACTTCCAGGGGGACCTGTATCATATTTCCCTGGTCAAGCAAGTTACGACCCTGCCGGTCCTGCGGAAAGATTTCATTATTGACGAATACCAGATCTACGAGTCCCGGCTGGAAGGCGCGGACGCCATTTTGCTGATCGCCGGATTACTATTCAAAAGCGAGATACAGAAGTTTCTGGATATTGCCAAGGAGATCGGCCTGCAATGCCTGGTGGAAGTGCATAACGAGGCCGAATTGAACAAAGTGCTGGATACCTCCGCGGATATTATCGGGATCAATAACCGCAATCTTTCCACCCTTAAAGTGGACCTGAAAACTACGGTGGAATTAAGGCCGAAAGTGCCCCGGGATAAAGTGGTGGTCAGCGAGAGTGGAATAAGGTCAAAAGAGGACATAAAATTGTTGAAAGATTTGAAGGTAAATGCTATACTAATAGGACATTATTTACTGGAGCAAAGGGATACCATGGGTAAGGCTCTCAAGGAGCTTTTAACCTAATTTTAATGTCGGCAAAGGAGAAAATGATGGACGAGAAAATCCTGTTGTCAGAGAACGAAATACCCAAAGCCTGGTACAACGTGGCCCCGGACCTGCCGGAGCCATTGGCCCCGCCGCTTAACCCCAAGACCGGCAAGCCTGCCGAAGCGGGTGATTTTACTCCTATTTTCCCGATGGAACTGATCAAACAGGAGATGTCCCAGGAACCATGGATAGAAATACCCAGCGAAGTCAGGGATATCTTGAAAATATGGCGTCCTACGCCTCTGGTACGCGCGGTGCGTCTGGAAAAAGCCCTGGGAACACCAGCCAGGATATATTATAAAAATGAAAGCGTCAGCCCGGCAGGCAGTCATAAGCCTAACACCGCCGTGGCGCAAGCCTATTACAACAAAAAAGAAGGGGTCAAGCGCTTATGTACCGAAACCGGCGCCGGGCAGTGGGGCAGCGCTTTATCGTTTGCCACTTGTCTGATGGACCTGAAATGCACGGTTTACATGGTCAGGGTGAGTTTCGACCAGAAACCATACCGTAAACTTATGATGCAAACCTGGGGCGGGGAAGTTTTTGCCTCTCCTTCCGATAAAACTAATTCAGGGCGGGCGATGCTGAAAGAAGACCCGAATTCAGCCGGATCGCTGGGTATGGCTATCAGCGAAGCAGTGGAAGACGCAGCTACCCATGATGATGCTAAATATGCCCTGGGCAGCGTGCTGAACCATGTAATATTGCACCAGACCGTAATAGGCCTGGAAACCAGGGAACAACTTAAAAAGGCCGGAGAAAAAGCCGATGTGCTGATCGCCTGCGTAGGCGGTGGCAGTAACTTCGGCGGTTTTGTTTTCCCGTTCGTGCCGGATAAGAAAAAAGGGCAGAATATCAAGATGATCGCGGTTGAGCCCTATAGCTGCCCAACCCTGACTAAGGGACCTTTCACTTACGATTTCGGCGATACGGTAGGTTTAACGCCTTTACTTAAAATGTACACGCTGGGTCATACTTTTATGCCGCCTTCGATCCACGCTGGCGGACTGCGCTATCACGGAGCTTCGCCGCTGGTCAGCCTGGCGGTTAAGACCGGACTGGTAGAAGCCAGAGCCGTGCACCAGAACCCATGTTTTGAGGCCGCTGTACAGTTTGCCCGTACCGAAGGCCTTATACCAGCGCCGGAATCATCCCACGCCATCAGGGTGGCTATCGATGAGGCCCTGTTATGTAAGAAGAACAATGAATCTAAATGCATAGTCTTCAACCTGAGCGGCCATGGTCATTTTGATATGGCCAGCTATGACAAGTATTTCGCCAAGAAGCTGGAAGATTACGAATATCCTGACGAGAAGGTCAAAGAAGCTTTAAAACACTTACCGAATTTATGTAAGGTAGAATAATTGGTTAAAATAAAAATTTGCGGTATAACCTGCGCGCAGGATGCGACCTGGGCGGTAAATTTAGGGGCGGATTTTATTGGATTAAACTTTTTTAAAGATAGTCCAAGAAAAGTTTCGCCCCAAAATGCAATGGAGATAATCCAGCAGCTGCCTCCCTTTGTGTCCGCGGCCGGAGTTTTCGTCAACGAGGAGCAGAAAGAGCTGGTCAAGATCGCCCGCAAGCTGGGGCTGAAGATGATCCAACTGCACGGTGACGAGAGTCCAGATTATTGCCGCCAGCTGAAGGAAGCCTTACCCGAGGCCAAGATCATCAAGGCTTTCCGCATCCAGGATGAGGCCAGCCTGGCCCCAATGTCATCTTTCAGCGAAGCGGCCGACTATTTCCTGCTGGATGCCTATGTGCCGGAGATACCCGGTGGGACCGGCGTTACCTTTAACTGGGAACTGGCGGTAAAAGCTAAAGAGCTCGGGAAGCTGGTTTTCCTGTCCGGCGGACTAAACCCGGAAAACATCCAGGAAGCCATTGAGAAAGTCAAGCCGTTCGCGGTAGACGTTTGCAGCGGCATCGAGCGCTCGCCAAAACGCAAAGATTACGACAAGATGAAAGATTTTATTACGAAAGCGAAGCAGGTTTAAAACATGTTACCAGACAAGAACGGATATTTTGGGATTTTCGGCGGCAAGTTCGTGCCGGAAACGCTGATGCCGGCCCTGGCCGAACTGGAAGAGACCTATAGCCGGGTAAAGAATGAAGCCCGGTTTAAAAAGGATTTGGCTTATTACCTGACAGAATATGCCGGCCGACCCACGCCTCTATATTTTGCCGCGAATCTCACGGCTCTATACGGCGGGGCTAAAATTTACCTGAAAAGGGAAGACCTCTGTCATACCGGCGCTCACAAGATAAACAATACCATCGGCCAGGCCTTAGTGACCCTGCGCATGGGTAAGAAAAGGATCATTGCCGAAACAGGGGCGGGCCAGCATGGCGTAGCGGTAGCGACGGTGGCCGCGCTCTTCAAGCTCTCCTGCGACGTGTATATGGGCGCGGAAGACGTAGAGCGCCAGAAGCTCAACGTTTACCGCATGCAAAAGCTGGGTACCAGGGTGATACCTGTGACCAGCGGCACCCAAACCTTGAAAGACGCCATGAACGAAGCGTTGCGCGACTGGGTAACCAATGTGCGCACGACACACTATATGCTGGGTTCCTGCGCCGGACCGCATCCTTTCCCAATGATGGTCAGGGATTTCCAGGCGGTGATAGGCAAGGAAACCAGGAAGCAGATACTGCAAAAGGAAGGGCGCTTGCCTGATTACCTGCTGGCCTGCGTCAATGGCGGCAGTAACGCGATTGGCCTGTTCCACCCATTCTATAACGATGATAAAGTGAAATTTATTGGCGTGGAAGCCTCGGGCGCCGGGGTAAATACCAAAAATACCGCGGCGACCATGGCCAAAGGCCGCATCGGTATATTGCACGGTTCCAAATCCTATCTCCTGCAGGACCAAAACGGACAGGTCAGTCCGACTCATTCCATCGCCGCTGGATTGGATTACCCGGGAGTAGGACCGGAGCATAGCTATTATAAATATACCGGCCGGGCCGAGTATGTCAGCGCGACCGACCAGGAAGCCCTGGCGGCATTTGATCTGCTGGCCAGGCAGGAAGGTATCCTACCGGCTCTGGAAAGCGCGCACGCTGTCGCTTATTTAAAGAAACTAGCCCCTAAATTAGCGAAAAATAAAATAATCGTGGTCTGTCTCTCGGGCCGCGGAGATAAAGATATGGAACAGATCAAGCATAGAGAAGGTCTAAAGAATACATGAACCGCATAGAAAAGAAATTTCAGGAACTAAAAAAACTGAAGAAGCCGGCACTGATCACCTATATTTGCGCCGGTGACCCTAACCTGAAGACCACTTACGAGCTGGTCCTGGAGCTGGAGAGAAGCGGCGCGGATATTATCGAGTTAGGGGTGCCGTTCAGCGACCCGATCGCCGACGGGCCAACGATACAGCGGGCGGCTTTACGGGCGCTTAAGAAAAACACTTCTTTAAAAGATATAGTCTCACTGGTCGGGAAGCTCAGGAAAGAGAGCCAGATACCTATTCTCCTGATGACCTATGCCAATCCGGTCTATCAGTTTGGGGTAAAGAAACTGGCCGGATCATCACAGGGAAACGGGGTGGACGGGTATATAATACCCGACCTGCCGCCGGAAGCCGGGCGGGAGATCAGGCAGGAATTCAGGAAAGAGAACGTAGACCTGGTTTACTTGGCGTCGCCGTTGACCGACAAACGGCGGTTGAACATAATTAACCATAATTCTTCCGGATTCATTTACTACGTATCGGTGACCGGAGTGACCGGGACCAGAGTGAGCCTGCCCGGAGAGGTCAGCAACCAGGCCAGGTCTCTGCGCCGGCTGGCGGATAAACCGGTAGCGATAGGATTCGGCGTATCCAACCACGTTCAGGTGAAGAAATTGGCGGCTGATTTTGACGGTGTTATTGTCGGCAGCGCCATAGTCAATATTATCGAACAGAACCTAGGTAAAAAAGACCTGGTGGAAAAAGTAGGGAAGTTTGTACGGAGTCTTAAATAAGAAAAGCAGTTTTAAGTTATAAGTTATTGTTTAAAAATTATATTTCACCATAACTTAACACTTAACACTTATAACTTGTCACTGTATTTTGAGGTGAATATGGCAGTAAAAAATCCAAAAAAGAAAAAGAACGTACCGGAAGGCTTGTGGACCAAGTGCCCGAGCTGTACCCAGATCATCTTTAACAAGGACCTGGAAAAGAATCTGAAGGTCTGCCCTAAATGCGATTATCATTTCCCTCTCAGTGCAAAGGAGAGGATCAGCCAGCTCTCTCCGAAGAAAACGTTTGTCGAACTGGACGCCGATATGCACGCCCTGGACCCGTTGGGATTTGTCGACCTGAAAAAGTATAAGGACCGTTTGAAAGAGAATATCAAGAAAAGCGGATTGAACGAGGCGGTGATCACCGGGGTCGGGGACATCGGCCGGCACCGGGTAGGCATCGGCGTGCTGGATTTCAATTTCCTGGGCGGGAGCATGGGTTCGGTGGTGGGAGAAAAAATATCCCGGATGGTCGAGAAAGCCATCGCTAAACGCTTGCCGGTAGTTATGGTCTCGGTCAGCGGCGGAGCCCGGATGCAGGAAAGCATATTATCGCTGATGCAAATGGCCAAAACCTGCGCCGCATTGGCGAAATTAGGAGAGAATAAGTTGCCTTATATATCCGTCCTGGCCAATCCAACCACCGGCGGGGTGACCGCCAGTTTTGCCATGATGGGAGACGTGAATCTGGCCGAACCCAAGGCTCTGATCGGCTTCGCGGGCCCGCGGGTCATCGAACAAACCATCCGACAGCAGTTGCCGGCGGGTTTCCAGCGGTCGGAATTTCTATTGAGCCATGGTTTCGTCGATATGGTGGTGGAACGCAAAAACCTCAAGGGCACCATCGATAAACTGCTTGATTTCCTGTACAAAGGATAATAAATATTGGCATTGGCTGGAAACTTGTGTTATAATAAAAAAATAAGGTCATTTACCGAGGCTATTAGCTTCCTGGAAAAGGCCGAGAAATTAGGCATAAATTTTGGCTTGGCAGGTGTAATTAAGGCTTGCGGTTATTTGGGCGATCCGCAAGATAAAATTAAGGTAATTCATGTAGCCGGAACTAACGGCAAGGGCTCGGTATGCGCTTTCATCTCCGGCATCCTGCAGTCAGCGGGATACCGGGTGGGGCTGTACAGTTCGCCGCACCTGATCGATGTGGAAGAGCGCATCCAGATAAACCGGGTGCCGATCAGCAAAAAAGATTTCAGCAGGGTCATCAGCCGGATCCATGACACTCTTGTAGCCCTGGACCTGAAACTGACCTACTTTGAAATATTAACAGTGGCTGCTTTTCTTTATTTCGCGGAACAAAAAGTGGACTTGGCCATCCTGGAAGTGGGTATGGGGGGGCGCCTGGATGCTACTAACGTGGTCAGTTCTTCTTTAATATCCGTGATCACTAATATCGATCTGGACCATACTCAGTATTTAGGTAATACTCTGGCCAAGATCGCCAGAGAGAAAGCGGCCATCATTAAACGCGACAGTATTTTGGTCACAGCCGCTAAACAACCGGAAGTCCTTTCAGTATTTGAACGGAAATGCCGGCAGCAGCATTCGCTATTTTGGCGGGTTGGCAGGGATATCGCAGTCCCGACCGGCCAACTGGGACTGCGGGGCGAGCATCAGAGACTTAACGCCGCTTGCGCACTGGGAGCGGTCAAAGCGCTCCGGCAGCGTGGATATAAGATAAAACAGTTAGCTATCAGGCGCGGGTTGGCAAAAACATCCTGGCCCGGCAGATTAGAAATTCTTAAACTGCCAACTGCCAACTGCCAACTGCGAACGATTATACTTGACGGCGCCCACAATCCCGCTGGCGCGGAAACCCTCGCCACCTATCTTAATGGCGAGATTCGAGCGTGTAAACCAGTGACTCTGGTCTTCGGCGTATTGAAAGACAAGGACTACCCGGAGATGATCAGGATAATGGCGCCAGTAGCCACACGGGTGATACTGGTTAGACCTGGGTCGGAACGGGCGTTACCGCCGCGGCGGATGTTAGCCCTGTGGCGTAAGGCGATAGGAGCCGGCAAGGTAAGCGCGGCGAAAGATATCGGGCAAGCCTTTAGGCAAGCACGATCGGCAGCGGACGGAAATAGCCTGGTTTGCGTATGCGGCTCTCTTTATGTAGTCGGCACGGCCAGAAAAATATTGCTAAAAGCTTAACACGGAGGAGAAAACGTATGGCAGATGTGATCCTGAAACATGTCGGTAAATTATTTAAGAGTAAAAAGAGCGGGGAAGATGTCTGGGCGGTAAAAGACTTTAACCTGGAGATAAAGGACAAAGAGTTTTGCGTCTTCGTGGGACCGTCCGGCTGCGGCAAGACTACTACCCTGCGCATGGTCGCCGGGCTGGAGGATGCTACTGAGGGAGAAATTTACATCGGCGACGTTTTGGTCAACAATATGCAGCCCAAGGACCGCAACATCGCCATGGTCTTCCAGAACTACGCTCTTTATCCGCACATGACGGTTTTTAATAATATGGCTTTTGGCTTGAAACTGCGCGGTATGCCCAAAAAAGAGATCAAGCAGAGAGTGGAAGAGGCGGCTGAGATCCTGGAGATCACCCACCTGCTGAACCGGAAGCCCAAGGCCCTGAGCGGCGGGCAGAGACAACGAGTGGCCGTGGGCCGGGCCATCGTCAGGAGACCGAAGGTCTTCTTATTTGACGAACCCCTGAGCAATTTGGACGCTAAGTTAAGGGTAGAAATGCGCACCCAGCTGAAGAAGATCCATAAAACGCTGGAAGCGACCATCATTTACGTAACCCATGACCAGATCGAGGCCATGACCATGGGCGACCAGATCGTGATCATGAAAGACGGCCTGATCCAGCAGATCGCCGATCCCATTACCCTTTATGATAAACCGAACAATAAGTTCGTCGCCGGCTTTATCGGCACGCCGCCCATGAATTTCGTGGAATGCCTGGTGGTCAAGCGCGGCAAGGAGATATACCTGGACGAAGGTAAGATCTCCTTGCAGGTGAACAGCCCGATCTCCGACATGCTGGAGAAATGCGTGGACACAAAAGTTATCTTCGGTATCCGTCCGGAAGATATTTATGACAAGTTTTTCGCCCGGAGTATCCCGGGTTGCTGTCCGGTTAAGTTGAAAGTGGACCTGATCGAGCCGATGGGCAACGAAGTGTACGTGCACCTGACCACTGGACAGAATCTGTTACTGGCTCGTCTGGATTCACATGTGAAAGCAGAAGTGGAGAAGGACCTGGAAGTCGTTTTCAATATGAACAAGATCCATATTTTCGACGCGGAAACCAATAAAACCATCATTTAATATAGCGATGAGGTGAAGAATGACCCAGTACAGCGTAGGGGTTGACCTTGGGGGCACTAATATCACTATTGCTCTGGTTGACGCCAAGGGAAATATCAAGAATAAAGTTAAGATCTCAACCCAGATAGATAAAGACGCGGGTTTCGTGATCAAGACCATTATCGAGAACATCAAACTGATAATCAAAGATGTCAGTGTTAAGAAACTGATGGGAATAGGGATCGGCGCCGCCGGCCAGATCGATCATGAGAACGGAGTTATCCAGTTCTCGCCTAATCTGCACTGGCGCAATGTGCACATTGTCAAAGAGATTCGCAGTAAATTCAAGCTGCCGGTTGCAATCGATAATGACGCTAACGTAGCCTGCTACGGGGAATTCATGTTCGGCGCGGGCCAGGGGGCCAATAATGTTATCTGCGTAACCCTGGGGACTGGTGTGGGCGGCGGTATCATCATTGACCGTAAGATCTACCGCGGGGTTAACGGCAGTGCCGGAGAGATCGGCCATATTACGGTGGAAAGCAATGGCCGCCGGTGTAACTGCGGCAATCGCGGCTGTATGGAAGCTTATGTAGGCGCGCCTCATATCAAGGAGCGCGCTATCGAAAAGATCAAGAGCGGCCGCCACAGCATAATTGTTAAGCTGGTAAATGGCAGTCTGAACAAGATCACCCCTAAGAGATTGGAAGAAGCGGCACTGTACAGGGATAAATTAGCTCTGGAAATATGGCAGGAGACCGGTTTTTACCTGGGTACCGGTTTAGCGAGCTTGATCAATATCCTTAATCCCGAAAAGATCATCATCGGCGGTGGCGTGGCCAATGCCGGCAAACTTATATTTGATCCCTTGCTGAAGACCATAAAGGAGAGGGCTTTGCCGGTTTCCTGGCAGGATACCAAGATCGTGCGGGCTAAATTGGGAGAAGATGCCGGCGTTATCGGCGCGGCTATGCTGGTTAAATACAGTTAGGCCTCAAGGAGCCGTGATGAAACCTAATATGGCCTGTAAAATATCCGGCATATTAGCAATTTATTTTATAATGGTTTTTGCCCCATCGGTACTTAGCGCCGCGTCTGGTACGCAGGACGCGCCCATAGACCTGACGGCGGATTACCTGGAATACCAGAAGGGAAACGACCTGGTTTACGGCCGGGGCCATGTGGTGGCTGTTTCGCGGGATATGTCCCTGGCTTGCGATGAGATATACGTGCAGGTAAAGGATGAGACCCTGCAAGCCAAAGGCCATGTGACCGGCCATGACCAGAGCCAGGAACTTTCCGGTGACGAGCTGGAATATAATTTGAAAACCAAAGTTGGTAAAATAGTCAAGGGCACTGCTAAATTTGGGCAGGTCTTTGTGCGCGGGCCGGTAATGGAGCGGCAGGGCCCCGACAAAATGTATGTCCCTAAAGGATATTTTACTACCTGCGACCTGGCGGAACCGCATTACCGGATCACGGCCAGCCGGATCTCTATTTACCCGCAGAAGAAAATTATTTGCCATAACGCGTTCTTTACTATCGGTGATCTGCCGATCTTTTATATGCCGGCTTATTACCAGTCTTTGAAAAAGCAAAAATATTATATCAACATGGCCTTCGGGCATGACTCCACCGAAGGGGATTTCCTCAAGGTAATATACGGCTATCCCCTGACTGAGCATACCTATGGGCGCCTGTATCTGGATTATTTTTCCCGGTTGGGCTGGGGCAAGGGCGCGCAGTTTGATTACAACTTCCCTGACCGGATGGTCGGCTCCCTGTATTATTATTACATCAACCAGAGAGCTAATATCGATCCGCCGGTTACCGCAGAGGATACCAGGAAGATCTATACCTTCACCCATTGGCAAAAATTTCCGCAGAATTGGATCGCCCAGGCCAATGCCAAGGTTATGACCGATGAAAGTTTTAACCAGGTCACCAGCGAGCAAGACTACCGTCAGGTCACCAATGATATCACCTCTTACCTGGCTTTAAGCAAAACCGCGCCGCTCTACACTTTCCGGGTGTTGGGTGAAAGGCACGACCTGTTCAGCAGCGCTACCCAGAAATATATGCCGGATTACGTGTACGCGCCGAGGCTGTCCCTGACCACCAACCAGTTGCGCTTGCCCTGGAGCGTTTCCTTGAGGGCGCCTTTATATATGAGTTTCAGCCTGGATACGAAACGCGGTTACACCTCGTCCCAGGGGCTGTACATTTGGGATGGCACTTCGCAGTTAACTCTGACCAGCATCCTCAACCTCAACTGGATGATGTCTTTAACGCCGAGCTTGGGGATAAACGAGAGTTGGCAGGACAAGGTCAGCGCGCTGGACCTCAGGAAATTGTATCGCACGCAGTATTTTACCAACTTGAATTTAAGGACCCGGCTTAGCCGCTATGTGGACTGGGACCTGGGACATTATTACAGTGAAGAGATAAGATCAACTCCGGAGGATTTGCGGGGTGTTCTCACTAATCATGTGACCACGGCCCTGGAGTTCAGGATGGCCCGAAGGGGCCAGGCAACACCACCGCCACCGCCGACGATGACCGAGGCCACTTATAATCAACTGCAGGGACAAACGCCGAACCTGGTACAAGTATCGAGCGGCACGGTTAGCCAGCCGTACGTAGTGTATCCTTCGACTGCAGCGGTATCAATTTCCACCTGGACGGTAAATGTCCCGGCAAGAGTGGCGCCCATCGCGCCCATGTCGCAATTATTGAGATTCCGGACCAGCACCGGTTATAATCTTATCAACCGGCAACAATATTTCAGGTTAAGCGGATTATTCCTGGAGAACCGCAAGGCCAGATTTGATAACCTAGTCAATACCTTAACCATAACGCCGACTATTTGGATAAGCTTGGCGGCCACCGAAGAATATAGCTTTTTGACGACTGATAACCAAAGGGTAACCACCGATATGAGGGCGTGGGGCAACAAGTTCGACAGCGCGGTTCAGGCCACGTTTCTGAAGAGCACACCAGGCCAAGTCGATGTGCAGAATGACGCCGGCTTGTGGTTGACCGCTAATTGGAAGCTTAATTTTCACCTGCGCTATACATTGTTCAATGATAATATAATGATCACCAAGTCCCAGCTTACGGAGAGGGGAATAACGCTGTACCGGGACCTGCATTGCTGGGAAGTGACATTTTCCTGGCGTAAATTGCCGCTCAGCGAAGAGGCCTGGATCCGCTTTAACTTGAAAGCGTTCCCTGCCCAGTCCATCGCCGGTTATCACAATGAACAAATAATTGGGGATACGCAAACCGAAGAATGGAACATCAGGAGAAGATAATTGATCAAGGAGGCAGATAATATTGTGAAGTGTCTTATAACCGGGGTAAATGGATTTGTTGGCAGTCACATGGTGGAGTTTCTGATGCAGCAGAAAAACGTGGAAATATTTGGCGTGGATAGGTGGAACACCACTAAAGAGAATATTCAACATTTGGCGGGGAAATTTACCTACCAGGAATTCGATATGACTGACTGGATCTCGGTTTATGATCTCTTGGATCAAGTCCGGCCGGATAAAATATTTCATTTGGCTGCGCAGAGTTTTGTGCCTAATAGCTGGAAGGCTCCCCGGGAGACCCTGGATACCAATATTATCGGGGAACTTAATATTTTTGAATCAGTTAGGCGCTTAAAATTAGATCCCTGGATACAATTAGCCTGTTCCAGTGAGGAATATGGCATGGTCTACCCGAACGAAGTACCGATTAAAGAAACCAATCCTTTAAGACCTTTATCGCCTTATGGAGTGAGCAAAGTGACCCAAGATTTGCTGGGATACCAATATCACCAAAGCTATAAAATGAAAATAATCCGTACCAGGGCTTTCAATCATACCGGACCGCGGCGCGGGGAGAATTTTGTCACCAGTAATTTTGCCAAGCAAATTGCGGAGATTGAGCTCGGGAAGCGCGAACCGGTGATCTACGTCGGGAACATGAATACCAAGCGGGACTTTTCCGATGTGCGTGATATTGTCAGGGCTTACTGGCTGGCGACGGAAAAGGGACTGCCAGGAGAGGTTTATAATATCTGTTCTAACGAGACCATGTCCATAAAATACATGCTTGATGTGCTCCTCTCTTTCTCCCAATTGAAAGATAAAATTCAAATAAAGGAAGACCCGGCCAGGCTGAGGCCGAGCGATGTTGCTGAACTTTTGGGAGACAGCAGTAAATTTCGTCAACAGACGGGGTGGCAGCCTGAGATTCCTTTCCGTAAGACCATGGAAGATCTGCTTAATTACTGGAGAGCAAAGATTAATGGACGGAGGCCACAGTGAAAGCACTGATACTAAGCGGCGGCAAAGGCACACGTTTGCGCCCGATCACCCATACTAATGCCAAACAGCTTATTCCCATTGCCAATAAACCAATACTTTTTTACGGCATAGAAGCGATCAAGGAAGCCGGTATTACCGATATCGGTATTATCGTCGGTGAAACCCGGGAAGATGTGAAGCAGGCGGTTGGTAACGGTGATAAATGGGGAGTGAAGATAACTTATATCGAGCAGGACGAACCTCTGGGGTTGGCACATGCGGTTAAGATAGCCGAAGATTTTATCGGCCGGGACAGTTTTGTAATGTATCTGGGAGATAATTTAATAAAAGACGGTATCAAGGCGTTGGTGACCGAATTCAAACAAAATAAGCCGAACGCGCAGATTTTACTGGCGAAGGTGCCTCATCCCGAACAATTCGGGGTTGCGGAGCTGGCTAATGGCAAGGTGATACGGCTGGAGGAAAAACCGGTATATCCTAAGAGTGACCTGGCCCTGGTCGGTGTATACATGTTTGACAGCAGTATATTCGATGCGGTGAAAAATATTAGACCAAGTTCCAGAAATGAACTGGAGATAACCGACGCGATCCAGTATTTGATCGACCAAAAGAAAGTAGTGCATCCGCATGTGGTGACTGGTTGGTGGAAAGATACCGGCAAGCTGGAGGATATGCTGGAAGCCAATAGCATAATCCTGGATACCTTCACTTTCAAGAATGAAGGTAGGGTGGATTCCGCTTCCAAGATCGAAGGCAAAGTAGTAATAGAAAAAGGGGCAGTGATCGAAGGTAGCACTGTCAGGGGGCCGGCCATAATCGGCGAAAATGCCAGAATAATAAATTCCTACATCGGTCCATATACCTCGGTCTACTTTGGGTCCCATATTGAATCCAGCGAAATTGAACACAGCATTATTCTGGAGAATAGCCAGATCGTGGATATAAAAAGGATAGCTGATAGTCTTATCGGACAGAACGTGGAGATAGTTAAGTCTCATACCCGGCCCCAGGCCTATCGCATCATGGTGGGAGACAGTTCCAAGATAGAAATAATATAACATATCGGAAAAAGTAAGGAGACAACATGATTGCCGGTGTAGTACTTAAAGACTTGAAGTTGCATGCGGATGAACGTGGCGCTTTATTCGAAATATTGCGCGCGGATTCCCCGGAGTTTAAGAGCTTTGGACAAGCTTATGTCACTATCTGCAAACCGGGCTGGGTAAAAGGATGGCACTACCACATGAAGCAGCAGGATTATTTCTGTGTCCTGCGCGGTAAAGCCAAAATTGTCCTATTTGACAGAAGAGAAGACTCGTTAACGAAAAATGAGATCAATGAGATTGAACTAGATTCGTCCAAACCGCAAACTCTGGTCATACCCATTGGGGTCGTCCATGGCTTTGAGTGCCTTTCAGCTGATGAAGCCTGGATCATGAACATACCCAACCAATTGTATAATTATAAGCAGCCGGACGAGTACCGGATCTTGTTAAATTCAGCGGAAGTACCCTATAAACCCTGGCAAAGTAAAAAAGGCTGGTAGGGTTGGGGTAAAGTATAATATTTGGAGGTTTCCATTGCGAATTTTAGTAACTGGCGGGGCCGGATTCATTGGCTCTAATTTTGTCCGTCATATGCTGCGAAAATACCCTGATTACCGGATAGTTAACCTTGATAAGTTAACTTACGCCGGCAATCTGGAGAATCTGCGAGATGTTGCAGAGCATAAGAACTATGAATTTATTAAGGGCGATATTACCGATCCGAAGCTGGTTAATAAACTGGCCAAGGACGCAGATGCTATTATAAATTTCGCCGCAGAAACGCATGTGGACCGGTCGATTGTAGACGCTGGTGATTTTGTTAAAACCAATGTATTTGGCACCTACTGCCTGTTGGAAGCGGCTAAAAAGCATAACGTAGCCAAGTTCATCCAGATCTCTACTGATGAAGTATACGGGTCCATTGAAAAAGGGGCGTTCAAGGAAACAAATCCGATAATGCCTTCCAGCCCGTATTCAGCCAGCAAAGCCAGCGCTGACCTGCTGGCCCTGTCGTATTTCACCACCTATAAGATGCCGGTGATGATCACCCGTTCCAGCAACAACTTTGGTCCTTATCAATATCCGGAAAAAGTCATACCGTTGTTCATCACCAACGCCTTGGCTGATAAGCCCGTTCCCTTATATGGGACTGGAATGAACGTGCGTGACTGGGTTTATGTTCTTGACAATGTGGAGGGTATAGACCAGGTCCTGCATAAGGGCCGGACTGGCGAAGTCTATAACATCGGAGGGGGCAATGAACTTACCAATCTAGAATTGACCAAGAAAATTCTGGAGATCTTAGGTAAGAAAGAAGATATGATAAAGCCGGTGGAAGACCGTTTGGGACATGACTGGCGCTATGCCCTGGATTGTTTCAAGATCAGGACGGAGATCGGCTGGAAACCCCAGTACGATTTTACCAAGGCGTTGCAGGAAACAATATCCTGGTACCAAAACAATAAAAACTGGTGGTTAAAGTTGAAGGGTGATATATGAGAATACTTATAACCGGCGCGACTGGTATGCTGGGCAGTGAACTGGCGGCAACGCTGGCGGGGGAACATGAACTTTGGGCGGTAGATATCAGGAAGCCACTGGAAACGGTGCCGGGAGTACAATACCAACTTCTGGATATCGTGAACACTAAGGAAACTTTTTCCGCCATCACCCGGATAAACCCGGAACTGGTAATTCACACTGCCGCTTTCACTGACGTGGATGGGGCGGAAACCAAGAGCGACCTGGTTTTCCAGGTCAACGCTATCGGTACCAGGAATGTGGCCCTATCCTGCCAGAAGTTTGACGCAGCGCTCATTTATATCAGCACTGATTATGTTTTTGACGGGCAAAAAACCGAGCCCTATGTGGAATTTGACCAGCCGCATCCCCTGAGCATCTACGCCCAGAGCAAATACTGGGGGGAATTATATACGCAGTGGCTGGTTAACCGGTTTATGATCATCCGCACCAGTTGGATGTTCGGCAAGAACGGCCGTAACTTTGTCCAAGCCATGCTCTCCCAGCTGAAAAACCAGCATTCGTTGAAAGTAGTGAAAGACCAGGTGGGTTCACCTACCTACGCGGTCGACCTGGCCTTGGCGATAAAAGAATTGATAACGGTCAACCAGCAGGTATCCACCGGGCTTTACGGTATCTGGCATTTGACCAATTCGGGGTTCTGTTCGTGGTATGAGTTCGCTGCGGAAATTGTCAGGCTGAGCCAAAGTCACGAAACCGTAGAGTCCACTACGAGCGAACAATTACAGAGGCCGGCCGTCAGGCCGAAAAATTCGGTCCTGCGCAATTATAACTGGGAATTGCAGAACTTCGCGGCTTTGCCGCCCTGGCAGGACGCCTTAAGGCGGTATCTGGTAACAATAAAGTGATACAAACGATTGCCGTGAGAGGAATGTTTTGAAAAATTTCTTCGGTATCCTGAGCAAAATAATATTGGTCCTGGTGGTAGCAGCCCTGGTCTGGTATAACCTGCCGCAAACGCAGGACGATCCGTTTAGTTATTTGCCGGATAAAGCCCTCGGCTACGGGCAGGTGAAAGTAAACTGGTCCGATAAAGGGCCTCAGGAACTTTTTAACGTTTTCTGGCAGAAAATGGCTGCCGCTAATCCCCAGTTGAATAACGGCCTCGCCAGGCATTTGGCTTTGGCCTGGCTGCCCCAGGAAATCACAGCTGCGGTGCTGTACGACCGGCAATATGAATTGAGAAAACAATCCCCAGGCTTGGTGACGGTCATCAAGCTTGATAAGAAGACCCGCCTCCTGAAACTGGTAAAACCCTGGATCAAGGTAATGTCGGGATGGGAAATTGAAAATAACCTGGTGATCATCAGCGACCAGCCGGATAACGCGCCCAGGATCAGGCCGGAAGAATTGATTACTTTGAAGAATATGCTGTTGCCACAGCGAAATGCCGATCTGAATTTTTTCTTTCCCAACCGGGACCATCAGCTGACCGCCCTGGTAAAATCGTTTGAAGAGAAAAATAAGTTTTCCCTTTTCCCCTCTATTAGTATGGTCGACTATCTGGAAATCGACGGTAAATTAGCCGACGCCAACCGGTTTCAGGGTAAAATAACGTTCGTGGGTAAACATATATCGGATGTTGACAATATCGGAATGGATACTATTTTCTTAAATAGCCTGTTGCAGAGGTTCCTGTTGGGTAATGATCTGGATTACACGGGGGAAGTAAGTTCCCTGGCCAATTACGTGGAGATAAATTACCGTTTGGTCAACCTTAATAAAATTTGGGACCGGTTCAAATGAGAAGACTATTGATAGTGGCGATGGTCATGGTTTGCCTGGCACTGCCGGTCCGGGGCGCAGGCCTGGCGGGGTATTTACCGGCCAATATGGATGTAACTTACCAGTTGCTTCATGTTGATTCCCAACCGGCCTGGCAGGAGATATTGAATCTTTACCGTGATAAACTGGCAAATCAGAACGATCCCAATATGCTGTTGTTGAGCTATATTTTCAAACAATTTAAATTCCGGGAAATAGCGGGAGGGTATAATCGCGCGGCTCAGCAGAATAACAATGTTTTACTGGTCCAACCGCAATTATCCGGCCCGGGAGAACAATTTAACCGGTTCCTAATAGATAACCTGGGCAGCTTCGTAGCCATTGATCAGAATTGGCACCAAACGGCTGAAGGCGAAGCCAAGATATATTTTGATATAAGAGGTGAAGCCAACGAGAAGTTAACGTCTTTTAACGTAGCCAATGACCAGGTTATCCTGGCTAGCAACAGCGCCTTGGTAAAAAAGTGCCTGGCCGCCGGGGAAAAACAGGCAAATATTGAAAGCCAAAGCTGGTACAAGGCGTTAAGGGATAAAGCGCTGGCTAATTATGACGGCGTGGGAGGCATCAATAACCGGAACCGTAATTTTACTGCTGAGCTAAAAAAATGGGAAAAGAATAACAACCTGGTAGTGTTGATGTCGAGCGATTGGATTGACGCCCTGGGACTTAGTTTCAGGTTCCTGAGCGATGACCGCATCCAGGGGCGGCTACTTTTCCAGTGCAGCGAGCCGGGTAAAGTCGCCCTGGTCAAGAGCGACGCCGAGTTTCTGGGCGAAGTGGCGAAACGCCGTTACAGCGCCAGCCAATTAGGTATCAAAAGCAAAGTGACCGTGAACGGGAACGTAGTAATACTCGATTTTGAAGCCGTAAACTGGCGGCCGATACTTGAAAAGGAATTAAAATAAGAAATTAATAGGGAGCGAGCATGAATATTTGCGTTATCGGCACGGGTTATGTCGGCTTGGTGACCGGTACCTGTCTCGCGGACCTGGGCAACCAGGTGATCTGCGTGGACAATAACCAGGACAAGATCAAAATGCTTAAAAAAGGCAAAATGCCTATCTATGAACCGGGCCTGGCGGAATTAGTGGCTAAGAATACCAAAGAAAAAAGGCTGGAATTTACCACCAAGATCAAAGAGGGCGTGGGGCAGAGTCAGATCATATTTATTTCAGTCAATACGCCGAGAAAAGAAGACGGCGAACCCGACCTGTCCTATGTAGAAAAAGTAACGGCGGAGATCGCTGCTCATATGAAAGATTACAAGATCATTGTCGAGAAAAGCACCGTGCCGGTGGAAACGGGCGAGAAAATAATCCAGACCATAAAATTGCATAATCCTCATAAAACTGATTTTGACGTAGTGTCCAATCCGGAATTCCTGAGGGAGGGCTCAGCTATTGAGGATACTATGCATCCTGACCGGATAGTACTGGGTGTATCCAGCAAGCGTGCGGAAAAGATCATGCGGGACCTGTACCGGCCGCTGAAAGCGCCGATCATTGTTACGGATATTAAAAGCGCTGAAATAATCAAGCATGCTTCCAATTCATTTTTAGCGATGAAGATATCGTTTGCCAACGCGGTCGCCAATATTTGCGACCGGGTTGGCGCGGATGTTGAAAAAGTGGCGGAAGGAATGGGCTATGACAAAAGAATCGGCAGGGCATTCCTGAATGCCGGGGTTGGATTCGGTGGCTCATGCTTTCCTAAGGACTTGGCCGCTTTTATTTATATAGCCAAAAAAAGCGGTTATGACTTCGAGTTATTAAAGGCTGTGCAAAAAATCAACGAGCAGCAGAAAAAGATCCTGTTGCAGAAAATAGAAGAGTCGCTGTGGGTTTTAAAGAATAAAACCATAGGTATTCTCGGCTTGGCTTTCAAACCGGAAACCGATGACTTACGCTCTGCCCCAGCCATAGATATTATCAGGTCATTGCAGGCGGCAGGCGCTAAAATTAAGGCCTACGACCCTATCGCCATGGGCAAGGCCCGGAAAGTGCTGTCTGGAGTGAAATATGGCCATAACGCGTATGAAGTGGCCAGGGGCAGCGATATGCTGGTGATCATTACTGAGTGGAACGAATTCAAGCAGCTGGACCTGGAACGGGTCAAAAAGCTCCTCCGGACCCCGATTATAGTGGATGGCCGCAATATTTACGACCCAGTTAAGATGAAAGAGCTGGGCTATACCTATAAGTGTATTGGCCGAAAATAAAATCAGCGGAGGACGTAATGAAGGTGCTGATCACAGGTGGAGCGGGATTCCTTGGTTCGCATTTATGCGATCTGTTCATTAAAAAAGGCCATTCCGTTATCGCCATGGACAACCTGATAACGGGCAATATGGAAAATATCGACCATTTGGCCGGGAACAAAAATTTCCGGTTCATCCATCATAATGTGACCGAATTTATGTTCATCCCCGGCAAATTGGACGCCATACTGCATTTCGCCTCGCCGGCCAGTCCCATAGATTACTTGAATTTACCCATACAAACACTGAAGGTGGGATCACTGGGTACGCATAAGGCCCTGGGGCTGGCGAAAGAAAAAAAGGCCATTTTTTTACTTGCATCTACTTCGGAAGTTTATGGCGATCCGTTGGTTAATCCCCAGAAAGAAACCTATTGGGGTAATGTCAATCCTATCGGACCGCGCGGCGTTTATGATGAAGCCAAACGATTCGCCGAGGCCCTGACTATGGCTTATCACCGGTTTCATGGAGTAGACGTAAAAATAGTCCGGATCTTCAATACTTTCGGCCCGCGTATGCGCAAAAACGATGGAAGAGTGGTGCCGAATTTTATCGACCAGGCGCTGAAAGGTGAACCCTTGACGGTGTTCGGGGATGGTTCGCAAACCCGCAGTTTCTGTTATGTTAGCGACATGGTTGAGGGTATTTATCGCCTGCTGCTCAGCAACACCAACGAGCCTGTCAATATCGGCAACCAGGAAGAAATGACAGTGCTGGAATTTGCCAAATTGATTAAAAAGATTACCCGGACCAAGAGCAAGATAGAGTTCAGGGACCTGCCAATCGACGATCCCAAAGTTAGGCAGCCGAATATTGCCCTGGCAAAGAAATTGATCAATTGGGAACCCAAGATCAGCGTCGAAGAAGGCCTGAACAGAACCATAAAGTGGTTCCTGAAGAATAAATAAGCGAAATTATTGAAAGTTAGTCATATTTGATCCCGGGAAATGAAATAGCTTGGATCTATCTATGCTGAAATAGGGGGAATACAATGAAAGTAGTAATACTGGCAGGTGGTAAGGGGACCAGGATCAGTGAAGAAACTTTAACTATTCCCAAACCAATGATTGAAATAGGCAGCAAGCCGATTCTTTGGCACATAATGAAGATTTATTCACATTACGGGTTTAATGAATTTATCGTTTGTCTCGGCTATTTGGGTTATGTCGTTAAAGAATATTTCTCTCATTATTTTTTGCATATGAGCGATGTGACCATGGACCTGGCCAAGAATAAAATGCATATCCATAATACCGCATCGGAACCCTGGCAGGTAACACTGGTAGACACGGGGGCGGAGACCATGACCGCCGGCCGGATAAAAAGGATCGAGAAATATATAGGGACGGACCCCTTCTTAATGACTTATGGTGACGGCGTGGGGGATATTGACCTTAAGGCCCTGGTTAAATTTCATCAGAAAAGCAAGGCTCTGGCCACGGTTACCGCGGTCCAGCCTTTAGGTCGGTTTGGCACTTTAGATATCAGTACTACGGGTAAGGTTAATCATTTCCTGGAAAAACCACAGGGTGACAATAACTGGATCAATGCCGGGTTCTTTGTTTTACAGCCGGAAATTTTTAAGTACATTGAAGCTGATGACATAATATGGGAAAAAGAGCCGATGGAGAAACTGTCACGGGAAGGGCAGTTGACTGCTTACAAGCATCATGGTTTTTGGCGGCCAATGGATGCCTTAAGGGATAAAATTGAACTGGAACGGCTCTGGCAGTCGGGTGAGGCCCCCTGGAAGATCTGGAAATAAGCAGGAGATTATGGTGAACTTTTGGCGCAACAAGAGAGTACTGATAACCGGCAATGAAGGATTCCTGGGGTCTAATCTGACTCTAAAGCTGCTGGCTGCGGGCGCGCAAATAACCGGTTTGGATATAAGAGTGCGCCGGCCTGATACTATTTTTACCAGTAAAGACTATCAGGGGTTCAAGACTATTAAAGGCAGTGTGGCCGATTTCGCCTTGGTTAGGCGTTTAATCAAGCAGAATAAGATTGAATTTGTTTTCCACCTGGCGGCCGAGGCCATTGTCGGACGATCGCTAAAAGATCCGTTAAATACATTTGCTTCTAATGTTGAAGGTACCTGGAATATCCTGGAAGCCTGCCGGCAATTGGGTACAGTGGAAGCGATCATTGTCGCTTCCAGTGATAAAGCCTATGGTAGCCATAAGATATTACCCTATAAGGAAGATGCGCCATTGATTGGCGATCATCCTTATGATGTTTCCAAGAGCTGTGCCGACCTTATCGCCTATTCATATTTTCATACCTATAATTTGCCGGTGGCCGTGACCAGGTGCGGCAATATCTACGGGCCGGGCGACTTTAATTACAGTCGTATAATACCTGATGCGTTGCGCTGCCTTTACTATGGCCGGACCCTGCTGATCCGCAGTGACGGCAGATTTACCAGGGATTATGTTTATGTTGATGACATCGTCAACGGGTATATGCTTTTGGCGGAAAAATTGAAGAAACTGAAACTGGCAGGCGAAGCTTTCAATATCAGCGATGAAAATCCTATTTCCGTGCTCGCCTTGCTGGCGCAGATCAACATGCTTTCCGGTAGAAAACTGAACTATAAAATACTGGACCGGGCTAAATACGAAATTAAAGATCAATATCTGGCAGCCAACAAAGCCAGAAGGATCTTAGGCTGGAAGCCGCAATTTAATCTGGATGAGGCTCTAAAAATAACTATGGCCTGGTATGAAAATTATTTTGGGACTGTTTTATGCCAATGAGGAAATGCAGAGTATGCGGCCATGAATTTTTTAAAGAGCCATTGCTGCGATATGAGAATATGCCCAAGGCCGCTCAGTTTTTACCGGACGCGAAATCGGTGGAAAACGAAAAGGGAGAAAATCTAGAAATATACCAGTGTTCGGGTTGCGGATTGATTCAGCTAAGTAATGATCCTGTCCCATATTATAAGGAGGTCATACGTGCGGCGGCCTTTTCCGCAGAAATGAAAGATTTCCGCAACAAGCAATTCCAGAGTTTCGCACAGAAATATTCCCTTAAAGGAGAAAAAGTTATCGAGATCGGCTGCGGCCGCGGGGAATATCTGTCCATAATGCAACAATTGGGCGTAGAAGCTTATGGGCTAGAATATGCGGAAGAAGCGGTGATGCAGTGCGTCAAGAATGGTCTAAAAGTTTCCCAAGGATTTATCCAAAGCGGTTCTGAAAGTTTAAAACACGCTCCCTTTAAGGGTTTTTTTATATTGAATTTTCTTGAGCACCTGCCTGACCCGAATTCAACTCTTAGGGGAATATATAACAACTTGATGAATGATGCTATAGGACTTGTTGAAGTGCCAAATTTTGACATGATTTTGCGGAAAAACCTTTTCTCCGAATTCATTGGCGACCATCTGTTTTATTTTACCAGGGAAACCTTAAATACAACTTTAAAACTTAATGGTTTTGAGATCCTGGAATGTGATGAAGTGTGGCACGATTATATAATTTCCGCGGTGGTTAGGAAAAGAGCCAAGATCGGCCTGGAACGTTTTTATAAAGATCAGGCGAAACTTAAAAATGAAATCGAAGAATATATTAACCGCTTCCAGGACAAAAAAGTAGCCATCTGGGGCGCAGGGCATCAAGCCCTGGCCGTGATTTCTTTAACAAATTTAACCGGTAAGGTTAAGTACGTTGTGGATTCCGCCGTATTTAAGCAGGGTAAATTTACTCCGGCTACGCATATCCCCATCGTTTCTCCCGATACGCTGGGCACTGATCCGGTCGGGGCGATTATAGTTATGGCGGCCAGCTATTCTGATGAAGTGGTGAAAATCATACAAGGGAAATTCGGGAAGAAGATAGCTATTGCCGTACTGAGAGATTTTGGCTTAGAAGAAGTTTAACTGGTGGGACGCACAGTTAATAAATATTCCCTGGGAAGATGAGGAGAAAATAGCATGGCGAAGGAACAAGAAAAGTTAAAAGCTGATGAACAGGAAAAAAGAAACCGGTTGAAAAATGAAAAACCTTATGTGTATAAGAAAATCATGCAATTCGATGAAAAAGTTAAAAAGGGTGAAAGTATAGCGATACTGCAGTTTCAATACAATTACAAATGCAATTTCCGTTGCCAGCACTGTGACATTACCGGCCTGCGGGATAAAACGGGGGAAAAAAGAAGCTTTACGCCAAAAGACGTAAAGGAACTTTCGCGCCAGGCGGATGAAATGGGTCTGGCCCATATCGTGATCACTGGTGGTGAACCGCTGGTTTTCGCGGAATTTGACGAAATTGTTAAGGCCATAGACCCGCAAAAATTTTATATAACCTCTGATACGAATGGCTGGTTTTTAGATACGAAACGAGCAAAGCATCTCAAGGCCATCGGTATTGACAAAATCCAACTTAGCTTGGACAGCCTTAACGCAGCTGAACATGATGACTTTCGGCGCAGTCCTGGGTCTCACGAACGATGTTTAAAAGCCATTGATGCGGCTTTGGCCGCCGGTTTGAATATTATTATCCAAACCGTGGTTACCAAGCAAAGGGTACGTTCTCAGGAATTTATAGAATTTTTAGAATTTTTGAACGGAAAAGGTGTGGGCGTTTTTGTGACCTACGCGAAACCGGTCGGAGAATGGACAGGCAATTATGACGTTATGATCAATCGCGATGATATGGATTATCTGCGGGGGCTGGAGAAGAAATATAATGTATTTACCCATCTGACCCCGTCTTACGGCCTCAATTTGGGCTGTATTGCCGTAAAAAGAATGGTTTCTATCACTCAGTACGGGGATGTGCTTCCATGCCCGTATATCCATATTTCACTGGGTAATTTCTTTAAAGAGCCGCTAAAGGATATTATCGCCAGAGGCATGAAAATCAGATATTTTGGCGAATATCATGATACCTGTTTTATAGCCGAGGATAGAAAATTCATAGAGGAAATAGAGGCTAAGAAGATATACGGCAAACCGCTTCCGGTTCCTTATACGGAAGTGTTTACGGAAGATGATTATATTTAGAGGGGGGAAAATGAAGAGTCACGATAAATGGCCATTGTTCGTTTTCGAGATGGCCAATAATCATATGGGTGATGTAGTGCACGGGATGAAGATCATCAGGGAAATCAGCCGGGTGTGCCAGGGATTTGATTTTAAATTTGCCTTTAAATTCCAATATCGGGATCTTGACACGTTCATTCATCCGGATTTCAAAAATAATCTTGAATATAAATATGTTAAAAGGTTTTCTGAGACAAAACTTAGCCAAGATCAGTTTAGAACGCTAAAGGATGAAGCGGTTAAAGAAGGTTTTGTTACTATGTGCACTCCGTTTGATGAGAATTCCGTTGATTTAATTGAAAAATTTGATTTCGACATTATTAAGATAGCCAGTTGTTCCTTCACGGACTGGCCGCTGCTGGAAAGAATAGCAAGAACTAATAAGCCGGTTATTGCTTCGACGGCAGGCGCCTCCTTGGACGATATAGATAAAGTTGTTAGTTTTTTTACTCATCGGGACAAAGAATTTGCCTTAATGCATTGTGTCGCGGAATATCCTACTCTAAAAAATAATCTTCAATTAAATCAAATTGATTTGATGAGAGCGCGTTATCCTCAGGTCGTAGTCGGCTATTCCACTCACGAATCTCCGGATATGTATGAGGCTATCAAAGTGGCCATAGGGAAAGGGGCCAAGATATTTGAAAAACATGTTGGCGTCCAAACCGAAAAGTATAAATTGAATGATTATTCCGCTACTCCGGAGCAAGTTAAAAAATGGCTGGAGGCGGCCAGGGAAGGTTTGGAGATATGCGGGGTTTCAGGCAGCCGCATGGATTTTACGGAAAAAGAGTTATCCAGCCTGAGATCTTTAGGCAGAGGGGTTTTCGCCGCGCAAAATATCAAAAAAGGTGAAAGAATAAACAGGCCCGAGGTATTTCTGGCCATACCTACGCAGGAAAATCAAATTATTGCCAATGATTTCTCAAAGTATGCGGAGTTTTACGCTACGGATAATATAAAGAAGAATGAGCCGATTCTTTTTAAAAATACTACTAGGATAGATAATAGAGAAAAGATTTATGCCATGGTTCAAAGCGTGAAAGAAGTTATTATGAAAAGCGGGATATTGGTCCCAAGCAGGCTGGATCTGGAAATTTCACACCATTATGGCATTGATAGGTTTTATGAATACGGATGTACTTTAATAAATTTTGTTAACAGGGAATACTGCAAAAAACTTATAGTGGTATTGCCAGGGCAGAAGCATCCGGAACAATATCATAAGGTGAAAGAGGAAACTTTTCATGTTCTATACGGCGAGGTAATAATAATTCTTGACGGGAAAGAGCGGGTGTGCAAGCCGGGGGAAATAGTAACCGTGGAGCGCGGTATAAAACATATATTTACCAGCAAAACCGGTGCCATAATAGAAGAAATATCTTCCACGCATTTCCAGGACGATTCATTCTATACCGCGCCGGAAATTGCCAAAAATAAAAACAGAAAAACTCTCATTACTTACTGGTTAGGCTGATGCTGACGATTGTCTGGGATGTTGATGATGTGCTTAATGACCTTATGCATGCCTGGTTTAAGCATAGCTGGTTAGCTGATCATCCAGATGGTAAAATCAGATACGAAGATTTGACGGGAAACCCGCCGCATCATTTATTAGGAATGACCAGACAACAGTATTTACGCTCACTCGATGCTTTCCGTAATTCCGCCAGGGGTCAAGCTATGCTCCCGAACGCGGCGCTTTTAAAATGGTTTCATGTTTACGGACATTTGGCCAGGCATGTAGCTTTGACCAGCAGGCCGCTTAATACCGTGCCGCTTCTGTCGCAATGGGTTTTCCGGCATTTCGGGGTTTGGATCAGGACCTTCGCATTTGTGCCGGCGCGCGCTGATAAAGCTATTCCCTTTTATGACCGCGATAAACGCGGGTATCTGAAATGGCTGGCTAAAACCGATGTATTGGTGGATGATAGTACGGAGAATATTAAAGACGCCAGGGATTTGGGAATAAAAGGCTTATTATATCCCAGGACCTGGAATCGAAGCGACTTGACGGTTGATCAGCTTTTAAGGATCTTGACGCAAGAGGTTAAAGCCAAAAAGTAAAGGAAACCATGATTAAATTATCCGACTATGTAATCAAATTTGTGGCAGAACAAAAAGTTAAACACATTTTCATGTTTCCCGGCGGCGGCGCCATGCATTTAGTTGATTCCGCCGGTAAATGTCCGGGTTTGGAATTTGTCTGTAACCTGCATGAACAGGCTTGCGCTATTTGTGCCGAGGCTTACAGCCAGTGTTCCGGCAATTTGGGGGTCGCTTTGGTGACCACCGGCCCTGGCGGCACTAATGCTGTTACCGGTGTAGCCGGAGCCTGGATCGATTCAACGCCAATGATGATTTTCTCCGGGCAGGTTAAAAGGGCCGACCTGGCTGCCGGCCGCGGGGTACGCCAGATGGGTCCGCAGGAGATAGACATCATTTCTATAGTTAAGCCAATTACTAAGTACGCCGTTACGGTAGATGATCCTGAAGATATCCGTTATCACTTGGAAAAGGCGTTGTCTCTGGCTAAAAGCGGGCGGCCGGGTCCGGTATGGCTGGATATCCCGTTAGACGTGCAATCAGCAATGGTCGATGAAAGAAGATTGAAAAGTTTTTCGCCTAAAGAGAAACCCAGGCTCACTAAGGCATTACGCGGTAAAATTACCAAAGCGATAGGACTTATTAATCAGGCTCAGCGGCCGGTGATAATTGCCGGTAACGGCGTGCGTTTAGCCGGCGCGTTAGCTGATTTTCGTGCACTTGCTGATTTTTTGGATATACCGGTGCTAACTACCTGGAAGGCTATTGATTTTCTTCCCCAGGATCACCGTTTATATGCCGGCCGGCCAGGCATAATAGGACAACGCGGGGCTAATTTTGTACAACAGAACAGCGATTGCCTGATTATGCTGGGTGCGCGCATGGATCTTTTACAATTAGCTTTTGACCATAAACATTTCGCTCGCGCAGCCAAAAAAATAATGGTGGAAATCGATCCCAATGAGATCAAAAAAATGACTGCTAAAATAGATTTGCCCATTTGCGCTGACGCGGGTTTAGCCATCAGGGAGTTTTTAAGAGCCGGAAAGAAGATAAAATCGCCGGATCGTTCACCCTGGATAAACCGCTGCCAGGAATGGAACAAAGAATATCCCGTTATATTGCCGCAATATTGGGAAGAGGAGGATATAGTTAATGTTTATGTCCTGATCGATGTCCTATCCGACGCCTTAACCAAAAAAGACGTGGTAGTCCCGGGCAGCTCAGGCCAGTGCAGCGAAATATTTATGCAGTCATTCAGGGTCAAAGAGGGCCAACGTATTTTAAACACTCCGGGTTTAGGCGCCATGGGGTTTGGTTTGCCGGCCAGTATAGGCGCCTGTTTAGCTGCTGGCCAGCGCCGGACCATATGTATCAACGGCGACGGCGGTTTCCAATTGAACATCCAGGAACTGGAAACCGTGCGCAGGTTAAATCTGCCCATAAAATATTTTATTTTAAATAATCACGGATACGCTTCGATCAAAGCTACCCAGAAAAATAGTTTTTCCGGGCATTATGTAGCCTGCGATGTTGCCAGCGGTTTAAGCCTGCCTGATATCGCCAAGTTAGCCAAGGCTTACGATATTAAGACCGCTAGCCTGGAAAATCATACTAATATCAGGGAAAAGATAAGGGAAATATTAGAAACCCCCGGTCCGGTTATCTGCAATGTTAATGTTTCTATAAGCCAGACGGTGGCGCCAAAAGTCATTTCCAAATTGAACCCCGACGGCTCCGTAGTATCGAAGCCCATGGAAGACATGTGGCCGTTTCTTGACCGTGAAGAGTTTAAGAAAAACATGATCATAAAGCCCTTAAAAGAATAAGAAAACCGTTTATCCGTGCGCGGCAGTAATTCATATGATAAAGAGGTAATTTGTGCGAGTATTTTTAACCGGAGGGTCGGGATTTACCGGCCGTAATTTGCTTGAGCAGATGCGGGGCCGCTATGAAATACTGGCTCCCGGGCATAAAGAACTGGAATTGCTTGATGAGGATGCAGTCAAAAGTTTTATTAAAGGGAATAAAATTGATGTAGTAGTACATGCGGCTATTAAGCCGTTGCATCGCAATGCCAAAGACACGGTTGATTTAGTTAACAATAATATCCGGATATTTTTTAATATAGCCCGCAATAACGCATATTTTAAAAAGATGGTCTATATAAGCTCGGGTGCTATTTACGATAAACGTTATTATCAACCTAAAATGAAAGAGGATTATTTTGATGCGCACGTGCCGGCTGATGATACGGGGTTGTATAAATATGCCGTGGCAAAATATATCGAGAAAGCTGATAATATAACAGAATTGCGGCCGTTCGGCATTTTCGGTAAAAACGAAGATTACGCTATCAGGTTTATTTCCAATATGATCTGCAAGGCTATTTTTGATCTGCCTTTGACCATGCACCAGAACCGCAGGTTTGATTACCTGTATGTCAATGATCTGTCCCAGGTGGTCGAATATTTCATTGAACATAACGGCCGGTATAAAGCCTATAACGTTACGCCGGATGATTCCATAGAACTGTATCAATTGGCGCAGCTGGTATTGAGAGTTGCCGGAAAAGACTTGCCGATAGCGGTAGTCAGGGAAGATATGGGACCGGAATACACTGGGGATAACACCCGGTTGCGTAAGGAGATGCCGGGTGTCCTGTTTACTCCGTTCGAAACCGCGGTAAAGGAATTGTATGATTGGTATCTTGCCAACCGGCAAATGATCGATAAAAATGTGTTGCTGGTGGATAAGTAAGGGGAAATCTATGAAACAAGAAAAGATCCAATGAACCGTTTTAAGGAGAAATTAGCGCAGGTAAGCGGTAACCATGGGATGAAAATGCGTTTTGCCATGGTGGGCGCCTGGAATACGGTTTTTGGTTACGGCGTGTTTTGGTTTTTGGATAATTTTTTCGCTGCTAATTTGAAATCACGAGTTGCGGCCTATATGTGGGCAACTGCGCTTAGCCAGGTTACAGCAGTTATTAATGCGTTCATTTTTCATAAATATGTAACCTTTAAATCACAGGTTAGAGGTTCGGGAATTGTACTAGAATTCTTTCGTTTCTGTTTGACATACGTAGTTACTTTTTTTCTGGGTCTGTTATTAATGCCCTTTTTTGTGGAAGTGTTTTCTTTCGATCCGAAAGTATCCGCCGCCTTAATTATTGCCATTTGCACGGCAGTTAGCTATTTTGGGCATTTTAAGTTTTCCTTTAATCAACCAGGTAAAAACAAAGGGACAGGCGATCAGTAGATAAGCAAAGGGGAAGTCTATGAGTCAGGAAAAGATCCTGCGTAATGAGATCCGGAAATTGGTGAAAAAATATTACGCGGTTAAACCTAAAGAAAGGTTTATTCCCGGCCAGACGTACGTTAATTATGCCGGCCGCGTATATGATGAAAAAGAATTAGTTTCGCTGGTGGATTCGTCTTTAGATTTCTGGCTTACCGCTGATAAATATGCCAGGGAGTTCGAACGAAAACTGGCTGCTTTCCTGGGAGTTAAATATACGCTGCTGACTAATTCCGGTTCCTCGGCTAATTTATTGGCTATTTCCGCCCTAACTTCACCCTTGCTTAAAGAAAGACAATTGAAACCGGGTGATGAAGTGATAACCACGGCCTGCGGTTTTCCTACTACCTTGAATCCGATCCTGCAAAATAACCTGGTCCCGGTTTTCATCGATGTCGAGCTGGGAACATATAATATCAGGACTGACCTGCTGGAAAAAGCCCTTAGTGGGAAAACTAAGGCTGTTTTCGTGCCACATACTTTGGGAAATCCTGCAGCTATAGAGGTTATTTCCAGTTTTTGCCGCAAACATAACCTGTGGTTCGTGGAAGACAATTCCGACGCTCTCGGGTCAAAGTATAAAGGAAAATATACCGGAACCTTCGGCCATATCTCTACGTTTAGTTTCTACCCCGCGCATCATATCACCATGGGGGAGGGCGGCGCTTTAGCCACTAATGATCCTTTGTTACGGCGAATAATTTTATCTTTCAGGGATTGGGGCCGTGATTGCTGGTGCGAGCCGGGTCATGATGAAACATGCCAGCGGAGATTTTCCTGGCAATTGGGCCAGCTCCCGTTCGGATATGACCATAAATATATATATTCGCATATCGGGTATAACCTGAAGGTGACTGATATGCAGGCTGCCATAGGGGTAGCCCAGTTGAAAAAATTGCCGGCCTTCATCAGGGCCCGGAAAGATAATTTTGCGTATCTGAGCAAAATATTCAAGAAACATGATAATTATTTTGTCCTGCCACAACCTACCAGGCACGCTGATCCGAGCTGGTTCGGTTTTCCGATAATGGTGAAAGATAAAGCTCCTTTTATCAGGGCAGACATCGTCAACCACCTGGAGAAGAACAAAATTGCCACCCGCATGCTTTTTGGAGGGAATTTAACCAAACAGCCAGCCTATGCAAATGTGAAATACAGGATAGCGGGAAAACTAGATAATACTGATATGGTGATGAATAACTTATTCTGGATAGGCGTCTATCCCGGCATAACCAAAGAAAAACTGTCGTATATTAACAAAATCATCATTGAATTTATGGAGCAACTATGAAAAAGATATCGATCATTTCCGGAGTCTATAATGAGGAGCAGACCGTAAACGAGGTGTATGAAGTAATTAAAGGCATATTTGCCGGCTTAAAAGGCAAGTATAACTATGAACACATTTTCTTGGATAACTGTAGTACTGATAATACCTTGAAAATCCTCAAAGAGATAGCCGGCAGGGATAAGAACATCAAAATCTTATCTTACTCTAAAAATTTTGGACCGATAAAAAGCGGATTTGTGGGTTTTGTGCACGCCACTGGCGATGCGGTTATTGGGTATGAAGCCAATCTAAAAGACCCTCCAGAACTAATTACTGAATTTATTAAATACTGGGAAGACGGCTATGAAGTAGTCTATGGCGTGAGGAATAAAACGCAGGATAATTTCCTGATGCTGTTCATGCGCAAGCTGTTTTATAAACTGGTTGATCTGTTGAGTGACGAACCATTACCGCAGAATGTCGGTGGATTCAGTTTGGTGGATCGCCAAGTGGTGAACGAACTGGTTAAAATTAACGATTATAAACCCTATGTCCGCGGGTTGATCAGCACTATCGGCTTCAAGCAGATCGGCATAAACTATGAAAGAAGGGCCAGGCCCCGGGGCAGCTCAAAGAGTAATTTAGGATACTTAGTGGACTTCGCAATCAATGCTTTCGTCAGCTATTCCATCGTGCCGATCAGATTTTGCACTTATCTGGGCATAGTGCTGGCTAGTTTAAGTTTCCTGCTGGCTGCCGCCTATGCTATTATCAAAATGTTTATCTGGAACATCCAGGCTCCCGGCATTGCCACAGTTATTGTGCTTATCTTGTTTTTCTCTGGCATACAGTTGTTCTTCCTTGGGGTGATCGGCGAATATATCGGGGCCATTCATTCACAGGTGCGCCAGAAGCCTTTTGTGGTCATCAAAGAGAAAATAAATATTTAAAGTAAGAATACGATGATAATTGACAGTTGCCGTTTTTTGGGCTATAATGTTCATTATTTGAACGTAACTTAAAGGGAGGGGAAAATGCAGTTGGAAGATAATAATGAAATAGAGATAGATCTGCGTAAATATACTAAAATTTTGAAGAAGCGTAAGAAACCCATTTTGATAGTCGCCATAGTAGTTGCTGCCTTGACGTTTATCGTGAATCTCAGGGCCCCGAAATTATATGAAGCCGATGTGGTTTTTATAATTGCCGCCAATCCGGCCATTAAGGCTGATCTCACCGGCAAGATAGAAACTTTCGATATGCCAAATCTTTCTGTTGGCACCTATACTAAGCTTATCAATAATCCATTTATGGCGGCCAAGGTTATCGGGGAGTTATCAAAACAGGATGGTTCTTTCAGTAAATTAACGCCGAAAGATTTAGCGGATATGAGTAGCTTGAGAGATATGCCGGGTACTTCATTAATGGAGCTATCTGTCCGCTATATTTCCCGGGAAGGGGCCGTTATTATAGCTAATACTCTGGCCAATGCGTTCATTGAAGAAACCGGAATGCTTGGCGATATGCCGCGCACGCAAGAATTATTTGCCGAAAAGCTTAAGAACTGGAAAAATAACTTGGAGAATGCGGAAAATAACCTAAGAAAATTTAATGCCAGCAGTAAGCTTGGAGTCTTAGATAGTAAAGTCAGCAATGTAACTTTTGAGATTGTCGGTAATGAGGATGCCGTAAGATACCTGGCGTCCGCTATTAAAGAGAATGAACAGCTATTGGTGCAAATTGACGACCAGCTGAAAGAACAACAACCAAGGCTGGTGACCAACAAGAGCATAACTGACGACCAGTTCCTGCAACAATTAAGCAAAGATATTACCAAGGAACAGGCAACCAAACTGAACAGCCTTAAGGTAAGTAACGAGGAATTGAATCCTGTATATATGAATCTTATGCAACGCAAAGTGGATCTTATCCTGGAAATTGCCAACGATAAGGGAAAACTGGAAGGTTACCGGGAGAGTCTTAGTAGTTTGAAGAAAGAACTTGACGCCGCCAGTAAGGAATTGTCGGCGGAAAAAATCCAGCTAGAACAATTGAACCGCGAAGTGGACTTGTCAAAGGATACTTATAAACTGATCTCCCAGAAAAATGACGAATTGAGTATTACCTACACTAAGGATCCGGGCTGGGTTAAAATCGTTCAGGAAGCTTATGCCTCGCCTTTCCCGGTAAGCCCCAGAATAAAGAAAAATACCTTGGTTGGCGGACTATTTGGGTTGTTGTTGGGGATAGCGCTGGCATTATCCCTGGAATACTTCGGTTTAAACGAAGAATAATATTTGGGGTTAAAAAGAACTTATGGAAGTAAACGACAAAGAATTAGTTATCTTGAAAGAGATTGCCATTAATCATTTACCAGACCAGAGGAAAATCGCTAAAAATTCGAGTTTTTCACTGGGGCTGGTAAATTTGATTATTAAACGTCTGGTCAATAAGGGCCTGATCAAGACCAAACGCCTGAATAAAAAACGTATCCAGTATATCATGACCGCTAAGGGTTTTGCCGAGCAGACCAAAAAATCATACCACTATACTTTAGAAACCATAAAACAATTCAAATTAATGAATAAGAAAATACAGGATTTGGTGACTGGATGCCATAAGAAAGGTATCCGGGAGATTGTCATCCTGTCAGATATGGAACTCACGATAATGATCGAGATGGCTATTAAGTCCTCTAACCTGGACGATTTGCAGTGCCGGGTTATTAATAACCCGGCGGATTATCAACGGAGTAATGGATCCATTTTATTAACCGACGGGGCGAAGATGAACGGTCTCAAGAGCAGTAAAGATACTGCTGGCATAGATATAATAGAATATTTGGCCCATAGCGGCAATGGCGGGCGGCAAGAGAATTTATCGGCAAAGCTATAACAGTGAATACAAAGGATGTGACGATGAAAATTTTAATAACTGGAGCAGCCGGATATATCGGGTCGGTGCTTACTAAAAACCTATTGGATCAAGGATACCAGGTCAGAGGTCTGGATTGCCTGAACTTTGGCGGAGAGTCCCTGCTGGGGGTTTACTCCCAACGGAATTTTGAGTTCCTTAAAGGAGATATTCGCAGAAAAGATGACGTGGTCAAGGCTTTACGGGGTGTTGACGCGGTGGTGAACTTGGCGGCGATCGTGGGTGATCCGGCTTGCGCCAAACAACCCGAAGTAGCTAGAGAAACAAATTGGGAAGCGGCTAAAATGTTATTTGACCTCTCGCAAAAGTCCGGTCGGGTCAAGAGATTCGTTTCCGCTTCCACCTGCAGCAATTACGGTAAAATGTCCGGGACTGGTTACTTAAATGAAGAATCCCCTTTGAATCCCGTATCTTTATACGCGGAACTTAAAGTGCAATTCGAGCGCTATATGTTAAGCGCGAAAAAAGTGAAGGGGTTTGCTACCACCTCCTTGCGGTTTGCCACCGCTTTTGGCCTGGCTCCGAGGATCAGGTTTGATCTGACCGTAAATGAGTTCGTTAAAGAAGCGGCCCTGGGCCGGGAACTGGTTATATATGGTGAACAATTCTGGCGGCCATATTGCCATGTTTATGATATCGCTAGAGCCTGCCAGCTGGTATTGGAGAGCAATGTACAGAAAGTTGACCGGCAGGTATTTGGCGTAGGAGATACCAAGGAGAATTACCAGAAGAAAATGCTGGCTGAAGAGATCACTAAAATAATACCGGCGGCGAATATCCGTTTTGTCCATAAAAATGAAGACCCGCGCGATTATCGCGTGGATTTCAGTAAGATCCGGCGAACGCTGGGTTTTAAAATTGAGAGAAATGTACCATTTGGCATGCGCGAATTATACGCCTGCATTAGAGACGGCATTATTCAAGAACCGGACTCCCAGCGCTATAAGAATGTGTAGGTAATTTATGATCCTGCTTTCTGAGCCTTTTTTTGGCGGTAAGGAATGGAAATACGTCAAGGAATGTATCGATACTGCCTGGGTATCTACCGCCGGTAAATATGTGGAACGTTTTGAACGGGATATCTGCGCTTATACCGGGGCGGCCAATGCCGTAGCCTGTATGAACGGCACTTCAGGTTTACAAATTGCGCTACTACTGGCCGGGGTTAAACCTGGAGACGAAGTTATTGTTCCCACTTTGACTTTTATCGCTCCGGTCAACGCGATTCGTTACGTACAGGCGGAACCGGTCTTTATGGATTGCGATGACTATATGAATATTTCCGCGGAGAAATTGGACGAGTTCTGCCGGCGGGAATGTCTGCTTACCAAAGCCGGGTTAAAGAACAAGAAAAGCGGGAAAATAATTAAAGCCGTGATCCCGGTGCATATTTTCGGTAATCCTTGCCTCCTTGATCTGATCATGAAGACCGCGGGTAAATATAAATTGAAGGTGATTGAAGACGCAACTGAAAGCCTGGGTACGTATTTTACTTCAGGCAAATATGTGAACAAGTTTACCGGCACTATAGGAGATTTTGGAGTTTTTTCATTTAACGGGAATAAGATCATTACTACCGGGGGCGGAGGCATGATCGTGTCCTGTAACCGCCGGGAAGCGGAACAGGCTAAGTATCTTACCACGCAAGCCAAAGATGATCCTATTAGATATGTGCACCATCAGATCGGTTATAACTTCCGTCTAACTAATATTCAGGCCGCTTTGGGCGTGGCCCAACTGGAGCAATTGGAGCGGTTTATTCAAATAAAGAAAAAAAATTATAAGCTTTATGAAAAAGGTTTAGAAAATATCGCAGGATTGACCTTGCTGGGGGTGCCGGCGGAAACTCGGCCTAATTACTGGTTTTACTCGTTGCTGGTTGACAAAAAAGCATTTGGTTTGGACCGGGAGCAATTAATGAAAAAATTGCAGGAAAAGAAGATCCAGGCCAGGCCGATATGGTATTTAAACCACTGGCAAAAGCCTTATCGTCATAATCAAAGCTACAAAATAGAGAAAGCCTGCTGGTATTGGGAGCGGGTATTGAATATACCCTGTTCCACAGGATTGAAGCCGCAGGAAATTCAGAGCGTGATCACGGCGATCACCCGCTAAGGGACTGTTATGGAAAAAATACAAAAGATATTTATAAAACCCGACAGGAACATCAATGCGGCCTTGAAACAGATCGACGAATCGGCGGAGAAGATCCTGGTCGTAGTAGGGCCCCATGACCAGCTGATAGGCACCCTGACTGACGGTGATATAAGGCGTTGGATCTTAAAGGGGGGAAGTCTGCAGGTTCCTGTATCCAGGGTAATGAATAGAACTCCGCGTTGCCTGAGAGAAGGATATACGGCTGACGAAGCTAAAAAATTAATGGTTACCAATAAGATCGAATGCCTCCCGGTGGTTAATAAAGCTGGAGTGGTAATTTCCGCTATCCGTTGGGTAGAGTTATTTGAAACCAGGTTCACTAAACACAGTACAATTGACGCGCCCGTAGTGATCATGGCTGGCGGTGAAGGTACACGCCTGGCGCCTTTTACCAAAGTTTTGCCGAAACCGCTATTACCGGTGGGTGAACAGCCGATCATTACCTTGATCATAGATAAGTTTGTCGAGTTTGGCTGCGAGAAGTTTTACCTGTCATTGAACTATAAAGCCAGCATTATTAAAGCTTATTTTCACGACCTGCATCCTAAATATCATCTGGAATATATCTATGAGGAAGAGCCGCGGGGGACTGCGGGCAGCCTGCAGATGATGAAAAAGACCCTGAAAACTTCTTTTTTTGTCAGTAATTGCGATATTTTAATTAACGCGGATTATGCCGATATCCTGCACTTTCACCAAACCAGAGGGAACGCCATTACTTTAGTCGGTTCGGTGAAACACTATGTTATCCCGTACGGGGTGTGCGAAATAGGCGCCAAAGGGGTATTAAAGAAAATCCAGGAAAAACCGGAACAGGATTTACTGGTGAATACAGGCTTATATATTCTGGAACCGGAAGTACTTAAGGATATCCCAGTACGCGGCGTGTATCATATCACCGATCTTATCAGCAAGTATTTGCGCCGTAACAAAAAGGTAGGGGTTTATCCGGTTTCAGAAAAATCGTGGTTGGATATGGGCCAGTGGGAGGCTCTGCAGGATATGGTAAAAAGGCTGGGAGTATAATATGAGTAAAATACTCTTAATAGGCGCCGGCGGTCATTGCCGGGTAGTTCTGGATACTTTGTTTTTACTAAAAAATTATCAGGTTACCGGTATTATTGATCGGCAGGATAAGATGGGGCAAAACCTATTTGGAGTCCCAGTAGTTGGCACAGACGATAAGTTAAAAGCCTTCCGGGAAAAGGGAATTAAGTATTGCTTTATAACAGTCGGCAGTGTTGGGGATCCAGCCCTGAGAGTGGCCCTTGGCCGGAAAGTGATAAAAATGGGGTTTCAATGTCCCAATATCATCAGTCCGGCGGCTGTTGTGTCAAAATTCGCAGAAATGGGTACGGGTAATTTCGTTGCTCCTGGAGTGGTGATCGGCCCCGGAACGGTGTTGGGTAATAACTGTATAATCAATACCGGAGTTGTAGTAGACCATGATTGCCGGCTGGGAGATTACGTTCATTTGGCTCCCGGGGTTACCATCAGCGGCGGGGTAAAGATCGGGGATCATAGCCATGTTGGCACCGGAGCCTGTGTGATCCAGGGAATAACTATCGGTACTGATGTGCTGATAGGCGCGGGCAGCGTGGTAGTGGGAAACATTGGCAATAAGATCATAGCCTACGGCAATCCCTGCCGGAAAGTTAGAAAAAATAATGGGTAAAGTATTTGTTATCGCGGAAGCAGGCGTAAATCATAATGGTTCGCTGAGACTGGCGCGTAAAATGGTGGCGGCAGCGGCCAGGGCCGGAGCCGATGCGGTAAAATTCCAGACGTTCAGGGCTGACGAACTGGTCTCCGCGAATTCGCCTAAGGCGCCTTACCAGCAAAGAACTACCTCAGCGGATGAAAACCAGCTGGAAATGCTGCAGCGACTGGAGCTTAAGGAAGAAGCGTTCAAGTCTCTTATAAAGTACTGCCATAGTCAGCGAATATCTTTTATCTCGTCTCCTTTTGACCTGCCAAGCATCGAACTATTATCCCGGTTAGGAGTGCGCACTTTAAAAATACCGTCCGGTGAGATCACTAATGTGCCCTATTTAAGAAAAATAGGCGCTTTGAAAAAGAAAATAATTCTCTCTACGGGCATGGCTACTTTAGCTGAAATTAAACAGGCTTTAGTTTTATTAAAGCGTGCCGGGACAAGGAAAAAGGATATTATCGTCCTGCACTGCCACTCCGAATATCCTACTCCCATGAACCTGGTTAATCTTAAAGTAATGCCCGCGCTGAAGAAAGCTCTCGGAGTGGAAGTGGGGTACTCAGACCATACTGTGGGAATTGAGATCCCGATCGCCGCTGCCGCCTTAGGAGCAATGGTAATAGAGAAACATTTTACCCTTAGCCGGAAACTGAAAGGCCCCGATCACCAGGCCAGCATAGAACCGTCGGAACTGGCAGCTATGGTCAGGGCTATCAGGAATGTGGAAAAGGCGCTGGGTAATACGGTCAAGAAGCCAAGCGCCGCTGAGAAAATAAATATGAGGGTAGTGAGGAAAAGCATAGTAGCGGCGGGAGATATTTTCCGTGGCGAGAAGTTCAGTGAACAGAATCTTACTCTTAAGCGTCCCGGGACCGGTTTGTCCCCGTTACTCTGGGATAAAGTGCTGGGCCTGACCGCCCGGCGGGATTTTAGGAAAGACGAGCTGATAACCCTATGAGAAAAAAGATATGCGTAGTGACCGGAGGCCGCGCCGAATATGGGCTTCTCTATCCGTTGTTGCAAAAAATAAAGGCAAAAAAGTCCTTTGACCTGTCAGTTGTTGCCACCGGTATGCATCTGGAAAAGGCTTTCGGTCTCACCTACAGGGAAATTGAAAAAGACGGTTTTAAGATCAGAGAAAAGGTATCTCTGCGACTGGTTGATGATTCGCCGGCCGGGATACTGCGGTCTATGGGGTTGGCTTTAGCGGGGTTTGGTGAAGCCTTAAAACGGATCAAACCTGATCTGGTGCTTGTATTGGGTGATCGTTTTGAGATATTCTGCGCCGCTACCGCGGCTCATGTGAGCCGCATTCCACTTGTTCATATACACGGTGGGGAGAGCACTGAAGGCGCTTTTGACGACGCTTTTCGCCATGCCATTACAAAAATGAGCATTATACATTTTACTTCCGCCAAAAAATACCGTAACCGGGTGATCCAGCTGGGAGAAGATCCCCGCCGCGTGTTTAATGTCGGCGCCTTAGGGCTGGATAATATCAAGCAACTGCCATTATTGGACAAAAAGAAAGTAGAAGACAAGTTTCGTTTCAAATTCAAAAAACACAATCTTTTGGTTACTTATCATCCGGTGACTCTGGAAAATGACCGGCAAGGAAAAGGGTTTGCTGAACTTCTTAAGGTGTTGGACCGGCGACCTGACACCTTGTTGATCTTTACTAAGGCCAACGCTGATACGAACGGACGGGTGATCAACCGGATGATCGATGATTATGTCAATCGTAATGCGGATAAGGCCGTGGCGTTTGCCGCACTGGGCAGGGTTGGGTATCTATCTACCATGAAGTATGTAGAAGCTGTGGTCGGGAATTCTTCGAGCGGTATAATCGAAGCCTCCAGCTTCAAGATCGGCACGATCAATATCGGGGACCGGCAAAAAGGACGTATCCAGGCAGATAGTGTGATCAATTGCGGTACCACAGCGGCCGAGATCACCGATGCTTTCAGAAAGCTTTATTCCCCGGAGTTTCAAAAAAAGCTTAACGCAGTGCGCAGCCCTTATGGAGACGGGAAAACCGCTGACCGCATGGTCCAAGTTTTGGAGTCTATCCCTCTTAAGGGTTTGCTAAAAAAATCATTTCATGATTTACGATAAAGGAGTGCTGTGAGTTTCTGGAACGGCAGAAAAGTAGTGGTAACCGGCGGGGCCGGGTTTTTGGGCAATAATGTGGTCAAACAGCTGGGAAAAGCCGGCTGTAAAAATATTTTTGTTCCCGTTATTGAAGAATATAACCTTACCAAAGAACAGGATATTATCCGCCTGTATGAAACCAGCGCTCCGGATATGGTGGTCCATTTGGCGGCCTTAGTAGGCGGTATCGCAGCTAATCGGGAGAACCCCGGTAAATTCTTCTATGATAATTTGATAATGGGCGTGCAGCTGATGGAATATGCCCGGCGTTATAAGGTGCAGAAATTCGTAGCTTTGGGAACTATCTGCTGCTATCCCAAGTTTACCCCGGTCCCGTTCAAGGAAGATGATCTCTGGAACGGATATCCGGAGGAAACTAACGCACCCTATGGATTGGCCAAGAAAATGCTGTTAGTGCAGTCCCAGGCCTACCGCCAGCAGTATGGTTTTAATTCAATCTTCTTGATGCCGGTGAATCTTTACGGACCAGGGGATAACTTTGATCCCAAGTCGAGCCATGTGATACCGGCGCTGATAAGAAAATGTTTCGAGGCTATAAAGGCCGGCAACCGTGAAATAGAAGTTTGGGGTACGGGACGGGCTACCCGGGAGTTTCTTTATGTAGAGGATGCCGCCCGGGGAATATTGTTGGCCTCTGAGCGATACGATAAATCCGAACCGGTTAATTTGGGAGCGGGCTTTGAAATACCGATCAAAGACCTGGCTGAACTGATCGTAAAACTTTCAGGTTTCCAAGGAACGATAAAATGGGACAGTACCAAACCGGACGGGCAGCCCCGCCGGGGCCTTGATACCTCGCGGGCTTTTAAAGAATTCGGTTTTAAAGCGGCAACTAATTTTGAAGAAGGTTTAAAGAAAACCATAGAATGGTACCGTAACCACCAGAAATAATAAAACAGAAAGGAAAGCAGCGGCATGATAAATTTTGATTTTAGGATTTCTACGCACCTGCATTATGGTGCAGGAGTAAGCGAAAAATTAGGAGAAGAGATCAAAAAACTGGGTTATGCCCGGGTCGCCGCCGTTGTCGATCAGGGAGTATTCAACCATCCCCAGATACTCAAGGCCCTGGACAGCGTAAAGCAAGCCGGCATTGAACTGGAAATTTTCAAGAATACGGCGATGGAGCCGACTTACTCTTACCTGGAGAATTTCAGGAAGAATTTCACCGGCAAGACTTATGACGGCCTTATCGGCATTGGCGGCGGCAGCGCCCTGGACCTTACCAAGGGCCTGGCAGTACTGCTTACCAATGAAGGCGAGGCCCTTTCTTTCCGCGGATTTCCCCAGTTGAAGCAAAAGCCCTTACCTGTCCTGGCGGTACCAACTACCGCCGGTACCGGCAGTGAAGTAACTTTTAACGCGGTTTTCACTGAAGAAAAGGAAAAAAAGAAACTAGGGATAAACTCCTGGGCTAACTTTCCGGTAGGGGCATTTATTGATCCGCTTATTACGGTAAATTGTCCGAAAAATGTCACAGTTTCAGCCGGGGCCGATGCCCTGGTCCATACTTTGGAGAGCTATGTGCATAAGAACCATACGCCGGTGTCCAGGATGTATTCTTTGCGGGCTTTCCAGTTACTGTATAATAATCTGATCAAAGTGTTAAAGGAGCCGGCTGATGTTGAAATCAGGGGAAATATTGCGCTGGGCGCCTACCTTGCAGGGGTGGCGCTTATTAATTCCGGGTCGGGTCCATCCGGGGCGTTCTCCTATCCGCTGGGTGCCGTATACAAAGTCCCGCACGGTTATGCCGGGGCCATGTTCCTGCCTTCCATAACCAATATCAATATACGGAAAGGTTACCAGGATTACGCGGCTCTGTACGATCTGATCGAAGGGGTTGATGCTTCTATATCCCTGAAAGAAAAAAATATCAAATTCGGCGATAAAATACAATTACTTATGGATACACTGGAAGTGCCGCAGAAACTTAGTCATTATAAACTAGGTCCGGCGGATGTGGATTTTATGATCGGCCAGCATGACGTGCTGAAAGCGGCTATTGCCCAGAATCCTATTGAGATCACCAAGGAAGAAACAGCTGTATTAATGAAAAATCTTGCCTAAAGGAGACTAAAAAATGCCGGGATTTGAACTGATCGGTGAAGAAGAAAAACAAGCGGTAATGGAAATCTTTGATAATGGCGGTGTATTGTACCGATATGGGTTAAATGACAAGAGAAAGAATATTTTCCGAGTTGACCAATTTGAAGAAAGAATAGCGGCCCGGGTCGGGGCACAGCATGCGCTCTGCGTTTGCAGCGGTACCGCCGCTTTGAAGCTTTCACTTATTGCGTTAGGGGTGAAGGCTGGCGATGAAGTAATTACCCAAAGTTTCACGTTTATCGCCACTGTTGAGGCGATTCTGGAGCTGGGGGCTATTCCGGTCATAACGGAAATTGACCGGTCATTGAATATGGATCCCCTGGACCTGGAGAAAAAAATTCNNTAACCAGGAAAACCAAAGCTATCATTCCCGTGCATATGGGAGGGGTGCCGGCCAAAATGGATGAAATCATGAGCATTGCGGCCAAGCACCATGTGCCGGTACTGGAGGACAGTGCTCAGGCTTTGGGCGCAACTTATAAAGGAAAACCACTGGGCACCTTGGGCCAGATGGGCATCTATAGCCTGGATATCGGTAAAATAATCACTACCGGTGAAGGTGGGGTAGTGGTCACCAATAACCGCGATTATTATTTAAAGGCCAGGGAGTATTCCGATCATGGCCATGAGCAAAATCCTAAAGTACCTCGGGGTGAAGACACCCGGACTACCTGGGGATTCAATTATAAAACTACCGAGTTTCTTGGCGCTGTTGGTTTAGCGCAGCTAAAAAAGCTGGATATGATACTGCAAAAACAGAAAGACAACAAAAAACGTTTGAAAGACGGGCTAATGGCTATTCCCGGAATAGAATTCAGGGAAATACCCGATATGGCGGGGGATGCAAGCGATACCTTGATCTTTTTTGCCTCTTCACGGGAAAAAGCATCGGCCTGGGCTAAAAAACTGGCAACCAGAGGTGTCGGGACTAAGAACCTGCCCGACGCGGTGAATTGGCATTATGCCGGCACCTGGACCCATATTTTCTCGGACTATCCCGAATATAAAGGGAAAGACCTGGAACAGGTATGGCCTAAATCAACCGGATATTTAAGAAGAGCCATAGCCTTGCCGGTTATGGTCCAGATGATCGACGAGCGGATCGATACCATAATAAAAGCGGTAATAGAAACTGCGAAGGAGATTTAGCTTGAAAAAGATACGCTTCCTGGGTATTATTCCTGCCCGCGGCGGCAGTAAAGGTATCCCGCGCAAGAATATAAAAATGCTGGCGGGTAAGCCACTTATTGCCTGGTCCATAGCAGCGGCCCAGGAGTCAAAATTACTGGATAGATTTGTGGTTTCTACCGAAGATGCCGAAATTACCGCGGTAGCCAGGAAATACGGGGCGGAAGTGCTCGACCGCCCAAAGGGACTGGCCAGCGACACGGCCAGCACTTTGTCGGTCCTGCAGCATATTTTAGGAATAATTGACGCTGAAAATATAGTTTTATTACAACCTACTTCGCCGGTACGTGAAAAAGGTCTTATTGATAAGTGTATTAGGCAATTTAAAAAAACTAAGGTTGATAATCTGGCTACAGGTTATATTTGCAAACTAATGGCCTACGGCAGTTATACAAAGCGCCGCCAGGAACTTAAAGGCTTCTTTTATGATGACGGTAATGTCTACGTCGCCAAATCTTCATTGGTAAAAAAGGGGACATTATTCGGCAAAAAAGTCGGGCGGGTTTACATCAGCCGGGAACAGAACTTTGAAATAGATGATGAGTTTGATTTTTGGTTGAATGAGCAAATATTAACCCGGTACAAAAAAAAGATGGCTAAAAAGAAATAAGCGGTATTTATTAAATGGCCAAAATCGGCAGAATAATTTATTTGATAGATTATCCTTTTAGCCAGCGGGATTATGACCGGTATGGCGTGGGATTGTTAAAGAATAATGAATTTAAAGTTGAAGTTTGGGATCTCACTCCTTTTCTGCGCCCCAAAATATTTGCTAATAAGATAGCCATAGACCAGGTCAAGCATGAAGAGGATAAGCTGTTTTTGGACCAGGATAGCGCCCTGGCGGCCATTCGGCAATTAGGCAGTGATTGTTTTATAGTATGTTTAATCCCATATTGTCTGGATTCATACGCGGTTTACCAGGCGATTTCCCGTAAGCATCTGCCCTACGCCGTGTTTATTGGCAATACCACGCCGTCCATCAGCAACAGCGTAAGAAAAGAAAGTGCGATAGGCAAAGCGCTCAGAAAAATAAGAAGAATCAAGTTAAACTATATGGGAGAACGCTTATTCCCTTACCTCCCTTATAAATTGCTAGGGATAGACCCCGTTACATATATTTTAGCCGGCGGGGAAAAATCGAATAGCTCGAGTTATCCGGTTGCCGCCAAAAGTGAAATAATGTGGCTGCACGCCCTGGATTACGATATTTATCTTAAAAGCAAGGATATGCCGGCCAGGGGAGGCAGCAGGACAGCTGTTTTTTTAGATGAATACATGCCGTTCCACCCGGACTATATATATGCAGGTATCGCGCCTCATGCCACGGCCGAGGATTACTATAAAGCCCTTTGCCAGTTCTTTGACCGCGTGGAAGAAAATCTTAAGGTTAAAATAATTATCGCCGCCCATCCGCATTCCGAATATGAAAAGCACCCGGATTATTTTAATGGCCGCACCATTATTAAAAGGCAAACAGCCGAACTGGTCAGGGAAGCGGAACTGGTCATCGCTCATTCCAGCACGTCCATTAATTTCGCGGTGTTATTCAATAAACCGCTGATAATTGTTACCACCGATAAATTGGAGCAGAGTTCTTTAAAACCCTTTATCGATACCATAGCGCTGTCCTTAGGAAAGAAAGTTATCAATATCAATAAGCCGGGGGAGATCGACTTTAACGCTGAGCTTAAAATTAACCAGGAATATTATTTGAGGCACAAGCAATATTACATCAAGAAAGCCGGGACTGAAGAGTTGCCTTTTTGGCAGATCGTGGCGAACCGCCTAAAACGGCTCTGATCTGCCGGATGCAGAAAAGTAAAAATGAAAATTGCGCATAGCTTGAAAAAAAGATTTATCTATAAGTTGCTGGCCAATATAGTCGGATTATTCATTGGCCTGGTCACGCAGGCGATAATCCCACGCGGTCTGGGACCCAAAGCCTTTGGCGACTTCAGTTTCCTTAATAATTTCTTCAGCCAGGTCGTCAGTTTTTTTGACGCGGGCACTTCCATAGGATTTTACACTAAGATCTCGCAGCGGATAAGAGAGTTCAAGCTCATCTCTTTTTATTCCTATTTCATACTGGTGGTTACTGTCCTGGTCGCGATTTTCGTGGCGGTTAGCCAGGCTACGGGAATATCCGCTAAATTATGGCCGAACCAGCTGTCCCTTTATATTTATATGGCTTTTTTCCTGGCTATCATAGCCTGGGCTGCGCAAATACTCAACCAAATAGTCGATGCTTTTGGCTTAACCGTCCCGGCCGAGATGGGCAGGGTTTATCAAAAATTAGCCGGGTTATTCTTAATAATTATCCTGTTCATGTACAACAGCTTAAATTTTTTGAACTATTTCCTTTATCAATATATTATCCTGTTCATTCTCATGATAATTTTTTTGCGTATCATTGATGCTCACGATTATCCTATACGGGAAGGCTGGCCGCTTAGTTTTAACGAAGCCAGGGGGTATATCAGGGAATTTTATAAATATTCGCAGCCCCTGTACATTTACGGTTTTGTAGGCATGCTGGTGGGTATTTTTGACCGCTGGTTACTGCAAATTTCCGGCGGCAGCGTGCAGCAGGGTTTTTACAGCCTATCTTTTGGCATCGGCGCGGTCTGCACTTTATTTACCAGCGCCATGACGCCGCTGTTCACCAGGGAATTTTCCATCGCGTATTATAACAAGGATTTAAGCCAGATGAAGAGCCTTTTCCGGAAACATATCCCGCTGCTTTACTCGATAACCGCGCTGATAGCCTGTTTTGTAGCGGTAAATGCGGATAAGATCACGCTGATCATGGGTGGGGGCAGATTTAAGGAAGCAGCCGTGCCGGTGGCTATTATGGCGTTTTACCCTATTCACCAAACCTATGGCAATCTTAGCGGCTCGGTATTTTACGCCGCTGAAAAGACGAAGTTGTACAGCAAATTGGGCATAATATTCATGTTAATAGGCTTGCCGGTCACCTTTTTCCTGATCGCACCGGAAAAATATTACGGCTTGCATGCGGGAGCCTTTGGTTTGGCCATCAAAATGGTCTTGATACAATTCCTGGGAGTTAATGTCCAGCTTTATTTCAATACTAAATACCTGGAGCTTCATTTTATTAAATATTTTGGCCATCAGCTCTTTACTGTCGCCTGTTTTCTGGTATTAGCCATTATCGCATCTTGGGGAATTAATGAAATAGCGCTATTGCACAATAAGATAATCCTTGGTGTTCTGGTTTCGGGAAGTCTGTATGCGGTATTGGTTACAGTTATTATCTATTATTTCCCGGTAGTATTAGGCCTGGCGAAACAAGATGTGATGGATACCAAGAAATATATAATGTCTATGCTCAAGCAATAAAAAATAGTGAAATAGGTAGCGCCAGGCAGTGATAGAGTAAAAAATTAAGGCGGGCCGATTGATGAAACGGAAGCTTTATACCAAAAGCCACGATCTGAATATCTTAAAGGAAATAGATCACCAGGGTGGTCAGTTTACGGCGGAAGAACACGCCTACGCTGTCGAAAAGGAATTCGGGGACACTCATTTTAAAACCAAGGACGATCTCCTGCGCTGGTATTTACAGGGTAATTGGAACAAGCTGCCGTCTCTTTCTTTCCTGATAGAGCATATAATCAAAAACCGGTACCAAAATGTCCTGTCTTTAGGCTCCGGGCAATGTGTCCTAGAATACTTATTGAAGTTATCCTTGACCGAAGATGTGGCGGTGGTGGCCAGCGATTTTGACGCCTATTTTATTAAGAAGGCGAAGCAGTTTTTCCCGGAAATAACGGCCGTGACTTTTGATTTATTCCGGGAGGATATGAACGACCTGGAAAACAAGGTTAAACGAAAATTCGATCTGGCCGTGTTTTTCTTCTCCGCTTACGTTATGGACGACCGGCAGCTTGTCAATATTTTCAGCGGGCTGAAGAAGTCGGGGGTAAAAGAAATAGTCGATTTTCACGCTGGGTATCTGGATATGGCCGGTGTTTTTCGCTATTGGCTGGAGCCCTTGACTAAAAATAATTTATTGCGAAGGGTTTTTAAAAAATCTCTTCTCAACCAGGGAGATTATATCGGTAAGTTTTATGGGTTTGCCAGAAGCCGCGGTGTCCTGCGGTCATTATACAAAGAAAGCGGGCTGGAGATAGTGAAGGAGACGTCGGTCGGAGACTACAAGTATGTGGCTATCCTCAAATAGTGACTATAAAGGAGCGAAAGGGGTTTAAAATGAACGGTACCCTTAAGGTAAAATTGCAACGGAGAGAAATTACTATCGGTTCGTGGATCACTTTGGGCCATCCCGCCATTGCCGAGATAATGGCCCAGGCCGGATTTGACTGGCTGGTAGTCGATATGGAGCATTCGGCGATAACCTTGCATGAAGCCCAGCAATTAATACAGGTCATTGAGTTATCCGGTGTCACCCCCTTGGTCAGGGTGGGAGAAAACGACCCTTGCCTTATCAAACGGGTAATGGACGCAGGCGCTTATGGCGTGATCGTGCCCATGGTCAATACCAAGGCGGAAGCCGAGCGCGCGGTAAAAGCGGTTAAATATCCGCCCACAGGCACCAGGGGCGTGGGGTTGGCCCGGGCCCAGGGATATGGGATGGATTTTGATAATTATCGGCACAAGGTGAACAAAGACAGCCTGGTAATCGTGCAAATTGAGCACATACAAGCGGTGGAGAACCTGGAAGATATTTTAAGTACGGTGGGAATAGACGCTTTCTTTGTCGGGCCCTATGATCTGTCAGGCTCTTTGGGTGTCCCCGGTCAGTTAAAGCATCCGAAAGTGCTTAAGGCGCTGGCGGAGGTGGGAAGAATAAGCAAACATTATAAGGCGGTACCGGGCTATCATGTCGTAAAGCCCGAAGCAGCAGAAATGGCGCGGAAAATAAAAGAAGGATACAGGTTCTTAGCTTACTGCTTTGATGCGCTATTCCTGGCGACGAAATGCACTGAAGATTTGGCTGCTATAAGACGGAAGGGGTAAAAATGGACAAGGATAACAAGTTGAACATAGTAGGCGTCATACCGGCGCGCATGGCCTCAACCCGCTTCCCTGGGAAGCCCCTGGCCAAAATTTGCGGGATACCGATGGTCGGTCATGTATATTTCAGGAGCAAAATATCTAAAATATTGGATGACGTCTATATCGCGACCTGCGATGAGGAGATCGCCAAGTATGCCGAATCCATAGGCGGGAAAGCGGTCATGACCGCCTCGACCCATGAACGGGCTTCCGACCGGACCCAGGAAGCTATGCTGAAAATAGAGCGGCAAACGGGCAGGAGAGTGGATATAGTCGTGATGATCCAGGGTGATGAGCCGATGTTCTACCCCGCGATGATAGATGAGGTAATGGCCCCAATGATAGCCGACCGGTCCATAGAAATAGTGAATTTAATGTCGGAAATTACCTCCCGGAGCGAGCAGGATGATCCAAACGTGGTTAAAGTTGTAGCCAGTCTGGATAACCAGGCCCTGTATTTCTCCCGTGAGCCCATACCGTCAAGAAAAAAAGCCGGCAATAATACTTATCACATGTATAAACAGGTAGCTATTATTCCTTTTAAAAGAGATTTCCTGATCAAGTACAGCGCGCTAAAGCCGACGCCTCACGAGATCATTGAGTCGGTCGACATGTTGAGACTTTTGGAGCATGGCTATAAGATAAAGATGGCGGTGACGAATTTCTCCACTTCCGGCGTGGATACGCCCGCTGATTTGCAAAGAGTGGAAAAACTAATGGCCAATGACACCTTATTGCCTGGATACCGGGAAAAGGAAAGCAGATGAAAGAAAGCGACATAAGGAATGTAAATGTTCTAAATGAATACCTGAAGCTGGTGGAAAAAGACGTAAAGAACTTTTTCGATCCTGGTTCGTTTGTTGCCGTAAAATGTCCGGCCTGTTCCGGCGGGAGTTTTACTCCGGAGTTTAATAAAATAGGGTTCCAATACGTCAGCTGCCAGAAATGTCGAACGCTTTTTGTCAATCCCCGGCCGCCATTTGAAACGCTTAATAAGTTTTACTCCGATTCTCCTTCTACCGGCTTCTGGGTGGAAAAGTTTTTTAATCCGATGGCGGAAGCGCGGAGAGAAAAAATATTTCGGCCCAGGGCTGAATATGCCGCTAAAATCTTCGCCAACCGGGAAAATATAGTAGTAGGGGATATAGGAGCCGGGTTCGGCTTATTCCTTGAAGAATTAAGAAAAATAATGCCGGCTAACGAATATATCGCCATCGAGCCGTCCACGGACATGTCCCATATATGCTCCGCCAAAGGCTTGAAGGTTAAATGCATGTGCCTGGAAGAAGTTAGCGGGTTGGACGGGCGCTTTGACGTGCTTACCGCGTTTGAGCTGCTGGAACATTTGTATGACCCGGCGGTTTTCTTAAGTAAAGCGTTTTCGCTGCTAAAGCCAGGCGGCCATTTATTAATGACCACCCTTAATGGCTTGGGTTTTGATATTTTACTCCTTTGGCAGCTGTCGAAAAGCGTTTCGCCGCCGCATCACCTTAATTTCTTAAATCCGGAATCCGCCCAACTGCTCCTGGAAAAGACCGGGTTTGAGGTGATCGAGACCGCTACCCCCGGTAGCCTGGACTGGGATATTGTGGAGAGCCGGATCCTGAACGATAGCGCTCCGGTTGACCGTTTTTGGAAAATGGTGGCGGATAAAGGGACGCCTGCCGCCAAGCAGGAATTGCAGGAATGGATCGCCGGAAACAAATTCAGCTCGCATCTCAGGGTGCTGGCCAGGAAGCCTTCATAACAAACATTAATTAATGGGGAAGAGTGATAAAATGGCGAAAAATGCGAAATTACGCGTAGGTATAGCCGGTTACGGGGTGGTAGGAAAGCGCCGGCACCAGTTCATTGAACAACACCCGCGGTTAAGAACGGTAGCTATTTGTGACCAGCATTTTACCAGTCAGGACAAAACATTGGATGGTATGCGCAGTTTTACCAATTACCGCCAGCTGCTGAAAGAGCCGCTCGATGTTTTGTTCGTGTCTTTGCCGAATTACCTGGCGGCGGAAGTTACCATTGCCGGGCTGGAAAGGGGTTTGCATGTCTTTTGTGAGAAACCGCCCGGTTGCGATGTCCAGGATATTCGCCGGGTGATCAAAGCGGAAAAGAAACATCCCGGCCTGGTGCTGAAATACGGCTTTAACCACCGCTATCATGATTCCGTAAGGGAGGCCCTGCGTATCATAAGGTCCGGAGAGTTGGGCGAGATAATCAATATGCGCGGGATCTACGGCAAAAGCAAGATAATACCTTTTTCCGGAGGCTGGCGTTCCGAACGCAAATACGCCGGGGGAGGTATTTTGCTGGATCAAGGCATACACATGGTAGATCTCATGAGACTTTTCTGCGGTGAATTCCCGGAGGTGAAAAGCTATGTTTCCAATGACTATTGGCAACATGACGTTGAGGATAATGTTTACGCCCTGCTGAAGGATACCAGGGGCCGGGTGGCAATGTTGCATTCCAGCGCCACCCAATGGGAGCATCGCTTTTCCCTGGAGATCGCTTTTACCGGGGGATATATAGAATTGCGGGGGATACTTTCGGGTTCCAAAAGCTATGGTGAAGAGAAACTGATAGTGGCCAAGCGCGATAATGATAACGCCACGTCCGCCGGGGAAGAAGTCACCGTGTACCAGGAGGATAATTCCTGGCGCGATGAAATATTCGAATTTGCCGAAGCGGCGATAAACGGCCGGCCTGTACAATCGGGTACCAGCGCTGATGCCCTGGCCACCATGGAGCTGGTATACAGGATTTACGCAGCTGACACTGAGTGGCGGGATAAATTTAACATTAAAGATCCTAAAAACAAAAAATAAAGGAGACAAGGCGAATGCCCAAGATGGTCAAGAAACAATATCACAATAAACTGGACGAGATATATAAGCAAAGCGGGGATGTGGTTTCCTACCTTAAAAGTTACGGGAACTATTTGTCGGAATTACTGGCGGCATTGGACCATGATGAGGTAAGGCGGGTAGCGGACTGCTTCCTTAAGGCGAGAGCGCTGGCGGCAACCATATATTTTGTGGGTAACGGCGGGAGCGCGGCGACGGCTTCGCATTTTGCTCAGGACCTTACAGAAGTCGGCAGGAAAGCCGGGCTGAACGGTTTCAGGACCCTGAGCTTAACTGATAGCGTGCCTTATATCACGGCTTTGGCCAATGATTACGGCTACGAATCTGTTTTTACCTGGCAGCTGGCGGAGCTATTTAAGAAAAATGATGTCCTGGTGGCGATATCCGCCAGCGGGAACAGCCCCAATGTGGTTAACGCGGTACAATACGCAAAAAAATCAGGTGGCGTAACCATAGGATTGGTAGGGTTCGACGGCGGGAAATTGAAAACCATGTGTGACCATGTCATAAATGTAAAAACCAGGCCTGGTGAGTACGGCCCAGTAGAGGACGTTCATATGGTCCTGGACCATATGATCACTACTTATCTATTAATGAAATTGAGGCGGTCTCAGGATGAATAAAGGCATAAAGATACTCATAGGTCCGTCCACGTTTGCCGCAGTGGACAGGGAGCCGATGGATAAATTGGTTAGGAACGGCTTTGAGGTCATTCCTAATCCGTTCGGGAGGAAGCTTACACGGGAAGAACTGCTTAAGTTGTTACCGGGTGTCCAGGGTTTAATCGCAGGTTTGGAAACTTTAGACCGTCAGGTACTGCAGAATTCTGAGCTGAAGGTTATTTCACGCTGCGGCGCCGGCATAAGCAACGTAGACCTTAATGCCGCCCAAGAACTGGGCATAAAAGTGTTTTCTACTCCCGACGCTCCGACGGAAGCGGTGGCGGAACTGGTCATAGGGGCTATGATCAGTTTATTAAGACATATTCCGCAGATGAATTTGGACCTGCATGGCGGCCAATGGGCAAAGAAAATAGGTCTCCAGTTGGAAGGCAAAACCGTAGCCATAATCGGTTTTGGCCGCATCGGCCGTCGGGTGGCAGAGTTATTACAGCCGTTTAGAACAAAAATAATTGTCATCGATCCTATAGTTAATAAAGAGGCCGGGTTAGAAATCCGGTCCCTGAAAGAGGCTTTGCCGCTGGCAGACATCATAACCATTCACGCCAGCGGCGAAGATGCGATCCTGGGGCCTAGGGAATTCGCCTTGATGAAGAAAGGAGCTTTATTACTGAACTGCGCCCGGGGTAACTTGGTAGACGAAAAACAATTGTTGGCAGCGTTGGAAAGCGGTACCGTACAAGAAGCCTGGTTAGACTGTTTTGTGGATGAGCCTTATAGCGGTCCCCTGACCAAATATCCCCAAGTTATCATCACTCCTCATGTCGGCTCATATACCGTGGAGTGCCGCCGGCAAATGGAAATGGAAGCAGTGGATAATCTTATAAAGGCCTTTAAATGATTAACGGAAAGGTTATTATGATTGATCTGGAAAAGTTGTTGGCAATCGCCGAACAGGCGGCTCGCCGTGCAGGAACACTTTTAGCCAAGCATATGGTCAGCGGCCGGGAATTAAGATCAAGCCATGGGCACGATATCAAGATAGCGGCTGATGTCCAGTCAGAAACCTGCCTGATAAATTATCTGAAGACTAAAACCGATTACCCCATCCTGACCGAGGAAACAGGCATGATCGGCAGAGAAGTCCAGGACGGTTGTATGTGGGTAGTTGATCCCCTGGACGGGAGCATGAATTTTCTGCGCGGTATACCCCTAAACTGTATTGCCCTGGGACTTTGGAGGAAGAATAAACCTGTACTCGGGGTGATTTATGATTTCCATAGAAATGAGCTTTTTGCCGGGATAGCTGATAAAGCGGCCTGGTTGAACGGAGAACAAATAAAAGTGAGCCGCACCGCCAAGAAAAAGGACGCGATCATTTGTACCGGTTTCCCCGTTAATACTGATTATTCTGCCGCCGGTATCGCGGCCTTGATAAAGCAAATACAAGAGTATAAGAAGGTACGGCTATTTGGTTCCGCTGCCTTATCGCTGGCCTACGTGGCGTCGGGCCGGGTGGATGCTTATTACGAAAACGATATCATGATCTGGGATGTGGCCGCTGGCTTAGCCATAGTGAGCGGAGCCGGGGGAGTAACGCGGCTACGACCCTCAGTAAAGAAGAATGCTTTTAAGGTTTATGCCGCTAACGGACATTTTTAGCACCATGATGAGATAATTATAATTATGCCAAGTGAATTCATAATCGGTTCAGAAAAGCAGATACTAAACCAGGTCCGGAAGCTGCCAGCTAATGCCGCCTGGCAATGGTGCTATTTTGGCATTAACATGGGACGTAAGGAAAGATTAAGAGAGAAGTTGACCAGTGCCCGAAGATACCATTATGCGCCCGAGCTTTATGAGCTTTCCCGGAGTTTGAAGCAGCCGTTTCTGGATTGGATGACCAGGGTTAATTCCCAGCATCAAAATGATCTTAAATGGTGGGCGATGAGATTCGCTTCTAAATCGCCGTTCCAAACGAACTTCTTTCTGCTGGTTTGTTATTTCAACTTAGTAGATTCCTGGCTGGCTGGTCAAGCACCCCCGGAGCGGCAATTATTGATGATCGTTGTGGAAGATCCATACCTGCATCGGCTCCTGGCGGAACGGTCGTCCAAATATGATAGCCGCAGGGTGCAGGTTAAGGCCTCTGTTTGCCGTATACTGCGGGCCGGGGTTTACTATTGGGCGAAATCTTTGTTAGTACCGTTCACTTTTTTATCAAGGCAATTAAGGGCGACGCTAAAAAACCAGTATGTTAAAATAAAATTCAGAGACCGGTTGCACCTGTTGCGCAAGCTCCATAAAGAAGTGATAATTAATACTTTTATCGAAGAAAGAAGTTTCCGGGAGAACGGCTTTCATGATTATTATATGGGACAGTTGGCTGAATATTATGAGGGTAACGGGAAAAAAGTCGCCATATCGTCACAGACTAATCTGGCCGTCGCTTTAAAGAAAAAAGCCTTAATATCCGGCATTAACTTCTGTCTTACGGATCTGTATTTAAAAACCGCCGATTGGCTAAGAGTGCTGTTTAAGCGTCCTTCCGTTCAAGTGACAAAAGATGCGCGGATTTTTAAGGGCGTTGATTATACGCTTTTGTTTGTCCGTGAATTTAACCGGGAGAAATCTTCGCTCTCATTTTCTTTTAATCTTTGCGAATATTACGCTTATAGAAACTATTTTGCCGATAATAAGCAAATTAAGCTGTTTGTTTATCTATTCGAGAACCAGCCTTGGGAAAAAATGACCATAATGGCGCTGAGAGCAGCCAATCCGCATTGCAAATGCGCTGGTTACCAACATAGTACCGTTCCTATCATGTTGATGAACTATTTTCTGGGGGCAGGAGAATATCAATATATTCCTCTGCCTGACTACATAATCACCAACGGTAACTATAATGAGAAGATTATGGCGGCGGCCGGATATAAGAGTACCAAAATATTAAATGGGGGTTCGCTGCGATACGCGAAAAAGACCGATGAAAAGAATCACATAAGGAAAAGAAAATCGGGCGAAACTCTCAAGGTGTTGGTGCTATTAACTTTTTCATTGCCTTATAGTTTGGAAATAATTTATGGTGTCAAGAACATGTTTTATCCGGAGAGCAATTGCCGGTATTATGTCAGGCCTCACCCGAACTTATTTAACGGCAAAATAGAGAAAGCGATACAGGAAATCGATAATATGGAGATTATTCAATCGGGATCAATGGATGAAGTCTTAGCGGAAATGGACATCGTTGTTTATTCTACTACTACAGCCGCCCTGGAAGCCCTTTATAAGGGATTGTCTGTTTACAAAGTAGCCACCGAATTAATTGACCTGGACCTGTTAGACGACTTAAATATTAAAAAGCATTATAATTCTGATAAGTACTTACCGGAGTCAAGAATGCCCTATTTTTGTTATGACAGCCAGGTCGAGCTATCTTTTAATTATATAATCGGCGAACCGGTAAGAAAAGATACCTGGTTAGCGCTTTTGCAGAACTAAGCAGGATCCTGAGGAAACAAAATATGCTGCTAAAAATAGTAAGAAAAATGATAAATATAGCAAAATCCCTGAAACTATTAGGCGCCCCGTTCCTGATCGGATTTGTCCAGGGGCATGCATATTTAAGTGAAGAACAAGCAGGGGTTGTGAAGCGGATAGCGGAAACAGGGGATAACCGGGACCCTGAAGATATTGTATCCCAATATGAAGCAGCTATAACCTCTGTAATCGGAAAGGGATATGGTTTAAGTTTTGCGTCCGGCCGGATGGCTTTTTTTTCTTTACTGAAAGTCCTCAAGATTGGTCCCGGAGACGAGGTTATACTGCAAGGTTTTACCTGTTCGGTTATGCCCAACGCCATACTAAGAAGCGGGGCCAAACCGGTATATTGCGATATAGATAAGGATACCTTTGGTCCAGCGGCGGCTGATATTGAAAGCAAAATAACATCGCGTACCAGGCTTATAGTCGCTCAGCACTCCTTTGGCATTCCCTGCGCCATAGAGCACATAATAGACATAGCCAAAAAACACGGCATTTTTGTATTAGAAGATTGTGCTATAACTTTCGATTCGGCGGTAAAAGGGATAAAAGTGGGTAATTTTGGCGATGCCGCAATTTTTTCAACCGATCATACTAAACCACTTAACACCCTGATCGGAGGATTGCTTTATACCACCAATCAGGCTCTTTATGAAAAAGTTAGATTTTATTCCGCCGCTTTACCACAGTTGGACAAACCGCATCAAAAACGACTGTATCAACAGTTCCTATTTGAACGTAAATATTATCAACCGATAAAATTCAAACAGGCTAATTTTTTAAATTATTTAAACTTAATAAAAAAGCTGGGTTATGCGTATAAACCTAATTTTGTTTTTTTGGGGGATGATTATGGACGTGAGTCATCTCGGAGTTATCCCTATCCAGCCAAAATGTCTCCCATGTTTGCGCAATTAGGGATCTTTGAACTGGCCAGATGGGATAAAGAAAGAGCCAGGAGGAAAGCGCTGCTATCAGAATATCTCAGGCTGGCAGATAATACCAAAATTAAAGAATATTTGCCTAAAGCATATTTTGATCAAAGTTTAGATATAGTTCCCTTGCGCTTTGCCATGTCTTTGCCGGAAGCAGATACAATGCTGGAAAAAATGAAAAAAGAACACATCGAAGTTGCGGGGCGCTGGTTTCTTGATCCTATTATTTGCTGTCCCGCCGGCGTGGAAAATTTGGGTTATAACAAAGGTGTCTGCGCAATCGCCGAGGCTACGGGCCGGCATATGGTGAACTGGCCCTGTGTATTACCGGCAGGATGGGATGAACGTATCCTGAAGATATATAAGAAAATCTTGGAGACATACATATAGGGAAGGGAGCTTACTCATGTTACCAGTGTCCAGACCGTCTATAGGTAGTGAGGAACTGGAAGAGGTAAAAAAGGTGTTTGCTACGGGTTGGCTTGGTTTGGGGTCGACTGTTTTTGAATTTGAGAACGCCATTAAGGAATATTTAGGGGCCAAAAATGTAATAGCCGTAAATAGCGGTACCACCGCACTCCACGTCGCCCTGGATGCCTTTGGTATCACTGCCGGGGATGAGGTTATTGTGCCATCCCTTACATTTTGTGCGTCAGTGCAGGCTATTACCGCTCTGAAAGCTGTACCGGTGTTTTGCGAGGCGGAACCTGGCACCTTGAATATTGACCTGACGGACGTAAAGAAAAAAATATCGGCAAAAACAAAGGCGATTATGCCGGTCCACTATTGCGGAAATCCCTGTGACATGGACAGCCTTCTCGCTATCGGTAAAAAACATAATATCTTGATCATTGAAGACGCAGCCCACGCTTTTGGTTCTTCTTATAAGGGGAAGAAGATAGGGGGCTTCGGGGATGTCACGTGTTTCAGTTTCGATCCCATCAAGAACATTACTTGCGGCGAAGGCGGCGCCGTTGTACTTGCTGACGACGCTATCGCGGAAGAGATCCGTCGTAAAAGGATTCTGGGCATAGATAAGGACACCTGGCACCGGTATAGAAACGAAAGAAGCTGGTTCTATGAAGTGACTACGCAGGGTTACCGTTATCACATGAGCAATATCAGCGCCGCCATCGGGTTGGTCCAATTAAAAAAATTGAATATGTTCTTAACCAGAAAGAAAAAGATAGTGCAGATCTATAGTGAGAGTTTTAAAAATCTGAAGGGCATTAGAACCCTGACCTGGGACCATGAAGGGACTGCTCCCTTTGCCTTCATAATCAGGGTACTGGAAGGCCGGCGGGACGAAATGATGGATTTTCTTAGCAGCCGGGGTGTGGGTTCGGGTATACATTACATTGCCAACCATATTCAGCCATTCTTTTCACCTTATGCCCAACCCCTGCCGGTAACCGAAACGCTTTGGAAGGAAATTTTGACCCTGCCGCTATATTACGACATGACTGATGCTGAGGTAGATTTGGTTGCGCGGTCGGTCAAGGATTTTTTTAGATGAATCCCAAAGTGAGCATCAATCTCTGCTGCTATAATTCGGAGAAGTATCTGCGTGAAACCTTGGACAGTATAGTTGGGCAGACTTATAAGGATTGGGAACTAATAATCATTAATGACGGATCGTCGGATGCGACCGCGGATATAATTGGTGAATATAAAGGAAAAGGGTTACCACTGGTTTATCATCACCAGGAAAACAAGGGGCTTGGGTATTCGCGCACTGAAGCCTTAAAACGTTCTCACGGCGAATATATTGCCTTTATTGATCATGATGATCTGTGGTTGCCGGATAAATTGGCAAGTCAGGTTAACGTTTTAGAGGATCACCCGGAAGTCGATTTTGTTTATAGCAACTATTTTGCCATGAAAGGCACGAGAAAGACGCTGGCTACGCGCAAGCGGCTCCCGCAGGGGGATGTTTTTGAGAGATTTCTGTGCCATTATCCGGTAGCTATCTTAACCGTAATGGTTAGGAAAAAAGCCATTGACCGCCTGGATGATTTCTTTGATATTAATCTCGCCTTAGCCGAAGAATATGACCTGTTTATGCGGCTTCTTTACCGGTCCCAGGCGATATATCTGGATAAGCCGACAGCAGTTTACCGCTTGCATGCGGGCATGAATAGCTTCAAATCGATGGGAAAATGGCCTGATGAAATAGCGTATGTATTAAAAAAACTGGGATCTTTGTATCCAAATCTTGAGCATGACTATGCCAGCGCGATTAGCAGCTGTAAACTGGAAATGGAGTATGCTCGGGCGAAGATGTTCATGGAACAAGGTGATTTAAGATCGGCCCGGCGGCAAATTAAACCTTATAAATTTATAACTTTAAAATATTTTATTCTTTATCTTTTTTCCCATTTACCCGTAAAGTTTTGGAATCTCGTATATTTATATCTGGGCAAAAGCCCTTTTTAGAGAGGTATGACAGTTGCCATTCACACGCACTATTGCCGCCATTTCCCTTATTGTTCTTTTAACGTTTGCCTTTATGGGGCCCAGAGATAATACATGGATAAGCAATGAATCTCTGTGGGTGGCCGTATTGCTGGCCACGGTCATTTTTCTTATTTCACTGATGAGAAGTTTTTTTCTCGATGTGGTGGTTATCTTTGCTGTGACTTTTATCGTGCAGCGAATCGTGGTCTTATATTTTTTCCCCGAGCTGTTCGATTATGCCCTATCCATTAAATTAACCACAGATATATTTAATTCCGCGCTCTGGTTTATTATTGCCTGCCTGTTGGCAGTTTGTCTGGGGTACATATTGTACCGCTTTAGCACGCCGTATAACCGGCAGGTGAAGGAAGAGCCGGATTTAGATAAAATTCGTATAGGCGGCTGGGAAATATCGTTCAGCAGATTTTTCAGCTTTTACGCTGTCTTCGTCATCCTGACTTTTATTTTGCGTCAAGTACTAGATATGTATTTTAACGTTGGGGTTACCGGTATCCAGTTTGACCGTTCGTTTTCTATTTTTTTCCGCCTGGCGATCCTGGTAAATGCATTATATTTTATTATGTTCATTCCCCTGATAAAGAAAAACAGGGTGCCACGTGACCGCAAACTGGCCTGGCTGCTGATCATGCTGCAGCTTTTGGAAGGATTCATGACTACTTCCAAAGCTGTCTTATTGATATTGTTGATCAATTTTATTGTCTGTTATGTTTTCATAAAAAGACGATTCTCTCGCCGTTTTGTTACTTGGGGGTTAGTAATTCTGGTCCTGTCAGTGTTAGTCTATGCTCCTCTAATCACCGTAGTTCGATCAGAAAAAATTACCGCCACTATGACCGGCAAGAGTTTTGACATATCCAGGGCTATAGAGCATTTAAAAAGCAATGAGTCTTCAAAGTCACCCGTTAACTTGCTGGCACGCTTTGGCGGGCTGGATTGGCTCTTAGGACTAATGGCGGTCGGCCGGGATAAGTTCCCCTATTATATTAGCGTAAAGGGGGATGCGGCCATGATCATAAATAGTTTTATCCCCGGACATCCCATAGATACGTCCCGATGGCTTTCTTTAAGGCATGTTATTCCTATTTTATTAAGGGGTTACAACCCGGATAGCATAAGCAGTTGGGGAGGACACGGGGAATTACTCGGTATAGTTGGCATGGCTTATGTATATTTTGGATTATGGGGGGGGGCGCTATTCTTTTTAGTATGGACCTTTATTTCCCTAAAAGTCATTTCGTCTAAGTTAGGCGTTATGGCGAAAATACTATATTTTCAATGCTTCGTTACAGAGATAATTTTGGGAGGATATATGGTAACTGCCTTTAAGGTGTTTTTTGAGGGGATATTGATATTTAGTGTGATTTTCATGTTAGCCAGGTTAACTCCAAAATTTCGCGTTAAGTTATTTTAAAGGAGAGTTTAATGAGATTGAGAAAGGTGATGGAGAACATAGATATCAAAAGTCTATTGGTGATAACTTTATTTTACTTTATAGCTTATGGTCTTATGCTGCTGAACGACGGGATATATTTTGATGATTGGACCGCCTATCATATCGATAATGCGACCCTAATGGCGGCCAACTCACAGCTGGGCATCCCCTGGGTAGGATGGTATGTAATCCTTATCCTTTCCTTGAAAACTATGATAGCCTGCCGAGTCCTGGTATTTCTATGTTATCTATTTTCTGGTTTCTTTTTGTACGGTATCTTGAAAACTATCCAGGAAATCTCAGTGCAGGAAAGGTTGTTTCTCTCCATATTTTTTGTGCTCTTCCCGGTTAATTCGGCCAAGATCGCTTTATGCGTATCGCATTACGCGATATCCTATTTCTTGTTTTTCCTGGGCTTTTTCCTATTAGCGGAATACTTCCGAAAAAAAGATGTTTATTTAAGAATATTGGCCCTGGCCTTATTATTCGTATCATTTATGTCTTTGCAATCGTTGCTGGTGTTTTATCTAATCGTTATTATATATATCGGTTATATGGAAAGAGCGAATGTTAAAAATGTAAAAGGATTTTTTATGCGGGTATTTAAATATATGGATTTTTTGGTGACGCCGCTGGTATTTTGGGCAATAAAACTGGTGTTTTTTAAACCTTATGGGGCGTACACTGGCTATAACGCGGTTTCCTGGGATAAATTAATAGGAGCAATTTACAAATTGGATGAAGCTTTTGAATTGGCCTTTTTAGCGCCTCTGAGAGGAGCTTATGGCGTTATTGGGCCAAATTATCTGGTGATCATCATTGCCACCTTACTGATAAGCGCAATTCTTTATAAGGGCTGGTCAATTAACAGGGAACAGGAAGGGATGGCTGATTTTTGGTTTCTACTTTTCGGGGTTTTCGCTTTTGTCACCGGCGTTTTCGGTTATTTGGCGGTAGACCGGGTGCCTGTCTACTGGGACTGGAACAGCCGTTTCCAGATGTTAGTCCCTTTAGGAGCGGGTTTTATCATCGTTTATCTGGGGCGGATATTCTTAACCAGCAAAGCCAGGGTGCTTTTATATTCACTGCTGGTAGTTCTATTTATCTATGCAAATTATACAGTCTACATGAAATTCCAGCAGGACTGGTTTAAGCAACTTTCCATAGTAGAAAATCTGAAGAAAGAAGAAATAATGAAAAATAACACCACCTTTTTATTCACTGATAGAGCACCCAAATTTAATGCTAACGATAGGCAATACCGTTTCTATGAATATACAGGTCTGATGAAGTTAGCATTTGGTAACGAGACCAGATTCGGGTCTGCGAATCAGCAGGACTTTATTCCCGAAGCTTTAACGCACTTTATAACGCAGGGCCAATTCAATTGCCGGGACTATAAGATTACCAAGCCGCAATACCAGGTATACATAGATTGGAGTGGTTGGAGTGGTTATAATCTTACTGATCTGGAAACTATAGAACTTGTTTGGTTGAAATTTACAAAGCCGAATGAATTTGCAGAAAAAATACAAAAATTCATGGTTCTTGATATTGTGAAATTGTAATAAAAACAGGAGTCCCAGTGAACGAAATTATAATAATCGGTGGAACCGGTTTTGCCGGCAGGCATTTGATAACCAGTCTTTTGTCGCAAAAGGATATAAAGATCAGGGTTTTACGGCACAAAGATAACCCGGATGAGGTGTTAAGTAACGATAGGCTCACGGTGATCAATGGCGATCTTTTGCGCCCGGAGACCTTAACTGGACTTTGCGTAGGAAACGCTATCGTTATTAATTTGGCCTATATAAGAAACGGTTCAAGTCAGGATAATTTATCAGCCATTAAGAATTTACTGGCAGCCTGCGCGAAAGCCAAAATAAAGCGTTTTATCCATTGCAGCACGGCTGTGGTCGCGGGTAGGGTAAGAGGTGATATCGTTACGGAGGAAACGGCATGTTATCCAATAAGCGAATATGAAACAACTAAGAGGCAAATTGAGAAGACTGTTCTGGAAAATGCCGGTAAGGCTTTCGAGGCGGTGATTTTGCGTCCCACGGCAATATTTGGCGCTGGTGGGAAGAACTTATTAAAATTAGCGGATGATCTGCTGTTTGGTAATAGAATCGCTAATTATTTTAAATCCTGCCTGTTCCATGAACGGAAAATGAACTTGGTGAGTGTTCATAATGTTGTTTCCGCTATAGAATTACTTATATATACGAACAAAAATATTGATGAGGAAATTTTTATTGTTTCTGATGATGAGTATAATGGTAATAACTATTACGATGTTGAACGGAATTTGATGGAAAAGTTCGGGCTTAAGAGCTACCCAATTCCCATTGTGCACATTCCTTTATTTGTACTAAAGGGAATATTGAAATTGATAGGCAAGTCTAATTATAATCCGCGTTGCACGTACAATTGCCAAAAGCTTTTTGACCTGGGATTTAAGAAAACTGTTATCTTTGAAGACGAACTAGCTAATTTTGCCAGTTGGTATAAACATTATCTGGCAGTGCAGAAGAACATCCCATGAAGATATTAAATGTTATCATATCACTGGACCCGGTGAATGGCGGTGGCTCTGTAGAACGGACTTTCCAGATGAGTCGTTTCCTTGCACGGGCCGGGGAAGAATGCAGTATTCTTACCACTGATCTGGGATTAACAACTGAACGTATTAATGCATTAAAAGGCGTAGAGGTAATTGCCTTGCCTTGTTTTAACAAGCGTTTTTATTTAGCAAGATTTTCATATTCAAACATAAAAAATATTATTGCAAAAGTTGATATCATTCATTTGATGAACCATTGGACTTTACAAAACGCCTTGGTTTATTTTTTAGCAAAACGTCTTCATAAGCCCTATGTTGTATGTGCGGCGGGTTCATTGCGCGTGTATGGCCGGTCAAAGATATTTAAGATATTATATAATATGCTAATTGGCAAGAATATTATTAGAAATGCAGATTTTTGCATTGCTATAACCCCTGACGAAGTCGAACGTTATAAATCATACGGGGTGGAGGTAGATAAAATAATAGTTATTCCTAATGGAATTACCCAAGAGAATCTGGTAATGAGGGATGACGCCGCGTTTCGGAAGAAGTTTAAGATTAAAGACGGCCATATTATTTTATTCGCTGGCAGACTGAGTTATATAAAGGGCCCAGATTTACTTTTGCGTGCTTTTTGTAATCTAAAACATGTTTTGAGTGATTATCAACTGGTTTTTATGGGCCCAGATGAAGGAATGTTATCTAGGCTAAAGGAGATAGTGGATGCTTATGAGGTAAAGGATCAAGTTCATTTTCTTGGTTATTTAAGTGGAAGAGATAAGTCTTATGCTTACAACGCGNNGTTGCTCGTAATTCCTTCTAGACAAGAGGCTATGTCAATAGTTGTATTAGAGGCCGGGATTACTGGAAAACCAGTGTTACTTACAGATCAGTGCGGCTTTAGCATGGTAAGTGATATCAATGGGGGTAAAGTGGTTCCTGCCTCTGTTGAAGGGTTACAGCAAGGTTTGCTAGAATTAATTAATAATCAGGTTAAATTGGAATTAATTGGAAATAATCTCAGAAAATACGTTACAGAACATTTTTTATGGGATTCTTTAATTAATGAATATATAGGGCTTTATCGTCGGATATTGTCTAAAGGGGGTAAATAAATACTTTCGCAATGAAAATTTTATTGATTAGTCATCCAAATAAGCATAAGCAAAAACCAGACTTTCCTCCCATAGGGATAGCTTATCTGGGAGCCATCGCTAAAACCCACGGACACGAGGTTCTTCTAATTGACGGAGGCATAAGCCCAATTAATGAGATGGTGCGCTTGGCCAAAGAATTCTTGCCTGATTTCATTGGTATTACCTGCTGGACTATAAATCGTGAAACTGTTTGGGAGCTTTGCTCACAACTTAAAAAAACCCTGCCAAAGACATTTTTGGCAATTGGCGGCCCTCATGCCAGTTTTTATCCTGAACACATTTTTGTCAAAACTCATGCCCAGGTAGTGATAATTGGCGAAGGTGAAGAAACCCTCTATGAGCTGCTGGACGCTCTGAAAAAGGGCCGTGCTCTTGACCAGATTAAAGGCATTGCTTTCAAGAGAAAAGACGGCACAGTTGAGCGAACCGAGAGGCGCCCCTTAATTGAAACGCTTGATACAATACCATTTCCATATTACGAAGGATTCAATAGTTTTAATTTTAAAAACTATGTAGGCTTTTCAGGCTTACCCAAACCAACGGCGGCCATAATTACCTCAAGAGGCTGTGTATTCGACTGCACTTATTGTGGTTCCGTAAATTTCTGGGGGAAAAAGTGGCGTCATCGGTCGGCGCAAAACGTTGTTGACGAAATTGAGCACCTGGTTAAGAAGATGGGTGCCCGCTCCATCTATATTTTTGACGACAATTTTCCGGTGAATAAACAACGGGCTATGGACATATGCCGGGGTATTGTCGAACGAAAATTGAATATTCAATGGGCCTGCTGCAGCCATGTAAAAATGGTAAACGAAGAACTTCTGAATACCATGAAGATCAGCGGTTGTGTGAGTATTGATTTTGGCGTAGAAAGCGGTAGTAATCTTATCTTAAAAAATATCAATAAGAAGCAAACGCGTGGCGATATTGAGCGTGCCTTTGCCCTGGCACACCAGGCTGGTATTAAACCCCGAGCCTATCTGATGATCGGTAATAAAGGAGAGACCATTGAGACCATTGATGAAACTATTGAAATGGCCGGAATTATCAAGCCGCACTCTTCCATTGGGGCAAGTATTCTTTGGCTATTACCGGGCACTCAGGTATATAACGAGGCTCGTGAAAATGGTTTTATCAACGACGACTACTGGTTGAACAGCGATGATGTGCCTTACAATTTGCAGGAGTATGCATACGGCGAGTTATTTAATCTTCGTC
>PMCA01000016.1 GCA_003153935.1 Elusimicrobiota bacterium
AGCCGCAATTTTTCCAGGGCCGCCAGCAGCGGATCATAATCCCCGGGATTCACCGGGAAGAAACCGGCATAAACCATGGGTTTTAGTTCCTTGAACCCGTGGAAAGGAGTATCAGTGGGCCGTTCCACATGCGTAACGGTATCGCCGATCTTAACGTCCTGCAGGTTCTTGATCCCGGCGATAATGTAGCCGACATCCCCCGCTTCCAAGCCTTCGGCTTGTTCCATTTCCGGCCGGAAATATCCCACTTCATCCACATCATATTCCGAGTTATTGAAGATCATCTTGATCTTGTCGTCTTTTTTGATCCTGCCGTCCAGTAACCGTACGTATATAATGGCGCCGCGATAAGGGTCGTAATTGCAATCAAAGATCAGCGCGCTCAAGGGCCGTTCCTGGTTACCCACCGGCGGCGGGAGCTTATGCACTATGGCTTCCAGTATTTCTTTGGTCCCGATACGGTTCTTGGCGCTGGCCATGAGGATATCCGTGGTATCCACTTTAAGGATATCCTGAATCTGCACCTTCACCCTGTCGGGATCGGCGTTGGGCAGGTCTATCTTGTTAATGACCGGTATGATGACCAGGTTGTTCTGTTTGGCCAGCATGACATTGGCCAGGGTTTGCGCCTCTACTCCTTGAGACGCGTCCACTACCAGGATTGTTCCTTCACAGGCGGCTAAAGAGCGCGAAACCTCGTAGGTGAAATCCACGTGTCCCGGCGTGTCGATGAGGTTAAGTATATAGTCCTCGCCGTCATCGGCGTGGTAATTCATGCGCACGGCTTTGGCCTTGATAGTGATACCCCGCTCCCGCTCCAGGTCCATCTTATCCAGAAACTGTTCTTTCATCTTCCGTTCCGGGATGGTATGGGTGAGCTCCAGCAAAGTATCGGCTAAAGTGCTCTTGCCATGGTCTATATGGGCAATAATGGAAAAATTCCGTATTTTTTGTATATTCATTTTTTGGTTTGGGTCTATAGATTGGCTTTGATGTAATCGATCATCGGCATCGGGGTAGGATCCGTTGCGTAGAGAAAGGCCAAATAGACACTGACAAAATCGCCCAGGTAAACTATGCTGAACAAACGGGCCAGGGCGCTTTGGCCATAAGGATGTATCTGCTCCACCGTTCCCAGGTTCTGGCTGATCTTCCGCAAGCTTAAGTCCAGCCGTTTCTGATCCTCCGGGTACGCTATACCGTCATGCAAAACAAAAACTTTAAAATAGCGGCGTAACTCTTTCAGGTTGTACCAGCACTCGATCTCATTATGGGTGATCTCCGGGAAAATATTATAAGCAGCGAACAGCTTAGTGTTCTCGTTAAACTGGCTTTTCCAGCGCCGGGCCACCCCGTCCATCAGGGAATTAGCCCCGTACAACACCGGTATTTTGCCGGCCAGTTTGGCCGCCAGCTTCTTGGCCTGATTGCGGTTGGTTTTGACCGTTCCCGCCCAGCGGCGGCTCAGCTCCCAGACCAGGGCCAGAGTTTCGCTGAACTCTTTGTGCTTATTGCTGATAAAACCCAGCTTCTGCAATATGTTCAGCACCGGGAAAAACAGCAGTCCCAGGCTGGCTCGTGGCAGGCCGTCGGCCCGGATGCTGACACACGGAAGACCCAGGCGCGCGGTTTCTTTCTTTAGCCGGCCGCCGGAAGTTATAGCGACAATTTTAGCCTTTCTCTTCAAAGCGTCATGATAATTATGTAAAGTCTCTTTGGTGTTGCCGGAATGGCTGATCAGGAACACGAGCGTATTTTTATCGACAAAGTTCGGGATACGTGAATCGCGGTTCACTATGACCGGCACCTTGGTCTCCAGTTTCAGGTAATCGTGGAGCAAGTCGCCGATAATTGCCGAACCACCCATGCCGCAAATCAGTATCTTATCCGCTTTCTTATAATCCGGGGGCAGTCGCAGGTCAACTCCCAACCGGTAAGCTTCCGCGCACTGCTCGGGGAAATTTTCCAGTTCCGCCAGCATGTCGCGGGTATCGATATTTTTCAGCAAATCCAGATTATCCAGTTTTCTCACTGACCAATTCTCCTCATAATTTAGATAGGTTAGATATTTTCTTCGACCAGTATTTTATTCTGTTTCAGGAACTTCTTGATGGCGTCCACGGTTGGCAGTTCCAGGATGGTGTTGACCATTTCCTTGGCCTGGTTCATAGTTGATTCCCGGACCATCTTCTTGATCTTGGGAATGGAAGCGCTGCCCATGCTGAACTCATCCAGGCCCATGCCCAGCAAGATCAGGGTCAACTCGGGTTCGCTGGCCATTTCTCCGCACAGTCCGACCCATTTGCCTTCACGGTGCCCGGCTTCGATCACGTGTTTGATCTGGCGTAATATGGACGGATGCATAGGTTCATATAAGTACGCCACCTTCTCATTGCCCCGGTCCACTGCGATAGTGTATTGAATCAGGTCATTGGTGCCGATGCTCATAAAATCCACTTCTTTGGCGATGACGTCAGCGGTCAGGGCCGCGGAGGGAGTTTCGATCATGGCCCCCACCTCAATATTGGGATTAAAATCTATATGTTCCTTCTTCAGCTCTTCTTTTACCTGTTCCAATATGCGATTGGCCTTTATTACCTCTTCCACGGTGGAGATCATGGGATACATTATTTTTAGATTACCTGAAGTGGACGCCTGCAGTATCGCCCTGAGTTGCGTCTTGAAAAGATCCGGATGTTTCAGGCAGAGACGTATCGCCCTCAAACCCAGGAAGGGATTGGTTTCCACAGTGGTCCCGAGCTGTTCGGTAAGCTTATCGCCGCCCAGGTCCAGAGTCCTGATGATCACCGCGTAAGGTGCCATTTTTTTAGCCATGTTGCGGTAGACCTTGGTTTGTTCCTCTTCCCCGGGCAGATCGGCGCGATTTAGAAAGATAAATTCAGTCCGGAACAGTCCTATCCCCTTGGCGCCCTGGCGCAACGCCAGCTCCACTTCATCGGGTATTTCTATATTAGCCACCAGCTCTACTTCACGGCCATCCTGGGTTACCGCCGGCAGGTCTTTTAATTTATTCAGTTGCCGCTGGATCTCCTGGTATTTCTTGTTCCTTTTCTCATATTCTTCCAGGATCTCATCTGACGGGTTGACAATAACGAAACCTTCATAACCGTCCAGGATTATCTGGTCTCCGTTCTGGACTTTGGCGGTTATATCCTTCAAACCCACTACCGCCGGTATACCCAGAGACTGAGCCATGATCGCCGTATGCGAGGTCTTGCCGCCCATATTGGTGATGAACCCGAGGATCTTTTCCTCGCGCATCTGGACCGTATCGGACGGGGTCAGGTCGTTGGCGACAATGATCACGTCTTCTTTTAGATGGGTCAGGATCTGCCGTTTTTCGCCCAGCAGGATATGCAGGACCCTCTTGCCCAGATCCTGGATATCATGACCGCGTTCCCGCAAGTATTCGTCGCCCATTGTGGTAAAGACATGCACGAACTTGGCGATGGTCTGGGAGAAAGCGTACTCAATGTTAATTTTCTCTTTGCGGACCTTTTCCATGGTCTCGCCTACCAGCATCGGGTCTTCCAGCACCAGCAGGTAAGCTTCGAAAATAGAAGCGTGCTTGGTCCCGAGACGGGTGTTGACCTTATCCCGTATGGTGATCAACTCCTGCTTGGTTATATTCAAGGCTTCCTGGAAGCGCGCTATCTCTTCTTCTACTTCCTCTTCCAGTAGTCTCCGCTTTTTAATGCAGAAATCCTCCTGGCTTAGGACCAAGGCCTTGCCTATGACTATTCCGGGTGACGCCGCTATACCTCTTTGCATACCCACTCCCGCTGTTATTATTCCTCGCCGAATTTACTATTAACCAGTTCTTCTATCCGCCCCAGCAATTCCTCTTCCTTATCGCCGACGACAGTGATGAGCAGATTGGAGCCGGCCTCCGCCGCCAGCATCATCAGACCCATGATACTTTTGCCGTCAACTTCCTCGCCCTCTTCTCCGTTGCGAACGACACGCACCTTGACCCGGGCTTGTTTATACTGGTTAGTCAATTGCACGAACAGGGCCGCTGGCCGCGCGTGCAGTCCTAATCTATTTTTTAGTGCAAATGATTTTTGCATTATGTGTCCTGTCTCCTAAAAATCGAACCCCACGTATTTCATGATTATGCTGCTTAAGATCACAATGAATATCAGTAACCCGGTATAGACCTTTTTCCGGATCAGGCCGTAGGACAGCAGTAAGGTGCCGCCAAATACTATGTTCTGCCAGAAATCCAGGCCCGACATAAAAATTATCAGCAATACTCCCAGGACGATCAGGCCCAGCAAATTGACTACAGTGATCAATTCCTGGGTATCGAACTTTTTCAGGATGTCCACTACGCCGGTTCCCAGCCGATAGCCCTTGAGCAGTCCCCCGAAACGGATATACAGGCCAAAAAAATTAAAGAACAACAGGAAGAACAGCGGCCCGATTATTTTGAACCAGCCATCCAGAAGCAGGAACAGGGTAACTCCCATCAAAGCGCTGAAAGGCCGCAGCGAAGCCCAGAAAAAAGCGTCCCCGATGGCCGCCAGCGGACCGCTCATAATGGCCTTTATCGACCGGATGTCCTCCGGTTTAACGGCGTCCGGAGAATTGACCATCTTCTCTTCCATGCTGGTAACTACCCCGATAACAATGGACGCCATATACGGATGGGTATTAAAGAATTCCAAGTGTCTCTGCAAAGCCGGTATGCGCTCGGTCTTAGAAGGATACAACCTTTTGATCATGGGCACCACGACGAAAAGGAACCCCAGGTTTTGCAAGCGTTCAAAGTTCCAGACCGCCTGAATATAAAAAGAGCGCATCATGATCAGGAACAGGTCCATTTTAGTTATTTTCTTGCTCGCTATCGTATCACTCAAGTTCTTTGCCTCTCTTTTTGAACATGAATGTATCCAGGACCATGGCCAGACCCAAAGCGATCAACAAGATCATGGATTGGGCTAAACCGCCTATTACCTGGGCCGGTAATTTCGGCACCAATATATACAGGACATGCAAGCCAAAATATATAGTGATAAAATAAAAAAGAAAGTATTTGAGGAATATAAGAAAGATCGCTAAAACAACCATGGATTCTATCCGCAATAGGCGGCCGGCTTTGGCGTAATTATCAGCCTGGTAAACCAGGTTATTGCTGAAACGCCGCGTAAATATATCCAGTCGCTTAAAGGCCACGCCGAAGGGAATAGCGTATAATATTCCCAACGCTATCGACGCCGGTTCCGGGATCACCCACATGCGCTCTATCAGGATAGCGCTGGCGGTAGCTACCACCGTGGTGGCCGTGGCGTCCAGCGGGATACTGGCTCCCATGGGCAGGGTGTTTATCCAGATCAGTTCCAACATGGCGCCCATGATCATGCCATGCATGAAATCACCAGAAAGATATCCGATGATCGGGCCAATAATTATTGGCCGGGAGATCATGACCTGCCAGCAGGCGGTTACATCCAGGCTGATGAATGCGGCTACTAAACTGAGCCAGATGGATTGGAGTAGCATATTACGCCTCTAAGTCTTGCATCCTGAAAATGATCCTGTTCCGCCACTGTCCCTGCGGCGGCAAGACCAGTTGCCACTGGGCCAGAATCACTGAGCCCTGGTAGCTTCTTTCAAAGCCGGATTCCGATTGGGAAACAGTTTCCAGGGGGAAACGCCACAGCGTGGCCGGGTTGGAGAACCGCCAGATGGCCTCCAGTTTGGTGAAATAATCTTTTATGCCCAGCTCGGACAGCTCTTCATTTTCTTCCAGGCTGTCCATATATTTATTGGTCAATGTACCGGCAGGCCCGGGCGCATAATAAAAACACCCGTCATCGTGGCCCGTAGTACCGGCAAAACAGAATTCCGTTCCGTAGCGTAATTTCAGCTCCGTATTTTCCAAGCTGCTAATCACCTGGGTAATCTCCAGTTCCTGGCCGCCTTGGGGTATCTTGATGGTCTTTTCTACCTTAATAGCTGCGAACAGGCTGTCCACCCAAACGTGTCCGGTCCGGGACAGCGCTATCTCCAAACCGTCTGGCAGCTGCCGGTGACGGTAGTCAAAGGGCTGGGTTACAAAATCGCCTTTCTCGCCAAAATTACAGTTGGCGAATGATTCCAGGTCGGCCCAGTCGCTCAGGAAATGATCGATCAGGAAACCCCGTTCGTACCAGTCATACTTTAAATACTTGTCCAGGTTCTTTTCCTTGACCCGGAACTGTTCATGAATGGTCTTCAATCCATTATCCTGCTGTTTGGACTGCTTGCCAATAAAATCAATTATTTTTTTATGATAAGCTTCTTTATGCCGGGTCAGGACGTTCAGACAGTTGAAATTCTGCGGCCGCCAGTCGATCTCGCTGATCTTACCCCCGACACCTGGCGCCAGGTAACATTTTACTTTCTCCGTAGTGGCGATTATCTCTTGCCGGCCGTCGTTATTATAATCCTCTTCCTGCAGGGTTGGACCTACTTCAGCCGGCATACTTTCAGCCAGTTTGTTCTCGGCCTTGATCAGGTTCTCATAGACCGAACGGCGCAAATGGGACATGTAGAGGCCGCCGAAAACCCCATGCCAGTAACCGTCGTTGCACTGGGCGGCCAGCAGATGGTCCTGGGCCTGGGCCAGCGAGGAAGCGCCAGGGTTTTTCTTTAAAGCGGCATTCACCTTCCGGCTCACTTCCAGCATTTTCTTATGCATGTTATTCGCTTCCGGGTATTTTACCAGGAAGTTGCGCCAAAAACCGCCTTTAATGAACTGCAGGTAGCCCGCTTCGTCAAAATTGTGTTTGATCCGTTCCACGACGTTCTCGTAGTTTTCCTGGGCCTGCTCCGGCAGTGACCATTCCAGCATTTCGCTGTAACTGGCGCAGGGCAGGTAGACCCGGCCGCGGGCTTTATGCCCATCCAGGTACTCGCTGAAAGTAGTGGTCTTGATCCAAGCGGAATTTTCCTCTAATAACTTAAAGAACCGTTCCAGCCATTGTTCTTCATAGACCGAATGGTAGGTTTGCGGCCAGACGCCGAATTTCTCCCCGTCATCGGCTATGACCAGCAGCCGGTCGCCGACTTCGTCCGCCAGCTGCGCACAATATTCTATGGTCTTCTCTGGCAAAGCAAATGGGATCATATACCTTAACTTCTGGCTGATGGGGAACATGGCCAGGGACCGGCCCTGTTCCTCACTGATATAATAGCCCAGAAGGTCTTCCTCATTTAGCCCGGCGCTCTTGAAATGATAATCATCTACTACCACGTATTCTACTTTTGCTTCCTGTAAAGGCTTGACCAGATGCGGCTCCCAGATCCGCTCGGCCAACCACATGCCCCGTGGCTGGCAGGAGGTGGTTTCTTTGATAAAATTGGTAAGTTTTTCGATCTGCGCCAGCTTATCATCGTCTGGTAAAATAGCCAGGATGGGCTCGTAGAAACCACCGGTCATGATCTCGATCTGCGACCGGGACACCATTTCCTGCAGATAGCCGACAAAGTCCGGATGTTTTTCTTTCAGGAAACGGAACAGCTCCCCGGTATAGTGGAAAGTCATCTTGATACTGGGATGCCGCCGCAGTACCTGCATGAAAGGCAGGTAAGCTTTCTGGTAGGATTCTTCGAAAATATGATCGAAGTTGCCCACCGGCTGGTGATTATGGACGCCAAATATCAGATTTATACTCTTCACTTACTGTCCCCCGCGATCGTATCGTTTTTGTCACCCATGGTAATCTTCCTGACTGAATCCATTATATTAATGCGCTCGTCGGTCGGGACGATGCGCCCTTCCAATTCTATGCCCCGGCGTTCCAGTTGGTACAGAGCCTCGATGTCCACCATATCCACGCAGACCGCTTTCAGGATCTGCTTCTTGCCTTCACAGTAATGGATACCGCCGACGTTGATGCTTTTCACCGGCACTTCTTTCTCTACCAGCGCCAGGGCGTCAGCCGGTGAATTCAACAAGACGATCAAACGGTCATTATCCGGTACTCCGGCCTTCAGGACCGCGGCCGCTTCGGTGATTGACAGCACCGATAATTTCAAGTTACCGGGCACCGCCATGCTCAGTAGCACCCGCTGCATCTGGTCCTGAGCCACCTTATCGTTCACCACCATAATATGGTTGGCCTTGATCGCCTTAACCCAGCCCGCTACTACCTGGCCGTGGACCAACCGGTCATCGATCCTGATTAGTTCAATGCCCATACTTATACCTTCTTCAATTTTTGCAAAAAGACTTCCTTGGCATTTATGATCGTCTTTTGCCCCGTTTGCTTGACTTTCAACACTAGATCCGCCAGGGACAATATTTCCCGGGAAGAAAAGAACTCCAAGAGCATCGGCAGGTTCACCCCGGTCAGTAGTTCCATTTTATGGTACAGGGTCATGGGCAAGCTGGTGTTGGTCGGAGTACCTCCGTACATGTCGGTAAATATTATGACCCCGTCTGCCGACTTCAGGTTCTCCAGCGCCGCTTCTATCTTTTTCTTCAGCTCCACCGAGCTTTCACCAGGGGTCAGGGAGATGCTTTCCACCTCCGGCTGGCTGCCCACTATGCCCTTGGCTACTTCAATCAACTCTTTCCCTAATTCGCCGTGGGTGATTACTATGGCTCCGATCATAACTACCTCACTTGTTCATGTCCCTGTGCTTTACCTTGACGTCATATTTTTTATGCGTCAGGTATTTTTCCAGTTCATTCACTATCACTACTGACCGATGTTTGCCGCCGGTACAACCGATACCTATGGTCAGGTAGGATTTGCCTTCTTTGATAAAATAAGGGACCAGGAATTTCAGTATATCAAATGTTTTCTTCAGAAATTTCTGGGTCACCGGGTTCTTCAGGACAAAGTCGCGTACCTTCCGGTCATTACCGGTATACGGCCTGAGCTCTTCCACGTAATGCGGATTAGGCAGGAATCGGACGTCAAAGACCAGGTCCGCGTCCAGCGGTATGCCGTACTTATAGCCGAATGACACCAGGTTCACCCGCATAGCGCTGGCACTGTCCTCCGCCAGGAAAAACGACTCCAGTATGGTATCCCGCAGTTCCTTGGCCGTCAGGTTGGTGGTATCAATGATGCGGTCGGCCCGGGACTTTATTTCGCTCAGCAGTTCGCGTTCCTGCTTGATGCCTTCCAGCACGCTGTGGCCCTTGCCTTCTATATCCAGCGGATGCCGGCGGCGAGTTTCGCTGAAACGGTGCACCAATGCCTCGGTTGAGGCTTCCAGGAACAGGATCTCGTATTTTATCTGCAGTTCATCCAAGTCCTTGAGCGTGTTAAAGAGCGTGTCCAGGAAACCTCTTTCCCTTATATCTATGCCCAATGCCACTTTGGCGATCTTGCTGCCGGATTGAATCGCTACTTCGGCGAATTTCGGCAGCAGCACCGTCGGCAAATTATCGATACAAAAAAAACCCAGGTCTTCAAATACATTGATAGCCGAGCTTTTACCGGCTCCGCTCATTCCTGTGATGATGATGAAACGGGTCACCTTACTAGGCGGCAAGAGTTACTCCTTTTTCTTCTTTTCCAATTCTTCCGTCAGCTTCTTCTCAAATTCCTTGGCGCTGTGATAACCGGTCTTTTTCAGGCGCCAGTTCATCGCCGCTACTTCCACGATCGCGGCGATGTTACGCCCCGGCCGGATAGGCACTATCAATTTCGGCACTTCCACTCCCAGGATCTCATAGGTGATCTCATCCAGCCCCAAGCGGTCATATTCCTTCTTGGAATCCCATTCCTCCATCTGCATGATTAAGTCGATCTCGCAATCATCCCGGATGGCCCCGGCCCCGAACAGATTCTTGATGTCGATAATGCCGACTCCGCGGATCTCCATGTGATGCTTGATGAATTCCATGCCTTTGCCGATCAGCAGCGTAGACGATTTCTTGCGGATGTCAATAACGTCATCAGCAATCAGCCGGTGGCCCCTTTTGACCAATTCCAGGGCGCACTCGCTCTTGCCGATACTGCTTTCTCCCAGGATCAGCACGCCGACGCCATAAACGTCGATCAGTACCCCGTGCACGCTGGTAGAGGGCGCGAATTTATCTTCCAAATAGGCGGTTACTTCATTGATAAAATTTATAGTGTTCAACGGAGTGCGCATGACGGATACCTGTTTATCCTGGGCCAGCTTGAGCAGCTCTTCCGGTGGCTCCAGGCTGCGGGTGATGACAAAGCAGACCAGGTCATAGGAAAACAGGTTCTCCAGGATCTGCCGGCGCCGCTGGGAATCCAGTTCGGCCAGATAAGAAAGCTCGGTCATACCCAGCACTTGTATGCGTTCGAAAGCGAAATATTTGAAATACCCGGCCAGCGCCAGGCCCGGGCGGTTAACGTCGAAAACAGTGATCTTCTTCTCCAGGCCCTTATCCGCGGTCAGGACTTCCAGTTTCATGGAAGTTTGCTTTTCTTTCAGGAACTCTCTGATGCTTACACCAGACATAGCTACCTCATTTTGTTGATTGTTGATTGTTGATTGCTGAAAAATTAGGTTTAAAGCTTTTTCGATCAACTATGAACTATCAACTATGAACTGCTTTTAATATTCGTCTTCTTCTTTCAATATCTTGAGCGCTTCTTCCGCAGTCTTGGCGTCGCGCAGTGACTGACGGAAATGCTTATCCTTCAGTATCCGCGAGATCTTGGCCAGGGCCTTCAAATGGACCCCGGTCGATTCCACCGGCGCCAGCAGCAGGAACACCAGGTATACCGGTTCACCGTCCAGGCTTTCAAATTCTATCCCCTGCTTGGATGAGGCCAGGGAGATCACCACGTTATCAACCTCATCGGTCTTGCCGTGGGGTATAGCCACCCCGGAGCCGATACCCGTGGAACCCAGTTCCTCGCGGTCCATCAGTATCTTCACCACTTTGTCTTTGCCGGAGATCTTTTTGGTCTTGACCAGCGCATCTACCATCTCGTTCAGTACATCTTTCTTTTCCTTGCCCTGCAGGTTAACAATAACCGCGTCCTTGACGATGAAATCCATTAACTTCATTAGCAAGCCCTCCTAAAATGTCGGTTCCAATAGGCCAAATGTGCCGTCATGCCTTTTATAAACTATATTCATTTTTTTATTCTCTATATTGATGAAGGCCCAGAAATCATTATTAGCCAATTCCATCCTCTTGATAGCTTCTTTGGCGGACATCGGGGTCATATCGAATTCTTTTTTATTCATGGTCGGCGGCAGGTTTTCCGCCAAATGTTCCACGCCCTCCCGGGAAATTATCCGTCCTTCGGCTTTCAGCACCCTGGTAGTGCGCTGGTCACGATGCTTGTTAGTCCTGATCTTATCCTTAAAACGCTTCATTTGCCGGTCCAGGCTGTCGGCGACCATGTCGATCGCGGCGTACAGGTCCTGGGCCTCTTCCTTAGCGTTGATCCGGGTGCCGCCGGCGTTCACCGTGGCCTCCACCGTAGAATAGTATTTCTCCACGGTCAGGATCACATGCGCGTCGATGACATTTTCGTAATATTTGCCTACCTTGCTTATCTTTTCAGTGGCATATTGCTTCAATTGCGGTGTTAATTTAGCGTGTCGAGCGGTAATGTTTACTTGCATTCAGTAGCTCCTTTCGGTCTGGTGTCATATTATTGGCGGAAATTTTATAATAGCATACCTGCTGTAATTTATAAAGTAAATTCTTTGCCCAAATAGATCTGGCGGGCTTTTTCGTTGGCGATCAGCTCTTTTGTGGTGCCGGATATCAGGATCTTGCCCTCGTACATGATATAGGCCCGCTCAGTGATCTTGAGCGTTTCCCGCACGTTATGATCGGTGATCAGCACCCCCAGGCCCTTGTCCCGCAACCGGGAAATTATCTGCTGTATCTCCATGACTGCAATCGGGTCGATGCCGGTAAAAGGTTCGTCCAGCAGGATGAATTTCGGCTTGGTGACCAGGGCGCGGCTGATCTCTACCCGGCGCTTTTCCCCGCCGCTCAGCAGATAAGCTTTAGCTTTGGCCAGGTCGGTGATGTCAAATTCTTCCAGCAGCTCCCTCATCCGGTGGTATCTTTCTTCCCGGCTGATGGGCAGGGTTTCCAGTATGGCCAAGATATTCTCCTCCACCGTCAGATAGCGGAATATGGAAGGCTCCTGGGAAAGGTAGCCGATACCCATTCTGGCTCTTTTATACATCGGGAAATCGGTAATATCCGTGTCATCCAGCTGTATCGTGCCGGAATCCGGCGAGATCAATCCGACCATCATATAGAAAGTCGTGGTCTTCCCGGCGCCATTAGGACCCAGCAAACCTACTATTTCGCCCTCGTTGACGTTAACGGAGATCTTATTGACCACCGGACGTTTAGCGTAATTTTTTATAAGTTCCTGAGTATACAATCTGGTCATTCAGTTTTTTCCTTCTTTACCGGCGTGATCTTGGCCACTACGTTCTCTTCGATGACCACTTTCTTGGTATCAGTGAATACGGTTATCACGGTGCCCGTGTATTCTCCTTCGTTGTCAGGATTTTTCTGCCAAACCCAGGGATGTCCCGTTAGCACCAGTTTTTTGGCTTCCGAATAATAATCAGCCACGTCGCTCTTGGCCTTGCTGTCTTTCTGCGTTATATCCACATGACCGGTTACTCTGGCCCTCTTTTCCTGACTGAATATCTCTATCATGTCTCCGGTCACGACAGCATCCTCATCCGGTTTGACCGGGTTCGTCCTGGTCATTTTAGGATCCACCGTCACCTGACCGTAGCTCTTTTTCCGGTCATAGGTCATCTTGCCGCCGTATATGTCGTTTATTTCCTTATCTTTTATTTCCTGGTAATGCACATGGCCTTCCGCTTCCAGCCGGTCAGCGGACAGGTAATGCCAGACCTTATCGGCCCACAGCGTCCCGTTTTCCTGGACCACCTTGACTTGCCCGGTGAATAGCGCCACCTTACCCTTCTCGAGCATTTCCATCTGCTGGCTGGTGACATCGATGGGCTTTTGGCCGCGGTCAGCCGCCAGGGACGTACCTGCCAGTAATACCATTAGTAATAAAAACCAGGTTCTATTTTTCAACCTTTTTCTTTCCTTCCGGCGTGACTTGCGCTTTTACTTCTCTTTTTATGACCGAACGGGACAGGTCCGGCTCCGCTTCCAGCCCGTAACCGGTTATTACTCCGCCCGGCCTGGTCTCTTTCACGAATGAATCCGTAACTATCTTTTTCCTCTTATTGTCCCAGTTCAGTTTATCGGTTTCAACTTTGGTCTGTTCCTGTTCGCTGGAGAAAACGACATTGCCGATGGCTTCCATGTCCCCGGTTTCCGTATTGATAAAACCTTTTTCAGCGATCAGGACGGAGGTCAGTTTATCGTCTTTAAAGAATTTGAGCTTGATCTTATTCAGCTTCGTTCTTTTCTGGGTCTCGAATACTTCGGCCTGGGCCGATTCCAGCTCCCATTGTTTCTTGCCCGCCAGGCTTTCCACCATGGAAAATTTATCCAGCTTCTGTTCACCGCGAGAGCTAACCGGAGCGGCCTGCTCCAGTTTATCGGCATTCTGGCAACCCCAGCAATTTAACAACCCCGCCAAGGCCAGGATCAATCCTAAGGAAACCGGCCGTGGGTTATTCGCCTTTTTCATAATATCTCTCGCAGGCCCGGTCCCAGCTGCCCTGGGTTTTCAGCACCAGTTCCACCAGTTCGCGGAACACTCCCTTGCCGCCAGCGGCTTTAGTGACCAAGTCCGTTTCTTTTTTCACTTCCCCGGGCGCGTCAGCCGGACTGACTGCCAGGCCCGCCAGGCGCAGAATAGGTATATCTATCAAGTCATCCCCGATGTAAGCTATCTGTTCATCTGCCAGCGAGAATTTTTCTTTTAATTCGTTGTATGCATCTATCTTCATAGTGGCTTTCTGGTATAAAGCGTCAATCTGGCACTCTTGGGCGCAACGGGCAACCTCACTAGATTCACGTCCGGTTATCCAGGCCAGTTTTATTTCCGGAGCGCGGTGAGCAATAGCAAAACCCATCCGGTCTTTGACATTCCAGATCTTTATCTCATCGGTATCGTTGATATATATTATTTCGCCGCCGGTCAGCACTCCGTCCACGTCCATGGCCAGCATTTTAATCTTTTTGATCTTCTCGATAACTTGTTTTTTCATTTTCAACCGAGTCCTTTGGCTAATAAATCCCGCTCATCGATTATACCTACCGGTTTATGCTTCCCGTCTATCACCGGGATATTATCAAAGTTCCGGTCCTGCATTATACGGGCCGCTTCAGTAGCCATGGTTTCAGCAGTAATGGTAAAAGGATTGCGGGTCATCACATTCTTAAGAGGCTGGGCCAGTATGTTTCCTTCTTTTTGCAGGTGCCGCCGCAGGTCCCCGTCAGTGAAGAAGCCGATCAACTTGCCATTCTTACCGACCACATTAACCGCGCCCAGTCTTGACCTGGTCATTACCAGTAAAGCGTCCTTAACCAGGGTGTTCTCGCCGACTATCGGATTGTCGCGGCCGGTGCGCATGATATCGCCTACGCGCAGCAATAGTTTCCGTCCCAGCGTTCCACCAGGATGCAGGGCGGCAAAATCGCGTTTCTGGAATCCTTTTTTAAGCAACAGAACTATCGCCAGGGCGTCTCCCATCGCCATGGTGGCGGTAGTTGATGCCGTCGGCGCCAGATTATATGGGCAGGCTTCCTTTTTCACTTTAACGTTGATCACCATATCGCTGGCTTTGGCCAGGGTGGAATGAATAGCACCCGTCAGCGCTATCAGTTTCAGGCCCATACCTTTAATAACGGGCAGCAGGTTGCTTAATTCCTCATTTTCTCCGCTGTAGGAGACCGCCAGGATGATATCGCCTTTCATCACCATGCCGATATCGCCGTGCGCGCCTTCAGTGGGATGCAGGAAAAACGACGGCGTACCGGTAGAAGCCAGCGTAGCGGAAATTTTACGTCCCACTAACCCGCTCTTACCGATGCCAACTACTACGACTCTTCCCTTACAGGATTCGATCAGATTTATCGCGCGCTCAAAATTCCGGTCCAGCTTTCCGGTCAGCTCGCGGATCGCCTTATATTCTATGGCTAAAACTTTTTTAGCTTCATTCAGGATCATTATCTGCTCCCTTTCAGGGATTTTTCGATAGCTAAGATATCTTTTAAAAGAGGTTCCAGTTCGGTCAGACGCATCATGTTGGCCCCGTCCGATAAAGCTTTCTCCGGCCGCGGGTGTACTTCCATGAACAGGCCGTCGATGCCGACCGCCGCCGCCGCTTTCGCCAGGTATGGCACGAATTTACTCTGTCCGGAGGATGAGTCACCCTCCCCACCGGGAAGCTGTACGCTGTGCGTGGCATCGAATACGACCGGGTATCCGGTTTCCCTCATGATGACCAGAGAGCGCAGGTCCGTTACCAGGTTGTTATAACCAAAGCTGCTGCCGCGCTCGGTCAGAATTATCTTTTTGTTTCCGGCTGATTCCACCTTCCGGATAATATTCACCACGTCCCAGGGCGCCAGGAACTGCCCCTTTTTAATATTGACTGCTTTACCGGTCCGGGCCGCCGCCATGATCAGGTCGGTCTGGCGGCAAAGGAACGCGGGTATCTGCAGGATATCGGCCACGGCCGCGGCTGCTTTAACCTCGTCGATCTGATGTACATCCACCAGGATCGGCGCGCCGGTCACCTGTTTTACTTTTTTTAATATGGCCAGGCCCTTCTTGAATCCGGGCCCACGGTAAGATTTCAATGAAGTCCGGTTAGCTTTGTCATAAGAACACTTAAATATGAACGGCATGTCCAGCTTATCGGCCAGACGCCGCAAATAAGTCGCTGTCTGCATGGTCAGGGCCTCTGATTCTATCACGCAGGGACCGGCGATGAGCACCAGCGGATGCCCGCCGCCCATAGTAACATTGGCGATCTTAATGGCTTTAGTAATCTGCCTTTTGCTCACTGTTCATTCTCCTTGCTTTCTTTATAGATCAGCGATTGCTTGATAAAATCCCGGAACAAAGGATGGGCGTGCGTCGGACGGGATTTGAATTCCGGATGGAACTGGACTCCCACGAACCAGGGGTGATCCTTCAGTTCCACTATCTCCACCAGCTCTCTCTTCTGGCATTCGCCACTGAAAACCAGTCCCAGATCAGCTAATTTATCTTTATACTTATTGTTGAACTCATAACGGTGGCGGTGCCGTTCTTCAATATCCTCTTTGCCGTAGGCCTCGTAAGTCTTGGTCCCTTTTTTAATATGGCACTCCATCGCACCCAGCCGCATGGTGCCGCCGATGTTGACCACCTTATGCTGTTCTTCCAGCAGGCTGATCACGGGGAACTTGGTCTTGGGATTGAACTCCGTCGAGTTGGCGCCTTCCATATTAGCGACATTGCGGGCGTATTCTATGACCGCGGTCTGCATACCCAGGCAAATGCCGAAGTACGGCATTTTATGCTCACGGGCGAATTGGATAGCTTTGATCTTGCCTTCGATGCCGCGCCCGCCAAAACCTCCGGGGACCAGCAAACCGTCAATATCCTTCAGGTACTTTTCCGTATTAGCTTCGGCTTTTTCCGTGTCTACCGGTTTGATCTTGACCAAGACGTCATTTTCCAGACCGCCGTGGGTCAGCGCCTCATGGATGCTTTTATAAGCGTCTTTCAGCGCCGTATATTTCCCGGCCAGGCCGATGGTCACGGTCTTGGACGGACTTTTGGCGCGTTTGACCATATCTTTCCAGTCATTGAGCTCCGGCTTTTTGGTCTTCAATCTTAACAGGTCCGCAATAATATCGTCCAACCCCTGTTTCTTGAACATCAGGGGCACTTCATAAATACAAGAGACATCCTTGGCCTGGATCACCGCTTTTTCTTCTACGTTGCAGAACAGGGAAATTTTAGCCAGGCAGTCTTTGGGGATGGTCTTTTCGGTGCGGCAGATAATAACATCGGGAGTTATACCAATCTCCCGTAATTTGCCGACGCTGTGCTGGGTCGGTTTAGTCTTGAGCTCTTCGCTGGCGTGAATAAAAGGCACCAGAGTAACATGGACATACAGGACGTTATTACGGCCGATGTCCTTGCGGAATTGGCGGATGGCTTCCAAAAAAGGCAGACTTTCGATATCGCCCACGGTGCCGCCGATCTCCACTATGACCACGTCATTTTTATCGGCTACGCCTTTGATGCGGTGTTTGATCTCGTTGGTAATATGCGGGATAACCTGTACCGTACTGCCCAGGTAATCGCCCCGTCTCTCCTTGTTCAGAACCGCATCGTATATCCTGCCCGTGGTAACGTTGTGGCTCTGCGACAGGTTAATGTCCAAAAACCGTTCATAGTGCCCCAGGTCCAGGTCAGTTTCCGCTCCGTCGTCGGTAACAAAAACCTCGCCATGCTGGTAAGGATTCATGGTCCCTGGATCGACGTTGATATAGGGATCGAATTTTTGCATGGTCACTTTCAGACCGCGCGCTTTCAGCAAACATCCGATACTGGATGCGGTTATGCCCTTGCCCAGGGAAGAAACCACGCCGCCAGTCACAAAAATGTACTTGGTCATCTCATCCTCCGAGTAGTTTACGTACTTTTGCCAGGTCTTGCGGAGTATCTATGCTGACCGAATCATGCCCGGTGACGACGGCCCTGATCCGGTAGCCATTTTCCAATACGCGAAGCTGTTCCAAACTTTCCGCTCTTTCCAAATCGGTCTGTTTCAGCGCAGTGAATTTCATCAAAAAGCCGCGGCGGTAACCGTAAAGGCCCAGGTGCTTGTAAAATACCAGTCCCTTGATCTGCTGACGCTGGTACGGGATAGCCGATCGGGAGAAATATAAAACATCCCCGTTCTTCGCCAGTACCGCTTTTACCACATTAGGATCACCCAGGTCAGTCTCGTCCCGTAAAGGAAAGACCGCGGTGCCCATCAGAACCGTCTTATCCTTGAATAATCCGGCCACCTGGTCGATCGTACCGGGATGGATCACCGGCTCATCGCCCTGTATGTTCAGGAAGACATCGCCCTTAATTTTCCTGGCCACTTCCGCTACCCGGTCCGTGCCGCTGCGGCAATTAGGACTTGTCATGATGACCTTGACTCCCGCTTTCTTACAGGCCGCTAATATTTTCTCATGATCGCAGGCTACTACTACTTCACTTAGCCGGCGGGCACGCTTGGCCTGATCATAAACCCTTTGTACCAGGAATTTTCCCCGGATCATTTGTAAAGGTTTTTCCCGGAGACGGGTCGAGCCCAATCGCGCCGGTATCACCCCGATAATTCTCAACTTAGCCCCTTCTCAGACTTTGTTTTAACTCCGTCGGCGTACAGGTAGCCGTGCCCACTTTACCGACCACTATACCGGCCGCGTGATTAGCGATGATAGCCGCGTTCAGCAAACCGGCCTTAGCAGCCAGGGCCAAGGTCAGAGTCGATATCACCGTATCTCCTGCACCGCTGACATCAAAGACCTCTTGAGCCATGGTAGGTATATGGACCGCCTTTTTACCCTGATTAAACAAGGTCATGCCCTTTTCACCCTGGGTGATCAACAATGATTCGCATTTCAACTTCTTGATTATCAACTCGCCAAGTTTTTCGGTCTCTTCCTGGGTGCGCGGCAGAGGATAATGGATACCTTGCGCAGCTTCCAGGGTATTAGGGGTAATACAGGTTACTTTTTTATATTTAAGGAAGTGTTCCACTTTCGGGTCCACCGTAATTACCTTTTTGTGTTTATGGGCCAGGATGATAGCCTCGGTCAAAACCTGAGGGCAGATCAGTCCCTTGCCGTAATCCGAAATTATTACCCCGTCAACCTGGGGAATCATCTTACTTATGTATTCCAGGACCCGGCTGATCACTTTCTTGTTCTTCAGCTGGCGGTCTTCCCGGTCGATACGAACCACCTGCTGGATATTGGCGATAACCCTGGTCTTCTCTATCGTCCCGGAGCAGAATTCATCTACCAGTACTCCGCCGGTATCAATGCCCAGGTTCTGTAATTGCCCTTTGATCCTCTCTCCCAGGGAATCGTTGCCGACCACCCCGCACAGGTAAACATTGCCGTCCAGGGCCTGGATGTTATGAGCCACGTTGCCGCTGCCGCCGGGTATAAAATCCTCTTTCGAGACTTCCACTACGGGCACCGGTGCTTCCGGCGAGATCCGGGTCACTTTTCCCCAGATATAGTGATCTACGATAATATCCCCGACCACCAAGACCTTGGCCTTCTTGAAACCATCGATAATTTCCTTGAAATTTTGTGAGGGCATAAGCTCCTACCTGCTCAGTAATGTTTGGGCTAGCAGCGGTATCATGATCTCATGCTGGCCGATGAAATTATAGCCGCGGCCTTTTTTACCGACCGGCCGCTGGACAATATTGGCCCGGGGGCGGTACTGGTACACCATATCGAAATTCGCCGTGGTGAAATCATCCAGCCGGTAACCCAGGTTACGGTCAATGGTGACCGCCTTCAAGAACACTTCCGGCAGGATAACTGCGGAGCCGAAATTCAGAACTACCCCTCCCCGGTTGATCCCGGCGATGACGCCGGCGAACTTCAGAAAATCCCGGTAGCTGGCTTCACCCCAGGCCGCGCCATCGCAGTACGGGTGCTGGTAAATAATATCTGTGCCGATAGCCACATGCACGGTTACCGGTATATCGTTCTTGTAAGCTTGCGCTAAAATACTTTGTTTGTGATAACGGCAGGTCTTGCCGGCGATCATCTTACCCATGGACTCGCCTATACCCAGGCCCTGCCGGTTGCCTTCGCTGACGGTCTGGTTGACGATACGTCCTGTCTCGGCGGCCATGCCGAAGCTTCCATCCTGGATGTTTGCGGCCACGTCCTCGCTGGTTTTCCCGGCGTAAGCTATCTCAAAATCATGGATAACGCCGGCGCCATTCAGAGCGATGGCATTAATATAGCCGCGCTCCATTAATTGGATGATCAGGGGATTGAGCCCGCACTTGATAACATGTGCCCCGAACATCCAGACGACGGGTTTCCCTGATTTTTTAGCCTTGACTATCAGGCTGACCAGTTCCTTAAGATCTTTGCCGGCCAAAATATCCGGCAGGCCATTGATAAAACCGCCAAAACCGCCCACTGGCTTGACAGGCTTAGCAAAATCAGCAATGCGCACCTTGCTTTGACGCGAACTAACGGGATAAGTTTTAATCTTCTTCAGGTCTATCTTTACTTTACTCACTTATTCCCCCTGTTTAAATCCATACCTATTAATTCGGCAGAGATGGAACCCACCGCTATCTTTGATCTCAATAGTACGGGTATCCGTCGGCGATCATCAGTAAGGTATACGAACAGGCGGCCTTTATTCATGAAAATACCGGCCTGCATCAATTTCGGCTCGACCACAATGGTATCAAATTCACCAGCGGCCACTTTTATCTTTTCTCGCCGCACTACTTTTACTACCAGCTGGTAATTCTTCTTGTTATTGCACGAAGGTACAGTTAATTCTTTGCCTATTTGCAGGTCCAGTATCCGTACATAATAAAGAGCAGCCAGGACATCCACGGTCCCGGTAACCATATCGATCTCTTCCCCGTTGGGATAGATGGACTTACCGGCGGTCTGGTTGAATATCACTTCTTCCTGATCGCGATATTTGCCTTCGTTCAGATCCTTAATAAACTTCAAACTGCAGAACGGTTCCCGGGAAACGATCGATTCGTTCTTATCCCTGACCTTGTACAAGGCGTCCATGAACTTGTTTGTTCGGGCGGTAGAAATGATATGATAGACTTTCTGGTCATTCCAGATCTCCGGTTGGACACTAAGGTCAGCGTACCCGGCAGTTATAAAACCCCACTTTATGGCGTAATTAAGCATCTCGCCATCCCCGAAAGGCACAGGATCCTGGGCTCGCAGTGTCGCTGGTAAAATAATAAACGTTATGGCGATTATAAATAAAGTTAATCTGGACATCAGTTTAATATGTTCTTAACAGGAGTGGCAGCGTTATACACGAACAGGAACCTGATGATCATATAAGCGGCCAGCAGTATCACTCCGCTGGCGGCCTGATATTCCTTGTTTTGCTTTACCTGCTGCCAGCTGAATTCGTTAAGCACGTTAGAAGCATAACCCTTGGGTGAAGGAACAAAAATGGGTACCGCCTGTTTATAATTGGCAAACTCAGCTCCGAATTTCTCCTGCAAAATATTTTCCTCGCTACGGATGGTATGGGTAAATACCAGGACGAACAGCAGCATAAAAGCTATAAGCAACAGCGGTTGTCCGGTGGCGAAACAAAAACCGAACCCGACCAGGAAACTGCCCAGGTAAAGAGGGTTTCTCGTATAGCTGAACGGACCATTCACCGCCAAGGATTCGTCCTTGTACAAATACCCGCTGGCCCAAACTCTTAAACCCTCCCCTAACATGGCGATCTCCAGACCGATGACTAGGTATAAGAGCGCGGTCCGGGATGGCACCTGGTAAGCCGGACGACTGGCCAGATAGATAAAGACCAGACCAAAGATCCAGCTCAGGAATACCCTGTGCCTGGCCAGTAAATAACGAGTTTTACTCACTATAATTCCCTCCCGTTGATGGTTAAATCTTACCCTTATTTTTCTGTAGTATTCTTTGTATCAGGTCCTTGGTAGCGTGCTCCTTCTTATCGCCGGTGATGGCCACTTTACCGCCGCAAGCTTTTACCGACTCCCTCTCCGGCACGCTTTGCCTGGTGTAATCGGTGCCCTTCACCTGTATATCGGGACGAAGAGCTTTAATTACATTCTCTACCGTTTTTTCCCTGAATAAAACTACATAATCCACAGCCGCCAGCGCCGCGACGATTTCCGCTCTGGCCCGGCCGGGCATAATAGGTCTTTTGGCGTCTTTGACCTGTTTGATGGAATGGTCATCGTTTATCGCCACGACCAGAACATCACCCAGCTTTTTGCCGCCCTCCAGGTACCGGATATGGCCCACATGGAGCAGGTCAAAACAGCCATTGGCCAGCACTATACTTTTATGCTGGTATTTTATTAATTTTACTATCTTTTTCAATTGCTGTAAAGACTTTATTTTACTTTTCACGCCAGCCTCCGCCACAGCTTCAATAATTCGCTAAAAGCCTTGAAAATCACCTTTAATTTGGCTCCGGTCGGCTCGCCATGTTCCCTGGGCAGGTGCGTCACCCCTACTTCGGCGAAACGGTACCCCAATTTCTTGGCTTTTATCAGCATTTCCGCGCTGGCTACCGCCCCATTCGATTCAATCTCGATCCGCGAGAATATCTCCCGGTGGAACATTTTGAACGCGCAATCGATATCCTTAACGCCCAGGTTGAAAAGGAGATTCACTCCCGCCCGATACAGCCAGGCGTTCAAAACCCGGTACCAGGGATCCTGACGCTCCATCCGGTAACCCAGAACCAAATCGTAATTTTCTATCAAGGGCAGGAACTTGGCTATCTCCTCCATATTGAACTGGCCGTCGCCGTCGCTAAAGCACACCAGGTCATACCTGGCGCTGAATATTCCCGAGCGCAGGGCGGCGCCGTACCCCAGGTTCTGTTCATGCTTGACCAGCCTGACTTCCGGGTACATAGCGGCTATCTTCGTTACTATCGCCCCGGTCCGGTCGCGGCTGCCGTCGTCCACCACGATGATCTCGTAATTATCGAACATCCTGCCCAGGACCGACACCGCCCGGGTAACGGTTTTTTCAATATTTTGTTCCTCATTGTAACAGGGGAAAAATAAGCTTAGTGATTTAGCCATTTACTTACTCCCCGACCATGATTTTATCGTCCTGCAGTAAAACTTTTCCTATGCCGGTGTATACCGGCCATTCCGCCGTGGGTACCAGCGCCAGCGGCTTCTCCAGCATCGCGGCGTACAGCCAGTGAGGAATAGTGAACATCCCGACTTTCACTTTCAGGAATTCCGCGTTCATTTTCCGGTCATCCGCGCTGATTTTGAATTTGAGCCGCAGGTTAATATTCTTATACTTCCCCTCTACATTGGCGATGCCATGCTGGATGCTGACCAGCGGCGATTGTATTCTTTTAGCCTTATCCGCCAGCAAGTCCTGTAAGCTGTTGGCTTTAACTGTAAATTCAGGGTGGATCTCTTTCATGCTATAGATCAGTAGTTTGTTTTTCTCCCAGAACAGGGGCAGATCCATTTCCAGGCCTTTTATTTCCAGCTTCAGATCTTCCAGCCAGATACCTTTGACCCTGGCCCTCTTGGCGGTTATGATCACTTTTTCGAACTGTCCGCTCATGGCCTTATTAATATTATCTCCCACTAGTTTAATACGCAGGTCTTGACAGTCCTCCAGATATTCACTTAAGCTCTTATGAAGCTTGTTCTCCATGGTGAGATATGAAAAACCGGCTACCAATGATCTACTCGGCAGCAGTTGTCTTTTATAAACCATTAAGTAGGTATCATCCGGCAAGCCAAACAACCCAATTAATTTAAAGTTATGCGCAAAGCCGCTTTTGGGATCCAGCATTTCCTTACGCGCGTCCGGCATACCGCCCAAGGTGAAAGCCGGTCCCAGATCCCCGGTCTTAGTTATCACGTAATCCGCGAACTGTCCCAGGTTATTGCCATACCCTTTGAACAGGATAGGCAACTGATGACTGTCAGCGTAGAACTGCAGGGTTTCGCTGTGCCAGTAGCTATGATTGGCGACCACGCTGACCGAGGTGACCAGTTTGCTTTTAGTCCGGGTTATCAGGTCAGTAACTTCCTGCTGCTGCCAGTCTTCTGGATGCGGGTTCTGGCAATAGTAGTAACGGGACTGGCCAAAAGAGGTTAGCATGAACTGGGCAAAACTGAACAGGACCAAAAGGGTTATCAGACCGTTGCGATAAAAACGGTTCTTTATGTTCACCAGCCAGAAACAGGAAATAATGCTGACCGCGGCCAGAAACGGCAATGTATAGCGGTCGTCCTTATTGCGGACCAGGGTCAATATCAGATACGGTATGACTATCCAAGCCAGTAGTATCTTATCCTGTTTCTTGTAATTAAGCAGGAATATCACCAGCCCGATAATAAATAATACCAGGTATACCGGCTGGACCTGCAGTAACAGGTTATGGGCGTAGTACCAGAGGCTCTGCCAGGTCAGGATCGCCGGATCGCCTTCGCTGGCGGCGATAGCGCCGTTCTTGATGGTGTATCTGGCCAGCCTCAATAAATTATATCCGTACCAGGGAGAAGCCACGACTAAAGCAACTAACGCGGAGAGGCAGAAATTTCTCTTATTACCGCGCCAGAAACCGTGTACCAGAGGACCTATCAGGAAAAACAGATAGCTCCATTTCAGGAGCATGCCCAAGCCGAAGATGACGCCAAATAAAAGGCTGGGCGCCAAACGCGTGAACTTGTCACTGCGCAGGTAACAGTAAAATCCCAAAGTGACCATACTGGTCAGAGGCAGGTCGATTACATAGGTTCGCGATATGAAGACCAGGAACGGGTACATGGCCACTACCAGGGCGGATAGCAACCCGGTCATAGGGTTATAAAGTATCTTGCCTATGCCGTACGTCGCCCAAACCAGTATTAGCAGGTATAGCAGGTTTAACAGCAGACCGGAATGCAGCGAAGCGCCCAAAGCCGCGAAAAATGGCAACGTGGTCAAATGGTACAAGGGCGGATAATATCCCGTGACCGAGATGACCTGCCCGGGCGTATTAGCACCAAAATGCTTTAGCAGGTCATAGTACTGCAGTGACAGGTTCAGGTGAACGGCCGAATCCCATGATGGTGGCCGCTGATCCAACCCCAACCATACCAGATTGACGGTGATCAAAAATATCGATAGCAGTATTAATACCCAGTATTCCCTTTTCAACCTAATCCTCTTTTTCATTATCCAGTTTTTGTTTTATTTCAGGGATGGAAACAACGGCCGTACCGCGTTTCATCACTGCTACGCCTGCGGCCAGGTTAGCCAGTTCGGCGGCTTCTTTTAAACCCGCTCCTCCAGCCAGGGCCAGGGTAGCGCAGCTGGCCACCGTATCACCGGCGCCGGTAACATCCACCGCGTCGTCACTGCCGGCGATGTCGATATGGGTTATTTTGCCTTTGGGTTCGAACAGGGTCATGCCGTTGCGGCCCTGCGTTATCAAAACGCCTTTGCATTTGACTTTGGCCAGTAACCTGGCCCCTACCTCTTTCAGGGCCTTCTCTCCGTCCACTTTCATCCCCACGGCCGGTGCCGCTTCAGTTTCATTGGGTGTTATCAATGTGGCCCCTTCGTATTTGGTAATATTATAGCGCGAGTCCACCACCAGCGGTTTCTGGTATTTATGGACCAGGCCCAGCAGGACATCGCGGACTCTTTCGGTTATCAAACCGGCGCCATAGTCGCTGACCAGCACGGCGTCCATATCCGGTATATGCGCGGCCAGAACCCTGAGCACACGGGCTTCCAGTTCTTTACTAAGGGGCTTATCCGATTCCCGGTCTATACGGACAACCTGCTGACGGGCGGTATGATAGTCTCCGGCCATGATCCTGGTCTTGGTAACGGTTGGGCTGTCAACATCCACGATCATCCTGGAAGTTACTATTTTCTTATCACGCATGATCTTCAGCATCTGCCGGCCGGCCTTATCCTGGCCTATAATTCCTACCGGGAAAACCCTGCCGCCCATGGCGTTGATATTATTCACGGAATTAGCCGCTCCGCCGAGGATTATCTCCTCGGTGTCGTATTTCAGGATGATAACCGGCGCTTCCCGCGATACCCGGGAAGTCTTGCCGAAAATATACCGGTCGGCTACCATGTCTCCCAGCACCATTACTTTTTTGTCCCTGAAATTATTCAGGATCCTTGTCAGCTTTTCTTTATCCAAATTGATCTCCTCGTTTAACACCGTTCCTATAGCTCCTTCACAGCTTCCTGTAACAACGGCAGGATGCCTTGCACTTCTTCTTTGGTCAAACGGCCGAGTTTGGCGAAGGAGAAATTGCCGCCCTCGTCCTGTACCGACCGGGATATCTGTATTTTCTTGGGACCGTTGTTGTAGGAATAAACGCTAACGGACAGTTTCCCCTTCTCTCCCGCGAATTCTTTCACGAACACTTGCTGGTCTAAACTGCTGTCATAAGCCATGTAATTTCCTCTCCTGTTTGTATTTTATTGCTTCTGTTTTATTTTATTTCTTTTCCTGTTGGATGATCCATTCAACGGCGTCGTACAGATCCCCGGCGACGAAGTCGGGGCCTTTGCTCCACTGGTCTTTTTCGAATTCATAGGCGCCTTTGCCGTAACCGGTCAGGACCAGAATTCCCTTGGCCCCTACCTGGTGCGCGTATTCCACATCGGAGTATTTATCACCGATAACATAAGACTTGGTCAGGTCCAGCCCGAATTTCTCTTTGGCCTGCAGCATCATGCCCGGCTTGGGCTTACGGCAGTCGCAATTATCCTTCGGGTGATGCGGGCAGTAATAGATAGCGTCCAGGAAGGCGCTCTCGGCGGCCAGATTCTCTTCCATCCTTTTATGCACTATGCCAACCATCTCTTCCTTGAAATATCCCCGTCCTACTCCGGCCTGGTTGGTTACTACTATGGCCCTGAGCTTATTCTGATTTAGCAACCTGACGGCCTTAGCGGTTCTTTTTAGCAGGTGAAACCGGTCAACATGGTTGATGTATCCCACTTCCTCGCTCATGGTGCCGTCCCGGTCCATGAAGACGGCCATGTTCGCATAGCCACCGGTCTCCGCCAGTCCCTTATGCCGTACCCACATTACCAGAGCCATCATGAAATAAAGCATGGTGATCACAATGCCATCGTTGTAAGTTGTTTCGGTCAATCCCGCGCCGAGGAATGCCACAACGCTGGTCATCCCGCCCAGAACCACGGCTTTGGCAAAGGTATTGTCTGCAGGTATCAGGCGGACAGTTTTATATCCGTAGATGAAGAAAGCAACCGCCAGCCAGATAAAAGCTGCTATGCCCAGCAGTCCCCGCTCCACGGTGATCTGCACCAGGTTGCTGTGCAGTTCGTTCTCGGTCCCTTTATGGGTCGCTTCCGGGCTCTTATATTGTTCATATATTTCATGAATATTTCCCAGCCCTATCCCCAGTACCGGATTCTCTTTGATCATCTGCCAGCCGCTCTGCCACATGAATACCCGTTCCTTGCTGTCATTGTCCTGGCGCCAATTAATGGCTTTGGCGATGCGTTCCTGTATAGTGATACGCTTTCCCTGCGTTATCCCGGATATCCCCAGAACCAGTAATGGGATGACCACCAGAATAGCTGCTACCAGGGCTATAGCTTTCTTAGAGGGCCGGAAGATCACTAAACTAAAGATACCTAATATGGCTCCCAGCAATGGCCCGCGGCTATTGGAGAACATCAGACTGATCAGCATTATCAGCGTGGCCAGCCAGAGCCAGATCCTCTTCTTTTTATCTTTATTGAAAACCGCCAGGCAAAAGATTAAGGTTAAGGTCATCATGACGCATTCGGCAAATGTTAACGGATGGCTCCGGGTACCGATAGCCCGTCCGTGATCGAGGGCGATATGTTTCAAAACGCTGTATGGCCAGTTCTGCAGGGCCGGCCAGGGATTATAAACTATCGCGGTATCTACTCGGTTAATTCCCAAGACATACTGCGCGATCGCGTATATGCTGACCAGCAGGGAACTGCCAAGGAAAAAATATACCATCTTTTTTAACTGGCTCTCTTCTTTGATGTTACTTACCAACAGCCAGAAGAACAGTACCAGAGCGATCTGTTTAAGGGCATATATACTATGCATGGGGTCGATGGCCATAATACTGGAGGCGATGGTCACTGCCAGCAGCCAGAATATGGGCCGGTCTATATCTGTCTTGACGAAACTGTTCCCGACCACAATGGTCCGGGCCAGCCAGACCAGCAGCAGGAAGATCCAAACCGTGTCAGTGGCAGCGATCGATATGGGCAAAACCAGTGCCAATAGCAGGAGCCCGGCCTTGATGATCTTGTCAAATATGGTAATTTGGCTAGTCATTCATTCTCCCAGATTAGGATCATTACTTCACTAATGTTTGTACTACCTTCAGTACTTTAGCTACCGTCAGGTTGCTGAGGCAACTCAATTTGTGGCACTCCGGATCACTGCCGCAGGGACTGCAGGATATTTCTTCGCGGATGACCGTGTGCCCTTCCCCGTAGGGCCCAAACTGCAGGGGATTGGACGGACCGAAAATGGCCGCCACCCGGGTGCCGACTGCCACCGCCAGGTGCATGGGACCGCTGTCCTGCGCGATAACACAGGCGCATCTCTGGAAAAGCGCCGCCATCTGCAGAACTGAAACATCCCAGAGAACGATTACTTTATATTTATTGAGCTTATCTTTTATTTCCTTGATCACCTGGTCGCCATGGTAGCCTACGACCATGACTTTTACATACTTTTCCTTGGTTAATTCATTGATCAGATTTATGAAGTTCCCCGCCGGCCAGATCCTGGCTGGATGCCCAGCTCCGGGGTGTATGCCGATAAGCATATCGTCCGGGCCGAAGTTGTTCTTATCCAGGACATCATGGGCCCAGCTCCTGGTATCATCATCGATAAACACTTCCAACTCTACTTTTTCTTCTTTATAACCTAAAGAGCGCATCAGGTCCAAATTATATTCCACGGCGTGCTTCTTGAAATCCTCTTTAAAGGCCACTTTTTTAGTTAAAAAATAACCAGCTTTTTTCTTATTGGCCCCAACCCGTTCCGGGATGCGGGCTAATTTCGCCATCAGCGCCTTGCGCCAATCTGCGTTCACGATAACCGCCAGTTTAAAGCCGCCGGCCTTTATTTTGCCGATCATCTGACGGTACTGCGCCCAGGTAGCCTCTTTTTTCAGCTGGTCCCGTGACCATGAGGGATTAAAAAGTATCAATTCGTCAACCTGGGGATTATGAGCGAACACATCCCTAGTGTATTCCTTCAGTAGGACAGCGATATAACTTCCCGGGTATAACTGTTTTAAGACACGTGGCAGGAAGCTGGCCATGACCGCATCGCCAAGGTTGTCCAGCTCAATAATCAGTATTTTTTTGTGTTTCAAGCTGTTATCTGCCATCTGTTATCCCTGTCCGCCGACGCTTTAGTGGCGGATGCCATCTGTATTTTCGGGTCTGGTTTTCCAACGGTTATGTACCCAGAACCACTGCTCCGGATCTTTTAGTATCCAGTTCTCGATCACCTGGTTGCACAGGCGGGTATTATAATTAACATACTCTTGCCGGTCGCTCTTCTCAGCCAGGACCAGCTCTCTATCGATGATTATCCTATGCCGGCCATCGGGCTGCCGTATCATGTGTATGGGTATGACTGCCGTGCCGGTTTTCTGCGTCAGCAACGGCACCAGCGGCGTGGTGGCAGCCAGTTTACCGAAGAAATCCACGAACACCGCGTTCTCATACAGGTTCTGGTCTATCAGGATACCCACGATCTCATTGCGGCGCAGGCATTTAATGACATCCTTGACGCTGTTAACGTTGGCGATAACTTCTTCACCAAAGTTGGAACGTATCCTGTTGACCAGCAGGTCAAGGCGGGGATTATCCAGCGCCCGGGCCAGCACGCTCAATTTGAACCCCAGAGCGCTGACTTCCATCCCCAGCATCTCCCAGTTGCCGAAATGCCCAGTCATCAATATAACGCCCTTACCGCGGGCCAGGGCCGCCTCAATATGCTCCCGCCCTTCTACTTCCACGTGCTCCAGCAGTTGGGCCCTAGTCCACTTCTCCGAGTAAATAAATTCGACCAGGGTCCGGCCGACATTTTGGAAGACCGCCTTAGCCACACGGTTTATCTCCTCCGGTTTTTTATCGGGGAAAACGAAGGACAGGTTACTCTTCGCCAGATTCCGCCGACTGCCCCATAACCCGTATACCAGGGATCCCATCCCGGCTCCCAGGCGCACCGCCATCCGGTAAGGCAGGCAGCGTACCTTGAAGACAAAGATCTGGACCAGAATATATTCTATAAGACTAATTGCTTCAGTTTTTTGAGCCACTCCGCCTCACCTTTGACTATCTTCATTTCGATGCGCAGCGAAAAGAAATTTATTCGCGCGATCTTCTCCAGGTTCCAGAATTCCTTCTTGAACCGGGTCGTGTCCTTTTCCGTCGTAACGATAAAATTATACTCGGCTTCTTCCAGGATATGGATAAAATCATCCTTGGTGTAATAATGGTGGTCGGGATAGCGGATGGTCTTGGCCACCTTAGCGCCAATTTCCTCCAGGGTCTTCTCGAACGATTCCGGCGCGCCAATGCTGGACAGCGCGGCGATCTCCTTGCCGCGCAGGAAACCCAGCGGCATGGTTTCGCCGGTCGCCAGGTTCACCAGGTCCACGGGATGATGCGAGCACTTCAATATCACGGCGTAGGAATTATATTTCTTCAACAATTTAATGATGAGCTCTGTTTCCTCCGGGCTGACCAGGTTGGTCTTGGTCAGGGCCAGCACATCCGCCCTCTTTAAATGGGACAGCGGTTCCCGCAGGATCCCCCGTGGCAGCAAATGATGGTTGCCGAACGGG
>PMCA01000026.1:0-227 GCA_003153935.1 Elusimicrobiota bacterium
AGGACCTTGGTGCCGCACAGGGTGTCACGGATCCTTTGTTCCAGCAGGAAAGTGAACATCTGGCTGAAGAATTTATTACCTAACAGGTTAAGCCAGCGCATGGCTTGCTTTTCCATCTGGTAAACCAGCCGGCTGCCGATGACCAGTTCGCCTTTTCCGGAAACCAGTACTTCGTAGAATTTAGGCAGGTCCTCCGGCGCAACCGTCAGGTCAGCGTCCAAGATCAT
>PMCA01000026.1:240-10896 GCA_003153935.1 Elusimicrobiota bacterium
CTGTATGTTTTCCCAGAGATGGTAGCCGTTTAACCGCTTCTTCAATATTGCCTTTTTCGTTACGGCAGGGAATTATCACCGATACCATGCGCTTATCCGCACCTGCCACCGGTTTACGCCAGCGACTGACGATCACCTGGTTGAGAGAAAAATTACGCAGCAAGGGCAACCCGGCGGCAAACCGGTTAAGCCATCCCGAGAGCAAAGGTATATATAATGGCACCAGGAACCGGTAGCTTCTTTTTATTACTTCAAAGTCGGCCAAACCCAGGAGATTTTCGATATCCTTAGCCGGCAGCCAGTTCTGCAGGGGCCGTTTCATTCTTAACCTGGTAAACTCGGCCATTTTCAGCGCCGGTTCCCACAAATAATTATAACTGACGATTATTACCCTGGTTTCCGCGGAACATACCTTCTTTAATTGCTCCAGCCCGCGTTGGATATCATCCAGGTAGCCGACCACATTAACCAGCAGTATATAATCAAAAACCCTGTTGATTTTAAGATCTTCGAGATCGCCAACCTGGAACTCAATATCAGGATGGTTCTGCCTGGCCAGCTCAATCATGCCTGGGCTAAGATCTATCCCCATTTTCACCGACCCGTTGAGCCGCGCCAAAAACTCCCCCGTGCCGCAGCCGATCTCCAGGACCGAAGCCCCGGCAGGGATCAACAGGTTAAGATAGTCTTCCAGTTTACGGTGATAATAGCCACCCTTACGGCGGTAGCGGGCCCGGACCGGAGCCAAGGCGTCAAAGTACCGCGCTAATTCAGTCTTCTCCATGCAAAATCCCCGTATTATTGCGTTATTTTTCCTGTAGTACTTTATTAAAAACTGCTTCCGTAGCGGAGATCATTGTATCTACGTCAAAATGTTCCCGGGCTTTTGTTTGCGCCCGCAGGCCTACTGCCGTGCTTAGGGTCTTATTCTCCAAAACCATGACTAGGGTTTGCGCCAGTTCGCGCACATTTCCCCGCGGGACCAAGAAACCGTTCTCACCCGGCTCGATCACGCCCAGTAAAGATTTGAGTTTGGATACGACGACCACCTTACCGTAAGCCATGGCCTGCACGATGGTCAGGTCATAACCATTCTCCCGGATGGTAGAGTTCACGAACACGTCAGCCAGGTGAAAGTATTTACCTATCTCCGCATAGGGCACGGTACCGGTAAACCTTACTTCATTTTCCAAATGGAGTTTAGTTACCATCTTCTTCAGCTCCGGGCCGTATTCACCGTTACCCACGATCAACAATTTTGCCTCTGGTATGTGCTTCAGGACCTGGGGCAGGGCAGTTATTGCTAAATGCACCCCCTTCTCCTTTTTCAACCGGGCCATGCTTAAGATCAGTTTATCCTGCGGCTTGAACCCCAGTTTTGCTTTCAGTTCCTTATCCGGAGGTGTCATTTGCGTATCTATGCCGTTAAATATGGTGAAGACCTTGCTTTCCGGCATAAAATAAAACTTTTTGATCAGTCTTTTCTGTTCAGCGCTGGTGGCAATAACAGCGGTCGCCTTGGTTATGGCCGGCAGATCCCGGAAAAGATAAAGTCCCAAAAAGTAGACCACCGCCAATATGTTTTTAACGCTCAGACCTAAATTCAGCCGGGTTTTAAGCTCGTTATAAAAAATACCGTGCAGGGCCACGACCACCGGCAGGGATAATTTGAAATTCAGGCCCTTTTTCAATAGCCAGAAAGCGCCGGCGCTTTCACTGAAGATCAGGTCAAATTTATCGGTGCGGTGCAATTCCAGCAATTTCTCTTCGGCTAAGACGCTCCACAGGGCAGAATACTTGCCGGGTTTGGATTTGCTTATGAAGTGAGTGACAAAGCCATCCTTGTCTTCCCTGGACTTACCCTCCGGATGACCGGTCGTGATCATGGTCACCTGGTGACCACGTTCAGCCAGTCCCTTGGCCAGGAGATAAGTGTGCACTTCCATACCGCCCAGGCAATGGCTCAAAGTCGTCCTGGTTAAAAAGCATATCTTCATCAAGTTCCGCCTTTCGGTGATGCTTCCAGCAAAAAGATAGCTTCAGTAGATAATATATTGGGCCAGACCGGGCAGCACATTTTCCGGCGGCCAAAAAGATATACCGCGTCGATAATTTCCAGGCCCAAATCCCTGGCGGTCTTTTTAAAGTCTTTTATGGACAATTGATGGATGTGGCCGGTACTATACCAGCTGTACCCATATAATAGTTTTCGTGGCATCCGCCCCGTGAACAACAGATCCAGTCTCTGCAGGAGAAAGGCGAAGTTGGGGAGAGAAATTATCTGGAACCGAGCGATACGTTTCATCTCCTGCAGTAATATTTCCGGCTTGACGACCATCTGCAGGGTGACGTTACAAACCGCTACGTCAAAAGACTGGTCGGCCAGGTCAGTTAGGGGTACGTCGATACGTCCCGCCCGGACCTGCAAACCGTGTTTCCGGCATATCTTTACGCCGCTTTCCGCCACTTCAATGCCAAATTCCCTTATTATTTTTTCTCTTTTAAGCAGACGCAATAGCGCGCCGTCGCCGCAACCCAGGTCCACCACGCTGGACCCATCCCGTATCCAAGACTCAATATATTTGTATTCCGGCCGAACGACCATTTCTTCATCAGCCCAAAGATACTCACGGGTTTCACGCATTTTAATACTTCCTTATACTTATATTTCTATTTTTTCTTTAAAGCTTTAACCAAATTTTCCATTTCCTCTACTTTCAACACGGAAATAATGGCCATATACAATATGGTGACCGCACCGGCCGTTAAGCCTAAATTTAACAATTGGAGGAAAAAACCCTCGTTACCCAGCCAGAGCGCCAATTTACCGATTACCCAAACTCCTAATCCAACGCTGACCAGGGAAGCGCTAATGGTTTTAATGAAATCCGCCAGCAACATTTTCAATTTCAATTGGCCGATCTTTTTTTGCAGGAAGGCCAGGAGCAACCCTAGCTGGGTGACAGCGGCGATAGAACTGGCCAGCGCCAAGCCATCTTGTTCCATGAATTTCACCAGGATAATACTGAGGATAATATTGGCGATTACTGCGGTCACGGCGAGTTTTACCGGCGTCCTGGTATCGCTCAAGGCGTAGAACGCCCGGATCAAAACGTAGTTCACCGCCAGCGCAAAGGTCCCTATGCCGAAATAGAAAAGCACGCCTGAGGTCAGGACTGAAGCATTATGATCGAATGCACCTCTTTCAAAAAGCAGCTTTATGATCGGCGTACTTAAGAACATCAGGAAAATTGACAAAGGAACGGTGATGATCAGGGTCACCCGGATGGCTTTGGATACAATTTCCCGGAAACGCTGCTGCTGGTCCAGGGCCATGTGCCAGGACAAGCTGGGGAAAATAGCCGTGGATACGGCAACGCCAAAAACGCTGGGCGCTATCTGGTTGATCAAATTAGCATAGTTCAAGCCGGATATGCTGCCGCTGGATAAACTGGAGGCCAGGATTTTATTGACGATTATATTAACCTGATTGACTGACAGTCCCAAAATAAGAGGCAGCCATAGCAATCCCATTCTCCTGATGCCTTCATCATGAAAATTAAACTGCGGCATATAACGTATGCCCTTCCGGTAAATAAAAGGCAGGTTCATGGCTGTAATAATGACTCCACCTACTAGAGTGCCAATGCATATGGAATATATGTCTAAATGCCTGGCCAACATAAGCATTGCCAGGATCTGACAGGTATTTAGAATCAGCGGCTGTAAAGCAGGGATGGTAAAATGTTGATAGGAATTCAGCATGGCCCCGAACAGGGAGGCCAGGCCGAAGAAAATGATCGCCGGGAAAAGTACGCGAGTTAATTTTATGGATAGCGCCAGGGTTTCACCGGAAAAACCGGGAGCGACAAGGTGGGTCAGTTGAGGAGCTAACAGGATACCGAACCCGGTCATCAGGACCAACCCGATGGCTACGATGTTAAAGACTCCCGCCGCCAGACGCTGGGCCTCTACCTTCATATCTTTAGCCAGGCAAGTTGTATAGACAGGTATGAAAGCGCAGGTCAGGGCCCCTCCCGCCAGCACGTCACGCAATAATTCCGGAATATTGGAGGCCACGAAATAAGCGTCGGTTTTACCGGTCGCGCCGAACTTGGCGGCCAAAATAAAGCTGCCTATAAATCCAAATACCTTGCTGATCAGGGCAATGGAAGTTATGGTAACCGTAGCATCAGCTATCACTTTCTTGTCCGCCATCATCCATCCTATTCTATAAGCACTTTACTCATATTGCTAACCCTAACAGCATAAAAAATGCCGAAAGGATCCTGATCTCCATTAAAGGTATGGCTTCGGTCATCCCCACTAGTACCAAAGGAATGAAACAAAAAAACATGGCCAGACAGTATATTTCATTGTCCCGGTAAAATTTTACCAGTAGATACCTGATGTTTGAGAACAGGAACCAGACCAGCAACAATAGTGTAAATATACCGCTTTTTGCCCAAAAAAACAAGTACATGTTATGCGGTGGGGTATTGAGCGGAGCCTGATACCGTGGCGCAAAAATATTATAGCTGGCATTCCAATTATCCTTATCCAGGCCGATACCGAACCAGGGGTGTTGCTTGATCACCTCAACACTGGCCCGCCAGATAGGTAAACGGTTATGCATGACCATATTATCGCCCAGAAACTTAAACTGATCATTATTATAACGGGGATTCAGGGCGGTAAAAGCCTTAATGCCGCCAAAAGAAAACATGATAGCCAGGGCCAAAATCAGAATAACCTTATAAACCCGGCTGCGACGGGAAAAATACAACGTGGTCACAACAGTTACCGCTATGAAAAATGAATAGATACCGCTGTAAGACCCGGTAAAAATCAGGCCCAGGATAAAAATAGCGCCTGCCGCCAGGTAGACCGCTGGCTTTTTCTCCGTAAGAGCCAGCCAGCCAGCCACCGCGATCGCAAAACACATATAAATAGAGGCGTCATTGGCATTCAGGAAGAATCCGCCCTCTTTGTTGGTAGAGAGAACATTATAATAGGTTGTGCCGTCGATAAGTGATTGTAGCGCCTTGGGGTCAATAAATATCCTTAACCAGGAGGCGCTCAATATCTGGAGCTTTTGGGCATCCTTTATAAACAGCAGGATAATGAACAGCGCCAGGGGCAGAGATGCCCAGAGAAATATTTTCAGGATGATTTTCCTTTGCCCAAGAACATTTTTGTAAATAAAATAGATAGGCAAACCCAGTCCCAATATAAAGATATGCTTGAAAGCGTCCCATTTATCACCTGAGTAAAAAAACCCGGTTAGCAGCATTAGCCAGAATAAGGCGTAAAATAATATCTTGTCTTTCCATAGCTGCCGGGCTTCCGTCAGCCCATTCCGGTCGATGAACAGAAGTAGCGTCAACGCCATGAAAACCGTTATATATTTCCCCCGGTAAAAAGGGAAAAAAACCTGCAGAGGGATCAGCACGGTTAACAAGTAAACCAGTATCTTATTACCCTGCTCCGAAAGGATCGCTTTCACTATAATCTCCAGCCGAATTTATTAAAAAATCTTATGGCGCTTTTAATATGCCAGATAGTTTTCCGTGAAAACCGACCTGCACTGCCGCGTTGATAATGGTGGTAAACTTCCGCGCTTGGGCAATAGTAAACTCCGTAACCGGCTTTTTTAAGACGATAACACAGGTCCATATCTTCAAAATATAGAAGATAACCTTCATCAAAATACCCTATCTTCTCCATGATCCGTCGGGTCGTTAACAGGCACGCACCCAGGACCCAATCCACCTTCCGGGACTCCTTATGGTCCCAATCCACCATCAGGTTCCGGCGCAGGTACTGGGCCTGTCTGGGCCATCGTCTCAACAGTGTGCGTGATGACAGAATAGTCCGCAAGGTATAGAATTCCCGGCAGGACAGCTGCAACGACCCATCGCTGTTAAGAAGCTTGGCGCCGACGGCACCTGCTTCCGGTTTCTGTCGCATAAAGCCGATAATTTCCTTTAGGGCTGTCTCCCGGACGGAGGTATCGGGGTTCAGGAACAGCAGATATTCCCCGGAAGCTACCTGAGCGCCGATATTATTGGCTCTGGCAAAACCATAATTTACCTCATTCTCGATAACTTTCACCTGCGGGAAACCAGCGCGCACGAAAGAAGCGCTGTCATCCTGGGAGTGATTATCCACCAGGATTATCTCTTTCTCAAGATCGTCCTTAGTCTTAAGAAGCGACTCCAGGCAATCTTGCAGAAAAGCTTTAGAGTTATAGCTTACTATTATTATAGACAGATCCATTTAGTTACTTCCCAGAATTTGCTGGTAAACCATCAAAGTTTTTTTGGCTGCCTCCAGCCAATTCAATTTCATATCAGCTATACGCTTGTCCAACTGCCGGGCGCCCCGGGGCGCGGCTAAGGCGGCCATTACCGCCTCCCGGATAGTAGATATATTAGACGGATCACAGTACCAAACACTTTCACCGAAATACTCCCGTGTATAGCCGCGTTCAGTAATGACCACATTCGCCCCGGCCAGTCCTGCTTCCAAAGCCGCTAAACCTGTAGTTTCGAGCCAACTGGCCAGAACACTGACCCGAGCCAGCTTATTAAGAGCCATTAGATCGCTTGGCCCTATCTCTCCCAGGTAGAAGAAGTTAGGGTTCTCCCGGAATTGTCTTAATACTTTTTTTGCGTAGCCGCCGTGGGCCGGGTTGACGGCGCCGGCAAAAACCACTTTCAGGCCCGTATCTTTCAGAGCGGCCATGACCGCCAGCTGGTTTTTCAAAGGTTCAATGCGCCCGGCGCAAATAACATAATCCGTTAACTTGATTTTTTGCAGCCACCCGCTGATCCGATCGGTATCCTCGGTTGAGTCCATTTCCACGCCGTTTAGCACTATCGTATAGGCAGCCGTTGAAGCATTGCCTAGGAATAATTCCTCTTTAATCCGGAGCATCTCCATCTCCGAATTCGGCAATATATGGTCCACACTGGCCAGTATCTCCTTTTGCTGCCGGGTATACCCTAAGTAAAATTGGCTAACCCAGACCGGCCATAAGGACGGCCGATTCAGAGTATAATAACCGGTTTTCAGCAATTGCCTTTTATCTATATCAGGAATATTCCTGAGCAGCCAACCCATAAAGCCGTTCAGCTGATTGTCCTCGTAAGCTTTTACATCGCTGCGACTTTGATATACGGGAGAAAGAACTATTTTACATCCTTTGGATCGGGCATTCTTATATTGCCGATATGTTTCCCCGACTCGGGTTATATTAAAAAGATGTACCAGTTCATAACCTGAGAGATCGGGAGCCAGCGCGGTTGATATATCCGCCTTTACACCCAGCTGTTCCAGATACTTCCTGGTCATGAGCATCTGGTAGGTATCCCCGCCCTTTTTGGTCAAAGCATCATATCTGTTTTGCAGCAGTATTTTCATAAAGAACCTTGGCTGGTGGTTTTTCCCTGAAGGCGTCGCGCTAGTTGCACTATTTTACCCAATTTTATCATTATAAGCAAATCCCTGAACCGGCGGACCAGGTAATCACTATAAAAAATGACCCGGAAACGCCATTGGCGCTGCGGATAATATTTTATTTTTATCGCCAGTTCTTCTCGGGCCGCTAACAGGTAATTCCGTGCGGATAGACCGGCCAGACCGACCCCGATCATAGGATCCTCCAGGAAAAAGTACTTGTATTTACCCCGCAGCAATCTTAGGCACCAGTCAAAATCAGCGGCGATCCGGAAATTTTCATCATAGGGCCCGATTTTCTCCATGATCTCCTTTTTGACGTATAAAGTCGGATGGGCGATCGACATGCGGACCAGGTTATCCTCAAGGGCAGGTTCACTCCCAAAATAATGACTGAATTTGCCGGTAGCTGGCTCAAAGAATTTTATGCGGCCGCAAACATAGTCTATACCATCCCTGACAAAAATAGCCGCGATATTCTCCACCACCCTTTCGTGCAAGAAATAATCATCGGAATTCAGAGTCCCGACGATTTCACCGGTGGCCAGTTTAAATCCTTTGTTCATCGCTTCATAGATGCCGCTGTCCTTCTCTGAAACCAGATGGGCCTGGGGAGCCAGGGCCTTAATTATCTTTACCGTATCATCGCCGGACTGGTTGTCTATGAATACCTGCTCAATGTTTTTATAAGTCTGCCTGTTGATCGACTCAATGGTTTTGGCAATGGTTTTAGCGCTGTTAAAGGTAACCGTGACAATCGTTATTTTAGGTTCTTTCATGGGCCGTTCCTGACGGCGTTCCGGCTGCCGCTTTAAAAGCAAAATAATATAGCCAGATAAATAAGATGAACCCGCCGTAAAAATAATTACCCATTCTTAAGAGGTTCAGGATAACCAGGCAAAGTATGGAATTACTAATAAGCCAAAAATATTCATCTTTCCTCCGGGAAACATAAAATCTGGCGATAAAGTAAAAAAACATTAAAATCCCCAGCAAACCTGTCTCTGAGATAAGCCGTAATAGTAGCGAGCCGGCGTCTTCTTTATTTAAAGGCTTTTTGAAATTATAAATATTTATGACCTGGGTGTTAAAGTAATCGTACGATATCTTATGACTTCCCAACCCCGAACCAAATACGGGATTTCTTAACAAGCTTTCATACGCCACTAGAGCGTTAGTGTAGAAAGTAAAGGTGCTGAGATTCGCGTCCGGCAACGGGATCTTATGGTTAATGACCGCCAGGGTATCATCAACCCTTACTTTTATATTGGGCAGATAACGATAAGAAAAACAGGAAAAGAATACCAGAATGAAAGTGCATACGGCGACCAACCTGGCTTTTTGATAATTGAGCATTATCATTACCAGGGCGGAAACGATACCGATATAGGCTACCAGTGAAAAGGACAAAAGAACGCTAAAAATTATTAAAATGGCCGCACTCCTGTTGATAAAGCTATAATCTTTCTTTATCATAGCTAAAACAGAAACAAACATGGCCGGAGCCATGGCGGCGCCAAAATGGGCCGGTTCCGGCAAAAGGGCCGAAACCGGCAACATTCCCCAGATAACTTGGGCTGGCTGCATCTTATGGATGAAATACGAATAATTGTATCCATATTTAAAGCTAACCAGAAAACTAATTTCCTGGAAGATACCGATCAAAGCCATAATAACAGCCAGTTTTAGATAGATGCGGAAAAGTTTATCAATATCATTTTTATTAGCCTTTATCAGCAGATAATAAGCCAACCCATTGAACAAAAAAGCGCTGAACTGCTTTATTAATAACGTCTTGGAATCATAACCTAGCCAGACGTTTATAAATGATATAAACAGGATAATGGCCAAAACGGAGATAAATTTCAGGCTTATATACGGCTTCCGGTAAACTGCAAAATAATAGAGTAAAAATATGAGCATAAATATATAACCAACATAAAACTCAAAATTGGTCTTAAATAAAATTATCCCGCTAGTAAATACGTTGGAAATCAGTAAATAGTTAAATAGGTTTATCACGTCAGTTTCCTATTCCTGAACAGTAAGTTCCCAATCTTCTGCTCCGAACTGTGAGCCGGCACCAATTCGTAACCATGTTCCCACAGGATGTTGATAGTTTCCTCTCTTGTCAGTGCTCCGCAATAAGAAGAAAGTTCTCCATATTCGGTATAGAAATACCGGCATATCTTAAGAGTATCGCCAGCGCCCTCCAGCATATCCTTTTCCGCGCCCTGTATATCCGACCAGATAAAGTCCACCTGTTGTATATTGTTACCTTTGGTCCAGGAATCGAGCCGAACAGTTTTAACCTCGGTTTTTTCCTTGAAGTCCAGCCAGGGATAATCTTTAGGGCCAGATACTGCCGGTTTGATGGATGAAGAATAGTCCCAATCATCTTTGGCCAGGGCTGCGTAGCATTTACCAAGGCCTAATTTACGGAAAAGGTTATAAACCCGGCCCGGCGGCAACCCGGAGGACAGGTTCAGCCAGGTGGTGCCGTCCGCGCTGGAGATCGCGGCCTCCACCAGGACGCAACGGTTATCCTTGATGCGCCGCTTGAACTTTTTTATACAGCGAGGATCCGGCTCAAAGCAGTATATTTTCAGGTTCTTGAACTCCCTGATAAATTCCCTGGTATCCTCGCCTGCGTGGGCGCCCAGTTCCAGGATTAGAGGATCCTCCTTCTTAAGAAGCTGCTTAATCACTTTTTTATCAAGTCCCAAGGGATTCTCCCGCAAATTTAATTTTCACTATAGCCATAAGCCGGCGCCACAGGTCCAGCTCACCCACTTTTTGGCGGCACAAGCGGTAATTTAAATAAGTCCCTGCCAGAACCGCCCCAATCTTGATTGCCGCCTCTTGCCAGTAAGTCAAGTCTGCTGTAGCAGCGATATAACAGGCGATGCAAAGCAAACCGTTAAAGATCACTAATTTGATGACGTAGGCATGATCCCAATCTATGGGTTCTACGCGCTGGGCGAACCAGCCGATAAGACAGGTTGTAGCTATATTAGTAATCAGCATGGTGAACGCGGCGCCGAACATGCCATACTTCCGTATCAGGATAAAATTCAATAAGAGCCCGAATACGGCCGCTCCGACCGTGGCCAGGGGCACATAGCGGGTTCCTTTTTCACTAAAGAGCAATTGGTTGACCAGGAAATAATAATAGCCGACGAAATAGTTGCCGAA
>PMCA01000007.1 GCA_003153935.1 Elusimicrobiota bacterium
TGTAAAGACGAATTATAAGGTCAGCCGAAAGTCTGTATGTAAACATTGTTATTCATGCGTCTCCCACCTTGATCTCAAAAGGCGCCAGCAATGCTAAAACTTCCGGATATGAAAAACGCGCATTTTTCAGCCGGTTATGCGTAGGATCAATATAATAATGCCGCGCTCCGGTAAAATTCGCTTTTTCCAGGATAGTATTGTGGAACTTGCTGCCGGCGAAGTCCGAACCGGAAAAATCAGCCTCTCTAAGGTCGGTATTCAGGAAGTCTGTCTTATGAATAACGCATTCAATGAACCGGCTGCCTTTCATCTTAAGACCGTGAAAATCACACATTTCGATCTTACATTTCTTAAACTGCCAATCCAACAGTAACGGATTGACGGCCTCACAGACCACGCCGATCAGTTTACAGCCATCCAGCGTAACACATCGAAAACTGCAGCCGTCAACGTTCACATTCGCAAAATTGCAGTCAAGGAATGTGCAGTCAATAAAAACCGAAGCCGTCAGCCGGCACTCGCTCAGGTCACAGCTCTTGAATACGCATCCTGTAAAAGTCTTACTCGCCAGGTCGTGGTCAAAAGCAGAAATGTCCTTAAATGTTTGGTCTTCAAATGAGCTTTCTTTCAATGTGCCTATCTCCTTTGAGGCTGTGAATAAACTTTATTATAGTTTAGTATCGTGTCCCCGGATTCTCCCGGATTCTATGTTAGATTGATTATTTAATGTCTTCTTTTATTCCGGCCGGGATGGGGATGTTTGAGTTTGGTCATACGCCACTCGGTAGGGAGTTGGGTTTTATTACCGAGCGAAAAGTCTATCTTCCCCTCTATCGGATCCACTTTGTCTAATTTAACCTTCAGTTTGTCGCCAAGTTTAAGATTGGTTTCGCGCACAAATCCTTCGGCGCCGCTATCACCGACACGGACGAAGGAACCCCTCTCCATCACTGAAACCACGATGCCGTCCATAACTTCCCCTATCTTCGTCTTAAGCAATTCCGCGCGCATCAGGTCCACCGACTTATTCTCACACTCCGCCGCGGCGCGTTCACGCTCCGAGCAATGCACCCCGACTTCTTCCAGCGGCAGCGCGCCATGATCCTCTTTTTTATGCAGCAGGAGAGCTTTAATGGCCCGGTGGGCTGTGAGATCCGGGTATCTCCTGATGGGCGAGGTAAAATGAGCGTAAGCCAGAGCAGCAATGCCGAAATGCCCTTCTGACACAGGCGAGTAAATCGCTTGCTGCATACTGCGCACCATCATTGAATTGATGATATCCTCGAGTGGATGCCCCTGCGCCTGGCGCAGGATATCCTGCAAAGCTTTGTGAGTGTTCCGGCCGGTAAGATGTCCGGCTGATAATCCCAGCTCACCGAGCGTTTTGGCTAGGTCTTTTATCTTATCAGGGTCCGGCACGTCATGCCGCCGGTGCAGGAACGGAGCATGTGCGGCTATCAGTTCGGTGGCTATGGCTTCGTTGGCTAACAGCATGAACTCCTCAATAAGCCGATGGCTCGCCAGTCTCGGGCGGAGAACCACACTTAAAGGTTTGCCGTTAGCGTCAACTTCAACTTTATATTCCGGGAGGTTGAAATCCAGTGCGCCTCTCTCCACCCGGCGCTGATACAATGTCTCCGCCAGCTGGCCCATGCGCGCTATGGCTACGGCCGCTGCACCAGGTACATCAGCTACTTGACCTCCGTCCAGCAGAACCTGGACTTCTTCATAAGTGAATCTCCGGCAGGAACGAATAACCGTATTAGCCATGCGGCGCCTGACAACATTCCCTTCGGCATTAATATCCATAAAGACCGATACTGTCAGCCGTTCCTGGAAAGGCACCAGACTGCATAAATTGTTTGATAATGAAGGCGGCAGCATCGGTACCACCCGGTCGGGCAGGTAAACGCTGGTCCCGCGCTGGTAAGCTTCTTTATCCAGGGGGGAACCTACTTTCACATAATGACCCACATCGGCAATGTGCACCCCTAACCGGACCATATTCATATCCAGCCGTTCCAGTGAGACCGCGTCGTCAAAATCTTTAGCGTCTGCGCCGTCGATAGTCACTATCGGCAGATGGAATAATTCTTCCCGTCCGTGCCAGTCCGCCGGTGCGAGTTTATCAGGCAATGAGTTGCTTTGGGTAAGTACATCTTTGGGAAAGGTTTCACTGATGCCACGCGACCGCAGCAGCATGGTAATGCGAGTTTTAACGTTATCAGCCTGGCCCAGGATCTCGGTTACCACCCCGGCAGCGCCGATCCTCTCTGTGGGCCAACGCTTAATTTCCAATACCGTTACCGCTCCGGCTACGGGAGCTATCTTATGCAGGAAACCGGTCACTTCAGTGGCTGGCGTATCTCCTTTTTCGGAAGACACTATCCAGCCATGCGGAAGTTTTTTCAGGATGCCGATAATATTTTTGTGCGCGTGTTCAAGCACCTCAATTATCTCGCCGGCGAAACGTCCGTCCGCTTCACGGTGGACCTTGGCGGATACCCGGTCGCCGTCCATGGCCAGGGCCAGCCCCCGCCCATGAAGGAAAACGTCGGCGCCGTCTTTGGTCTCCGCCAGCAGGAACGCGAAACGCCCGTGATGCTGGATCACGCCCTTGACGATAGTTTCCTTGCTTTTATCAGAGCGTTTCCTTAAATGATCTCTATTATGATCTCTAAATTGTCTTTTCATATAAATGTCGCCTCGATGTAATCTACTGGTTCTTCGCTGTTAGTATATTTCCATTTATCGACTTTTCTGATATCAGTTATCTTCATTTTCTTCTGGATGATCTGGCTGAAGTTGTTTATGACCCTGGCGTGCAGGGAAATATTGTGGAAGCCCCTCTTGTCTAATTCCAGCTGCAGAGCCTCCATTATTGAGGAGAATCCGTTCTGTCCCCTGTATTCGGGCAGAATGGCTATGGTCTCAATATAATATCTTGAAGCATCCCCATGCATTAACGGGTCATCATCCTTCAATTCTATGACCGCGTTAATATGAGGAATAGCCAGAATAAAGCCAACGGTTTTAGCGTTATCCTTTAACAAAATACAGACATTATTCCTATTCTTAAGCATCCCGCGATAATACTCTTTTTCGTTACCATAATTCCAGGCCGTCGGAAAAGCGCCGCTATTGATCGCGCTTATACCATCTACGATACTTTCATCAAAATTATGCACAACCTCTGTTTTGAGCATTATCTCCCCTGCTATGGAATATATTCGAATTCTGGTTCGGGCGCTAAATCGACTTTATTTTGGAGTGCTTTTGGGTCCACTTTTCTGAGATATCTCCGGAGATTAAAGAAGATCTCATGGAACCCGAAGCGGGAAAGTTCCCCCTGCACTTTTTCTTTCGGCCAGCCCTGCACGGTCATCCGGTAAACGCCGACCATCGTCCCGGTGCGGTCGGCGCCGTGCTGGCAGTGAACGAAGAAAGGGGCAAAATCCTTATCAGAAACAGCTTTCAGAAAGGCGATCGCTTCATTATCTCCGACGTTGTTGGCTTCCATGGGTATATATAAATAATAGAATCCCAGGCCTTTAATGAATTTAGCGTCGGGATAGGAAGCCCGGAGGTTTATTATGGTCTTGATGCCCATCTTCTTCAACTGCGCGAAACCTTCCGCGGTCGGCTGTTCTCCCCGGTAAAGCTCATCAGAGACTTGGGCAAAATTACCCAACCCGGGTATATTGTTTACCGGCGTGGCATAGGTATATTCGTCTGGTTGCGGGTCAGCGCAAACCGGTCGGCTATAAACAGCAAATACCAGCAAGAATAGGATGGCTGTTGATCTAATAAAGTGTTTATTCAGGACCATCCTCCGAATCTTTTAGCCAGAGTTTCTTATTCTTGGCAGTATATATTATGGATTTTTCAGTGCTTTTTCCGCTCGATCCGCTCCGGCGTCATTATTACTGCTTTTATACTTTTCCTTGGCTGTTGCCAGCATTTTATTGGCCTGCTCCTTTTGACCTAAAAGACCATACGTGACCCCGATATTATAATAAACATCCGGGCTATTGGGCTTTAACTCCAGGGCTTTTTTATAGGCAGTAAGAGCCTGCTCGTTATCATTCATGTTACGATAAGTATTCCCCATATTATTGTAGGCCTTAAAATTATCCGATTTGAGGTCAATTGAGGTTTTATAAGCTTCTATAGCTTTGGCATAACTACCCATGGCGTTATGGCAATTACCGATGCTGTTATAGGCCTGGTAATCTTTTGGCTTTACTGCCAGGACCTTTTTGTAGGCCTCCTCAGCTTCCGCATACCGTCCGAGGGAATAATAAGTATTTCCCAAATTGAAATAAGCGTCAACGTTTACGATCTTATCATTAATGATCTTTTTTAGGGCCGCAGCTTTTTGGCTGGTCTCTATCCTGGGAGCAACTTCTGGAGGTTTTACCGGCTTGGTAATTGGGACCGTAGGTATATTAACAATAGGGCTTATAATTGCCGGAACTTCTTTGATATTAGCCGGCTTTTTCTGAAGATTATATATTAAATAAATTGTATTAACTAATACGAGCAGGACAAAGATACCGATAACTATTTTATATTTCATAACCGATCCCTGGATTTAATAATCTGGTTATATTTTATCATAATTAGCCCTCATAAACAATGAAAACCACCGTATTTTGGTGGTTTTCATGGGAATATTCAGTTGCGAACTAATAATTATGCTGCTTGCCTGGCGGCGCGTTCTTTTGATTTGCGTTCATTCTCGTCGAGATACTGCTTGCGTAGGCGGATACTTTTAGGGGTGATCTCCACTAGTTCGTTGTCTTCCACGAACTCCAGGGCAAATTCCAGGGTCATTTCCCGGGGCGGGATGAGCCGGATAGCTTCATCCGCGTTGGAGGAGCGCATATTAGTCAGCTTTTTCTCCCGGATAACGTTTACAATGAGGTCATCGCCTTTATTATTCACTCCTATGATCATGCCTTCGTAGAGGTCGTCTCCCGGTTTGATGAAGATCTCGCCTCTTTCCTGCAGGTACCATAAGGCGTAAGCAATGGCCCGGCCGCCGCTCATGGATACCAGTACTCCGGCCTGGCGGTGGACGATATCACCTTTATATTTCTGGTACTGGTAAAAGTTCTGGTACATGATGCCGGTGCCGCGGGTCATCATCATCAGGTCGCTCCTGAACCCGAGCAGACCCCTGGTCGGGATAAGGAAGTTCATGCGCACCGTGCCTATTGTCGTGATCCCCATATTTTTCATCAGGGCTTTCCGGCTGCCCAGCGCCTGTATAACTGAGCCCTGGTATCCCTCGTCAACCTCTATCATCACTTCTTCTACTGGCTCGAGAACCTCGCCATCAATCTCCCGCATGATGACCTTGGGAGAGGAAACTTCCATTTCATAGCCTTCGCGACGCATGGTTTCTATCAGGATGGACAGGTGCAGTTCGCCCCGTCCGGCGACCTCATATTTCTCGCTGCCCGGCACGGGCTTGATCTTAATGCCGACATTGGTCAGGACCTCATGCTCGAGTCTCTCCTTGATATGTCTTGAGGTAAGGAAACGTCCGCCGTCTTTGCCTGCCAGCGGGCTGGTATTATGCGAGAAGACCATGGATATGGTCGGCTCGTCTATCTTGATGGTCGGCAGTGCCTCCGGATTGTCGATGCTCGCCAGCGTCTCGCCGACGTTTACATCCTCCATACCGGCGATCATGATAATGTCACCGGCTTCAGCGTTATCCACTTCCACCTTTTTTAAACCTTTATATTTTAGTATCCTGGTCACTTTGGCCTGCCTGACAGAGCCGTCTATTTTTACCAGTGCCATCTGCTCACCGGTTTTGATCTTGCCGTGGACGATGCGGCCGATGGAAATCTGGCCGATATACGGGTCATAATCCAGCATGGTGATGAGCATCTGGAACGGTTTATCCGGGTCAGCTACCGGCGGCAGGACGCGGTGTAAAATTGTATCGAGCAGGGGTTTCATATCCTTACCTTCGTCTTCCATGTCCAGCTTGGCTATGCCGTCTTTGCCGGAAGCGAACACTATCGGGAAGTCCATCTGCTCATCCGTGGCGTTCAATTCGTCGAACAGGTCAAAGGTCATATCGGAGACTTCATGGGGACGGGCGTTGGGCCGGTCGATCTTGTTGACGACCAGTATGGGCTTGAGATGCAGTTCCAGGGCCTTCTTGGAGACGAACTTGGTCTGCGGCATGGGCCCTTCCTGCGCATCGACCAGCAGAAGAACGCCATCTACCATTTTCAGGATGCGCTCTACTTCACTGCCGAAATCCGCGTGGCCGGGAGTGTCCACGATATTGAACTGGACCCCTTTATAAATAAAGGAAGCGTTCTTGGAAAATATGGTTATACCGCGCTCTTTTTCGAGCGGGTTGGAATCCATGATCGTGGACTCTCCTTCTTTAAAATCATAGGCCCCGGTTTGTTTTAACAGGGCGTCCACGAGAGTGGTTTTGCCATGGTCCACGTGGGCGATGATGGCGACGTTCCTGACGTCTTTGCGGCGTTTCTGGTTAGTCATTAAAGCTCCTTGGCATAAAAAAAATGGCTGGGTTTCCCCAACCAGTAACTTAATAGTACCTGAATTTCAGCGCTTTGTCAACCTATATTGTCATTTTGCGACCGGTTACTGGATCTCATTCACCGGTATGGAATAGTTGATGCTTTGTCCTTCTTCCAGGCTGAAATTGTAAAAGATCGGTACCAGGGGCATGTATTTTTCAGGCAGGGTTGCCAGGTCCAGGGTAATTTTGTGATCGCCTGCCGGCAGCCTGCGGCTGAATACTCCGGAAGAATCAGTAAAGACCTTGATGCCGTTCTCCAGGACTAAAGTTACTCCCGGCACTCCCTTATCATTAAGGCCAAACTTTTTATCCCCGTCGATATCCACGAATACCGCGCCATGGATCTCAGTACGGGTTGACACCGCGAAATCCACTTCCGTTTTACCATTGTGAACTATGGCCGCTTCCTGCATCGCCGGGCCGGTTACAATATAGCCTTCGGGAATATTCGCGGTATTTACCCTGACTGAAACTTTCTTGGCTTTTACATTAAAGAACCGATAAGAACCGTATTCATTGGTGCGTTGGACCCGGTTCCTGCCCACCCGCACTTCGACATTCGCTATGCCCGGCTCCTCCGGCTGTTTTATACCGTCCATATTCAGGTCCTTAAAGACATAGCCTTTAATAGTTCCTACCGGGTCAACATGCATATAAGTGTCAAACAGGTAATTTACGGTGACGGCGGCTTCCGTCTCCACTCTCCTGATGGAGGGAGACGTTTCGGTGCGAATATCCCTGACCCTGGCATTGAGGCCGATATTAAAGAAAGACGCCGGGGCGTAGGCAATTTCGCCGTAACCTTCCAGATAGTCTTCGCCGACCAGGAAACTGAACGGGGAGTCCGTATTATTTTCATCGCGGTAGGTAAAGCGTAGGGTCTGATGCAGGGAAGTTCCATAGATCTGGCTGCTCCACTCTATGCCGGTTTGCAGAACTTCCGGCTTGGCCGGTTTTTCGGGATTGGCTAACGGGGTTACGTTATTGATCTCTTTTTCGACGAAACAATAAACGGTCGGGAACAGGCTGATGCGCGTGCCCCCCTTGATCTTATGACTATTGTAGTCTAAGGACGGAGTGTTGATATACCGGTCCCGCACGAGATTATAATTCAGGTAGACATTGATCCGGCGAGCCGTGGGGAAATTAAAGTGCAAGCCAAATCCCGCGTCCTGGGTTATGGTGGGGAAATTCTTGCCCAGGTCATTCCGGTAATTATAGTCCCCCTGTGCCTCCAGAAGGGAAAACGGTCTCCATAAAGCTCCCAGATCCACTTCCTTGTTCCAACGGCCCGGCAAAGCGGGATTAGGGAAAAGAGTGTCGGTATAGACGTCAGACTGGCTGGAAAAACTTAAATTTTCGCAGGGCCGGTAATGGATGTTAACCAAGGCTCCTCTTTGTCCGGCACGCCAGTCCTTGCCGCTGATCGCCTGGAAATTCCTGGATATATCCCTTAATTCGGTCAGGACCTGCAAGTACGTCTGGGTATAATCTACCCTCAGGGTGGAGGCGTAGTTCTCGGTGTCATAAGCTATTTCCGGCAGCAGTTTCAATTTATTGAATATGTACAGCGCGCTGGCGTCATAAGAATATTTGTTTTGGTCAGGAGTCCGGTCGCGGCCCCCTCCCTTGTAAGCGGACAGGGTGTAATTCTGGTTTTGATAAGGCCGGTATCCTAAGCTGAGTCCGCTATAATATATTTGCGGTTTTTCATTGGCGATGTCCGGCGGCACAAAGCCGCCAAACCTGAGACCCAGTTCTTCTCCCCAGAAGGCGCGCACGGCCAGCTTATTTTCTATTACCGGGGAAGATATTTGCACCCCGCGCAGATCCCCCTTACTGAAAGCGAGATCCGTACCCGCCGGCTGGAAATCAATGGCCTGCACGTTCACATGCTTCAATGACCCGATCCTGCCGTCCAGCAAACTCAGGGAAGCATAATCTACTTCCGTCTTGCCCGGTACGGAATTCAGGGAAAAAGAAAAACCAAAGTCCCCGTAAGGCGTGGACAGTGGATTGGCCGACTCCAGGATATGCTGAAAAGCATGAAATCTGGAATTAGGCGTGAGATGAGGCAAGGGATACCTGGTCTCATCATAATTAGCGATAATGGAGTAACGGACCTGCAGATCCTTGGCTTTCTCTTCAATGAACCTGGAATTTGCTTCTGCATTGAGGCCGGCCTGCTTGGCCAAAATAACCCTGAATTCCAGCGTCCAGCGCTGCTGGGCATCCCACACATATAAGTACGTTGGGCCGATATTCTTGCCGGTAACGTAAAGCACGTCTCCGTGTTGCTCGACATTTATGATCCCCGGCTGGGTATTCAGGAACCTTCTTATGGTTGTATCTTTGACCACGAGGATCTCATTTTTCTCGATCTCCAGGTTAATGGCCGGTTTCTGCGTAATTTTATCCAGCATCAGTATTTTAGGGATCTTGGCAGTTTTTGGTGCAGGAATGACCGGTTTGGCTGCAGTGGTTTTTTCCGGCGGGGTGATGGCTTCTTTATCGTTGAGCCCCATAGACTCCAGCTGTTGCTTAATAAAGGCGTCTCGGGATAGACCGGCTTTGGTGGAGCTGGGAGGCAATCCGTTGGCGGTGGTGCTTTCTTTCGTCGTGCCTAATCGTTTATTAATTAATTTGGAATATTTTAAGGCAGTTTTGTCATTAGGATTAAGTATTAATACCTTGTTAAATTGCTCCTGGGCCTCATCCAGGAGGCCTTTTTTGTATAACGATATCCCTAGATCCAGAATTATTTGATTTATTTCGTCGGAGGAAGATTGGTCGGAGGAAAAAGCGGTATCGGAACGAAGATAGCCGGAATCTTCGTCAGCGGCATAGGACGATAAGGTCGTGCAGATCAAAGCAGCGCATAATAAATACCGGGCAAAACGCATCCTCAGGTTTTTACCTCAATTCGCCTACACTGAGTACTTCACCGGAGGAGCCTATTTCCACTTCTGTCTCCTTGGTAATAACGGAATCAGCAGCCCATTCTTGCTCATGCATAGATTCCCCTATGTCCATGGTAAGAATAGCGTTATAGGTTCCTTTAGGCAGAGGTTCTTTCCAGGTCCCGCTCATCCTGGCAGTTTCCTTGGGGAAAGTATAAACCTTGTCTAACGTCGCGCGAACGAAAATTACTCCCTTGTTATCCATCAAGTGAAAAGTTCCCTTGGTTATAATATCCGAATTGCCCGTATTTTTGATGTCTAAGGCAACTTGCAGGCCTTTGCCTTTCTCCGGTTTCACCAGCGAAAAATTACTTATCTCAGCTGTCCGGGCCGTCTTATCTTCAGTATCAACGTAGAAAATGGTCCCGATCCGTACCACCAGTCCTAAGGCCACGTTTCCCTGCTGCATGGGGCTGGCCATCTTACTTTCAAAAAACATTACGGCAAAATGACCGCCGGTAGAATCCTGAGGCATCTTTACCGTATAATATATTTCCTGCGTTCCCTCAGCGGGAATATCCACCTCTGACTGTGAGAAACTGATCCAGCTGGCGCAAGACAGCGGTTGCGTCCCCATCGCGAAAAATACCTTGGTGCCGTCATGGGCGTCACTGTATTTCCAATCCTGGACGTATATCTTCACCTTCACAGCGGTCGCGTCCGGGTTCCTGACCGTAATTTTACCGCTGCCGGCCTGCCCGGGCTGGATGGTTTGGAATATTTTGGGTGGATCGATCTGTAAAATTGCCGCTTGGGTAAATTGCGTTGCCGCGACCAGGAAGACGACCAGACAGCTCAGTATCCACTTTGTTTTATGCACCATATCACCCCATATATTATTTTTATCTTAGCGCTTAGAGCTCGGAGATCGTATACACTATTTGTCCCACGTAATTGCCGGCCGGGACGCTGGCATCGGCGGAAAACTCATAGATGACCTTAAATTTGTCCGGTGAACCGTCCTTGTCGGAAATGAATAAAACCATATCGCCGGTTTTTACTTCGGTCGGCTTTGGAAACTTCAGTAACCCTTTGGTGCCGGTATCTTCCAGGCGCAGGGTAAAATAGCGCGGCGGAACACTGGCGCCGCCATTGCTGGACAGCTGCACCGGTAACTGCTGGCTTACCTGGTATTGCCGCCCCACGTTACTCTTTATTTCTACGAGTATCTCGGAACTGCGCGGTCTTTGGCCCAATTGCACGTCCTGGAACTGTATCCCGCTGGGTTGCTGGGGGGTCACGATGAGATCGAATATGCGCCCGATGGTTATCTCCATGGGGAAGGTGACCAGTAATTTTTGGCCGCCCTGGGTGCTGAGGAAATACTGGACCTCGGTCCGGTAGGTGCCGGCATTTTGTTTTTCCGGGTCAACCAGGGTGTAGGTAATGAGGAAATGATCGGCCTCCCCTCCCGGGCTGGAAATATATAATGATTGCTCGCCTTTAGCCAGAGGTATGCTGCCTGACGTCCCGCTGCCGGTTTTATAACCGCGGGCTCTTACTGTGAGAGCTCCTGGGGTGAGTTGCTTCCCCTCCGTTGATTCCGGCAGATTGGGCAGGACTTGGGAAATTTCAAACTGTTCCTTTAAAGGTGTTCTTATGTCTACGGAAAGATCAAAAGCAGGCGCTTCCGCCTTACCGGAGTTTAACACAATGGTTTTGGTCCTTGAAGGTGTGGTTATGTCGATGGCTGTACCGGGAGATTCAATGTCAGCGGTAATATTGAGGATGAACTGTTGACCCGACTGGGACGCGCCCGAAGATTCTAACGTAAATACCAGCTTGCCCTGATAGTAACCGGGAACGACGGTATCCGAATTTTTTAGTACATATACCAAGGTGAAGGCCGCGGCTGTCCCGCGGTTCTCTGATGTGTAGATAACTGTTCTATCCATAGAAACCGGGGATTCATGCTCGGCGTTCAGGGTTCCGGCGATATTTCCGGCCCTGATAGCATAGACAGTTAAGCTGCCGGCAGGCAATATAGATCCCTGGTTGCTGGTTAAGGGTTCAACGAGTGTTTGTACGAGCTGGTAGGGTTGGCTTACGTCCGAGGTAATGGNNGAATGCGCATCCACTTTACCAAACCGAACTTCATTCCCTCCCTCCGCCGGTTGGATATTCACGCTAATGCCGGCCACTGCTGATCTGGCTATGATCAGCAGGGAGATAAATAAGGGAGCAAATACTAACTTAATAATTTTTTTATTCATATTGGGAACTTCCTTTGGGTTCTTCTCTAATAGTATCTATTTCCCGCCTCATTGTCAATAAAAATAAGGGCAACCTATATTATTTATAGGCTGCCCTTTTAAATCCCTTCTCATCCACTTCAATAAAAATTGCTTACTGTGCTTCTTACGGAGCGAGCGTCAGAGNNTTTTTCATATTATCTCTCCTTTTTTTATTTTTATGCTTCTTACGGAGCGAGCGTCAGAGTTACTACGCCTGCGTATGTGCCGGCAGCCTGCGTGGCTGGAATTATCACAACACCAGTCGCATCTCCGGAACCAGTAGCTAAACCGTAAGTCAGTCTTAACCAGCCGCCGGTGGTAATATCAGTCTTGTTGATCACTTTGCCTGCACTGGAGGCATAAGACAATTTAGCAAGTTGTACACCAGTGGTGGAATTCTGTTGATTCGTGAAAACTACGTTTACATTGTTATTCAGATTTACAGCTCCATTGGCGATGGCGCTGATCGTATGGGTCACGGTCCAGGAAGAAGCGTTGGAGTTAATGCCCACATCGACTACGTAGTAGCTGTTATCAGAGGTTTTAAACAGATTGTTGGTCGTATCCAGAACCAGGTTGCCAAAATTGACGGCTGAGGCCGTAGTAAAGGTCGTGCCGATGACCTTGCTGATGGCTACGCTTAAAGTGTTCTGTGTGGGAATCGTAGCGCTTACGTTGACAGTTTTGACGTCTCCCGCGAAGGATACGGAGGCGATCAGTATGGCTATTACGATGGTTGTTACTAAGGTTAACATCTTTTTCATATTATCTCTCCTTTTTTTTGGCTTTAAGTGCTAAAAGCTTGCAAAAACTTGTTAAAAACCATCTGATGCTAAGCGGCATCACCTCCTGTTTTATGTATTTTTGACTACCCTGCCCAAAAAAGCTATAAACCCGGGCCAAATCTGGTAAATCCATTTCTATTTGTGTGTGGCATAAAAGTAGCACGAGAATCGGATCTTGTCAAGCGGTTTATATTTTTCTATTTTAGTATAAAAGGGGTCATGTGTAAAGGGTCTAATTCTCCTTTTTTTTGACGTTTCTCTACTTATAGATAAAAAACCTGGATAATAGTTACGTTACCGGAGAGAAATACTTCTTTTTAAATTTTAAGGCGACATTTACCAGCAGGATCAGGACAGGAACCTCCACCAGGGGCCCTATTACCGCCGCAAAAGCCGCGCCGGAATTGATGCCGAAAACAGCGACAGCCACGGCTATAGCCAGCTCGAAATTGTTGCTGGCAGCCGTGAAAGACAAGGTAACCGTCCTTTCATAGCTGGCACCGGCTTTTTTGCCCATGTAAAACGACACCAGGAACATTACGACAAAATAGATCAACAATGGTATAGCTATCCGTATCACATCGAACGGTATTTTAACTATATATTCCCCTTTCAAGGAGAACATTACCACTATAGTGAACAGAAGCGCTATCAGCGTTAGGGGGCTTATCTTCGGTATGAATTTGGTCTCATACCATTCTTTGCCCTTAAGCTTGATCAGGGTAAATCTGGTTATCATGCCGGCCAGAAACGGGATTCCCAGATAGATGAACACGCTTTTAGCTATCTGGCTGATAGTAACATTCACTACCGTCCCGTGCAATCCAAACCAGCTTGGCAACACGGTTATAAAGACCCAGGCATAGACAGAATAGAACAGTACCTGGAATATGGAATTCAAGGCCACCAGGCCGGCGCAGTATTCAGTACAGCCAAGGGCCAGTTCGTTCCAGACGATAACCATAGCGATGCAGCGTGCGATCCCGATCATGATAAGGCCAATCATATATTCCGGATAGTTGTGCAGGAATATGATGGCCAGGAAGAACATCAAAACGGGGCCGATGACCCAGTTCTGGATGAGCGATAGCGCCAGCACTTTTTTATCCCTAAATACGTCACCCAGCTCTTCGTATTTTACTTTGGCCAGGGGCGGGTACATCATCAGTATCAGGCCGATGGCGATGGGAATATTAGTAGTGCCAACCTGGAATTGGTTCCAGAAACCGGCTACTGCCGGATACAAATATCCGGATAAAACCCCGATAGCCATGGCCAGAAATATCCAGAGAGTCAGATATCTGTCGAGAAATGATAATTTTTTTGTCACTGTTTCATTCATGATCGCTTATCTCCTTGATAAATATTTTCACCTTCGCTTTCATCTGGTTGCGTTATTGTATTTTGTCTTCCCCTATTCCCAGGCTTGTGCCGCCATTTGTGTCGGATCCCAGGGGCTGCTCAATGGCGGCGTATAACTCAAATCCATCTGAATAAACTCAGGTATGGTAACGTTTTTGTGAATTGCCATGGCAATAATATCAATGCGCTTGGAAATCTCCGCGTCAATATGCCCCAATATCTGGCAGCCGAGTATGCGTTTTGTTCTTTTGTCGGCAGTGAAGCGTATTCTTGTTTTGTATGCCGGCGAATAATAAACTTTGTGATCCCATGCTTCAAAATCATTTGTCCGCGCGTCAAACCCTGCCGCCGCTGCTTCCGTGTCATTCATGCCGGTACGAGCGATAACCAGGTCAAATAGCTTTATAGACTGGGTACCAAGCGTTCCCGGATATTCAGAATTCAATCCGCAGATATTTTCACCGATAATTCTGCCATGTTTGTGAGCGGTTGTGCCAAGGGCGATGTAGGTGGGCAGCTTCGTAATATTGTGCAGCGATTCGGCGCAATCGCCTCCGGCGTATATGTGCTGAATGTTCGTTTCCATTCTAGTATTTACTTTTATGGCGTTTTTAATCCCGGTAAGTACCCCTGCTTTACGGGCCAATTCAGTTTCGGGTATAGCACCGACAGCGACTAGAACAAAGTCTGTTTCAATATTGAAATTTGGCGTCGCTGAAACGCTTAATATCTCAGTTTTTTGTTCTATCGACTGCACTGTTTTACCTGTGATGATCCTTATTCCTTTTTCTTCAAGTTTGCCTTTAACAATTTCGCTGAATTCTTTATCAACCGTAGTCAGAATTCTACCGGCAAATTCAATTAATGTCACGGAGATTCCGCGTCTTGTAAGTGCCTCGGCCATTTCCAGACCGATATACCCGCCGCCAACAACAACGGCACTTTGCGGTGTTTGTTCTTTCAAATACGCCTCAAAGTTCAAGCAGTCATCAATCCAACGCATGAAATATACGCCGGGCAGATCAATACCCTTAATACCTGGTTTTATTGATTTACCACCTGTACCTATGATCAACTTGTCATATCCCATTACTTTTTTTGTCCCATTTTTACTTAAGGCAGTTACTTTTTTACCTATTACATCAATTTCCGCAGCTGTTGTTTCCAATATAAGCTCAATTCCCCTTGCTATTATGTCGTCAGCGGTACGGTGCGCAAGATCTTTATAGTGTTTTACTTCGCCGCCAAGATAAAAGGGTATCCCGCAGATACTGTAGTTCGGGAATCTATTATTTGAAATTATGGTAACTTCAGTATCTTTATCGAGCTCCCGTATTCTTAACGCCGCACTGATACCGACATCACTGCCACCGATAATAACTATTTTTTTCATAAATTCACTCCTATAAATATAATTTATGTTCCTTGAATGATAGCTGGCCAAAAGCGATCCGGGTATAAGAGCCAAAACTTAGTAGGAGAATCAGTCAGCAAAGAATTTTAACATTTATTCCTTCCCCGGGTTTGGGAGGCGCACATACTCCTGCGATCAGCTTTCTCTGCGACCGATCTGTCCTTTATAATGATGGGATCTGCATTTGCCCGGCCGTGGATAAGCTTAAGTAAGGACCTGGCAAATTGTTCATTCCCGGTCAATTTGTAATCGGTCCACAGCTCCTGCTGGATATCCTCCACTAGCCCCGCGTCCTTTAAGATCTTAAGATGCTTGGAGACCGTAGGCTGGGCTAGGCCGAGTACTTCCCTGATCTCGCATACGCACATAGACTCTTTCTGCAGCATCTTTACGATCCGCAGGCGGTTCTTATCCGCCAGCGCTTTCATTACTTTTTCCAGTTGGTCAAGCATATTGCCTCCGTATAGCCATATTGCTATATAGCGATATAATACAATAGGCAGGTAATTTTGTCAAGAAAAAAACCTGCATTTTTAGTTTGCAGGTTTCTTAGGGTGTGGCGTGTCGCTGATTTAAACGGAACGTTTTTTGGTGTTGACCAGTTTTTCTTTTTCTTCCCGAGTTAGGCTCTTTATTTCTATTTCTGTCTTTAGGGCCTTACTTAAGCTATTACAGCCTCTCTTATAGACCAACCTGACCGGTCCCCTGCCACGGGTATATTTCGCGCCTTTACCGCTATTATGCAGCTTTAAACGCCGCTCCAGGTCATTGGTATAGCCGGTATAGTATGTGCCGTCTTGGCACAGAACAATATAAACGCAATATTTACCTGTTATTGAGGTCATTACCTTACCTGAAGAAATCAGGGGATTTATTCCTGGTCGATCATGGTGCGGACTAGGTTAGATAAGTATTGTTTTAACTTAATCTTGCTTTCTATGTCCAAATCGCAGAAGTTAATGCCAGTTTCGTGCAGGACCTTCCCTTTCTTGATTACCTGCTCTTGCCAGGCCACTTCTCCCTTTGCCTTCAACCAGCTTCCTTCGCCCGGCAGCATTATTTCGATACCGATCACGGTTTTGGGCTGGAGCGACTCATTGAGTTCAATCCTGACACCGCCAATACTTAAATCCTTGGTATAGGTTTCCGGAGCAGCGCTGCCCCCAGACAAACTATTGCATTTCACTTTTACTAATGTTTCCAGTCTGACATATTTGCGTTTTTCTTCCATAAGAAACCTCCTTAAAATTTGTGCCTACCAGCTCTTGTCGATGGCTTCGGTCAGGATAGCGAGATAATTCGCGGGTGATATCTTATACTTGTGGAAAACTTCCAGCAGGTATTTCTCTTCAATAGTTTGCTGGTAATATATTTTTTCCTGCAGCTCCTGCTGGGTGCTGACCGCCGGGTATTTGGCGTTGGCATCGCTCATGGCGCGGTCCTTGGCGTCGACGACGCTGTCATATATTTCCTTGCGGGTGGACTCACCCTTGGGCGGCTGTGGCGGCGTATTGGTGCCCTGGCAGGCGGATTTGCGTATATAACGGGTTTCTCCGGAGAATGTCAGTATGTGGTACCAGCCGGTCTCCTGACCGTTATATTTGAAAACATCGCCCTTTAAACCGACAAATAATGCCGGAGCTGTCATATCGGGAACGGTCCTGATCTCGGCGTATGCAGCTTTGACCATGACATAGGCGTATTCGGTTTTGTCTTCAGTTGCTTCTTCCAGCTTAGCTTTGGCTAATGCTTCATCCTGGGCTTTAGAAGCTTCCGCGGTGGCCTCTGGCGTTGGTTTGCTCTCCGCCTGGTTCTGGGCGTTTGCCGCCAGCAGGTTCTTCTCCACCTTAGCTGTTTGTTCTGCTTCCGCCTTGGCCTTTAATTCCGCGTCCTTGGCGGCTTGAGCTTGTGCTTCCAGCTTAGCCCTGAGTTCGCTTGCTTCTTTGGCTTTAGCTTCCGCTTCTTCCCTGGCTTTGCGCCCTTCTTCCAGTTTAGCTTTGAGTTCGGCTTCGCGCTTAGACTTGGCTTCAGCTTCAAGGCGCGCCTTTTCTTCCAGGGCCTTGCGCTCGGCTTCTATGCGCGCCTTTTCCTCCGCCTCTTTTTTAACCTTGGCTTCGGCTTCCAATCTGGCTTTTTCCGCTTCCAGCCTGATCTTTTCCAAGCGGGCCTTTTCATCGGCACCGCGCTTGGCAGTAAGTTCTTTATCGGTCAAGACCCTGCCGGCTGGTGCCGGTACATACGCCGTCACTGTAGCCGTGCCGGAGGGCACCTTAATTTCATACCAGTTGCCGTTGATCCAGTTCAGTTTGAATGATTCATCGATCTTAGCTGAGCCAATGGTGTTGGCGCTCATGCCCGGTGTTTCTTTAACGTCGGTAATGGCGGCGGTTATCAATACATACTTATCTTTAACGTAAGCGGTCATTCTGGCTTTCTCTTCCGCATCCTTGCGGGACTGCTCTTCCCTGACCTTACGCGTGGCCTCTTCCTGGGCTTTCAGTTCCGCTTCACGGCGGGCTTTTTCTTCCGCTTCCTGCCTGGCTTTGAGATCAGCTTCTTCTTTGGCTTTTCTTTCCGCATCGTCTTTAGCTTTCAATTCGGCTTGCAGTTTAGCAATGTGTTCGGCATCGATGCGGGCTTTTTCTTCCGCTTCCCGTTTGGCCTTGGCCTCCGCCAATAGTTTAACTTTTAACTCTTCTTCTTCCTTGGTCTTTTCCTGTGCCGCCCGGTAATCGGCCAGTTCCTGCGTATTTATCAGCTTGGTCAGGGTAGAAACAATGTAACCGTCCACTGTTTGGGTTCCGGAAGTTACTGCTACCCGGTACCATTGCATATTTTGCTGATCTGTTTGCACCCAGGTAAGTTTGAAGGAATCGTCATATTCAGCCTTGGCAAGAACCAGTGATTTATCGCTGGCGGATGCTCTCAGGGGAGCGGTTTCAGTGGTGATCAGGACGTATTTATCTTTAACGAAGGCGTCCATCTGCGCCCGGGCTTCGGCCTCACGCCGGGCTTTTTCATCCCGGGTTTTTTGTTCCGCCGCCAGTTTGGCTTTTTGCTCCGCTTCCGCTTTGGCGTTGGCAGTGGCTTCCATCTGCGCTCTTAGCTCAGAGGCTTCTTTAGCTTTGGCTTCCGCTTGTTCCCGTGCTTTCTGTTCGTCGGCCAGCTTAGCTTTTAATTCATCGGACTTCTTAGTCTGCGCGTCTGCTAACTGGCGCGCCTTTTCTTCCCTGGCTTTTTGCTCCGCCGCCATCAGCGCTTTCAGTTCCGCTTCCTGGCGGGCTTTTTCCTCGGCTGCTACCCTAGCTTTTTCCGCCGCTTCCAGCCGCGCCTTGGTTTCCGCTTCCGCTCTGGCGTTGGCCTGGGCGACCAGGTAATCATTCAGTTCCTGTTGCGAGTAGATCCTGGCCAGGTTGGTTGAGACATACGCCGTGCCTGCCGGCGTGGCGATCTGATACCAGTTTTTGTTGGCGCGGGAAAGTAGTTTGAAGCTGTCGTCAGCTTTAGCCGTGGCCAGGCTCTTGGAGGCGTCTTTAGGCGCTGATAGCAGATGTGTTCCGTCATTCATTATAAGTATATATTTATCGCTTAACCATGTATCCTCAATAGCCTTTTCTTCGCCGCGCCGCTTGGCTTCCGCCGCGGCGACTTTTTGCTCCTCATCCTGCCTGGCTTTAAGCTCGGCTTCAGCTTGGGCCTTTTTCTCCTCTTCCTGCTTGGCTTTCAATTCAGCTTCGGCCTGGGCTTTCTGTTCGGCTTCCTGGCGGGCTTTGAGCTCTTCCTGCATCTTGGCGACGCGTTCCACTTCACTGCGCGCTTTTTCTTCGGCCTGCAACCGGGCTTTCTGCTCGACCTCTAATTTAGCCTGTAGTTGGGCTTCCTCTTTGGCCTTTTGCTGGGCCAGCCGGTGATCGTCCAGTTCCTGGCTGCTCATCAAAGTGGTTAAGTTGGACATTACATAAGCTGAAACTACTTCCGTTCCTGATGAAACTTCTACCTGGTACCACTGGTTATTCTGGTCATCAGTTTCTATCCAGGTTAATTTAAGGTCTTTGTCTTTATTGACTTTAGCGACAATGGCGGCTTTCTTGTTGGGTTTTTGCCTTAAATTGGCGAAATCATTCGTTATGAGGACGAATTTATCTTTTACCATAGCCTCCACACGGGCCTTGGCTTCTTCTTCTTTGCGTTTCTTTTGCTCCTGTAATTGCGCCGCTGCTTCTTCCTGGACTTTCAGTTCAGCGGCGCGTTTAGCTTTAGCTTCGGCTTCCAACTTGGCTTTGTTGAGAGCGGCTTCCTCTTCCCTAAGTCTGGCTTCTTCCTGGGCTTTTTGTTCCGCTTCCAGTTTGGCTTTTATCTCCGCTTCTTTCCTGGCCTGTTCCGCCGCCGCTAAACTGGCCTGACGTTCGGCTTCGTCCTTCTTGGCTTGCAAGTACGCCGTCAACTCTGGTTCCGATATGGCCTTTACCAGCGTGGAAGCGACAAAAGCGGTGCCGGTGGAATAATCTATCTCGTACCATTCTCTGACGATTGCATGTAATTTGAAATTCTCATCGATCCCGGCTTTCTCCAGGATGGGAGCGTCTTTTACCGGCGCTGACCTGATGTTGGTCTTATCTATTATTATAAGAGCGTACTTGTCTTTCAGCCATTCCTGTTCCCTGGCTTTGGCTTCGGCTTCTTTTCTGGCTCTCTCTTCCGCTGCCTGCCTGGCTTTCAGCTCGGCTTCCTCACGGGCTTTTTGTTCCGCTTCCAGTTTGGCTTTCAGGTCGGCTTCGCGCTTGGCCCTGGCTTCTTCTTCCAGCCTGGCTTTCTCTTCACGGGCCTTTTGTTCAGCTTCCTGTTTGGCTTTCAGCTCGGCTTCGGCTTGGGCTTTTTGTTCAGCTTCTTGTTTGGCTCTCAGCTCGGCGGCCGCTTTGGCTTTGCTCTCCGCTTCCGCTTTCGCTTGGGCTTCAGCTTGCCGCAATTCATCCAACTTTTGCCGGGTCATGACCACTGTTAATTCGGCAGAAACGAAAAGCGGCCCTGATGAAGTATCAATTTCATACCAGTCTTTGGTTTCGCGGGAAAGTAACTTAAAACTCTCGCCGGGCACAGTTTGGGAGATTACGGCGGAGTTTTTCCCGGCGGTTTTTCTTAACTTAATATTATTGGCGTTAGTATAAATGTATTTGTCCTTAAGCCAGTCTTCCTCCATAGCTTTGGCTTCCGCTTCTTGTTTTGCCTTAAGCTCGGCAGCTTCTTGCGCTTTACGTTCCGCTTCCGCTTTAGCCAGTTGCTCAGCTTCAAGTTTGGCTTTAAGTTCCGCTTCACGTTTAGCTTTCGCTTCCGCTTCCAAGCGTGCTTTCTCTTCAAGCTCCTTTTGTTTGGCCTCTTGCCTGGCTTTAAGTTCCGCTTCACGGCGGGCTTTGGTTTCGGCTGCAAGTTTAGCTTTGAGATCAGCCTCTTCCTTGGCTTTCTGTTCAGCCTGCAACCGGGCCTGTTCCTGTTGCTGACGGTAAGCGGTTAGATCCTGTTCGGTAATGACTTTCGTAACAGTAGCAGAGATATATGCTGTCCCTGAAGAGAGCTCAACCTGGTACCATTCTTTAGCGCGTGACAACATTTTAAAAGACTGATCTATTTTTGTTTTACCAATTATCTGCGCGTTTTTACCCGCCGATTTCCTTAAATTACTATTATCTATGGTAATCAGTACATATTTATCTTTAAGCCAGTCGGTTTCCTGGGCTTTGGCTTCTGCTTCGAGTCTGGCTTTTTCTTCAGCAGCTTTTTGTGCAGCTTCCTGCCTGGCTTTCAATTCTGCTTCTTTTTGCGCCTTAGCCTCGGCTTCCTGTTGCGCTTTCAGTTCAGCCGCCGCTTTAGCCTTAGCTGCTGCTTCTTCTTTGGCTTTCTGCTCCGCTTCGAGTTTTGCCTTCAGTTCCGCTTCGCGCGCGGCTTTTGCTTCAGCTTCCTGTTTAGCTTTGAGATCAGCCTCTTCCTTAGCTTTCTGTTCAGCCTGCAACCGGGCCTGTTCCTGTTGCTGACGAGAGGCTGCCTGCGCCTGCCGGTAGTCATTCAAGGCCTGCTCGGTAATCAATTTAACCACCGGCGCGGAGACAAAAGCGGTACCGGAAGAAATTCCGACCTCGTACCAGTCTTTAACGCGTGATACCAATTTAAAACTTTCATCTACTTTTGCCTTGGATATTATAGAGGCATTCTTACTGGCGGCTTTTCTGAGATTGGTATTATTTATAGTAGTTAGTACATATTTATCTTTAAGCCAGTCGGCTTCCTGGGCTTTGGCTTCTGCTTCGAGTCTGGCTTTTTCTTCAGCAGCTTTTTGTGCAGCTTCCTGCCTGGCTTTCAATTCTGCTTCATTTTGCGCCTTAGCCTCGGCTTCCTGTTGCGCTTTCAGGTCAGCCGCCGCTTTAGCTTTGGCTGCCGCTTCTTCTTTAGCTTTCTGCTCCGCCTCGAGTTTTGCCTTCAGTTCAGCTTCGCGAGCGGCTTTCGCTTCGGCTTCCTGTTTAGCTTTGAGATCAGCCTCTTCCTTGGCTTTCTGTTCAGCCTGCAACCGGGCCTGTTCCTGTTGCTGACGGTAAGCGGTTAGATCCTGTTCGGTAATGACTTTCGTAACAGTAGCAGAGATATATGCTGTCCCTGAAGAGAGCTCAACCTGGTACCATTCTTTAGCGCGTGACAACATTTTAAAAGACTGATCTATTTTTGTTTTACCAATTATCTGCGCGTTTTTACCCGCCGATTTCCTTAAATTACTATTATCTATGGTAATCAGTACATATTTATCTTTAAGCCAGTCGGTTTCCTGGGCTAAAGCTTCGGCTTTAGCTTTTTGTTCTGCGTCTTGTTTGGCTTGGAGTTCAGCTTCTTTCTGGGACTTGGCCAGAGCTTCCTGGCGGGTCGCAGCGGCCTTGGCGTCAGCTTCCTGCTGGGCCTTGAGGTCAGCGGCTTCCTTAGCTTTTTGTTCCGCTATTTGTCGTGCCTGATCCTGTTGCTGGCGGTAAACAGCCAGTTCCTGCTCCGTTATTAATTTAACCGCGGGGATGGCTACGAACCCAGTTCCGGTGGAGACTTTAATTTCGTACCAGTCGTTGGTGATCCATTTAATTTTATAGTATTTATCCTTTTTGGCTATAAACAGCTCTTTGGCTTTACGCTCCGGTTTATGCCTGACACTAGTGTCGGCATTTACGATTAGGACGTATTTGTCCGCCAGGTAGCTTTCCATCTTAGCCTTGGCTTCGGCTTTCTTTGCCTCCTGCTGGGCTTTGGCTTCTTGTTCTTTGCTCCGGGTCAACCGACGGTCATTCAATTCCAGTTCCGTCACTACTTTCACTAAAGGAACCGAGACAAAAGCCGTACCGCTGGATAAGGAGACTTCATACCATTGGCCGGTACGGGCAAGTAATTTATAATCATCATCTAGTTTTGCCTTGCTGACTACGGCGGCGCTCATTCTGGCCGCTTGCCGGAGATTGGTTTTATCGGTAGTGATCAGTACATATTTGTCTTTCAGCCATTCCTGTTCCTTGGCGTTGGCTTCGGCTTCCTGGGCATCTTTTAGTGCCGTGGCTTCCTTAACTTTCTGTTCGGTTTCCGCTTTGGCTTTTTGTTCCGCTTCTTTGGCTAGTCGCTCGGATTCCTGTTTTGCTTTTAATTCTGCCTCTTTCTTGGCTTTGGCATCTACTTCCTGTTGGGCTTTTAGTTCGGCGGCTGCTTTGGCTTTTTGCTCTGCATCAACTTTGGCCTGTTCCTGTTGCTGGCGAAGAGCGGTTAATTCCTGCTCGGTAACGATCTTGGCCAGCGGCGCGGCAATATAGGCTGTACCGGAAGAGACCGCTATCTTGTACCATTCTTTGCCGCGGGCCAGAAGTTTAAAACTTTCATTGGCTTTTGCCGTTGCTACTACATGCGCGGTTTTCCTGGCCGTCTTTCTTATGTTGGTGTTAGCGGTGACCACCAGGATATATTTATCTTTGAGCCAGCTATCTTCCAGGGCTTTAGCTTCTTCCTCCGCCTTGGTTTTGAGCTCAGCTTGTTTGGCCTTTTTTTGCAGTTCATTTATTTGCCGGTCGCGCAGGTCATTTAGTTCCTGCTCAGTTACTACTTTAGCCGCGGTGGTCCTTACATAGCCCAGTCCGTTCCCCGACGATACTGCCACCTGGTACCAGTCCTGGTTCCTGGCCAGAAGCTTATAGTCTTCCTGGGCGTCAGCTGTTTCCACAACTTCGTCGGTATTATTGGGCCTGATCCTGATCTTGGTATTATCTTGGGCGATCAGGATGAATTTATCTTTGAGCCACTCAGCTTCCTTGGCTTCCGCTTCCGCTTTGAGCCGGGCTTGTTCTTCCTGCGATTTTTGCTGGGCAGCTAGTTTCGCCTGTTTGGCTTCTTCCAATGCCTTGGCTTTGCGCTCCGCGTTCAGCCTGACCTGGTCCTGTTTCTGCCGTAACTCCGCTAATTCCTGGCTGGTCAGGATGCGCACCAGTTGCCTGGATACGAAAGCCGTGCCGGTGTAGACTTCTATCTCATACCATTCCTTATTGCGCGAGACGAGTTTGAAGATCTGGTTCTTTTCGGCTTTCCCGGCCAGGGGACTGTTCTTCTTCGGCGATTTCCTTAAATTAATGGCTGATTTTTCTACTATTACATATTTATCGTTTAGCCATTCCGCCTCCGGATTTTTGATATTGGGATGGGATGGCGTAACGGTAGCCGCGGTTGGGACTTCTGCCGTCGGAACTTCTGCCGTCATCGTAGATATGACGGTCTCTGGCGCAGCTTCAGGAGCGGATGATGCAGGAGGGGTCTCTGGCGCTTTGACCTCAGTGGCCGCCTGTGGCGCATTCCCCGATAAGGCCGCTAATTCTTCTTCAGTTATGATTTTACAGGCATAGGCTTTGACGAAAGCCGTACCGTAAGGACTTTCCACTTCAAACCAATCTTTTAAGCGCCAGATCAGTTTGTAATGGTCCCCTTTCTCCGTGCGGCCCAGGACTTTGGAATTGGGGCTGGCCTTTGATTCCAGCAGAATATTATGCTGCATTATGAGCACATAGCGGGCTTTATATTTGGTGACTGGCGCCGCCGGTTCGGGTACGCTTACCGGAGTTGCCCCTGCGGGATGCGGCGGCTCGGGCAAGACTTGTTTAGCTACCGGGGCAGGTAACGGTTTGGGTTCAACTGGCGGCGGAGCCGGCGCGGCCGGTGCGATCTTGGCTGGCTTGACTGTTTCCAGCAGTTCCTTCTCCGTGATTATTTTAGCTAATTTTTTTGAAATGAAAGCGTTCTGGTCCGGCGGGAAAAATATTTCATACCATTCTTTCGACCGGGACAGAAGTTTGAAGCTATCACCGGTCTTGGCTTTGGCAGGGATAGCTGCGCGCTGGCTCGGTTCACTGCGCAGGTTTGCCACCTTGACCGTAACCAGCACATACTTATCTTTCAGCCATTCTTCTTCCTGAGCTTGTGCTTCTTTCTTCTTCTGCTCTTTTATGCCAGTAATGGCAGGTGTTGGTTGCACCTGAGGTGCCGGCGCAGGTTTAGATATTTCCGGGGCCGGCGCAGGTTTGGGTATGGCTGGCGCGGGTTCAACCGGTTTGGTCTCTGCGGGTATTGGTGGCTTATGACCTTTTAGCGCGGCATATTCATCCGCTTTGATGATCCGGGAAATATTGGCTGGTATGTAACATTTCTGTTTAGTGGGAAGTTGGACCTTATAATAATCACCGGATTGGCCCATATACGGGAAAGCGTTGTTAAGCTTGGCCTGGGCCACAGTTTTGGCGGCGGCATTCGGGGCATTTCTTATAAAGGAGCCGGTACTGATAATAAGTACGTATTGCGGCTCTTTGACTTTTGTTATAACGGGTTTCGACGGAGGCGCGGGCTTAGCCTTGACGGTCGTGTCCGGTTTGGGGTTGGTGTGTTTCTTGGCTACGTAACCGGTTTTACCTAAGGAAAGGTCGATGGCGTACCAATCGGGATAATCTGCTACTACTTTAAAGACGTCGCCCTTTTTGGCGGTGGCTGCTACTTCCGCTGACGGTGACGGTTGATCCATTATATCCGCTTTTTCCGTGGTGATGGTAATCTGGCCGGTTTTGTTCTCGTTTGTCTTGACTCTGGTCAGGGAGGCGCGCACATAGCCATGTTTGCCGGAAGATAATTCTACTTCGTACCAGTCGCCGGTCTTCCTGACCAGTTTTAAGGTTTCCCCGGTATTGACCTGGGTGATCTTGGGTGCGGCGATGTCTGGCTGCAGATGGATATTGGTGCGGTTTTTCGTAATGGTAACAAATGCCGGCTCCGCCGATATCAGCAGAGGGGTAAGGATGAACAATGTTAAGAGGGAGAAACCAAGTAGGAATACTGTGGATTTAAAAATAGTTTTTATTTTTTTCCCCATTATTATCCCTGGAATTTATTTTAGCAATTATATTATTCTACACAATTTGCCGGTATAAGTCAAACAAAATGCCGTTAACGGTAATTATTGAACTGCAGCGGTACGGAGAAGTCCCCGTTGCGCAGATGCTCCATGACCGCCTGCAAGTCGTCTTTCTTGGGGCTGGAAACCCGGAGCTTTTCCCCTTCTATCTGTACCTGTATTTTCAGGTTAAGCTTCTTGATGATCTGAACCAGTTCCTTAGCTTTATCCTTTTCTATGCCCATGGTAATATTCGCCAGCTGCCGAACCGTTTCGCCGAACGCTGCTTCTTCCGCTTTGTATACCAGGGTGCGCGGTGAGATCTTGCGTGAGACCAACCGGCCGGACAGGATATCCTTTAAGGCGCGAAGTTTATAGGCGTCACTGGCCAGCAAGGTAATGGTTTTCTCGGTCCGGTTGAACTGGATGGTAGAGTTGGAACCCTTAAAATCATATCGTTGGCTGATCTCTTTTAAAGCCTGGTTGACGGCGTTGTCGACTTCCTGCAGGTCAACCTGGGAAACAATATCGAAAGAAAAATTACTGGCCACGGACACTCCTAAGCTAATTTATTTTTTACTACCCCGGCAACCTTGGCTGCCAGTTTATCCGCTTTTTCCTGGGTAGAAGCTTCTATCATTACCCGGCACAGCAGCTGGGTCCCTGAATAGCGCACCAAAATGCGGCCTTGGTCGGCAAGCTCTTTTTCCGCTTCCCTGATTGCCTGCATTATTTCCGGTTCTGCGTTTAATTCCGGTTTTGATTTAACGTTAACATTTATGATGGTCTGGGGGTAAACTTTCATTAATTGGCAAATCTCCGAGAACGGCTTGTTTTCTTTTTTCACGCTCGCCAGTAATTGCAGGGCGGTGATCAAGCCGTCGCCGGTATTATGATGCTCCAGGAAGATCACGTGCCCGGAGTCTTCTCCGCCGATGATAGAGCCCTTTTTCAGCATCTCTTCCAGCACGTAACGGTCGCCGACGTTGGTAGTGATATGGTCGATACCAGCTTCCTTACAGAATATGGAGAGCCCTAAATTGCTCATGACCGTGCTGACCATGGTATTATTTACGAGCCGGTTTTCTTTTTTCAAAGTGTTGGTGCAGACCGCCAGTATCCGGTCGCCGCTGATAACATTGCCCTTTTCATCAGCCGCTATACAGCGGTCGCCGTCTCCGTCAAATGCCAACCCGACATCGGCTTTTTCCTCTATGACCACTCGAGCCATGTACTCTGGATAAAGCGCTCCGCAATTGGCGTTAATATTCTTGCCGTCCGGGTTGACGTTCATCACTTTTACATCGGCGCCAAGCTCTTCGAAGATGCTGGGAGCTATCCGGTAAGTGGCACCATTAGCGCAATCCAGTACTATTTTCAACCCTTCCAGGTTCTGTTCCACCGGGAAAGTATTTTTGGCAAAAGTCAGGTAGCGTCCCCGGGCGTCGTCAATGCGGAAAGCCTTGCCGACTTCTTCCGCGGTCGGCCGCAAAGCGTCGATGCTCTTGGAAAAGATCATCTCTTCGATCTCGTTCTCAACATCGTCCGGGAGCTTGAAGCCGTCCCGGTTGAATATTTTAATGCCGTTATCCTGGAATGGGTTGTGGCTGGCCGAGATGACCATGCCTGCGTCCGCTTTCAGGTCAGTGGTTAAAAAGGAAATACCCGCGGTCGGCATCGGTCCTACTAACAGGGCGTCTACGCCCATGGAGCAGATCCCGGCGACCAAAGCGTTCTCGATCATGTAGCCGGACAGCCTGGTGTCCTTACCGATGACGATGCGATGCCGGTATTTATGGTGTTTGCAATAGTGCGCGACGGCCCGCCCGACTTGCATGGCGATCTCCGCGGTCATGGGATAGATGTTGGCTACTCCCCTGACGCCGTCTGTCCCGAATAATTTCCCCATCATTCCTCCAACGATTTATTCTTTGTGTATTATAACAAAAATAAGCTTTATCTTCAACAAATTTCTGCCAGGAAATGGTCGGCCTTGATGTTCTTCAGTTTTAACTTCAGCAATTGGTTGCTCAAGTCGGCGCCACTCCTTACCCGGACCTTCAGATAATTACCGGTGTGACCTTCCCAATACCTGGGATCTTCCTTGACCCGGTTTTCGATCAACACGGCCAAAGTTTTACGCAGGAACTTCTTTTGGTAGTTCGCCGCAAATTTGTCCGTGGTAAATTTTAATTTCGCCACTCTTTCAGCTACGATTTTAGGATTTACCAGAGGCGTCATTTTGGCGCCGGGAGTTCCCGGGCGCAGGCTATACGGGAATATGTGGACTTTTAAAGGTTTGGCTATTCTCAGTAGGTTTAAAGTTTCCTGAAAATCACTATCGGTCTCGCCGGGAAACCCGACCATAATGTCAGTACTGATAGCAAGGTCAGGCATTTTCTTCTTTAATTTTCTGAACAACTTGGCGTATGAATCAAAACTTGATTTTCGGTTCATGCGCTTCAGGACCATATCAGACCCGCTCTGGATGGGGATATGCAAATGCTGACAAATCTTCTTTGAACCTGCCAGGCAGTCGATAAGTTTAGCCGTAATATCCCAGGCCTCCAGGGAACTCAGACGAATGCGCTCCAGACCGGATATCTTCTCCATTCGGATAATTATATCGGCCAGGTCTTGCTGCGGTTGCAGGTCACGTCCGTACAACCCCAGGCACACCCCACAGAGTACTATCTCCTTAAAACCTTTTCCGGCTAATTCTTTAGCTTCCTCTATGACGTCGTTAAGGGATTTGCTCCGGGAGCGGCCCCGGACCAGGTGTACCTTGCAGTAACTGCAAGAGTTATCGCACCCGTCCTGTATTTTTAGAAAGGCCCGGGTATGCCCCGCGAATCCGGAAACTTTTTTAATTTCTCCAGGCACTTTGTTGACTGCGCACCCTGTTACCACTATTCTCGCCCGCGGATTTTGCCGGCGTGAATAATTGATGTAGTAGCGGGATTTCTTGTCCGCCGCCGCTGTGACCGTGCAGGTGTTGATGATATAAAGGTCGGCCCTTTCTTCCGGCGCCACCTCCTGATAACCCTGCCCTAAATATTTTTCCCTCAGTACCTGGGTATCATACTGGTTGACTTTACAGCCCAGGGTGTATATTTTAAACGTTTTCATGTGTCTATAATAACAAAAGAGGCACTCGGTTGCAAGTGCCTCTTTCGTTTATCTTTCTGTCAGTTAATTATTAAACCACTCTCACCTTGATAATATTTTCGATCTCGGCGATCTTAGCCGCGGTTTTCTCGTTCACTTCACCTTCTATGTCGACAATATTATAAGCGTAATCCTTAGCGCTCTTGTTGATCATCTCGATGATGTTAAGATTGGCCTTGTGGAATACCCCCGATAGCTGGGCTACCATACCGGGAACATTTTTGTTAATAATGGTTATGCGTTTTGTGCCCGGCTTGCGCTCCAGTGTACATAAGGGGAAATTGACGGAATTGACAATATTGCCGTTCTCCAGGAAGTCCACGATCTGGTCCACTACCATTCCGGCGCAGTTCTCTTCCGCTTCCTCGGTCGATGCGCCCAGGTGCGGGATGCAGATGACTTTATCCATATTCAATAATTCATCATCCGGGAAATCCGTGACATAACAGGCGACTATCCCGTCGGCTATGGCTTTCTTCAGGTCTTCATTGTTCACGATGCCGCCACGGGAGAAGTTAAAGATACGCACGCCCTTCTTCATCTGGCCAAATTTCTCGGCGTTCAATAGTCCTTTGGTCTTGTCGGTTAACGGCACATGGATAGAAATATAATCGGACGTAGCGATGAGCCGGTCCATACCCTTGGCGTTCTTCACTTCATTGGACAGTTTCCAGGCGCTTTCCACCGAAATGAACGGGTCGTACCCTTCTACGGTCATGCCTAGTGCCAGAGCATCGTTTGCTACCATGGCGCCAATGGCTCCCAAGCCGATGAGCCCAAGTTTTTTCCCTTTTAATTCAGTCCCGGCAAACTGACCCTTGTTTTTTTCTACCAGGGGAGGGACATCTGCTCCTTTGCCTTTTAAAGTCTTACAGTATTCTATCGCCGCGGGCAAGTTCCTGGCTGACAGGAACATAGCTCCCAGCACCAGTTCTTTGACCGCGTTGGCATTAGCCCCTGGCGTGTTAAAGACCACGATACCTTTGCCCGAGCATTTCTCTACCGGTATGTTGTTAACTCCGGCTCCAGCACGGCCGATGGCTTGCAGGGTATCAGGCAGTTCCATTTCTTTCATTTCCGCGCTTCTAACCAGGATCGCGTCCGGTGTGGTGATCTCCGTGGCGATCTCATACTTATCCAGGGCAAATTTCTTCAACCCGATCGGCGATATCTTATTTAAAGTTTTTATCTTGAACATGGGGTTCTCCTCCTAAACTTTGTTTTTAGCTTCGAAATCTTTCATAAATTCAACCAGCTTCTTGACGCCCTCAACCGGCATGGCGTTGTAGATACTGGCGCGGCAGCCGCCTACACTGCGATGCCCCTTAAGAGTGGTTAGGCCGACTTTCTTGGCTTCGCCCAGGAACTTCTCATCCAGTTCTTCCGTAGGCAAGGCAAAAGGAACGTTCATGATGGAACGGAATTTGGGATTGGTGACCGGCGCTTTGTACAGTTTCGATCCATCGATAGCCTTGTACAGCATATTGGCTTTCATCAGGTTCCGTTCGGCTATAGCTTTCACGCCGCCTTCGGATTTAACCCATTCAAATACCAGTTTGGCAATATAAACGGCGTAACACGGCGGCGTATTATACAGTGACTCGTTTTCGGCGTGGATCTTATAATCGAGCAAGGTCGGGGTAATGGGCAAAGCTTTGCCTACCAGGTCTTTCCGGACTATTACTACCGTGACTCCGGCTGGGCCGATGTTCTTCTGCGCCCCGGCGTAGATCAGGCCGAATTTGCTGACATCCACGGCTTCGCTGAGGATATTGGAGGACATATCAGCGACTAAAGGCACTGTCCCGGTGGCCGGCAGGTCCTTGAACACTGTTCCTTCTATAGTATTATTGGTGGTGATATGGAAATAATCGGCATCCTTGGAGAACATGGCAGGATCCAGGGCTGGTATCTCGGCGAACTTTTGATTTTCTGAAGACGCCACCACATTAACGGTTCCGTATTTTTTGGCTTCGGAGATCGCTTTTTTTGACCAGGTGCCGGTGTTTACGTAATCAGCTTTCTTGGAGTTGTTGAACAGGTTTAACGGTACCATGGCGAATTGTAGTGACGCGCCGCCCTGGAGGAACAACACATAGTAATTGTCGGGAATGCCCATGATCTCGCGCAGCGTGGCTTCCGCGCCCTTGATTATTTCCTCAAAAGGTTTGGAGCGGTGACTCATTTCCATCACGCTCATGCCGCTGCCCTTGTAATCGAGCATTTCCTCGGCTGCCTTCTTTAATACCGGCTCGGGCAGCATTGCCGGTCCCGCGCTAAAGTTAAAAACTCTGGCCATGTTTAGTTCCTCCTTTTATTTGATATGATTACACAGATTAATAAAAACGATTACACCGATTATCTCTTAAGCAAGCTGATGTTGGCGGAAATAACTCGCAAATATGTGGTGTAGTCGATATTCCTCAGAATTACTTTTTCCGGGACGCTGATAACCGCGGCGGAACAGTTCAATATTCCTTTGATGCCGGCGGATACCAGTTTGTCGGCGGTGTTCTGGGCCGCTTCCGGAGGCACGCAGATAATGCCGATCTCAATACCCCTCGAACGGATGACCGCCTCCAGGTCGCTTATCTGGAATAAGCTAACCGGGGTGACGATGCGTTCTATCTTGTTTATGCTGAGGTCAAACCCCGCCGCTATCTCAAAACCTTCGTTCTTAAATTTCTCATAAGCCAGTATGGCGGTGCCGATGCGTCCCAGTCCGATAATGCAGGCGCGGCGCGGTTTGGATAACTGCAGGGCTTTGCTGATGTGGCCCTTGAGTTTCTTTACTTCGTAGTCCCGGCCGGACACGCTGGGCATTCCCAGGTAACTAATGTCCTTACGGACCGTGGCGTTGGTCGCGTTTATATTCCTGCCTATTTCGCCGGAGGAGATGGCTTTGGTACCCTGGGCCTCCAGCTTCTCGAGCAGGCCATAGATGCTGCATAGTCTATCCACTGCCGGCAAGGGTATTTTAGCCATATTACGAATACCTCGAATGATAGCGAATTAAGCTAATTAAAATACCTGTGAAAACTTTCACAGGTAAAGAATAACACATATGTCTTTAACTGTCAAGAAAAAAGTATGTTAAAGATCTAATTCATATTTAATAATTGCCGCTGCCACCAGTCCTGCTGTCTCTGTCCGTAATATCCGGCGGCCCAGGCTCACCGGGATCGCGCCATATTCGCGCGCCGCTTGCACTTCCTGTTCGCTGAACCCGCCTTCCGGCCCGATAAATACCGTTATCTCCCGGCTATCAGCCTTCCGTAATACTTGTTTAATGGACTGGCACTTCTCTTCTTCCCAGGGTATCAGGTTCAAAGACTGTTTTGACAACCCCTTGATAACATCATTAAACGGCCTGACTTCCGTTACTTCCGGGACTATGGTCCCGTAGCTTTGCTCAGTAGCTGACCGCACGATCTTCTGCCAACGCTCCCTTTTTTTGGCCGCACCCGCTTTATCCAGTTTAATGATCGTTCTTTCGGTCAGGCAGGGAATGAACGTGCTTATACCGATCTCCGTGCATTTTTGGATGATCAGGTCCATCTTCTCGCCCTTAGCTATCCCCTGCACCAGGGTTATATTAACCCGGTCGAAGGTACTGTTTGGACTTGGACAGATGATATGGCAACTAATGCTCGGATAAAGAGTTTTGATCCTGGCTTTGTATTCCTTACCGTTCCCGTCAAAAACCAGGATCTCGGCTCCAGGTTTCAGACGCAGGACATTCTCAATATGTTTGCGTTGCTCCTCCGGGATGGTCGCTTCCTCTCCGGTTATACACTCCGGCGGCACATAAAATCTTTTCATGGCTTCATCCCCAATAACTCTTTAGCGTTGGTGAAAGTGATCTTACTGAGGGTATCCTCGTCTTTGACGATACCCCGGAGCTGGTTCAGTTCAGCGCTTTGGTCTGTCCAGGGTGAATCGGTACCGAATAGTACCCGCTGGCAGTCATGGTGTTCCAGGAAATAATTAAAAGTCCTTTTGCCCATGTAATCCATGGAGAAAGAAGTATCGATATAAACGTTCCGGCCCAACAGCTCTTCCTTGACCTCATCCCACATCTGGAAGCCGCCCATATGCGCCAGCACTAATTTCAGCTTGGGGAAACTCTTTATCAACCGGGCGAAATGGGCCGGTGTGCCATGCACTCCGCTGAAGGCGATGTCGCGACCGGCGTGAAAAAAAGCGACCAGGTCCAGTGCGACCAGCTGCTCGTATAATGGGAACAAAGCTGGGTCATCGGGAAAAAAATCCTGGTATTCGGGGTGAAACTTAACTCCCTTTATGCCGGCAGTCTTTAACCGGTCCATTTCCCGGGTAAAATTCAAATACTGCGGATGAATGGCGCCGAAAGAAATGATCTGCGGACTATTAAGCTTAATGGCGAAGTTGTTTATGGTTTCCACTTGGTCGGGCCTGGTGGCTACCGGGACCTGGACGCTGGCGGTGATCCCCGCTTTTTTCATGGAATCCAGCAGTCCCTGCCTGGTGCCGTCGGTATAGGCGGGAACGTTATCCGCTTCTTTCTGCAGGGCTTCAATTATCCGGGCCGCGCCATGGTCGGGAAATATATGAGTATGGCAATCGATAACTTCGGTCATTTCTCTCACTTCTTTTCTATCTTGCAGGATTTAGAGCCCTTTAGGATTATCGTCGAATTGTCATAGATGATCAAGAAGATATCTATAACAAAAAGAACGGTAATAAAGTCATTGAACTCCAGGGAGAAAAGCCCGGAGGGCAATATAAACCCTACCCCCCAGAGTACGAAAATTATCCCCATGAACATGCGCCAGTGATGGTTGTCGGAAATAGCGCAGCCGCGGAAACAAATGGAAAACAGCGCTCCTCCTATCAAGAAAAGGGAAAGGGCTATAGCCAAGTCATGGAACCGGTAATGGGATTTTAATATCAGGTCGGCGCAAGCGGTGGCGATGCTTATAAAAAGAGCGGCTACAGCCCCAGCTTCCGTGAAAAAAAGCCGTACAGTGTGTAATTTGCTCATGTCAATTCTCCTTATCTCGGCTGGATAAGGTTACCAGCGTTATCTCCGGCCTGGCGCCAACCCGCATGGGCGGTCCCCAGGTACCCGTGCCGCGGCTGACATAGATGGTGGTATTGCCGGAGATGAACTCCCCGTATGGAGTTTTATAGACCATTTTTACAATGTAATTAAACGGCCAAAGCTGGCCTTTATGGGTATGCCCGCTTAACTGCAGCTGCACCCCCAGGGATTGCAGTTCTTCAAAGGTAGTGACCGGGGTATGATATAACAGGATTATGGGTTTAGAGGGATCGGTTCCTTTCAGGATATCTTTTAGCGGCGGTATGACTTCATCCGTAACCCTGGCGCCAGTCGGATCATCGCGGCCGGCCAGCTGTATGCCGCCGGCAATCGTCACCCAGCGGTTACGCAGCATGGTTACCCCGGCCGACTCGATAAAAGCTATCGCCTTATCGATGCCCGCGAAATATTCATGGTTGCCGGTTATGGCGAATATGCCATAAGGGCATTTTAATTCTTTAAGGGGCTTCACCATATCTTCCATATGCAGGGCCTGTTCGTCGACCAGGTCGCCGGTGATGACGATCAGGTCAGGATGCAATTCGTTGACCATCTTGACGATTTTCTCCAGGCGCTGGCCCCTGACGGTCAGCCCCATGTGCACATCGGAAATCTGGGCGATGGTCATGCCTTCCAGCTTTTTGGGCAAGTTACTTATCTTCACGTTAAGCCGCGTTACCCCTATGTTACCAGCTTCTATTAAACCATAGACGGTGACAGCCAGTACTATCGTAGTAACCGCCAGGCTGAATATCCGGGGATTCTGCGGCATACCGCTAACCAGCTTGAAGATACCTACTCCCAATATCGCCAGCAAGAAATAGACCAGCGTACCGGCCCACACGGAACCAATAAAGTTTATGACAGCGACTAAGGGTCCGTTCTGGTGGCGAAAAAAGAAGTGAAATAAGGGAAAGGAAAGGAACAACAAAAGAAAAACCAGGCGCACACTATGCAGCAGAACTCCGGTGAGATTAAGCGGGCGTATCAGACGCCAGTAGATATAGAAATGGGCGCCGCCATAGACGATAAAAAATATGCTAATGAAAATGCTGAAGAACCAGGCCATACTTTTCATGCGGCTCCTAATTCAGGAAAGGTTTGATCTTCTCGAATACTCTTTGGGCAATTATAGCATATCCCTGGTCATTGGGATGTATTTCATCGCTCTTTTTTGCCGGATCGTCAAAAATATCTTTCAGCACATTGGGAACTAAAATAGTCTTTCTATCCCTGGCTACCTGCCGGAAAACGGAAGCATACTCATCGGTCAATAAGCCGATCCTGACCCCAACCACCGCCACCATGGCGCCCTTAGCCTGGATCAGACTAACGATCTGGTCCAGGTTGGCCATGGTTTCCTTCTGTGGTATTTTCTGAAAAAAATCGTTGCCGCCAAACTCTACTATCACTAGACGAGGATCCTTGCTAAGGACATCGATGTTCAGCCGCGCCAGGGCCTCCCTGGTGGTGTCGCCGCTGTTACCGGCGTTGATCACGCCGCGTTTAAGCAATTTTGCCAGAACTGTGGGGTAGTCATTCCCCTGGCTGGCGCCAAAACCGGCGGTCAGGCTATCGCCGAAACAGATAACGTTCTTCCCCGTTGATCCCGTATTGGCGATCTTGACGCCGCAACCGGCCACGAACAAAATGCCTAAAAACCCCACCATCAGGAACTTTTTCACTAATTACCGCCTTAAAGCCCAATGCCCTCCGGCGCGGAGGGCATCAGCATTTTATCGTCTTACTCGCCGTGAAAACTAGTTAATGCTTTGCACCAGAACAAAGGTTTTCTGGCCTCGTTTCACCGGAATATTTTCTTTTACATCGGTGTATACCAGATTACCGTTAAGGTTATAATAGTTACACTTAAGAGAATACGTACCTTCGGCCAGGTGAAAACGCGCTATCCTGATCTGGTCGGGCAATACCTGCCAGCAGCGCTTATCGGCTTTCTCAGTCATGGCCGCGGCCATTTTTACGGTGCTGGACAGCAGGAACGCTCCTACCGCGTTATCGGTCTTCTCTTCGATCTTTTGCTGGGCGGCGCGGGTCATGGCGAACTTGATGGCTGCCCGGGCCAAAGCCTTGGCGAATACGCGGCCCAACCGGTCATCAAGGCTTTTCACCGCGATCTGGCCGATGTTTTCTACCACTTCAGTAGGTACGCTTTTATCGCCTATCTCAACTATGCTGGTAACGATATTGTAATTGGTCCCCACATACTTGGGGAAAGCCACGATGATTTGCGTATCGGCGGCGATGGAGCGTATAGCGGTGGCGGCCGTGTTGACGGTTTCCGCCGCTTCCCCTTCGGTGCGCACGCTGTTGACATAGATCCAGGCTTTACCGAAGGCAAACTCGAGCATATTATCAATTTTATGCGGCACCAGGCCGTTATAATGCAGGACCACTATTTCCCCGGTGTCTTTGAAGCGGCCGTCCAGGTCAGCGGCAGCGGCCTGCTTGGGGAAATCCTTGCGCAGTTGGTCCATTTCCTCGTTAAACTGTAATTTGGCGGCTACGGTCATGGCGCTGTTGAACAGGTCCTGCGGTATCTCCACTCCGAAATACTTTTTCTGGTCCCAGTACGAGTACAGCGCTTTACGGTACTCTATGAAAGCGTCGTTTTTTTCACCGCCATTTTCATAGATCATGCCCATCAGGTAGCGGACGAAAGCATCTTCCTTATAAGTATTCTTATAACCGTAATTGGTCTTCAGCACGGTCAGGTACTGGTCCACGGCCCGGGCTTCCACCAGGGCGTCATCCCATTGGTTCAGGTACATATAGTTCAGAGCGGCAAATACGTGGGTCAGCGCCTGTTCAAAATCTTCGCCGTAATACGGCCTCATATTATCGCTGATCAGGAAAGTGGAAGCCTCTGTCGTTATGCTCTTAGTGAAATAATCCTTGGACAGGCGATTGGCTTCCGCCAGCATTTTATTCGATTGCTGGTATTCGCCCGCCAGGTGCTCTATATAGCCGTGGTCCAGATAATACAGCAAGAGGTCCTTATTGCCGTAAAAAGTCCCGGCGTTATCTTCTATCATTTTATCGGCTGCGGCGTAATTCTTCTGCGAGATAAGATTATTCAGTGAATCGTAATAAGTTAAACGATTTCCCCCGCAGCCGGCCAGCAGAATTGGCAGAAATAGTAAAATTCCATAAAGGAGCTTTTTATTGGCCAAGATATACCTTAACACTTTCTTTAGAACTTACCGCTCTTCCGGGTAACCAGTTTCTTGATCTTCTTCTGGCCGATCCATACCTGTTCATTAGTCAGTATATTGGTCATTTCCAGTTCGATCTGGTAATATTTCACCGCTTGTTTGCCGGCTTCGTCCGTAATGGTGTTGATCTGGCCTATCAGCATGAAATCAGCGCCCTTTTCCTTGCCCATGGCTTTGATGGTCGCTGTATCGGAAAAATTGGCCTGGTCGGTCTTCTCATCGCGTACTTCTCCCCTTTGTTCACGGGACGCGACAAATTTCACCATACCGGAATTGATCAATTCCCTTTCCAAGTCTTTCACGAAGGTTTCGGTATTTATGTGCTCATCTGAGCGGTTCCTCACCGTGCCTACGATAACTGTTGGCGCCTTGCCGTTTTGGGTACGATAATCACTGACCCAGGGACGGCTCAGTGAATCTTTGATCATTTCCTGCGAAACCAGCTGTGAATCGGTATCGTTCCAGTTGCCGCTCAGGTCAATCATTTCACCGGAATCCACTCTTTCCACCTTTACTGGCGCGCAGCCGGTAAAGAACGCCGCTGACATTAACAGTATTATTACCGCGCATAACATTTTCTTCATTGTTGCCTCCCTTTTAAAGTATTAGTTTCTACAGATGCCGTGAGATCTTGCCTTTCAACTCTACGAAATTGGGAGTGATATCCTCGGTCTTGCGGCCGAAACATACGCCCAGTTTCTCATGCAGTTTCACCTGGTCCAGGTCAACGTGGCGCTGTTTGATCGCTTCCGCAGTCGGGATGTACTTGATGTCTTTGCCTTCGATCCCGGCTACGGTAACGCCGAAAATACCTTTCTTTAAAAGCAGTACCGCGGCCGCGCCGGCTTCCTTGCCAAAATTCACGTCATAGGCCGAGGAATGCCCCGAACGCACTAAGTGTCCCGGTGTTACCGCCCGTATCTCAGGGATCTCATTGATACCCTTCACGTACATATGGTATTTGACCATGTTGTCTTTGGTCTGTGGGTCGGCTTTCATTCTCCTGGAGATCTCCTGCACGACGAATTTACCGGCGCCAGCCAGTTTTTTGTGGCCGAAAGCGTCTATGCCGGCTGATTCATCATAGCACTCGGAGCCATCGGAATTCTTCAGGCCTTCCGCCACCACTATGGTATAGGTACCCGCGTGGACGTCGCTTTCTCCTATGCGGCGCCAGTACCGTTTGACCGCGTGCTGGTAAAGGTAATCAAAATCCACCGGTATCTCCGGGATCAAAATGGCATCGGCATCCGCGCCGATACCGCCGCGGAACGCGGTATGGCCGGCATAACGGCCGAATACTTCTATGACCATGATCCGGTTATGGGTGCGTCCGGTGGTCTTTAGTTCCTGGACGAAGGTGGAAATGCGATTGATCGTAGAATCTGCGCCGACGGAATAAGTTTGCAGGTCCAGGTCCATGGTCTTGGGGGCGTGAACGCAAGGGATACCTTGCTGGCCTAGGTCCACTATCACGCTACCGGAGTCGTCGCCACCGCTAATGACCAGCCCATCGATCTTGAACTTGCTCAATCCGTCCTTTATTCTCTTGTATTTATCCGGATCGTCAATTTTTTTGATCTTGACCCGGGAATGGCCCGCTTCACTGCCGGCCAGGTTGGATTCTACTGAATCAACGCGTTCCGGCAGCAGGTTGACCAGCTTGTCGAAATCAACCAGGTTGTATAAACCGGCATAGCCGTTGGGGATGACATAACATTCCAGCCCCTGCTTATGCGCCATCTGCGCGGTTCCCTTGACTACAGCATTGAGGCCGCCGCAATCACCACCGCTGGTAATAATGCCAATTCTTTTCATTTCTGCCATGATGCTTTGTTTCCTCCTTGTTATGGTCTTAATAAACTAAAATTATAGCAAAAGAATATGCAAAAAGTAAAGAAAAAGACTCCTGCCTACCGGCAGGCAGGCTTAATGCTTCAGGACCGAGTATAAGCTGGTTAAACCGAAGACAATGAATATCGCTGCGGCGCCGTACCTGATCATTTTTTCAGGGATGCGTTTATGCAGTATTATGCCGATAATAATGGCTAAAGCGTCGGCGGTTACCATCCCCAGGACCGTTCCTAAGAGCACCAGATAAACATTGGAATATTCTATGGCCAGGCTGATAGTGGCCAGCTGGGTTTTATCTCCCATCTCTGCCAGGAAGAACGCTATGCCGACGGTGAGTAGCGGTCCGAATCTGGATACCTTCTGGTCCTCTCCCTCCAGTTTCTCCGGGCGCAGGCCCCATAAACCGAAACCGATGAAAGATAAGGCGGCAATAGCCTTTATTATATCCAGAGGAACAAACACGGTCAGGAGCTTGCCGGCGGCCACTGCCAGCGTATGATTAAGGGCGGTGGCCAGGAAAATGCCCAGCAATACCAATCCCGGCTTATATTTGGTGGCAAAGGCCAGGGCTAGTAATTGGGTCTTGTCGCCTATCTCCGCCAGGAAAACGAACATGAAAGTGGAAAGAAAGGTCAGCACTAAATGTAACCCTTCAGTATATAGTAAATGCTTTTCATGTATTCTTCTTCGCCGGATATCAGGCCCTTCTCCGACTGGTACCAGTTGTCCCTGGTCCACCAGCTCTCCTGCACCGGGTAAATAATTATTTTAATGCCTGAGCCTTTAAACACTTTCTTGAAAGTGTAATAAGCGCGCCTGGTGTGGAACGGCTCGCTGACCACGATCAGGGACTTGTAGTTGTTTTCCAGGCACACTGTTTTGGCCAGGGTAGCGTCATCATGGGTGCTAAGAGAATTCAATATAGGGATGATGTCATACTTAGGCACGCCCCGGCTGGCCGCCAGCTTCTGTCCCTGCAGGGCCCAGTGGTATTTAGGCCCATACATTATCTGTTCGTATTCACCGGTCATCATCATTTTCGGGGCGTATTTGTTTTTATACAACTCTACCCCCTGCAGGACCCTTTCACCGCGGCCCCCGCCGAGTACCAGGATACAGTCCGCTGACGCCAGATCATCCTGGTAGATCAACCAGCCCCCCATCTGCCCCAGCCAGAACTTGTAGAACAGGAGGAACTGGATGATGAAAAGGAAGATGATGAAAAATACTATTCTAGATTTTCTCTTAGCCATAAAAGCCATCTCTCAAAAGATTTATTGGGAGGCGAGCCGCACTACTTCGGCAGGTTGAGGGTCATGTCGACGTCTTTCTTCTCTTCCTCCGCGATCTGGAACATATCCTTGTCCGTCATGTTCATGGCCCCGGCGATCATCATATCCGGGAACGAATGGATGCGGATGTTGTAGAGGTTAACGCTGTCGTTATACAGCTCGCGCCGGTCAGCCAACTCCGATTCCAGGCCGCTGATGCGGGTCTGCAGCTGCATGATATTGATGTTGGACTTAAGTTCAGGATAAGCTTCCCCAACCGCCCAGATACCGCCGAGGGCCTTGGTTAATTCCCCTTCTTTGGCCGCTTTGGAAGCTACCGAGGTAGCCTGCATGGCTGCAGTGCGCAGGGATATGACCTTTTCCAGCGTGCCGCGTTCGTATTGGGTGAACTGCTCGCAGATCTTTATCAACTTGGGTATCTCATCATGACGTTGTTTTAAGATAACGTCAATATTGGCCCAGGCCTTCTCGATATTACGCGATACCCGTATCAGCCCATTGTATATCGTGATGAAAAAGCTGATCAAGCCGATCACCAGGAATAACAGGACTAACAAGACTAAAATTGCCATTTTCTCCCCCTTTAGTAGTCTACTTTCAAATATTCCACCTGTCCTTTTGGCTTGTTAAAAGACTTATGATAATAAAAAACAGCGCGGCAATTAATATCCCCGCAATAACTGCCTTATTAACGTTATAAGTTCCTAAAATTATATAGGTAGCAGCGCCAAGAGTAAGAATAGCACTACTGATAATCCTGAATCTGGCTTTCCTGGAAAAGATATTACATAGATCCCGCTTGCTTTTCTTAGAAATAATATAGATCTTATCAGTCTCACCCTTTTCCATCACCAAATTGTATAATGATGATCCTGACCCATGACTTCTTTCTTCAGTTTCTAGATCTGTTTTAATACCGTTAACCGCTTGGTCCCACTCCTCATCATCTATTTTGCTGTCACCATTGGCGTCAACCTTGGCCATGGCGTCGGGATCGGTTTTAAGATCCTCAAGTTTTTTGCTTAATTTTTTCTTTAAATATTGTATCAAATTACTATTTTCACTGACTGTGCCCAGGATAAAAAGCCGTTCCCCGGCCTGGATAGCCCATTCGCTATATTCCGAATTATTTACATCCGGTTTACCCAGGAGCAATTCCGCTCCTTCTGGATTTATTAATACTTTGCTTGAATCATCGCGCAAATAAAACGGAGTTGTTGAACATGTCCTTACATATCCGGTTTCTTTGGAGCATGATTCTTGTAGATTAAGAACGCACGGTGAACCCCATGAAGAGTATAAACCTGACTCGTCAGCATATTCAGTTATACCAGAGATTTCTACCAGACCCAAAGCCATTGAGGCAATATTGGCAGCCGGGATATTCTCGATTAATCTTTTTCTTCGCCAGCTTTTAAAGCTGTCGAAATACAAAATAACTCCAACGAGGCAGCAGAAAAAAGCAAACCCATTTATATATAAGAATTCAAAAATGCCGTATTTGGGCCCCAAAATCAAACAAATAAAGAGAAACACTATGTAAATTAAGAAACCCAAAGCGCGTTGTTTAAGGATAAACGAAAATATTTTTTCTATTATTTCCACATCAACTCCGGGAGCTCATTTACATTAACGATTACAGCTAATAAATCTAGAGCAATTTAGAAAGTAAAATTACCAAAAAGGTAACACCGAGTGAAGCGACGATAGCTCCTCCGGGAATCTCGAAACAGGCTTGCATGAATAATTTCTGGCAGAAGTCTTTTTCGCTTTTTTCCGAGATGAGGAATATCGTTTCTTCCTCGCCCTTAGCGATAACCAGTTTATTTTCATTAGCCGAGCCATTCTCCTTGGCCAGTTCTTCTTCCATCATTTTTTGTTTCAGGCTATTGACCCCTTGTTCCCATTCTTCTATGCTGACGGTGCCATCGCCGTCCGTGTCGAATTTCTTCATCGCCGCCGGGTCAGCTTTCAGCGCGGCCAGCGTTTCATTAAGCTTTATTTTATAATCTGTTATGAAATCATCGTTTTTTTCCGCTGTGCCCAGGACAAAGGTTTGCTCATCAGGATAAATATCCCACTCTTGAAAACGCATTCGCTGGTTACCGAAAAGAGATTTATAGCGGATGTTGTTACTTAGCAGGAAATTTTCCAGATCGGCTGGTATATCCCCGCCAAAAACGCCGCCGGTCTCGTAAGAGAAATCAGGTTCCGCGAAATTTATTTCCGCATTCCTGGGATTAACCAGAACTTTGCCGGTGCCGTCTTCCAGGTAAAATGGGCTGATACTGGTATCTCCGGCCACCTTAACCCAGGTGCTGTTCTTCCCGCGATTCTCATAGCGCTCTACCAGGTATTTGTAAAACACGCAGTCTTTCTTGGTAATGGGGCCTTTTACCGGCACAATGCGCGGTAACGCCTTGCCGGTTAATTCCACCAGCCCTATGGCCATCGACCTTATCTTGGAGGTCGGGATATTTTCGATGAGCCTTTTACGGCGCCATTTTTTGAACCCGTCAAAAAACAGCCAAACGCCCAATACGGAGAAAGCGGCTAACAGCACCAGCGTTTTAAAAGTTTCCGTAGTAAGTCTCATAGGCTCCCTATAATTTATGTTAGTTTAAAAAATAACCACTACCGGTTCGTAGTGGTTATTAATATCATACCGGCAGCGGCCATTGGTCTGGTCGTCTAAGGCAGTTCTTTTCTTACCAGGGACATGGTTTTGAGCATCAACGAGTCAATATCCGGGCTGGCGCTCTTGCCCCAAGCCGGAGTTTTCATAACCACATAATCGCCCTTTTGGAAGGCGTAGCGCGGCGGATACTCTTCCTGGCTGCCGGCGGGCCGGTTATACTGGGCATTGGTCAGGCGGTTATATTTAATGATTTGTTCCTCGCTCAAAGGCAACTTATAAAAATAAACCTCAAAATAGGGGTTATAGTCCTGCTGGTGTTGGGCGTCTTTGGCAACTTTAGCAGTGGTGTCAGTTACCGTCAGTATAAATCCAGGAACCTGGCTGGCATCCTTTATCTCCAGAGCCGTCGCTGCCCGTTCGAACATCTTTATGCCGCCGGTTTTCACGGTGACGGTCCAGCCCCCAGGCAATATAGCCTGGACTTTATTAGCCAGAGTCTGTCCCAGGTCCGCCGCGTTGGCAGTGGCCGCGAAAATTGCGCTTAAAATAAAAATAAAAGCTATCATCAGCTTTCTCATGGTTCCTCCTGGTTATGATTAGTATCAGCGTTTGTTGATAATTGCGATATCGCCGCCGTTCTGTGCCCGGAAAAAGAGTATAAAATCAGCCATATCCGGGTTATAAACTGAAAGCACTTCAAAATTCCCCTGCCGGCCCGGATAGATAGGATTCGCATCCACCTTGTCCACATCCGTGGTAAGCAGGTTGCCTGCTTTATCGTACCACCTGACCCCGACTTCCACGTCGGGCAGGATCTTGTCGTCGATATTCTTGACCTGTCCCGAAACGGCGATACGGTCCGGCGCCACCTTGTAACTTTGCGAATAGGTAACTTCCAGGCTGGCCACCGGGAACGAAAAAACGTTTTCTTTTTTGGCCCAGTTCTGGTTCAGGATATTATGAACCACGGACATTTTGGTGAGCACGATCAGGCCGATCGCCAGGATAATCAACAGAATTATCATCCTGATCTCGGTCTCCATCGATATCTTATGCGGACTCGCGCCGCAATGCGGGCAATAGGTGGCTTGGGTACTGATCTTATGTCCGCATTCCCTGCAGTGTACTAGGCTCATAAGCTCCCGCCGGTTTAGTGTAAAGAGCTTTCCACCATGATGTCAAAATCGCCAATGGTGGAGATCAAAGAAACCAGCATGTATTCGTTCTGCGGGTTTATTTTGTATTTGTTGGCGCTTTTATTGTTAAAGAACGCAGGCGGCAGAGTGGTAAAATTCAGGCCCACGCTGGATAGTTTGGCGCAGCTGTTGCCGTCAATAATATTCAGGAACTCTTTTACTGCGTCAGCCACCTGGTCGTTGACCTCGATGATCTGCTTGTTATACATGACCGAAGCCACCGACAGCAGCACTGTTTGCGACAGGTTCAGGATAAAACAGATCTCCAGGTTGCCTTTGGCTTTCTGCTCAATAGTGTAATCCTGCAACGTGAAGGTCTTGGCCGCGGGGACGCAGGACCTGACTTTCACCGTTTCTCCCATGATCTTCTGGAATATTTTGATGGTGTAGTCGATGAAACTCTTGACGATGATCTGGTTCTTGACCTTCTCCAGGCCCTTGGTTATCTCCCATTCTTCCTTGCTTTCCGCTTCCTTATAGGCTTTTAATTCCTGATCCAGTTCTTCCATGGTCAAAGCGCCGACCTTTACCAGCGCTTCGCCTATATAGATGCGGCTCTTTTTTTGCTCTTCCATGACGGCGTCTAACTGTTCCTTGGTCAGGAATTTCTCTTCCAGGATGATCGCCGGCAGGTCTTTATCCAGGTTTCGTTTCTGGACGTTTTTGACCTTCATGATATCCTGGCCGGTCAGGAGCCCTTTTTCAATCAGTAAGGTTTCCAAACTAATGTTTATATTTTTCTGGAAAGTGATGGCGCTGAGCAGCTGTTCTTTGGTGATCCGGTGCTTCTCCAGCAGGAACTGACCGAAGAAACGCACCCCCATGATGATACCTTTAAAAGATAAACCGACGGTAACATTGGTATTGGCAGCTGCGGCGTTTTCACTTTTAGCCTTTACGTCGCGCAGTTCCCTTAAGAAGTGGTCCTGGTCAAACGGCTTCTGGATGAAATGCTTGGCCCCGCGGCGCAGGCAATCCACCACCATGTCTTCGGTTCCCAGTGATGATACCATGATCACGTTGGCGGTGCTGTCTATATCCAGTATCTTATCCAGGATCTCAGGTCCGGTCTGCTCAGGCAGGACGACGTCGAGCATGACAATATCCGGACGGGTTTTTTCGAATAATTCGATAGCGGTATTGCCGTCCTGGGCCTGGCCGATGATCTCAAACTCGGTGCCTTTTAACATATCGGTAATTACCGAGAGCATGAAGCTGGAATCATCAACGATCATTACCTTACTTCTTTTTTCGCTGGGCATAGTTGCTCCTTTCGAAAGTGTGCTTCTTTACCAGGGGGTGAAGCGATAAATTATGGCCGCTAAACCCATGGCCATAAGCGATCCGCCGAGAACTATATTAATGGTGTAGAACATAAGTCCGGTAATCAGGAGAATGGTGCCGATCACCAGGGAATAATCTTTCACCGTGTTCTTCGTTTCATCCTCATGTGACTGCCGGGAAATCAGGCGAAATTGTTCTTCCAGCCGTTTTTCATCTGTGGGTGTTAATTTTGGCATAGTTATTTAATAATTATAATAAATATAGGCAGCCAAGTCAATAAGATTATTTAGGAGGTTCCAGCTGTTTTTCCTGCACGGCTGATTCCAGCCGGTCGCCGAACCGTTCCAGCTTACTTTCCGATTCCTCGAACTTGTTGCGGGCGTTGACAATATGCGTTCCCACCACCCGGAAATCGTCCTTGAACTTGACGAAATCAACTTTCAGCTGGCCGAGGTAGTTGATGATCTCGGCGGCGCCCTTCTCTATCTGCAGGCCGCGCAAGCCCAGCACGATGATCTGCAGGTAGGCATAAAAACTGTTGGGGGATACCGGTATGACTTTTTTATTCAGAGCGTAATTAAAGATGATCTTTTCTTCGCCCGACAGTTCATCCTTGATGATCGTTTCGTAATAGACATTCTCGGCGGGAATATACATCAGGGCGAAATCAAAGGTATTCTCATCGGGCAGGATATAATCCCCGGCTATTTTATCGATATGGTTCTTGATGTCGCGGTAAAAAGCGGTCTTATGCCTGTTCTTGTCGTTTTCATTGGTGCTTTCTACTATTTTCTTGAAATTCTCATAGGGGAATTTGGAGTCCACCGGCACCAGGCGGGGACCGATATGAATGACTGCGTCCACCTGCTGGCCGTTCTTAAATTTATGTTTCAGGGTGAAATTCTGCAGGGGCAGGATCTGGGTGAGCAGGTTCTCCAGCATCAGTTCGCCGATACCGCCGCGGAATGACGGCGCGCGCAGGAGTTCACTCAGCTTGGAGATGTCTTTGCCCACGTTGAAGATCTGCTGGTTGGATTCGTAGAGCTTGCCCAGGTTGGTGTCTACCCGGCTGATCACCTGGGCGGCGGTATCCAGTCTCTCGCCCAGGGTCTTGTTGGTGTCCTGCATTATCTGGGTGTGCTCATGCAGGCGCTGGTTCACCTGGGAAACGATAGCGTTCAGCTGGTTATGCATCTGGTCGGATATCTGGGACATTTGTTGCTGCAGTAATAAAAGGTTGGCAGTTTCTTTGGGAGGTTTGCCGCTTTTGATTATCAGTATGACTATGGTCGCTAATATGAGCAGGCCCAGGACAATAATTATCAGGTTAAACACGTCTTCCTCCAAACGGAGGGCGGGTAATAGTTATTTGGTGTCTCTTTTGCTTTTGCAGGTGATGCACAATGTCGCGGTCGGGATGGCTTCCAGTCTTTCCTGGCTGATCTTGCCGCTGCAATCCGCGCATTCGCCAAAGGTCTTATCTTCTATCCGCTGCAGGGCGGCGTCGATCTCGCTGAGTTGTTTTCTCTCATTATCCGTCAGCTCGAACAGGACTTCCCGTTCATAGGAATTGGAGGCGATATCTACCGAGTCACCGACCTCGTTGGTTGTGTAATCACGGCCCTCTTCTTTGGTATCTTTGATGGATTTGAGAATTTCTTCTTTCTTGGCTAATAGCAGGTTTTTGAAAAATGTCAGTTCTTTTTGGTTCACAATACGGCCTCCTTAAGTGTGTTGACTGATCCTATTCCCTTAAAGTTCTAAGGTCCTTGCCGATAATAACGATAGCGTCCACATTGTCATTGCTTTCTATTTTCGTGACAATATTGTTGCAGTTAAGCAGACTGGCCAGTTTCTGGACGCGAACGGTGTCGCCGGAACGGTTGATGATCATGGTCGGCGTGCTGGAATATTCTCCGGGCAGCTTCTCGATCACAGGCTCGGCGTTGTAGCCCTTCAATTTGCCGGCCAGCAATTCGGTCAGTTCCTGGTCACCGCTGGAATTCAGGATACGCACGCGGAACCCGGACAGGTCCTCGCTGACCTTTTTGCCGCCGCCAGCGCTGAAGTTATCCAATTCCCGGTAATTCTTAAGCGCCGACAGCAAAAAAATGACGGTAAATGTCAACATTACCAAAAATATGAAATTTTTGAAAATATAAGTATCGCGGTAACGAGTCGTATGAAATTTGCGTACTATATATTTACGGCGTCTTCTTCTCATGATTCCTTTACTACTTTAAGGGTTTGTAACTTATGTCCTTCTTGGCCGCTCACGCGGATGCCCATTTTTACTAATTCCTGCAAATAATCGCAAACCTCCCTGGTTATGCGCTCACCCGGTATCAGCACCGGTATGCCGGGCGGATATGGAGACAATATCTGGGCGCTGATCATGCCCACCGCCTTATTTATCGATACCCGTTTCATGCCCTTTTCCAGGGCCTGCATCGGATTGACCACCATTTCCGTCGCGAAAGATAACGGCGGCAACGGCTTGATCACTTTGCGTTTGGCGTATTTGGCGCATATGTCCTGCAGCGCGAACACCAGCTGGTTGATATCCTGTTTGGAAGTGCCTACGCCGCTGATAGCGATGATATTATAAAGATCTTCGTAATCTACCTGCAGGTTATATTTCTCGTTAAAGAGCCGCGATACTTCATATCCGCTCAACCCCGATTGCCCCAGCATTACCGTAATCTTGGTCGGGTCCAGCTGGAATCCCGGTAACAGGTCCTCCTGCCTGAGGCAGGCGATGTGCTCGATCCGGTTTATCTGGCGTCGGCCGGCGTCGCACATATCAATGAGCTTGTCCAGTATCTCTTCGCCGCGGGTGGCCATCTGCATCCGGGCCAGGTCTATTGATGCCAGGATGATATAACTGGGGCTGGTAGTCTGCAGGACCGAGACCACTCTTTTGACCCTCATCGCGTCAACCCGTTTGCCCTTGATCAGCAGCAGCGAACCCTGGCTCATACCGGATAATATCTTGTGGGTGCTTTGCACGCACATATCCGCGCCGGCGTCGATGGCGCTCTTGGGCAGCCGGTCGGAAAATTTGAAATGCGGTCCGTGCGCTTCGTCCACCAGCAGGATCTTATCGTACTTGTGCACTACTTCCGCGATGCCCTCCAGGTTGGTGGAGATCCCGTGATAGGTGGGATTGGTAATAATGACCGCCTTGGCCTTAGGATAGCGCTGGATGGCGTCCTCTACCTGCTGTGGTGAAACGTTATATACAATATTATTGTTACGGTCAATGATCGGCTGGATGTAGCGCGGTGTCGCGCCGGCCAGGATAATGCCGCCTATTATGGACTTATGCGTGTTGCGCGGCAGGATGATCTCGTCAAATGTGTTGCAGGCGGTCAGTATCATCGCCTGGTTGCCCACTGTCGAGCCATTGATCAGGAAGTAAGCCCTATCAGCCTCGTAAGCCCTGGCGGCCAGGCGCTGGGCCTCCCTGATGCAATGCGTGGGATCGTGGAGCGAATCCACTTCGCTAAAAACGGTGACATCCATATAAAAAATATTGCGTCCCGCGAATTTCAGGAAACGCTTATCTATGCTTCGGCCATTTTTGTGTCCCGGCGTATGAAAAGAAACCATCCTCTTTTTGGCATGCTTGAGGACGGTGTCAAATAATGGAGTGCGCGACTGTTCTGCGTCCAACTTTCTCTTACCTCTTTTTATTTTTGGCCACATATCTTTTGGTAGCTCTTTTACCTGCATGTGACCTATGAATGGACTTAACTTTATATCACTTACGTTAATTTGTCAAGAAATATTTACCTGCCTGCCGGCAGGCAGGGTACTATTTAACCGTCTCTTTTTCCAGGGTGACTGGCGCCGGCGCAGTTATCTCCTGTATCTCGGTGGGCAGGCCCATTTTATCCAATAATTCCAGGAATGGATCAGGGTCCAACTCTTCGACATTTACCATGGTTTTCACGTCCCAGGTGCCCTTGGAGATGAGTATGGCCGCGGCGATGGGCGGCACACCAGCGGTGTAGCTGATGGCCTGCGATTCCACTTCATTGTAACACTCCGCGTGATCACAGATGTTATAAATAAAAACCTCTTTCGGCATGTCGTTTTTGGTGCCTTTGATCAGGTTCCCGATGCAGGTCTTGCCGGAGTAATTCTTCGCCAGGGAACCCGGGTCAGGCAGGACGGCCTTGACCACCTTGAGCGGGATGACCTCCAGGCCCTCGGCGGTTTTGACTGATTTCTCCGAGATCAGTCCCAGTTTGGAAAGTACCGTGAAAACGTTTATATAATGATCGCTGAAGCCCATCCAGAAGCGGATGCTGTTGGCGTCGATGTTCTTGGACAGGGAATGCAGTTCGTCATGGCCGGTCAGGTAAACCGTCTGTTTGCCGACTACCGGGAAGTCATATATCCTTTTGGTGGTATGGACTTTCTTCTCCACCCATTTCCGGTCGATGAAGGTCCAGACTTTCTTGAATTCCCGGAAATTTATTTCCGGGTCGAAGTTGGTGGCGAAATACTTGCCGTGGTTACCGGCGTTAACATCCATGATATCGATGGTGTCGATGGTGTCAAAGAGATGCTTGACCGCGTAAGAACAATACGCGTTGACTATGCCGGGGTCAAAGCCGCAGCCCAGCACCGCCGTTATGCCGTTCTCGTGGCAGCGGTCCATCCTCTGCCATTCGTAGTTGCCGTACCAGGGTGGATCCTCGCAAACCTTGCCCGGTTCCTCATGGATGGCGGTATCCATGTAAGCGACACCGGCCTGGATGCAGGCTTCCAGCACGGACATGTTTATAAAGGAAATACCCAGATTGATCACTATCTGGGAATTCGTTTCTTTGATCAGGCTAACTAGCGCCGGTACGTCCATGGCGTCCACCTGGCGAGAGTATAACTTCTTGGTTTTATCCTTGAGGCTGTCCTTTTTCTTGATGCTTTCGATTATCTTGTCGCATTTTTTTACGGTCCGTGAAGCGATACAGATATCGCCCAAAATGTCATTGTTCTGCGCGGCTTTATGAGCGGCTACATGAGCCACTCCGCCGGCGCCGATGATCAACACATTTTTTTTCTTTTTCATGACAGGTTATACCCTCCTACGATAGACTTTCTAAGAAATCCTTATAGGCGAAATGACGGACCTCTTTGATGGCGCCACCCAGTTGTTTTACGACTATTGCGGGCATGGCCAGGCCGTTAAACCAGTTCTTCTTGACCATAGTATAACCGGCAGCGTCGGATATCCTGAGCTCGCTGCCGATATGCAAAGGTTTCTTGAATTTGTAGGTCCCGAACACGTCCCCGGCCAGGCAAGAACGGCCGGCGATCATATATTTATGCTTTCCCTGCCCTGCCGCCTCTATCTTAGCCGGCGTGCGGTATATCAACAGGTCCAGCATGTGCGCCTCCGTGGAAGCGTCGACGATGGCTATGTCAATTTCATTATGGATGATATCCACTACCGTGGTGACCAGCTCTGCGGAGCGGGTAATGGCTGTTTCTCCTGGTTCCAGGTAGATCTGGACAGCAAAACGTTCACTGAACTCTTTCAGCTTACGGCAAAACTTGTCCAGCGGGTAACCATCCTGGGTGAAATATAATCCTCCGCCCAGGCTGACCCACTCCAGCTTCTCCAGGATTGGGCCATAATCATGGCCTATCCTATCTAGGTTAGAGACGAAGTTTGCGCAATCGTTATTCTCACAGTTGAAATGGAACATCGCTCCGCTGATCAAAGGGAGCGCCCTGGTTAATTCTTTCCGGTCGCTCACCCCCAGGCGGGAGAATTTCCGGGCCGGGTCGGCGAGATCAAAATGCGAATAACTGAAACCGGGGTTTATTCTTAGTCCAACTTTCAAAGAACCAGCCTGCCGGTGGAACCGTTTTAATTGCGATACTGAATTAAAGATTATTTTATCCGCGTAGCGTTTGACCGCTTTCACTTCAGCAGCGGAATACCCTACGCAATAAGCATGGGTTTCGCCGCCGAATTTATCCCGGCCCAGCCGCGCTTCGAACAAAGAACTGCTGGTGGTACCGTCGAGATATGACCTCATCAGGGGGAAAACGCTCCAGGTGGAAAAGCATTTCAGGGCCAGCACGACCTTAACGCTCGCCCGCTCCCGGACATGCTTAATTATCTTGAGATTCTGCAGTAATTTATTTTCATCAACCAAATAATACGGCGTGCTTAATTTCATGGATTAATATTAACAATAATTATATTTTCTTGCAAGACTTTTTTTCATTCAATCGTTAAAGGGCAGATTTATCCGGAACCAGTAGGACCGGCCGGGCAGCGGGAAGAAGTTCCCGAAGCCATCGGTGCGGCTCGCATAGCGCCGGTTAAACAAGTCTTCGACGGTAAAGAACAGAGTGGCATTGTTAACTTTCTTGGCCAGGGTGGCGTTCCAGATATTGGACGAAGGCACCTTGGTCCCCTGTTCGCCGTTCTGCTCATAGCTTTCGCTGACCCACTGGTCGGTCAGGCTTATCTTGAATGTATTTTTCGGAGTGAAATCCAGCGTGTAGTTCAGCTTATGCCTGGGATGAAAGGCCAGCAGTAAATAATCCGGATCATTATCTTTCTTGCCGGTCGCTTGGGACGCTGTATAGTTCAGGTTGTGGCTCAGCATCCGGGTCAAAGTTTGCGCCACTTCCACTTCCGCTCCCAGGTTCCTGGCGCTGGCGATATTCTGCGGGGCGGTCCGGTTAGTTGTTAAAGTTATCATATCAGACTGCCAGACGATCAGGTCCGTACTGTTTATGTAAAAAACAGTCAACTTGCCCGTTAATTTCTCTCCGTAATTGAATTCCGCACCCGCATCATAAGAAACGGCTGTTTCGGGCCTGAGATTCCTGTTCCCCTGAGTTACATAGGTAGTGCCAAAGAAGGATTCTTCCTGGCGGGGCCAGAACAGGTCATTCAAAGTTGGCGGACGGAAGCCGCGCGCTACATTGAAGGATGCTTTCCACTCAGGATTAAGTTTGTAGGTCAACCCGAGGCGAGGATCAAATTGTCCACCCGATATGGAATGATGGTCGTAGCGGGCGCCCAGGGAAAGTACCAGCGGGTCCTGTTCGCTGGTGTACTCGGCATAGAGGGAATTAAGTGTCGCGGCTTCATCTATAACGTCAACTTGCTGGTCGTTATTAGTATACATCAGCTTGTCCAGGCGATACTCGTAACCCGCGGTCAGTTCCGGGGTAAGGTTGACCCGTCCGTTAATTCCGTCGGTATAAGTGAGGTACGAATTATCTATGCTGAAATCAACGTTGCGGTAAACCTGGTTGGCCTGGCGATAATAGGTCTTGACCTGGACGGCCGTATCCGTCGATATTTTGAGATCATATACCAGGGAGAGCAGATTATTGTGGTCCTCCTGCCGGGCGTTGGGTGAAGATGATTCCCTTTCCGCGGAGTTATTCCACTGGTCTATCGGTATATTACTGGGTCCGGGTATCCCCAGTTGTCCGCGGAAATATTCATCTTGAAGAATTAACTGCCCCATTTCTGCCAGGTCATAACCCAACCGCAGTCCCATGGTGTCATTATCATAGTCGTTATTTTTCCGCCATCCGTCGGCGTACGAACGGCCGCCGGACACCTGGTAATCAAATCGGCCAGGTTTGGCGCCGAAACAAAAACTATAGGTCTTGGTGTTGAAACTGCCGATATAAACATCTATATCCGTAACCGGCGCTTTTTCCACCGGTTTCCTGGTAATAATGTTCACTACGCCGCCCATGGCGTTGGCGCCATATAGCGCTGACGCGGCGCCGCGGATAACTTCTATTCTTTCAATATTTTCCTTAGGTACCTGAGATATATCCGCTAAACCCAGGGATGGTGAATTGACCGGTGTCCCGTCCACCAAAATTAATACCTGCTGGGCCGGTACGCCGCGTATCGACAACGATTCGGCATTGCCAAGCCCTGCCTGCCGGGGAATGTTAAGACCGGCCAGGGCATCCAGTATCTGTCCCACATCCTGAGTATCGGCTTTCATAAGCTGGTCACTGTCGATAACAGTGACATTGGTTCCGCTATTGGTAATAGCCAGAGGTTTCAGGCTGGCGGAGATGACCATGGTGTTCAGGTTGACCTCCGCGCCCTCCTGGGCTAAAGCCAGGCTGGCGGGAATTAGCCAGGCCCAGATCAACAGAATAACTGTTTTCTTTTTCATGTTCACACTGCTCCTTTTGGTATTAGGCTTATTTGCGGTTTATTGGTTGCCTGGTTCACGGAAACCTGTACGCGATTCCGGTAAACGTCTTGCAGTATCTTTGGCGTAATGACTTCAGCGGGAGCGCCGTGGGCGAATATCCGGCCCGCCCGCAGTAATAAAAGTTTCTCGCAGTATAAAGAAGCCAGGTTCAGATCGTGGCTGACGACGATTATGGTGAGGCCATTCTTGGCCTGCTGGTGGAGCAACAGATCGAATATTTCCGTCTGGTAATTTATATCCAGGTGCGCGGTCGGTTCATCCAGGAGCATGATCCGGGGTTGCTGGGCCAGGGCTTGAGCGATAAAAACCCTCTGCCGTTCTCCTGAAGAGAGTTCATTAATGAAATGGTCTTTAAGTCCCTTGACTCCGGTTTCAACCATGGCCAGATCTACGGCCTCCCGGTCGGCCAGGGTCAGGGACGACATGAACGAACGGTGTGGCGCCCTTCCCATCATCACCAGTTGCTCTACGGTGAAAGGAAAAGTGACCAGGGTTTCTTCGGGCACTACCGCTATCATCCTGGCCAATTCCCGGGGCGAACAGGAAGATATCGGGCGCTGGTTGATCTTTACCTGGCCCTCACGTGTTTTAAGCAGGCCGGCCAATATGCGCAGCAAAGTGGATTTACCGCTGCCATTGGGTCCGATGATGCCCAGGATGTTTCCCGGCTCAACGTTGAAACTTATCCCAGCCAGCACCGGGTTGTTTTCGTAAGCAAAATAAATATCAGCTACTTCTATCAGACTCATTTAAACCTCGGTTATGATCTGGCTCTTCTTGCGCCGCAGCAGGTACAGGAAAAACGGCGCGCCAAACAAGGCGGTAACCACGCCGATTGGGATCTCCAGCGGGGCCGCAGCCGTCCGGGCCAGGCCATCGCATAACAGGACGAAAATAGCGCCCAGGATGGCAGCGGTCGGCATTAACACTTTATGATCCGGGCCAACCAGCAGACGGGCCATGTGCGGGATGATAAGACCGACAAAGCCGATCATACCGCAAACGGAAACAAGCAGGGCGATAATTACCGAGACAATGATAAAAAGCAGTCTCTTGGTCAGTTCCACGTTCACTCCCAGGGTCTGCGCTTTCTCTTCCCCCAGGGTAATAATATTGAGCTGGTCGCTGAAAAAATAAACGGCCAGGCAGGATAACGTGGTGATCGCGCCGGTAAACAGGATCAGTTTCATATCCGTTTGTCCCAGGCTGCCCATGATCCAGAATATCACTTCATAGAGCTCTTTATGGTTCAGCGTGACCAGCAGGGTGATCAGGCCGGATAGGAAAGTATTGACGATAACTCCGGCCAGCAGCAAGGTTTGTACCGGCATCTTGCCGTCGAGTTGGGCCATCTGGTACACCAAGACCAGGCTCAATAAGGCGCAAACGAAAGCCAGGGCCGGCAGGCTGTAAAAGAAACCGCCCAGCCCCAGGATCAATGCCAGGGCACCGCCCAGAGCCGCACCCGAGGAAGTTCCCAGGATGTAGGGATCGGCCAGGGGATTACGCAGGATGGCCTGGAACGCCACGCCGCTGACGCTTAAACCAGTGCCAACGAAAATAGCCAGCAGGATGCGCGGCAGGCGGATCTTATACAGGATCAGCCGTGAGGTTTCGTCCCCTCCGCTGAACGGATTGATCCAGATAACCCCCCAGTACAATGACAGGTAAGCGATCGCCAGTAATAGCAATAAGGACAGCATCAGGTTTATTTTGGCTTTAGTTCTCATCTGCTTTTTATCCCGTAGATCTTATCAGCGAGTTGTTCCAGTCCGTCTACCAGTCGCGGCCCCGGCCGCATTAGCAGGTCGGGGTCAATATCGTCGATAATTTGTTTTTTGGCCACCGCGGATACTTTGGCGAAAACAGGATTCTTTAGGAAATAATCCCTGGCCCCGGGAGAACTGAGGACCAGCCATTCCGGATCCTGTTCAAGAATAAATTCCTGGTTGACCCGGCAATAGGCTCGTGGCAATGTCGAACCGATGTTAATAGCCCGGAGCATATTCATCATCTCCGCGATAAAAGATCCCGGCCCCACGGTCATAAGCGGTTGTAACGATATCTCCATAAATATCCTGGGTGGTTTGGTACCACGTTCGCTGATTTTCCTGTTCACATCGCTTATTCTGGCCAGCAGGGATTGGTTGAGGATGTAAGCATAGGTTGAGGTGCCTGTAAGTTTGCCGATCTGGCTTATATTGTCGAAAAGCTGCTGGAAATTATGCGGGTCCACCACCACCACGTTTAACCCGAGCCGTCGCAGGGAATTTACTGCGGGATCCTGTTCCAGCCCGGTAGCCAGCACCAGGTCTGGCTTCAGGGACACGATCTTCTCAATACTGGGGCTGGTGAAATCCCCGATCTTTTCTTTCTGCCTGGCCTGGGGCGGATAGTTGCAGTAACTGGTGACCCCTACTATTTTATCGCCCAGGTTCAGGGCGTAGAGAATTTCGGTATTGGCCGGCGCCAGCGAGACTATCCTCTGCGGATAATTATCAGCCGCCTGACCGGTGGCTGGGATCACGGCCAGCAAAAATATTAATAATAAAAGTCTTGTTCTCATATTAGTATTCAGACGGCGTGCATCTCAATGCTGCGCGCGATGGCCTGGGCCTTGTCCGACCCCAAAAAGATGATCAGGGACTCCTGGATACTCTTCACCAGAACGGGCAGGTCGGCCGGGGATAGGTCCTCCGGCTTTCGGCCCATCACCGCACAATGGATCCTTACCGTAGCCGCAGCCATCTCTTCACCTTGCAGCGGGGATAGAATATGCTGCACCCTTTTCATCAATTTGTTTTCAGGCATAAACGCTCCTAAACGGATTCAATTAATTCCTTCTGGTACAAACCGCCAATGGCGACCAACAGGTACCCCAGATTCCGGAAGACCTCCAGGAAATTACCCGAGCCGTACGTATTGTTCCAGCTTAGATAAGAATGCTCAATGGTAAAAATAGTCAGGCAGAGCAACCCCATCGCCAGGTAGCGCCAGGGACTCAGGATCCAAGCCTTTTTGTATAAACTGGAGATATAAACTAATAATGCGGCCGGGAAGGTAATGAGCAACCCGCCGGCGAAATAATAAATATATACGGATTTTGCCAGGTTGCCGGTATCAGCGTCCCGCAGAATAGACAGCAATAATTGATGGACAAACGTGAAGGCTATCAAGGATAAACCCAACAAGCCGAAGATAAAATTTCTCTTGCTGCCAAAAGAAAACCGGCTTTTCTTGTAGCCAAAGACCAGCATTAATAAACCGGCCAGGACCGGAATATAGGCGGTCATCCGGAAATAGTCGGCCAGGATCGGGAACCCGTCATTTACATCCCCATTCAAGATAATCTCCAGAAAACCGTTGATTGTCTCCGCACAAAAAAACAATGTCACCCCGGTCAGGAGCAAGATCCAGGCCAGCCTGGCCCGGTTCCCTGTCCCAAAACTTCTTACGGCCAAAGCCGTTCCGCCCAAAGCCACTAGAGCGCATAGTATAGGCAGGATGTCGCTGACTATGGTCATAGCTTTGCCTTCCGGCTTAATCCAGAAGAAAAGGATATTAAAAATGATCAAGGCGATTGTAAAAATCCAGGTTCTCTGTGATGCCGGCATGTACACCTCTCTACTCTGTAAAAAAACTCAACCAAGGGAAAGGTTGAGCATGAACCAGGTTTATATGAAGCTTTCACCCGCCCTTCCCTCGAAGGAAATCTTCTATTTAGCAAGCAGGTAATCGGACTTGTTCCTCTTACGGAACACACCGTTGCGGGGCAGTGCCTGATTCACACAGGTCTTCCCCTGCTTGTTCTATGAATTGATCCTGACTATACTTTGGGATAGTTCCTTGGCTTTATCGGAACCGAGAAAAATGATCACGGCTCTTTCAATATTCTTCGCCAGCGTCGGCAGGTCGGGATATCCTAATTCCTCCGGCTTAATGCCCATTTTGGAGCATTGCAGTTTCACCGTCGTTATGGCCATTAGTTCGCCTAACAACGGGGTCAGGACTATCTCTATTCTTCTAGCTAAACTGTCAGTCATATTATTCATATTTTCTCTCTAAACCGAATCTATAAGTTCTTTTTTNNTTTTGGTATAAACCGCCCAGGGCGATGAACAGGTAACCGGCGTGCCAGGCCAGGTCGGTGTAATTACCCGAGCCGTACTGGCTGGACCATTGCAGGTAGGAATATAAAATATCGGCGATGGTCATGCAGATGAATCCTAAAGCTATATATCTCCAGGGCAGGGAGATCTTAGCCTTGCCGAACAGGTTGGTAATGTAAGCCAGTATCACCGCCGGAACGATAATAAAGATATCGAAAATTGGATAATAGAAATATACGTACTTAGCGATGGTTGAGGTTTCAGAATCATGCGCGATGGGGATCAAAATAGTTGTGATAATGGCTACCGCCAGTAAAATAAAAAATATACTGGCCAGCACATAAGTGCGCGGGTTACCGAAGGAAAACCCGCTTTTCTTATAACCGTTCACCAGTAACCATAAACCGATGATCATGGGAATGTAGCCTGGTATCCAGCCTATCCAGTCGGCATAGGTCGGGAATACATTGGCCACGTCAACTTTAAAAACCAGTTCCAGGACACCATAGATTGTTTCACCCAGGAAAAAGAGGACAATGCCGATTAAGAGCAAGAACCAGGACAACTTAGCCTGGTCAAAAACCTTGAAACTTTTTAAAGCCGCGGATAATCCCAAAACAGTGATAAATGAGCATATCACCGGCAGGATGTCGCTGAAATATTTCAGTACTACGTCGCCGCCGGGTTTAAAAATGTAGACGTACAGATTTATGACAATTATTACCAGTCCCATGATCCATAGCAATTTAGATTTTTTCACTCCTGCGCTCCTTAGAAGCTCATTGTAAGAATTTGTCGGGATACTTTCCTGGCTCTATCCCCCCCGAGGAAGATGACCAACGCCTGTTCTAACCGGGGAGCCAGATTCTGCAGGTCCATAGCATTCAGTTTATCTACAGTGGTGCCGATCTTTTCACATTGTACCTTTAAGGTGCCGGCAGTCAGCAATTCGCCGATCAGCGGCATCAGGTACGATTCGATTTTAACAGCAATAATGTTTTTAGTCAAGTTAGAACTTCTCCATTAATTCTTTTTGGTAAAACGCGCTGACCGCTATTAATAGATAGCCGAAATTCCAGGTTATGTCAAGATAACTGCCTGTCTGGTAATTTCCCGTCCAGTTGTAGTAGGAATAAATGATATCTCCTACGGATATCAAAACAAAACCGGTAACCAGGAATTTCCAGGGTTTGGACAAGATACCTTTACCCAGTAGCGAGGTTATCAGCACCATAAAAAAGGCCAGCATCAGGATGAAGATATCGAATACCGGATACATCAGGGTAAAAACCTTGCCGGCAATGTTGATCTGCGGATCATACAGCACCGGCATGAATAATTTATAGAACAGGACGATCTCCAGCACGCTGATAGCCAGGCAGATAAAGAAATACTTCAGCCAGCTGCCGATGATGAAGCCGGTGCGATGGTAACCGTATATGAACAGGGTCAAAGCGATGAATATCGGGATGATGCCGCAGAGCCAAAAAATATCGGCGACGGAAGGCACCACCGGGGCTATGCCCAGGGCCAGTTTATAGACCGCGTAAGTCGATTGCTCCAGGAACCAGAACAGAAAACCAACCGCCAGCATTAGCCAGGCGGCTTTGGTCAGGTCCCAGGTCTTAAGGAAAAATGCTATCTTGACCAGCGAACCGACAGCAAAAAGGGAACAAACCACCGGAAAGAGCGTGCTGGCGGTGAGAATGGCCTGTTGGCCGCCGAAGCGGAAATAATAGAAAAGGATGTTCAATATCAGGATGGTAAAGGAGATTACCAGCATGCTGCGGGCTTCGGTCGTGAATGGTTTGATCTTAGTATCGTTCATGCTTGGACCTTGTCTTTCTGTTCTTTGAGATTCTTGTCGATGAATTCCATGTGGCGGTCCTCGTCTTTGGGCCGGATCATCAGGAATTTGATGCCGATACCGCCGCGGCGCTTGTACCAGACAACTTTCCCCAGGGCGGAGACAAGTCCCTCCTGCTTAGGTAAATCTATCTTAATATCCAGCAAAGTGTCAAGTTTTAAGTTTTTCTGGGTCAGTAATTTCATGCCGGAAGCGCTGACGTCCTTGGCCAGGGAGATGACCCCTGGTCCGGATTTATCCGGCATTTTATAGACCACGTCTATCAAAGAATTCAAACGTGGATGGTTCCGGCGTTCCCTGGCTTTTTTTTCCCTTTTTTCCGCCGCGCGTTTAAGCCATTTAAACATCATTGCCCCCATCTCAAACCTGGAGTTTAGTCTTATATTCTTTCATTTTTTCCAGGACTTCGTAAGGTACCTGCATGTTGCCCATCAAAGCGTCATTCTTATCTATCTCGCCATGGCAATCACTGCCGCCGGTGACGAGCAGGTTGAATTCGCTGGCGAACTGATTAAAGCGGTTCATGTCCGACTTGCTATGACGGCTGTGGTAAACTTCGATACCCTTCAGTCCCAGTCCCACAAGATGCGCGATCATATCCCGGTTAATTTCCGCGAAATAAGGATGAGCCAGCACCGGTATCCCGTCAATTTGCAGGATCATCTTCATCGCCTGTTCCGGGGTGAGGCGCGCTTTGGGCACGTAAGCCGGTTTGCCATAGCCGATAAATCTCTGGAAGGCCTCCTGGATATTATTCACATAGCCTTCCTCCAGGAGCGCCTGGGCGAAATGCAGGCGGCCGATGGCGTTATTATTGGTGCTCTCCAGCAGTTTCTTGCCATCAAGGAAAACTTTCAGGTCCCGCAGCTTCTCCAGCATCAGCTGGGCGCGCTCCTGTCGTTTCTGCCGGAAGAAACTTAAACGTTCCTGGAAAGAGTTGTCCTGGTAGTTTATATAATACCCCAGTATATGCAACTCCAGGTCGTTGCGGGTGGGCATCTCCACGCTAAGTTCCACGCCGGGAACGACTTCCAGGTCATATTTCTTGGCGTGCTCCTGGGCAATAGGTATAGCGTCAGTTATATCGTGGTCGGTGATAGCGATAGCGGACAATTTAACTTTGGCGGCGTAATCGACCACCTTCTCGGGTGTAAAAGTTCCATCGCTATAGTTGGTATGGACATGCAGGTCGACGCATCTCATTAAAGTAGCTGAGCCGCCAGTGCTGCGAGCGGGCTCCTTTCGGTTTTGGTGAAGTTAATATGTCCGTAAATATCCTGCCCTTTCAGCTTTTCTACGACATAGGTTAAGCCGTTAGAGGAAGCGTCCAGGTAAGGATTGTCGATCTGGTAGGGATCCCCGGTGAAGACCAGTTTGGTCCCCTGTCCGGCCCGGCTGATAATAGTTTTGACCTCAGAGGGCGTCAGGTTCTGGGAATCGTCAATAATAATATACTGGTTGGGTAAACTACGGCCTCTTATATAAGTGAGGGCCTCGATCTCCATTTTGCCGGTTTCGGTCAGGTACTGGATCTTGGACTCGATCTCTTCGCCGTTCTTTTCCATCAGGAATTCCAGGTTGTCATAAATGGCGCCCATCCACTGGGTGAGTTTTTCTTCCTTGGTACCCGGCAGGAAGCCGATATCGCGGCCCATGGGCATGATCGGGCGCAACACGAAGAAACGGCGGTAAAGTTTCTCTTCCACGGTCTTTTGCAACGCCGCGGCCAGGGCCAGCAGGGTTTTGCCGGTACCGGCTACACCGACGAGAGTTACCAGCTTTATATTATCGTCCAGCAGGAGGTCGATAGCGAAACGTTGCTCGGTATTCAGGGGTTTCAGGTCCCAGATGTGAGTATCTTTGCGCAGGGGTACTATCTCGAATGTTTGCGGGTTGTATTTGCCCAGGGCCGACTGGCTTTTGCCGTCTGCCGCTTTCAATATGACGAACTGGTTGGCGAGTATCTCGGTATCCGTATACTTAAGTTTCTTTTGCTGGTAAAAAGCGTCGATCTTATCGCTGGTCAGGATCAGCTCTTTTACCCCGGTATAAAGTTCGTCTATCTTGACTTTGGAGCGCTCATAATCCTGGACCTTCAAGCCAATGGCTTCCGCCTTGATGCGGAGGTTGATGTCCTTGGAAATAAAATAGACATCCTCTCCCTTGGCCTGGATGGCGAGAGCGGTCATCAATATCTGGTTGTCTTCTTTCTTATTGTGGAATTCATAAGGCAGGATGACCTGGGTATCCAGTTCTATCTTGAGGATACCGCCGTTATCCAGTTCAACGCCCTCGTTCAATTTACCCTTTTTGCGCAGTTTATCCAGGTAGCGGGATATAACGCGTGAATTACGGCCTCTTTCGTCGTGAAACGTCTTGAAATGATCTAATTCTTCTATGACCGTTAACGGTATGGATATCTTGTTGTGACCAAACACTTGCAAGGCTTCCGGATCGTGCAGCAGGACGTTGGTATCAAGAACAAAGGTCTTAAACGGTTTTGAAAGAATCATCCACCCTCCATTGAAGATATTTTAAATTTTGAATTTTGAGTTTTGAATTATTGTTTATAAATATTACCTAAACTTAAAACTTATAACTCAAAACTTATAACTGCATTTCTATTAGCGGGTGATGGGAATCGAACCCACGTATGAAGCTTGGGAAGCTTCCATTCTACCATTGAACTACACCCGCGCAGTAACACCCCAAACCCCGCTTACACATTATCGTATTTTATGGCAAATTGCTGGGTTTGTCAATTATATTTTTTAGATAAGCATAGGCCTGTGGTTTGTTCTTCACGAGCTTTTGGGCCTGGGCCTCTTTCAGCTCGTTGATCAATTTACCTATTTGCGGCCCCGGGTGCAGGCTAAATTTGCGCATTATCTCGTTTCCATTAAGCAAACTTACGGGCACTATTTGCTTTTTATTAAGGTGGAAACGCTTGACTATCTCCCTGACTCCTTTCAGGTGTTTACCTGAATCGACAGGATAAATACTTTGTTTTTTCCTTTTGATGACTGTGGCTTCTGTCGTGTACGCGTCGGCCAGTGATAGGATAAAGGTGTCCAGCCCCTCTTCCGCTAGGTCGCGGAAATAGCGATAGATAGCTTTGTCGGTTATCTCCGGCAGGTAGGAGAGATTTCCCGGGCGCATGTGGTTGGCTATGATGTTGGTAATTACCCGTATCTCTTTCTTGGAAAAGTGCAGGCGCGCCAGTATCTTCTCCGCCAGCTTAACTCCGGCCAGCTCATGTCCGTAGAATCGGCTCCTTTTCCCTTCACGGGTGTGGGTACCGGGCTTGCCAAAATCGTGCAGGAGGTACGCCATTTTCAGTATTACCCAGCGCCTCACTTCACCGGTTATTTTCTCGTCTAAATGTTCGATGATTTCGTCAGCGTGCCGGGGAAAGTACTTCTTGATCTGCGGCAATATCTCTTCCATATAGCGCAAACCGCTGAGAGTATGGCTCCACACGCCATTCGGACCGTAGAAATCCCGGGCAGTTGTTTTCATCGGCTTGACTTCGGGGATCAATATTTCTATCAAGCCGGCCTTATCCATCTGCTCCAGATAAATATGGCTGTCGGAACAGGCCAGTATTTTGATCAACTCTTCCCTGATCCGTTCGGGGGCGACTTTTTTTATCAGCCGGGCTTGCCTGGATAACAGGTTTATGGTATTTTTGTCGATGCGGAAACGCTGGCAAGCCGAAAGCCTGAAGGCCCGCAATAACCTTAACGGATCATCCTTAAAGATCTTCGTTCCCACCATTTTTATTACTTGTCTCCTCAGGTCTTCTTGTCCACAGAACGGATCTATTATGTCTTTGCCGCTAACGGCTAATGATGAACCGTCAACGAGTTTCACCGCCATTGCGTCTACGGTAAAATCGCGCAGGCTTAGGTCCTCTTCAATACTCTTTCCGCGTAGCTCGGCGAAATCAACCAGGTAGTTGTTTTTAAGTACCACCCGGTAGATCTCATTATCCTCGTCCAGCGGGAAGAAGCTGCCGCCGCTGGATTTACCGAATTTTACCGCCAGGGTCTTAGCCTTAAGGCAAACCAGGTCAATGTCCTTGGTCTGGTGTTCCAGCAAGAGATCCCGGACAATGCCGCCGACCAGGTAAACCGGTTTAGGATGTTTTAATTTTTTGAGGTCATTCAGGATTCCAGCAACAGGCATAATGTTTTTCCCCTTTCGGTTCTAATAATGGGTCCATTTCCTTGCAGCGTGAGATACTCCGCGGACAGCGGGAATAAAAAGCGCAGCCTTCGTTTTGCCTGCCCGCCAACGTTTCAGTGGCGGGTTTTTCTACAGTCGGCGGCGTTACCTTTGTTTTTATCTTTGGCACGCTATCCAGGAGCATTTTAGTATACGGGTGCAATGGTTTAGCGTAAAGCGTATCAGTGTCGGCGAGCTCCACGATCTTGCCCAGGTACATTACCGCTACCCGGTGAGCGACGTGTTTCACGATTCCCAGGTCATGCGAAATGAAGAGATAGCTCAAGGAGTATTTGTCCTGCAGGTCCAGCATCAGGTTAATTATCTGGGCCTGGATGGATATGTCCAGCGAAGAGATTGGTTCATCGGCCACGATCAGCCGCGGGTTAAGGGCCAGCGCTCGGGCCAGGCCGATACGCTGTCTTTGCCCGCCGCTCAGCTGGTGCGGGTATCCTTTGGCCAGTTCCGGTGACAACCCCACTAGTTTGAGTAATTCTTCGACCCTGTTCTTTATCTCTTTAGCAGGATATAAACCATGTATCTTGATAGGCTCGGCTACTATGTTAAATATCTTCTGCCGAGGATTGAGGGAAGAATAAGGGTCCTGGAAAACGATTTGGGCGTTCTTCCGGAAACTCTTTAACTGCTTGCCTCTCAGGTCAAAGATGTCCTCTTCATCAAAAAGGACTTCCCCACTGGTCGGTTTCAGCAGATTGGCTACCAACCGCCCACAGGTGGTTTTGCCGCAGCCTGATTCCCCAACCAGTCCCAGGGTTTCTTTCTCGCCAATGGTAAAGCTGACCCCGTCCAGGGCCTTGACATACCCGGCCGTTTCCTTGAAGACGCCCCTCTCCACCGGGTAATATTTCTTTAAATTTTTAACTTCCAGCAAATTTGGCATAATTCCTGTCTTTACACCTGCGCGGTGACCACGCACTCCAGGGGGCTCCGCGAAGGTGGATTACGGTTAAGCTTCTTTATCTTTCTCTTCTCCTACTTTTAATTTTCCAAACCAATCTTGATAACTTTTTGGATATTTGCCTATATTCTTTTCAAAATCATTAAATTCCTGTTCCATTGCGAATATCTTATAGACTAGTGGCGATAACTTGACAATATATTCATCATTCTTATTATCGCTTATTAATTTTATTGCGTATTTCTTAAACTCAGCTAAGACATCTGAGTGATATGAAAACGCTTTGGCTAAGTTAGATATGAAAAGTATCTTAGGGATTAAAATGTCTAAGGCCATTAATGAAAGATCTAGAGGATTTCTAATGATTCCGCTTTCCCCGAATATTGATTCCTTTTTCCCCAGTTTGTTGCTAGCTAAAACTAATATAAAGGCCTGCCCGTAAGCTAGTAATTGTCCCCCCACTAGGGTGTTATCTAATGGCCTGTAATAATTTATTGGTTTAACTCTCTTAAAATCATTTATACTATCCAAATATTTAAATAACTCATCAGCTAATTCCTTAATCAATTTGCCTATTTCTCGCTCCTCACTATTTTGTGAAATTGACTTTATTTTTTGCCTGCTTTTGCAATCCCAAATTGATATAACCACTTCACAGGTGTTGTCAGTATCCTTAATTGTCCCAGATACATAAATATCCGGGACATTATTTTCTTTTCTTTTTGCCAAACCGGCCAGTAAATAATCAACATCATATTCAGTTCCTGTGGTTATCACTGACCCGTCATTCGTCACAGGTATCAGAACCTGTGTACTGCAATTGGTTTCGAAGAATAACTTTTCACCTATGTATAACGGTATGCTTCGAGTTAATCTGCCGATATCATCTTCTCGTTGCATAACCATCTTATTCCCGGCATTAATATTGGCTAGTGGCATGATCACGATCTTCGGGCCATTTCTCGTTACTTCCGGTAATAACCAATCGGCATCTTTCAGGCCATAATAAAATATAGGTTTATCCAGGGAAACTATCTCCGCGGAAATCTTTCCAGGATCAGTTATGTCTCTGGGTAGATTGGAGGTATTATCGTAAAATTTGTCAGAGTAAAAAGTAAGGTTATCATGAATATCTGGCCTGTTTAATGAGTACATCCGTTTTAAATATTGTCTTCCTTCAGCATATTTTTTGCTTTCTAAATAAGCCTGCAGAATATTAAAACCAACTTGAACATCGTGTTTCTCAGGATCATAAATAGGCAGAATTAAGCTGAAGATCTCATCATAGTAGCCCGCCTTGCCCAAATCACCTGATATGGCCATAAGAACACCGGGCACATCCATGGCTCTACTAAGTACATGTTCATAATATTTTTTGGCTGCTGATATATTTTTTTCTTTAAGCGCTTCCACTGCCAACCATAATTGGGCTCTCCAGCTGCCGTTAATCTCCGCTATTTTCTTCAGCTCTTCCAAATAAGCGGTTTGGCCATTTTTTTCCTTACAAATTGCCAGCCACCACCCTAATCCGTTGTCCTGGTTTGGATCAAGCTGTAATCCCTTCCATAATATTTGCTCGGTTTTTACCTGATCCTTTTCTTCGGCATAAACTTTGGCTAGATTTGTTAATATGTATCCGGTTTCTCCATATTTATTAATATAGTCTTGTAAAATTTCCTTAGCTTTTTTGAGTTTCCCATTTTTCATTAAGAGAATACTTCTGATGATGTAGGATCTTTCTTTGTCATTATCTATTGCTAAAAGCCTTTCACTGGCCGCTAAAACGTCCTGAAAATGTTCATCGCGTAAAGCCATAACTATGTCCTGATAAAGTTTCTCCGGGTCATTCCAACTCCTCTTTAGATTGCCAGGGAGCACGTTCTTACGCCACTCTTCCTTTGTGATTAGAAACTCTCTACCATATTCATCATATATTTTGATTAAATTATCCTGATTTTTATTAGCATCTTGACTTCCCCCAGCTTGTTTAGAGGGAAATACTTTTTTTACTCGTGAGAATAAGTCCATATTACTCCTTCCATTTATTCTAGTGACTTTCTTCTGCCTATTTTACCGCTGCTGTCAACCGCGTAGGTTGACAGTAGGGTTAATCTTTAAAAAACCATATTCTGGGTATGTTTTCAATATGCTTGTTGTAATGAAATATGAAAAATATTCTTATTAGCCACGCGATAATAAATGAGCCCACAACAATAGCCATACTTATATTTTGCATATTAACGACAAATATTAAAATTGTATTAATAAGAGTTAATATGGCTCCAAATATACATATTAAGAAACACAAACGATCAGCTTCTAATGCTACTTTATCATCTATGTTTTTAATAAAAATGCTTTCAAGTGGGATGATTATTTTAAATCGGCTATTCTGTTTTCCACTAAATATTCCCTGTAAAAAACAAATTGCTGCGAATAACATTGCCATTGTTAAGAAAATATTTACTGCTATTTCTAAAGCCATTAACGCCCCCAAAATTTATTTTTGGTTGAGGTTGGTTACACACTATACTTAAAACACCTTACGAAATGTCCTTTTTCCCATTCCAGTGTTTCCGGCGCTAAAGTCTTGCATTTATCCATTACATCCGGACAGCGCGGGTGGAACGGACAACCCTTGGGCAGATTTTCCGGCTCGGGTATCTGGCCGGCAATTTGCGCCAATTTCTTCCCCTGTGTGTTCACATCCGGCACCGAGTTTAATAACCCAACGGTATAGGGATGCAAGGGATTACTAAAAAGCTGTTCATTGGACGCCATCTCCACTATCTGCCCGGCGTACATGATGGCTACCCGGTCGGCTACCTGGCTGACTACCGCCAGGTTGTGCGTGATCAGCAGGATGGCCATATTCATTTCTTTCCTGACTTTTAACAGCAGGTCCAGTATCTGTGCCTGGATTGTGACATCCAACGCCGTGGTCGGTTCATCGGCTATCAATATCTGCGGATTGCAGGACAGGGACATAGCTATCATTGCCCTCTGCTGCATCCCTCCCGATAACTGGTGCGGGAAGGCGTGATAGCGTTCTTCAAAATTGGGAATATTTACTCTCTGCAGGGCTTCCAAGGTTTTGGTCCGGCTTTTCTTGTTGGAGAAATCCGGGTTATGCAACTGTATCGCTTCCTTTATCTGGTCTCCGATGGTAAATACCGGATTAAGGCTGGAGAACGCTTCCTGGAAAACGATGCCAATTTTACCGCCCCGCACCTGCCGCATCTCTTCATCGTTCATATCCAGGATGTTTTCATTCTCGAATAATATCTTGCCGCCGGTTATTTTGCCTTGCTTCTCCGGGATCAGGCGCATCAGGGACAAAGCCACCGTCGATTTACCGCAGCCGGATTCCCCTGCTACTCCCACTATTTCGCCCGGCGCGATATTCAGGTCCACGCCGCGTACGGCCGGGATGACCTGCCCATGCTTGTAATATTCAACTTGTAGATTTTTAATTTCCAAAAGCTTTTCCATCCAGATTCCTTTTCTATCAACTATCAACAATCAACTCTCAACACGCTACTGTTTCGGATCTATCACTTCCCTGATTCCTTCACCGACGAGGTTGTAGGACAGGATAGTTATCAAAATAGCCAACCCCGGGAACAAGGTCAGCCACCAGGCGTGCTCAATGTAATCCTTGCCGGTGGTCAGGATATTGCCCCAGCTGGCCATCGGCGGCTGCACTCCCAGACCTAGGAAACTCAGGCCGGACTCCACCAGTATGGCGTCGGCTATGCCCAGGGTGGCGGTCACCAGGACCGGAGCCAGGGCGTTGGGCAGGATATGCCGGAATATAATGCGCAGGTCTGAAGCGCCGATAGCTTTGGCAGCGTAGACAAACTCGCGTTCTTTTACCGATAATATCTCTCCTCTTACCAGACGGGCTATACCTGGCCAGCTGGTAAGGCCGATAACGGCCATGACATTATATATATTCGGTCCCAGTACCGCGATGATCATCAGTATCAGGAAAAAGGTCGGGAAGCAGAACATTATATCCACGAAGCGCATGATCAGGGAATCGATCCAGCCACCGTAAAAACCGGCAAAAGCGCCTAAAAAGACCCCGATGAATACCGCGATGCCAACAGCGATAAAACCGACGGAAAGCGATATCCTGGTACCATAGACGATGCGTGAAAATACGTCCCGGCCGAGGTCATCGGTTCCCAGGTAATGTTTGGCAGATGGTCCCTGCAGATAATCCGCGATATTTTGCTCGGTCGGGTCATGGGTGACCACCCTGGGCGCGAAGATCGCTATGATCACCAGGAAGGCAATAACTACCATGCCGGACAGGGCCAATTTATTACTGCTGAACCTTTGCCACATAACTTAACTACTCCTACTCCATCTCCTTGATTACCATTTCCAATATCTTTTTGTTGGGGCCGATCGGGGCCTTGACCGGATAACCGACTGGGATCACAGCCATAAATTCACCTTGAGGCTCTTGCAGCAGGTGCAAGACATCGTCTTTGATCAAGATTAAAATGCCCAGCCAGACAGCGCCCAGTCCCAGCGATGTGGCCGCTAATAGCAGGTTCTCCACCGCTGCCGCCGAGCTTTGTATCTCCATGGTGCGGAAAAAATCATACGATTGCCGTTTATCGATTTGGAAAAGCCTGGTGCCATGCTCGATCAATTCTCCAGTGTTGGCGATAGCGATCACCACTGGCGCGCTGGCAATAGATCTTGACGCTAACCGTAACAGCACCGAGGTGGCCCGTGGATATTGCTGGGCTTTGCTCGAAACAAGATCAACCAAAGCGTCTTTCTTCTTGCCGCGAATAACAATGAATTTCCAGGACTGCTGGTTATGGGCGGAAGGCGCCTTATTGGCCGCTTCGAGTATGGTCCTGATTTCCTTGCGTGGAACATCCCGGGCGGCAAAGAACCTGATGCTCCTGCGGTTTTCTATCACCTGTAAAACTAAATTTTTCATAAAGGTCACCTATTTTCTGCTGTATTTGCCCATTAGCTGTCCCCGGGCCAAAATATGTCCTTCCATGGCTGTGAGCAGCTGGTTCTTATTAACGACTTCTGCGGAACTTATCTCGGTATCCAGGGCGAAAATCTTGAAGTAGTAACGATGCGTCCCACTCGGCGGGCAAGGCCCTTCGTAGCCTATGTCATCGGCGCTGCCAGCGCCCTGCCTGGTCCCATCGGGAAGTATTTTTTGTTTGGCGACATTTTCCGGTAATCCTTTTAAGGTTGCCGGGATATTGAAGATCACCCAGTGTACCCAGACTTTGGCCGGTGCGTCCGGATCGTCGCAGATCAGAGCCAAAGTTTTGGTCCCGACCGGCAGGTTGGACCAGGACAACGGCGGTGAAAAATTGTCACCATCGCAGGAATACTTAATAGGGATCATCTCACCTTCCTTGAAAGCGGAACTTACTAACTTAATGCTTCGACTTTGCTCAGCACTTGTATCCATAGTTTTTACCTCCGCAAAAGCCAATCCTTCGACAGGCTCAGGATTAGCCCTGAGCGAAGTCGAATGGGCCAAAGACGAGAAAGCCAAAATTATCGATGCTAATATTAAACTTACAGATCTAAAGTTAAATCTTGTCATCGCACCCCTCACTTAACAACAGCTATTTTTTTGGTCTGGCTTAGACCGGCTCCTTCGAAGTGCAGTAAGTAAACGCCCGAAGCGACCTTATTGCCACCGCTATTATTCCCATCCCAGGTTAAAACAGTCTGGCTATTTTCTGTCACACTGGCAGTTATCTCCCAAACCAGGCAGCCGGTGATATCGTAGATCTTCAGTTCCATGGTACCGGACGTATTGGGTTTAATAGTTATATAAGCTTTTTCATTTCTTGATAAATTCAGATACCCTTTTACTCCCGAAACTATTTTTATTTCTTCATCGCCATTTATGGTAGTGACTCCGCCAAAATCCTGATTAGCTATATTGATATTTAAGGGTGCATAGGTGTATCTGGGTGGATTGAAATTATAGCCAGATTTCGTAGGGGTTAGATTATAGGAACCGGCATTTATGGCCATAAATTTATAATATCCGTCATTTCCTGTTGTGCAAGTCCCCGAATAGTTAGCGCCGGACAAAGCAACGGTGACTGAATTCAGGCCCTGGTTATAGCCATTTCTTACGTACCCTTCTATACTGTAAACAATAAGGGGACTCAATAGTTGCAATGGTTTATATTTCTTAATGCAATTGTTTAAAACATCCGCTACATATACATTGCCGTCGGCATCGACAGTAATGCCGCAGGGCTCCACAAAATCGCTACTGCCCCAGGCCGTTACATAATTACCATTACTGGAATATAATTGGATCCGGGCGTTACCGTTATCGGCTATATATAAATTCCCTCCGGAGTCCACGGCGATGCTTCCCGGATACTGGAATTGTCCGACGCCTGTTCCAAACTCGCCTCCCTGTGAAATGAACTTTCCCTGGTCGCTATATTTTCTGAATACGGCATCGTTATCGTTAAGCACGTAAACATGTCCCTGATTATCCACGGCGACATCCGTAGGTGACGCCCAGCGGTCAAACACTTTATTGTCCCATTTGGTTAGGAATCTGCCGGTGGAATCGAATTTTTGGATGCGATCATTATCGTAATCTGCCACATAAACATTACCGGCGCTATCAGTAGCGATGCCCGCCGGACCGGAAAATTGACCGTCATTATCCCCGGCACTACCCCACTGGGTTATGAAATTACCATGAGTATCAAACTTTTGTATCCTGTTATTGTCGGTATCGGCGACATAAACATTGTCCGCCGCATCGACATAGATATCTTCAGGACCATTAAATTCTCCCTGGGTTCCCCCATTAACGCCCCATTTAGTGATGAAGTTGCCGTCCTTATCCAATTTCTGGATGCGGTCGTTACCGTATTCGACCACATATATGTTTCCCCCGGAGTCCAGTGCGATGCCGTCAGGCGCATTGAAAAAACCATCAGAGGATGTATTATCCCCCCAATTCCCGATATAAGTTCCATCGGTTTTGTACTTCTGTATGGCGACAGCTGATGAAGAGATCACAATTACCTGCAAGTTGCCGGCAGTGTCTATCGTCATACCAGTAGGACTACCCACAGTGCCATCAGTCCAAGGAGTAAGTCCCCAGGAAGATACAAAGGTGCCGTTATTGGTGATCTTCTGTATTCGCCCATCATCCTCTACCATAAATATATCACCGGCAGCGTTGATAGCGACAGAGGCTACATAATCAAATGAGATGCTACCGTAATGGCTATAGTCCCAGGAGCTGATAAAACTCCCATTTTTATCACACTTCATAATAATTTCCGTATAAGTATCTACGACATAAATATATCCTGAAGAATCGATGAGTATTTTTGTAGGTTCAAAAAGGCTTCCGTCCCCCCAATCAGAAATTCCCCAAGCTTTAATAAGAGTGCCGTCGGCGGCAAATTTTTGGATTCTATTGAGATCCGTGACAAAAACATTACCCTGGGAATCAATGGTAACGTCTAATATACTAGTGAATTCCCCCGGATCACCTCCACTACTGCCCCACTTAAGTAGAAAATTGCCATTGCTGTCAAATTTCTGAATTCTGTCAGGGGAGATCTCAGATACGTAGATATTGCCGGAGGAATCTACGGCCATAGCGGAGGGATTATCAAATTGGTTATCACCAGTACCAAAGGAGCCCCATGTTTTCACCAAATTACCTATAGGGTCAAATTTTTGAATATTATATTTGCTTTTATCCAGTATGTACATATTCCCTGAACTATCTGCCGCCATATATTTCGGCCAAGTGAAATCATATAATTTAGCAGGGTCCGGCCAGGTTTTTTCCAGTTGGTAGCTTACCGCGCCGAAACAGTTATTAAATGTGATCAAATAGAACGCTGCCAGCAAAATAGGTGCTAATGTTTTTTTATTCATTTTGGCCTCTCAAATTATTTATACCTTATCCGTGGGTCGGCGTAGGCGTACAGGATATCGGCGAGCAGATTGCCGATCAGGGTGAAGACCGCGCTCAAGACTCCTACCCCCATGATCACCGGGTAATCGCGGCTCATTACCGCTTCCCAGCCCAGGCGCCCCATCCCCGGCCAGGAGAAAATAGTCTCGAATATCACGCCGCCGCCGATGAGCGCCGGCAGTGACAAACCCAGCAGGGTTATTATCGGCAGTAAAGCGTTACGCAAGGCGTGCTTGTAAATAACTTTATATTCCGGCAGTCCCTTGGCCCGCGCGGTGCGGACGTAATCCTGGTGCAGGACCTCCAGCATCTGCCCCCGGCTGTAACGGGTAATGGAAGCAAACCCGGTGAACGCGGAAACAAAAACCGGCAGGACCAGGTGCCAGCCCAGGTCCAGGAACTTTTTACCAGGGCTGAGATAATCGTAATTAGGCGAGAACATGCCGCCCAGCGGCAGCCAGCGGAGGTAAACCCCGAACAGCATCATCAGCAATAACGCCAGCCAGAAGGTCGGTATGGCGTAGGCGAAGAACGAAGTCAAGGTTACGGTTTTATCGAAAGCGCTGTCCTTCTTGGCGGCGGATACCACGCCCAAAGGAATAGCGACCAGAAATATCAACATCATAGCCAGGGCGTTAAGCAGAATAGTAGCGGGCAGGCGTTCCCATATCTTCTTCATTACCGGGCGGCTGTCATTAAAGGAAGTGCCGAAATCAAACCGGGCAAAACGGGACAGCCAGTTAATATATTGTATATGCAAGGGTTTGTTCAGGCCATAAAGGGCTTCCAGCCTGGCGCGCGTGTCGGTGCTCATTTTGGGATTGCCGAAGGCCAGCGCGTCGGTTGGACGGCCGGGTGAGAGATGGATGATCACGAAAGTAATTATCGTGATGCCCAGTAGCAGCGGGATCATGAATAATAATCGTTGGCTTATATATTTTAGCATGCTGTTCCTATTTGCTCTTTTTCCAATTTATATAATCGGTTAAAATTTGGCGGTGGTCAAAAGCCATGGTTTCCGGTAGCTGGTCCTTAGGAAAGATCCTGGCGCCTGCGGCATCATCCCCTGCCTGTAAAATGCCCGTTGCTTTACCTGTAAAAACTGTGGCTATGGTATGGAACCGCGGATCCCGGTCCGGCGCGGAATAGGTATGGAATTGTTTCACATCAGAGAAGTCCAGGTTGGTCTCTTCCTTCACTTCACGCATTACCGCGTGTTCCAGGCTCTCGCCGTAATCTACGAAACCGCCCGGCAAGGCCCAGCCGCTGGGCGGGTTACTGCGCTCGATCAGGACTATGCCGCCATTCAGCTCGATAATGGCGTCAACCGTGACATACGGGCTCCTGAGACCGGTGACCATGTAGTCCAGGTAGCCGAGAGCGTTCTTTTCGAAAGCCTGGTAATCTTCCTGGGTAAATAAACAGATGGTTATCTCCGTTAAGGTGGTATCGGTCTCCAGCAGGGTTCTCAGTATTTCCTGGGCCATTATCTTGGCAGCCGCCTTAGCAGGGAACCCGCCGACGCCGCAACCCAGGGCCGGTAAAGCTATGGACTTCAGTTTTAATTGGGAAGCTACTCTCAAAGCGTTGCGGCAGGATAACCTGACCTTGGATTCGTCGGTTTTAAAATCCAGCCCCATAGTGGCGGCATGGATAACATACCTCGCTTTCAGCGTTCCGGCGGTAGTAGCCACGGCGTTCCCTATCTCGATGGGACCCTTTTTTAAGGCCTCCGCTTCGATAGACTGGCCGCCTTTTCTCTTAATAGCGCCGGCTACCCCGCCACCCATAAGAAGTTGATTATTGGCGGCGTTGACAATGGCCTCAGCTTCCAGCTCGGTTATATCCGCCTGGACCAATTTAACCAGGGTATTTTTTATCTGTATTTGCTTCATGTTCACCTTATTGGGGTTGTTCTTTTTTGGCTAATTCTTCGCCGACGATCTGGCTGATCACTTTGCCGTCCGCCGCGCCCTTTAATTTAGCAGTAACCGCTTTCATCACTTTGCCAAAATCTTTTTTGCCAGTCGCGCCGGTTTCAGTGATGGCGTCCATAATGATCTTTTTCACTTCTTCCGGGCTGGCCTGCTTAGGCAGGTAGGCTTCCAGGATAATAAGTTCTTTGGCTTCTTTCTCGGCCAGCTCGGTCCGGCCGCCGGTCTTGTAACTTTCTATGGACTCCTTGTGTTGTTTGATCTGCCGGTTAAGGATGGTCAGGATATCGTCTTCGGTCAATTCTTCTTTTTGTTTCTCGATCTTCAGGTAGTTGAATGCAGATTTGAGCATGCGCAGGGTATCTGTCTTGAGCGTGTCCCTGGCTCTCATGCCGTCTTTTAAGTCAGCCTCTATTTTCTCGATCAACATTATTAGCTCCTTAAGTTATGATTTCTACTATTTTATTCTGGGATTTATCGCCTTTGACCAGGCTGACCTGGCGTTTCTTGACCTGGAAATGTTCGGCAAGTAATTCAATAAGTAATTTATTGGCCCGTCCGTCCTGCGGTGGCGCCGTCAGGTGGACTTTTAACCGGCCCTCTTCTTCCTCAACCTTGTTCTTTTTTGCCCGGGGTATGACCCGGATATTGATGATCATCCCGGGGGCCATTGCATCAGCCGGCCGCCGATCAGGTGCACATGAAGATGAGCCACGGCTTGCCCGGTGTCCAGTCCGTTATTGATGACCAGACGGAATCCCTTCTGATCCACCTTATATTCCTTGGCCAGTTTACTGGCTATTACAAATAAAGAGCCTATTATTTCCTTATCACTGTCCTGCAGTTCATTAACCGATGGGATATGGACCTTGGGAATTATAAGTATATGGACCGGCCCCTGAGGGCTGATGTCATGGAAAGCCAGGACCTTATCGTCCTCGTAAGCTATCTTGGCCGGTATCTTTTTCTCTATAATTTTACAGAATAAACATTCTTTCATAATAATTAGCTCCTTTCAACAACTCGTTAACTCGCAACTCGCTTACCCGCCAACTTTTTTATATTTAAACGTTAAACTTTATCTCTATGATGTCGCCGTCCTGGGTAATGTAATCCTTGCCTACCAGCTTGACCATGCCTTTGTCTTTGGCTTCCTGCATATTGTGTACCTGGATCAGGTCCTGGTAATTGACGATCTCCGCCCTGATGAAACCGCGCGCCAGGTCGGAATGTATTTTGCCGGCGCAGATAACAATGTCGGAGCCCTTATTAAAAGCCCAGGCATGGACCTCTTTTTTGCCGCAGGTGTAAAAGAAAACGATATTAGCTTTGGCCAGCAACTTTTCCAGCAGTTCATTGACAGCAGTACCCTCATCCGCGAAAATAGTCGGCTTCAGGCTGTGCGGCGCCAAGCCGCGCAGGATAACCTGTTCTTCTTCATTAAAGGTCAGGTCGCAGAGCGGGATCTCCTTTTCCAAAGAGGCCAGGCATTTCCTTAGTAATGTTTTTTCTTTATCGTCGGTGGCATTGGCCGCCCGGTTTTCCAACTGCTCCATATCCGTTATCAGGAAATCCAGGGCCTTACTTTTAGCGACCATATTGGCGTCGCCGACAGAGAAATCCTCCTTAACCAACTCGATAAGAAAAGGAGTTTCTTTCTGGGGCTCGAATTTCTCCACTAACTTGATGAATCTCTGGTCCTGGTACTTAAATTTACCTTCGGTTAGATCAAAACCTAAGAATGCTACTTCCATTTTCACCCTTTCACGTTAGGAGTATTGTTCGGATTACTGAGTGTAACGCTGTTCCGCTTTCGGCACCCACCACTTGATGAAATTATAACCGATGCCCAGCGGTTCGACTTTGACCCCGCGGAACCTTTTATCCAGGGCGACCAGCGAATCCCGTACATACAGGAACGCGTACGGCTGGTCCTCGGCAATCAGGGCATGGACCTTAAAGTAGATCTTCTTGCGCTCTTCCATGTCGAAAGTCTTTCGCCCGAGAGCCAGCAATATGTCTACTTGGGGATTTTTGTAAGAAATGAAATTATATTCGCCTTCTTTGGTCTTCTCGGAGTTCCAGATATCGAAGCAGTCCGGGTCGGGCGTCATGTTCCAGCCCATCAGCACCGAGTCGAAATCCTTTTTATCGACGTACTGGTGGATCAATGTGCTCCATTCCAGTATGCGGACATTTACTTTGACCCCGATCTTTTTCAGCTGTTCCTGGATAATGGTCGCAGACAGCTCCCGTTCCTTGTTCCCCTGGTTGGTCAGTATGGTAAATTCGAACTTTCGTCCGCCCTTTTCCAGGTACCCGTCACCATTAGTGTCCTTCCAGCCGATGCCCGCCAGCATTTTGCGGGCGCGTTCCGGGTCGTATTCGTAAGGCTTAACATTGGGGTTATAGGCCCAGGAACGATTGGGGAACGGGCCGGTGCAGATAGTGCCCATGGATTGCAGCACGCCGTCGATGATCTCCTGCCGGTTAATGGCATAGCTTAGCGCTTGCCGCGTCCAGCGCGAGTCCTTGAACAAGGGATTTTTCAGGTTATAGGCCAGGTAGGTATAGCTGAAAGACGGATAACGGAAGTTGTTGAATTCCTTCTCGAATTCCGGCGTAGTCATGTCCTTGCTATATTGGTCCGGCCGCAGGCTCATCATGTCCACATTATGGGTTTTCAGGGATAACAGTTGCACCGACTGGTCAGGAATGATCTGGTAGACATATTTATCTATGAAGGGCCGTCCCTCGAAATAGTCGGGGTTAGCTTCCAGAACAATATTCTGCCCGCTGTGCCATTCCTTGAATTTATAAGGCCCGGTACCGATCGGGAAACGGTTAAAGTCACTTTTGTTGAATTCCTCCGCGCTCATCTGCCCGAAGACGTGCTTAGGCAATATGCCCATACCCCAGGACTCCAGCGCCGGAGCAAACGCTTCCTTATACTTTACCACCACGGTATTGGGGTCGGGAGCGGTCACCGAGGATACCAGCTGGAAGTTGCTGGCGAATGGGGTTTTCACATCCGGGTCGATCAGCTTATGGTAGGTAAATACCACGTCTTCGCTGGTGAAGGGAAACCCGTCGTGCCATTTGACGTTCTGGCGCAGGTGAAAAGTAATGGTCAGGTTATCCGGGGAAACGTTCCAGCTCTCGGCCAGGTCGCCGATAAGCTTGATGTCCTTGTTGTATTTGAGCAGGCCGTTAAAGACCAGGTCAATAATGTCGAAAGAGGCGCTGTCGCTGGCCAGCATGGGATTCAGTATGCTTGGCTCAGCGATGCTGGCATTGATTATATTGTCTCCCGTTACCGGAGCGCCAAGGTTGCCCGTAGCGGTTTCCGGCGCGGTTCTGACCCCTATTTTTGCCTTGTATAAATAAAGAGCGCCCGCTGCTATCAGGACCATAACGATCAGAAAAGTAAAAAACTTCTTAATCATTCCCTCCTCCAGATTCTTGGTTTTTGGACGGAACTAATTTTATGACGGTCAGGTTGTTATCGTTAAAATAAGTATTAGCCACGCGCAGTATATCGCTAGCGGTGACGCGGTTAAGGTCATCCAGGTACTGGCTATCGTATTCGTAGCCCTTTTTCAGCATTTCAAAAAAGCCCAGGTAGAAAGCCAATTCCTGGTTCGTTTGCCGGCTCAAGAGGAACTGTCCAGACAGGTAAGTTTGGATATTCTGCAGTTCGGTTGCCCCCACCGGTTCTTTTCTGAGTTTGTTTAGTTCCTGTCTAATCAGCGCGTAAGCCTTGGGAATGTTCGCATCCTGCAAGCCCAAATAGACGATGAATTCGCTGTTATAGACCCGTGACGGGTAGAAGGAATCAAGTTCATAAGCCAGTCCTTCTTTCTCCCGCAGGTTGAGGAAAAGCCTTGAGTTCATCCCGCCGCCCAGCAGTGAAGAAATGATTTTCAGTACCGCGTAATCTTCCGACGAAACCGAGGGTACCAGGTAACCAAGCATCAGATATCCCTGTTCGAACTTCGTTTCCCGGGATATTTCCTGGGTCTGGAACCGGTCAGGTATGCCGGGAGCGGCGGATATATCCGGTTTTACTGGCATGGTCCGGTTCAGGTTGGGGAAATACTGTTTAAGCGTGCCTAGTATATCACTTTTACTAATGTTGCCCACTACTACCAGGGTCATGTTTTCCGGCCGGAAATAGCGGTAGTAAAAATCCATTAGTTGCTTGCGGCTCAGGCTGGCTACTGATTTTTGGTAACCGATAGCCGGTTTATGATACGGGTGCTCGCCGTACATCTGCTCATTCAGCAGGTCTATGGAAACGTTGAAAATGCCGTCGGCTCTGGTCTTGATCGAGGCCAGCAGATTGGCGCGGGTCTTTTCGATCTCTGTAACAGGGAAACTGGGCTGCAGCAGGCTCTCAAAAAAGAGCTCACTTAACTCGGGGAAATATTTTTTAAAAACTACCGCTGATACCAGGGCGTAATCCTGTTCACAACTGCCGGTGATGGACGCACCCAATGATTCAATGGCTACTGATATTTCCGCCGCGCTGCGTGTATTGGTCCCTTTATACAGCATGCTCTGCACAAAATTTGCCAATCCGGCCTGGGCGTTATCTTCGTTGACCGAGCCGCCCTTGATAAAGAGATCCATGGCGATAACTTCGTTGTTCTTAGTCTGCTGGTGGATCAGGGTCAAGCCGTTGGGGAAAACGGTTTTCTCCGCGGCCGGGCGTGCCGCCATCAGAACCCTGACGCTGCCAACCATAAGAAATATAATGATCAATAGTGCTGATAATTTTCTCATTCAACCTTCTTCGGCGCCGGCTTTAGTAATATGGAAACGTAATTTTCCGTCAGGTACTTAAGAACCACCTGTTTGACGTCTTCTTTGGTAACGGCTTCTATCCGTTCCAGGTATTGCCGTGCAGCGTCTATATTGTATACCGTCGCGTAATAACCCAGAGAACTGGCCTTATCCTCGGCGGTCTGGTTCTCCAGAACAAAAGCGCTCTCGATCATGGCTTTGGCCTTATTAAGCTCGGCGTCAGTAACGCCGGATATCATCAGTGTTTTTATCTCTTTCAGGACGCCGTGAGAAACTTCATTAATTTTGTTGGGAGTGTAAACGCAGTCTACGTAAAATACACCGTTGGACCTTTGGCTCATAAATCCCGATTCGACGCTGAAAACCAGCTGCTGGTCTTCATGCAGGTCCTGGTTGAGGCGACTCGATCGCCCCTGTCCCAGTATGACCGCGGCCACGTCCAGGGCGTAGCTATCGGGGTTCTCGATAGTCGGGCCGAGGAAACCGATCACCTGGTAGGCCAGATCCACTTTAAAGGGTAATTCATAATTAAGAGGAATAGAATTTTCGTTATTTTCCGTCTGGGTTTTTACGGCGGGCGACGTTGCTGTGGCGGTACCGGTTTTACCCGGGAAGAGTTCATTGATCCGGTTCAATGCGTCCTTTTCCGAGAAATCCCCCACCAGAACCACGGTCATGTTCTCCGGACGGTAATAAGTCCGGTAATACTTGATCATGGCGTCCCGGGTCAGGGAGTTCAGTGTCGTTGACGTGCCTAAAGGGGTCATACGATATGGCAGTTGTTTGAAGAGTTGTTTGCTGAATTCATTCCATAAATAATCCATGGGTTCGTCATTCTGACGGTCTATCTCTTGCCTGACCACCTTGCGTTCCTTCTCCAGTTCAACCGGATCAAAGCTGGCGTTCTGGACCATGTCGGACAGCACCGCTAAAGCCTCGCTCCAGTATTCACCGGGAATAGAGACCTGGTAATAGGTGAAATCTTTGCTGGTAGCGCCATTTAAAAAACCGCCTTTGGATTCTACTTCTTCCTGGATGGCGTTGACCGGCCGGGAGGTCGTTCCCTTGAAAAGCATATGCTCGATGAAATGCGAGATGCCGTTTATTTCCGGAGTTTCGTTCCAGACCCCTACTTTGACCCAGATCTGGACGGCCACCACCGGCTGGGAATCATCCCGGAGCAGCAAAACGTTAGGTCCACCCGGTAGGTTGACTTGCTTTAATCCGGGAAATAAATCGGCGGCTTGTAACGACCCCGCCAGGACAAGTAAAAATAAGACCAAAATAATGACGAACTTTTTAGCAATCATAACTTATAATTATAGAGATATAAACGCAAAAAAGCAAGAGAAAATAACTTCCCTTGCTTTTTATAAATATTGTTTTATTAGCTGCTGTTTATTTCCCGCCGAATTTCACGGTGAGCCCGAACCTATGTGATGCACCCAGGTCCTCATGACCAGCCCAGGCATCATGGTAGGCAAATGCATAGTCCAGGGAGTAATTCTGCCAGGTGAAGCCCAGCCCAGCAGTGAGTTCAGTCTCATCCAACCCGGCTCTCAGAGCCAGCATCCTGTCAAAGACATATTCAGAGCCCAGATGGACCTTAAGCTGTCTTCCTTGGGTCTTGTTCAGGTCTATGGCAGTTAGGAGGTTGTTGTTGAGGAACCTGTAGGCTAATCCCAGGGTAAGCGCTAAGGGATATTTGTCTGTGTCATCTATCAGGGTTATCCTGGGAGCTACCAGGTTCTGGATGTTGAGGCCAATGGACAATGGTTGCAGTATCGGCAGGGACTTGCCATTCCCTTTCCAGTATACGCCTGTATCCAGGCCATAGCCGGTAGCTGACTTGGTATCTATGTTCTGGCTGACTACCTTCAGGCTGGTACCTACTGAGGGCCGTCCTCCGGCTATCAGGTATGGGAGCTTGACCCCATAGGATATCAGGGCCGCGGTTTCGTTGACTCCCCCTTCCCCGGTTTCATAGTTGTATTCGTCTNNCGGCTGAGGCGAAGCTGTAGCCGGTCTTCTCATAGAGTGAAGCATGCAGTACGGTGATCTCTGGTTGTTTGAGCCTGCCCAGTCCGGCCGGGTTCCAGTAGGTGGCGGTAGAGTCATCGGCTATGCCCACATAGGTCTTGCCCATGGCTAAGCTACGGGCTCCGGCTCCATAGGACAAGAAGGCTCCGGGCCTGCCTCCGTCTTCCCGGGCAAAGCCAAGGTCCATGGAGAAGCAGATGACGGATGACAGCTGACAGATAACAGTTAAAAGTATGATTGTTTTCAGTTTGTTTTTCATGTTATTTCACCACCAGGATCTTGAACTTCTTCTTCTGTCCATCACTATGGACAAAGGCTATGTAGCCGCCGTTGGCTACTATGTCTCCCTGGCCATTCCTGCCATTCCAGCTTAATTGGTTCAGGCCGGCTTTGGCATTGGTATCCCCATTGGGTATCTCCCAGGTCTTGACCAGGTTGCCCAGCAGGTCGTAGATGGCTATATCCACATCGCTGTCGTTGGCCAGGTAGTACTGTATCGTGATATCCTGCTTACAGGGGTTGAACGGGTTGGGATAGCAGGATAGGTCATCCAGGCTGTTATCCGGGGCGCTGAAGCCGGCCAGGCTGAAGATACCGAAGGAGTTGACATCTACGGTGATGGACTCTGCCGCGGAATC
>PMCA01000011.1 GCA_003153935.1 Elusimicrobiota bacterium
ACGACCGGTACTTCATCTTCGAGTATTCCCCGGTAGCGACGCTCCATCATTTTAGGTTCGGCTGGCAGGTTTACCCACAACTGCAGTCCATGCATCATGCCTTTCGTGGGTTGCGGCATCTCTTGGTGTATTACGCCGCCGCCGGCAGTCATCCATTGGATATCCCCCGGTCCGATCGTGCCGGAATTGCCGATATTGTCTCCATGATCAACCGTTCCGCCAAGCATATAGGTCACTGTCTCTATCCCGCGGTGTGGATGCCAGGGAAAGCCTTTGATATAATCATCTGGATTGTCTGAGCCGAAATGGTCCAAAAGCAGGAAAGGATCGGTCAGTTTTGTGTGGTCATGCGCGAAAACCCGGGTCAATTTGACGCCAGCACCGTCGTAAGTCGACTGTCCTTCCATAATTGTTTTTTTCATGTATCCTCCAACCCCTTAGAACCCTTTCCCCCAGTATTCCTAACCCGTTACTGTCCACTCCTCCAACAAGCTCTGGCGGACTCCCTACGGTCGCGCAAACCTATTTTCCACCTACGCGGTGCCCTCCAGAGGACTTCCTTCGGTCGGAACGTGGTTACTTTTTCTTTTTCAACAAATATATGAATCTATTATATTTTTCTCTATTATTTTCGTTTTCTGACCACTTTTTAATGGCTGCTAAGTTGACCTTCTGTGTTCTTGCCACTAACATCGCCTGTTCCAATGACTGTTCGTCATTCCAATGATAAAATGCCGCTAATCTATCTTTCACGCAATCAGTGGGAGTTAATAAAGTAATGGATGCTAATTCATTGTATTTCTTTGGGAATTCATTTCCTATAGCGATCGGGCCGGGAGGGAATTCAATATAAAATGGACACTTCTCATTTGTAAAATGACGAAAATTACCCTTTTTTGTAAAGCCTATCTTCTTCAAAGCCTCACTTATCTTTTCCGTAGAGTCAGGCGATATATAGTCAAGGTCTTGAGATTGGTATTTATTATGAGAATAGATCGATACGCAGGCGCCGCCGACTAGTACGGCATTTATATTATTATTTTTCAGCTCCCCGCTGATCAATTCGGCAAACTTCCTTAAAGTAACTTTTTCCCAGTCTATTTTCGTCATTATACTTTGCCTTTGCGCCTGGGTCTGGTTCTCATCCTATAATACTTTTCTTGTTCATCTTCCTGGAGAGCATCCTTTGCTCTTTGCAGCAAAGCTTCCAGCTCTCTAATGAACGGATATCTGGGATTTAATGAATATATCCTTATTTTCCCTGCTGGCCTGCTGACAATGATCCCCCCGTTTTCCAGCCGATCCAACTGATTAACCAGGGTGCTCAAAGGAATACCGTATAGCTTTGCTATGCCTCTTATATACCCCGTTTTGTATACAAGCAAATAGAGCAGTATTCTTTCAACAATGATCGACCCGAATATAGCCTCTAACATAGGTACCCTCCCTCAAGACCTGCGATTATTTCAATGTACTACATTATAGTACATATGTACTATATTATAGTACAATAAGCAGGGAGCGAAGTCAAGAAATACTTTCTAATTACTTATACTGTCAATGGAGGTCAGGCCTTTACTTTTGACATCTCTGGCTTGCTGTCAAAATACTCCTTAACCAGAACTAAATATTTATCGACACTCCTGGTCCTGGAAATTGCCTTAAAGAGCTTATCCCCACCGGCAAATGTCTTGGCCCAATACTTCCAGAGTTCTTTCATCTTATTGGTTATAAAAACAGGCTTGCTTAATGTTTTTTGATACGCGTTAAAGATTTCATCATGGAAATTTATAAACCTATTGAGTTTATCTTGAGCAGTCCCGCCGCGTAATTTCTTGATCTGCTCCGGCAGAAATGGATTAGTGATGCCACCGCGGCCGATCATCCACCCTCTAATATCCGGGAAACGGCTGACCAGCAGTTTAAATGTTGCCGGAGAATCAATATCGCCGCTATAAATGATCGCGTGTTTTGATAAAGAAAGGATTTCCGCGAAAGCCGTCAGATCAACTTCCCCTTCATACATCTGCCTGCCAATACGCGGATGGATAATGATCTCTTTCAGCGGCAGGTCATTAAGCAACGGGACCAGATCGATGAATTCCCGGTTATTTTCGCTGCCCAGTCTCACCTTAATAGAGAGCTGATTGGGAATAGCCGGGATGATCGTATTCAGCATCCTCATGATCTCATCTGGGAAGGGCAGCATACCTGCCCCCCGGCGTTTATTTCTGATCTGCTTGATCGGACAGCCAAGATTCAAATTCACAGTCTTATAGCCCAGGCCAAATAAGGCTTTAGCCATGGAAATAAAATCACTCGGGGTATTGCTCAATATTTGCGGTATTAAGCCGAACCTTGTATCATTACTCTGAGGAAAAACATCCTGCAACGCCGTGCAGGTATTACTGGTGACAGCACAGCTCCTGATAAACGGCGTAACGGCAAAATCATATCCATCAAAGAGCAGGGAATAGGCATTGCGATACACGCAATTGGTTATACCCTGGATCGGCGCCATATATAGAATAGGTTTCTTCATTCCGTTATCTCGTGAATACTTTGGCGCGGCTGGCGGTGACTTTTTGATCGGCAACAGGTTTCAAGCCACTGGCTATAGCGTTCTGGACCGTAGCGTCAAATTCCGCTGCTGAAACGTGGATGGTTGGTTCAACCAGCAAATATTTCGCCCCGGGCTTCAACATTGCGATGATCTCTTTAAAGAATGCCGGCTGGTCCTTAACCTCGTGCGCCATCCAGAAGGTTAAAATAAAGTCAACTTGCCCGGAATAGCCTATTTTATCAACGGTGGCGAGATGTACATCGACGATATTGGCGACCCGTTCCTTTTGCGCCCTTTTCAAAAGTATATTCAGGGATTTTTCCTGGACATCCACCGCGACCACCCGGCCGTCAAACCCCACCATCCTGGCCATGGCGATACTGAAGAACCCGAAGCCGCAGCCGATATCCATCACCGTCATCCCGGGCTTGACCAGGTCAGCCAGGATCTTCTCAGGTTTATGGATAAGGTGGCGCAGAGGATTATCAAAGCTGTATGTCAGCCACCAGGGGCATATTCTCTGGTTATCCAGGAATTTAAATACCATATTTCCCTATTAATATCTTTTTTTGCGGAAGCCGAAGGGTTTTTTGCCGAAGCCGCCTTTATCGCCGCCAAAACGGGGCCTGCTATTGCGATCCGGGCCAAAACTCCCTCTGGGTCTGCTGTCACGCCGGCCTTCGGATGAGCCGCCTTCGCGCTTGGAGAAACAATCCCGGCAATATACCGGACGGTCTCCGGAAGGCTTGAAGGGGATTTCGCATGACTGTCCGCATTCGGCGCAGATCGCTTTAAATCCCCTGTTACTGAACCCACCATCCCTGTCGCCACGGTCATGCCGGTCATGTCCAAAAGAACGTTCAGGGCGTCTTTCCTGGGGCTGACTGCTGGATAAAGCGTCTACCTTCTTTTCCAAAAATATGAGCTGCTGTTTAATTTGCTGTAGCAGAGTAACGACATCTGTTTCTTCTTCAACCATATCCTCTTGCTCTTTGCGCTTAAAAAACTTTTTCATAGGTCTCCTTTTTAGTTATTTCTGGATGATGATATCGTTCACTTTGATTTCCGGGTGATGATAGCGCTTGCGCTCGGCTGTCTTACCCATTTGGATGGCTATCTGCGGGCACCACTGCAGGCAGGCCATGCATTGCTGGCAATGATGCAGCCATTCCGGTTTGCCGGCCGTCATTTTGATGTTGGCCACCGGGCAGACTTTCTCGCAGATGCCGCAGCTGTTGCATTTGCTATCGGCGATGAATTTCTTGTCTGAGCCGGGGATTTGTTTTGACCCATTGGGATAGATAAAACTCGATAGGATAGCATTAACCAGGAAGTTATCGGAAGCGACTTTGTTGGTTTTCCTGGCTTTGACTGTCTCGGCTATTTCTTTTATCTGTTCCTGCTCCCTGATGAAGAACTTTTGCTGTTTCTCTACAGCGATAGCTCCGTACATAGGCGTATAGTTACCCGGCATCTTGATGCCAAAGCTGCTGGATAACTTCAGCCCTTTAGCTTTCAGCTCCCGGTCCAGCTGGAGCAAAGTCCCGGCTTTATTACCGCCGTAGTTGGCGACACCGAAGATATAGGCGGAGCTGTTGATTGCCAGCTTCTTGATGAAATCCGACATGATGAGCGGCATTCCCCACATGTATACCGGGAAAACGATTCCGATGGCATCGGCTTTGGGATCGATGGATGGTTGCGTTACTGCCTTAGCGACTGGGATAAGAGTAGTATCCCCTAAGGCCGCCGCGATATCCTTGGCGATCTTTAATGAATTACCGGTTCCGGTAAACCAATAGATAACTGTGTTCATAACTCCTCCTTATTACTTGCCCAATGGCTTGCCGCATTTGGGGCACTTCAGCGATGAAGCGCGGAAGCCAGCTTTATGTGGTATCTCTGTCTGGCATTTAGAGCATATCCCCGCGATATTCGCCTGGTTGCGGGAGACATTAACATCATCTGTCTTGCCGATATTGGTGTCGTAAGTCTTTTGCGCTTTGATCGGGTTCTGTCCGTTTCTTTGCATTATGGGGCTTCCTCCATGTTATGATTTTATGTTACGCGCGATGGCGTCGTACAGTTGCTGTGGTTCATCGGTGCCTATCAGGTATCTCATGCCGTTCTTCATGGTGAGTTCTACGGTATCCAGCCCGGATACGTTTAGCAGCCAGCCTTTGCCGGGCCAGCCGTGGATGCCGAAGCCGCTATACCACTTGATGCGTCTTATCCTGGCGGAGACGACATTGGACATAGGTAATTTGTAGCGGATCAATCCAACGCCAAAGGCCAGCGTGACCAGTTCATTGGAGACATCTACGGTGAGTGACCAGAATAGCGACATGAACGCTAATACAAAGACAGCAAGTCCCAGCACAAATGGACCCTTGCCGGCTAAGGGGCCGGTAAAAAAGCCCAGCAGGAAGAACATAATGAAGAACGATATAATGATGACCCAGCCAACTTGCGTATGCCTGTACATTTTAGCTCCTTATCTAGTGTTATCGTATTCGTGCTGGTCGGAGGCGATCTTTTTGTTCAGTTGATTTACGGTATCCTGGGCTGATTGTACCATACCCTGGGGGTTGGCTTTGATGCCCTGTTCAGACATGGCTTTCCTGGTCTGCTGGCTGATACCGCTTGAGTCCTTAAACACGAATTTCATGTACAGATAGGCCAGCAGCATCACGATGATCAGTCCCACCATCATTTCTACCAGTCCAACGCCTTTATTATTTCTCATATTAGTATTTCCCTTTCAGCCAGGAGAGCCAGCCCTGTTCAAATTGCTGCTGGTCAAGATAAAAAGTATCCTGCAGGGCCTGGTTTATGTTTTTGCCAGCTTTGAGTTTGTCTAATAGCATTAATACATGGTAAAAGCTATTCCGGTCCACCAGGTACAGGATGATGGTCTTGGCTTCTACGTAGGCCAGATTAACTGCTTCCTGGTCCGCCCGGGCGGTAAAGGTGTTTTCCAGGTCAGCCAGGAGTATCATACTGTTGTTGACCAGGTGTTTGTTTAACAGCTGCTGCTCCGCGGCGGATAACTCGGCACCATCATTCGGTTCTTTGTATTGGGCCAGACCTTCATCCAGCCATTTGGCGATACGCAGGCCAACCTTGCGATAGAGCAGTATATGGGTGTATTCATGGTAAAGAACGTTTTCCAGCCGGTCTTCGTTTTTCTCGATGTCCTCGGCGGTTACTCTTATCATGCCGCCACCTTCTGACTGCCCAGGCAGCCAGTTAGGATTGCCGGTCACCTCGCCATACTGGCCCTGGGTATATATCATGACGGTCACTTTCTCTGTCGGATAGCAGTTAAAGTCGGCACCCAGGCGGTAATAGGCCTCGTTCAGGATGATCAATAATTTGTTGGCCAGGTCCTGTCTTTCGTAGCCCTCATATTTGACTTCAAAGTGAGATAATCCCTGCTTGTTGAACTTCTCGCCTATCTTGTTCTCTTTCTGGAGCGCGGCTACTTTCTCTTTGACATCAGGGATATCGGGATGGAGGGCCAGGGCTTTCTGCCAGTAATTCACGGCCTCTTCCATATTCCCCTGCTGGTACATCAGGTTGCCGTAATTAACGTAAATGGTCCAGTTCCCTGTATCATATTTCAGGGCTTTGGCATAATTTTCATTGGCTGATGCAAAATCGCCGGCTTTCATCTGGTAATAGCCGTAGTTGTTATAGCTGACGGCCAGGTTCTGGGCGGTGCGGATATTGGTATTATCCAACTCGTAGGCTTTTTCACCGTAATTGATGGCGGCGGCCCAGTTCTCTTTCTCCGCGAATTGATAGGCCAGGCTGGTATAGGAGTTGGCCAGGTTCTTTTTGATGATCTTATTGCCGGGATCCAATTGATAGGCGGTCAGGAGATACTCGCTGGCTTTTTCATAATCGCCGGCATCCAGGTAATTAACACCCTGGTTATTGTATTCCTGCGCGTTCTCGGCAAAAGCGGGAACATATATAGCCAGCAAGAGTATAATTATTAATATTACCTGTCGTAGATATGAGATTGCCACGCTTCGCTCGCAATGACTCATGTAAGATTATTTTCCCTGTTGGCTGTGGCGGTATTTGATGACTTTAACTTTCTCCAGGGTGATCAGGCCCTCGGTCACCGTCTCATCCAGGAAAGGCATGAGCAGGTCCAACTTTTCCTGCACGTCCACCAGTTCTATCACAATCGGCATGTCGTTGGACAGCTGCAATATCTTGGAAGTATGCATGCGGCTATCGGCGCCGAAACCCATGATGCCGCGCACGACTGTGGCTCCGGCCATGTTCAGCTCCCGGGCCTTGAGCACTATTTGTTCATACAGGGGCTTGCCCTGGTATTTATCGGTCTCACCGATGAATATCCTTAATAGCATGCCCTCTTCAGGCAGTTTCATAGTTCCTCCTATGGGAAAACGATTATTTCAGTGCCCAAGATAACATTTCCTTGGACAGCATCGCTCCGGCCACGACCAGTACCAGCCCCAGCATATTAGTGGCGATTATATTGATCAGGGCATACCCTGTTTCACCGGCGCGCAATAAAGTGATAGATTCCAGGGCGTAACTGGAAAAGGTGGTGAATCCTCCCAGGATACCCACCAGTACAAATACCCGCAGGTCTGGCGCGACGGAAACACGTTCGGATATCTCCCATAACACGCCGATGACGAAAGAGCCGATCAGGTTGACCCAGAGCGTGCCCCAGGGAAATACCCCGGCCACATGTTTGTGGGTCCAGTCGGTCATCAGGAATCTCAGTCCCGATCCTATCCCGCCGCCTATGATAGCGTAAACTAAAGGCAATTAAATCTCCTTTTATGCCGGCCTGAAAACTTTTTCGTAATATTCTCTCACATACGCTTGTCTTCTCTTGGTCTCATCGGCTATATCGTCCAGGTTTTCTTCCAAGACATTGACCACTTTCATGTCCAGTGCGCCTTTTTCCGCCATGTCCTTGATGATGCCCATGGCCTCGGTCATCTGCATGCCCGCGCGGTACGGACGATCCTCCAGGAGAGCGGTAAAGATATCGGCCACTCCCAGTATCCGGGATAACATGTTCAGTTTTCTATAGGTGAGGTGGAAAGGATAGCCGCTGCCGTCGAGTTTCTCATGATGGAAGGCGGCTGACTCCGCTATCTCCTCCAGGCCCCTTACTGTGCTCAGGACCACATAGGTGAAATAGCTGTGCTGTTTCATGACCGAGAATTCCTCCGCGGTCAGCTTGTCCTGCTTTTCCAGGATGCTGTTCGGCACTATCAGCTTGCCCAGGTCGTGCAGGTTGCCGGTTATCTCCATCAACTGAATTTCATAAAGGGTGAGACCGAAATACCTGGCTATTAACGCGCCCGAAGTTGATACGCCGGCTGAATGGGTCGCCGTAAAGCGGGAACGGAAGTCGATCAGGTTACGGAATACTTCCGAGACATCCCTCAAGTCCGCCATGTCCAGGACAATGCCCCGGCTGGAGGCTTCATGCATCAGCAGGGAATAGAGCCGCGGGGACACGATGGTCAGCCAGAAATCTTCTCTCTTGGACAAATCCTTTAAATTATCGATCAGCCCGGACTGGATCTCTTTATCAGCCAGGGGAGTGACCATATTAATGATAGTGTTTATCTGATGCAGGATATATTTGGAGCGGTTGATAGACCTTTCGACGATGTCCGCCAGGGATAGTATCTGGGCCTGAGCGGTCAGAGGCATCTCCACCGAAGGCGCCCAATCCAGCCATTTATGATGATGCAGCCGCACGATCTTGGCCGCGGGAATAAATACCGGAACGTTTTGCAGTAGGTGCTCTCCCAATACGCAGTGCGCTTCGGTCTCCACCGTATCGGCCTGGTGCAGGTTGATCTTTTCCTCCGGGGTCAGGGCGCCAATGTCGTGCACCAGGGCGGCCACTACCAGGTTCTCTATGTCGTCTTTGTTCATGCCCGCCTCTTTGGCCAGCTCCATGGCGATATAGGCGGTCCTGATCTGGTGCTGGGCCAGCTCGGGGCTGGCCAGGTCTAGCGCGTCGGAAAATGACAGCACCAGGTTGAACAGGCTTACGGAAACACCTTTATACATTTTTTCTCCTATTAGAAATACTTTACTTGTACTGTTCGGCTTTTACTTTGGCTTTGGCCGGGAGGTCTTCTTTCTTGACGCCGCCGGTCTTCACTGAGAATGAGGATACGATCTTGCCGCCTTTGGCCTCTATCTTCGTGCACAGGGCGTTAATGGCTTCGTCGGCTTTACTGCCGCCCATGGTTACGAACACCACCACTGACTTGCCTTTGAAGTCGGTCTGCTCGATGTAGCTGTTGATCTCGGGAGCGGCTTTCCCCCACCAGATGGGAGCGCCGACAAATACCCGGTCATATTCCTTTAACAGGACATTAACGGTCTTAATGGGCCAGCCCTTTTCATTGCGGGCCGCGATACCGCCGGAGATATAGGCTTTGAATTTGGAGGGCGTTTGCGCGTCCTCTATCTTTAAAACATCGGCTTTCAGGTCTTCAGCCAGCGCTTTGGCGACAATCTCGGTATTGCCGGTATAGGAATAATATACTACCAGGTTTTTCATCTTTTTGGCTCCCTTCTTCTGCGCCCCATTAAGCGCCAGCGGCGAAAGTATCAATAGGCCGACCATAAGGACTAACAGGCTCTTCATGATCTTGCTCATAAGTTCCTCCCTTTCTGCTTTACTTTGTAAATAGTTTAAGTTCGGCGGTAAAACTTCCTTTTATTTTTACAGCATATCCGTACCAGCCCCACGCTCCGCTCAGCTTGCCATCTTTGAAGATGCCGGTTAGGACCACGTTGTTATCCATCATATCAGGGTTCAGGTCCAGGTAGATCAGACCTGATTTCGGTTCCACACTGCCATGGATAGCGCCTTTGCCGTTTTGGGGCCCAGTCATTTCCTGCGGGGCTGCCGTCTTTATCTCCCAGGTACCGGTTACGGACGAGGGTGTGGCCGCGGTGATGTACAGTTCTCCGGCAGCTATCACCTTGCCTTCCTGGTCCAGGGCCGTATATTTATAGGTGCCGATGGGGATTACTCCGGCCGGGGTAACTACTGGTGGGACTATTGCCGGCTGGGCTGCCTGCTTGACCGCTGCCGTACAGCCAGCCAGAATCAGCATAGTAACAAAAATCAGCGCATAAGTAAGATACTTTTTCATATTATCCTCCGACCTCCTTTTTACTCCAAAAACTCCCTTAAAATCAATGAAAATCTGCAAAAAGAGGGGTAGCAGTGGAAAGATATCATTTAAAAGGGGAATCAGCCAATTTACTTTCGCTGCCAAAGATATATAATAGAGTTGTAATTATCTTAGCTAAGGAAGGAGGATTAGCAATAAATTTGAGAGGAGCAGTAAGATGAAAAAGATATTTGTTTCAATCGTGATCTTGATTATGTTTTATCCGGGGATAGTCTTCGCGCAAAAAGACCGGCCTACGGCGCTGGTAAAAAGCGTGAATGGGAATATTGAAGAGGTACTGATTAAACCGTTCTTCCGGCCAGTGCGCCCCACAGCGGAGATCAGTGACTGGATGTTAGGAACTAAGCTCGTTTTGATCAGTCCTCCTGTGGCTGACACAGAAGTAGTGACCAATACGAGAGTTACTGATTTCCAGCTGGCCGAAAAGGCTAGATGAACTGGGCTTGAAAAGAAAATTAATATTGCCAATTAAAATGCCGGGCTATCTCAGCCCGACATTATTTTTTTTATTGGCTTAAGTTGTCTTACTTGCCGAATAGCTTCTTAAGCTGGTCAGTGGCCTGATTCTTGATTTTCTCTGCGGCCTGCTTCACCGGAGCCGCCTGCCCTTCGGCTATCTGCTTGGTATAATCAGTGGCTTGCTTGGTCAGCCCATCTTTTTGCCCCTGCAGGTCAGCGAGTTTGCCGTTCACCAGGCCCATTAGCTCGGCTTTCCTCTGGTTGGCTTCAGCCAGCAACTTATCCTTCTCTACCTGGATCCTGGCGTCAAGTTCCGCCTTGACCCGGCCCTTTAGTTCTTCCATCTTACGGCCGTAGATGCCTTTGATCTTATCGCTGATGATATTATCCAGGTTGGAGTCTATGGTAGTTTGCAGGTTATCCGGCGCGCCGTAGATACGCGCGTTCAGGTCAATGGTCTGGATGCCGGAGAATATCTCGTTCAGCATCTGCTTAAGTTCGTTATTTGTTTGTTCCAGTTCGAACTGGATATCATGCATTTTTAATTGTATCTGGCAGTCCAGTTCGTCACCGGTGAGCTTGAACTGGGAAGCCACGTCATAGACGCCATGTTTGAACTTCGGCAGGAAACCATTGCCGCCCAGGTTCATTTCACCTATGGGGAAGTTCTTCACCCCGACGCCTATCGCATCGGTCGGGGTTTCTCCCGTATGGTCGAAGAGTCCGTCTAAATTATAGATACGGCTGGAGGCCTCGCCCTTGGCGTCAAAAGATGTGGGCTTGCCCCAGACTCTCTGGTCGGATGATAGATTGTTGACTACGCCGGCTACGGTAATAGCGCTGGCTTCGTCTTTACCCTCGCCACCGGTAGTGCCGGAGAGCGCTATCTTGCGCACGGAGAAGGTTGGCAGGGTTTCTTCTTTACGGAATTCTATATCCAGGCCTTTGGCGCGCGGCTTTACGGTCACGTTGGTAGCGGCTTTCTTCTTAGCCGGCATGTATTTGCGGGCCAGCTGTATATATCCCACAGTTTGGGTTACGCGGTTGTACCACATCGGACCGAAGATGGCCTTGGCTATGCCGGCTTTACTGCCTAATCCCGGTATCTTTACTTTGTCCAAAATATTCTGGTAGTCGGCTTTGACCTGGTCGTCTATCTGTGAGGCCAGTCCCTTGGCGTCGGCATATTGCGTGGAGATGTCTTTCTGCAGGCTGGTTACCTTATTATAGGTTTCTTCAATGGCTTTCTTCTGAGTGTTGATCTTGGTGATGGCTTCCTGGACCTTTGGGATATCGGCTACGGAATTAACCTTGAGGCCCTGAACGTCCTGGATGACCTGCTTGGTGTCGGCTATCTGCTTCTCCACATTGAGGTTGGTGATGTCGCTCTTGTACTGGTTATATTTATCAGTGGAGCCTTTGTACAGTTCCTGGACCTTGGCGTAGGACTGCAGCTGCTCGCCGCTGACCAGTTTCTTGGCGTCAAAGTTCTTGATAGTGTCGCCGATATTCTGTATATCCGAAACCGCCGGCAGGGAGCCGACTTCCTGGGCAGCTTTGGCTTTCAGGGCTTCGTATAATTTGTCGGTCAGACCGGCTTTCTTTTCGTTCGCCTGCTGCTTGTTGTATTTCTTTTGTTTCCGCGGCGGTAAAGCGCCGGAAGTTGCGCGGGAAGTGCCCCACCGCAGGTTCTGTACGGTCATATTCTCAATAGCTACCTTCTTTTCCAGCAGAGGGAAGAAGCGCATATCAAACTTAATGAGGTCTATAGCCACCAGGTTCTTCATGACATCGTCTTTGTTGGCTACCTGCAGGTCCTTTATCTCCAGGGATGAATTCAGCAGGCTGGTTTTGAGCGAGGTCATCTCCACTTTGGCGCCCACTATCATCTCGCCGGTGGAAATGATGGTCCACTTGATGATGGCGTCGCGGAAGATCACCCCGACAACAATGAATATTACCAGAACGACGGCTATTTTGATGAGTGAATTGCGCTGGAATTTAATCATGGATCGTGTCTCTTATCTTTTTGTATTTGTCATACCACTTGGTATGGCCAAGGAAAGCTATAACCTTCCACTTGATGAGTTTGTCATGTACTTTGGTGCGATACAGGATGGTAAGCTTCTTGACTATCAGCCACACCGGTATGAACAGGACCAGGGAAATGATCAGACTACCCAAAACTACCGTATTATTGAAATGGGTAAAGGGCACAATGGGCATATTATATAGTTTGGTCCAGAAAGAATTAAGCGAGGGCGTTTCTACCAGCAGTTTATAGCCTATCTTATTGGCAATGGGGTCAGTGAAGTAGCCGATGGCGCTAAAAACCGCTATGCCAATGGCGGCGGCGCCTTTGTTGACGTTGAGCAGGAACAGCAGGAACAGGATGACGTAATTATGCAGTGAGTTGAAGGGTGTGAGACCGATAATGGAGCCAAGAGCGAAACCGGCCCCGATCTCGTCGGGGTCCTGTTTACCGCTGAATAGGCCGATGATCTGTTTTAGTGCTTTGATCCAGAACATAAATATATCCTCTAGGTTTATTTTACCATTAAGCGTTTATTTCCACAACTGTCTTATTCCGCATTTTTCTGACTTTTATCTTCAGCGTTTATTCCACGTACCAGAATTTACCGTTCAGGGTCTTCTGGATCTTCGCTTTGCCCTTGGCGTCCACCGCCACTTCCTCGTTAACGCTGGATTTCTCTTCATGGCGGATATTATTATCATATATTTTACCCACGATGGTCAGGTCATAACTGACCTGGCAGGTATTGTTCTTGCCCGGTTTCACGGTGAGACCGCTGATGGTGTACTTGATCTCGTCAAATACATTATAGCTGTTATGCAGGTAATTACGCAGGTCAGTCAGCGTCGTGCCGTCTCCGGCATCCCATTCGGGGCTGATAAAGCTCATCACTTTGGCCTCGTTCTTGTATTCATAGGCTTTGGCAAAATCAGCGTACATCTGTTTCACGGTCGCTGTTACATCGATAGCCGTAGCTGTCGGCGCCGGTACCTTGACCGCAGCGGCCGCGGCTGCTGCGGCTGCCGCATCCGCTAAGGTCTTTTTAAGTGCAGCTATATGCGTCTCCAGCGGTTTCCGGCCGCTGAACGCGGGAGCGTAGATAGTCAGGGCTTTCTCATACTGGGTAATGGCGCCTTTAAGGTCGCCCTTTTTCTCCAGTTTTTCCCCTTCCGCCTTAACAGTATCCCCGTTGAACTGGACTATAAGTTCATCCGTATGCTTGCGCAGGTCAGCGTTCTTTAATAACTTAATGCTTTGCTCATAATCAGCGATGGCTTCCTTCAAGTCGCCCTTTTTCTCCGCAGCTTCGCCGTTCTTACGCCACTCTTTAGCCGCGTTAACGATATTGCGCAGGTCCTGGGTCTGTATCTCCAGTTGTTTGCGGTCAGTATATCCGGGAGGATAGGCTGCTAAAGCTTTTTCATACTTGGCGATGGCCTCTTCCAGTAGTCCCTGGTCCTTTAATTTATCTCCTTCGCCGCGTATCTTGTCCGCCACAGCGCAGGCGTCCATATATTTACAGTTAGCGATCTGCTGGGCGATCACTCCGGGATCAGCCGGCGGATGGGTTTTGATGCTGTCCTCATATTTTTTGATGGCGTCCTGGTATTTTTTGGCAGTAGCTAAAGCATCTCCTTCTTTTCTTAATTTAGCGGCAGCCTCTTTGTCCGCGGCTTCTTTAATGGCTGCGGCATCAGGACCAGCTGGGGTTGTCTCACCGGGTTTAACTTTTCCGGGTACCTCGGGTACCCCTGGGACTGCAGGAACGCCAGTGACGGGTTTCCCGGTCGCCGCTGCCTTTTTGTCGGCGGCAGCCTTATCCGCCGCGGCTTTATCCGCGGCAGCTTTCTTATCAGCAGCGGCTTTATCAGCAGCCGCCTTTTTGTCTGCAGCAACCTTATCGGCTGCGGCTTTGGCAGCTTTGGCGTCAGCCAATGTCTTGCCCATATCGATCACCGGCTGGTATTTGCCGTTAATAGCGACCGCGACGTCGTATTCCTTCTGCGCCTCGGCCATTTTGCCGGCAGATATCATATCCCGGGTCTTGCCTAATTGCGTATTGATCTTATCTTTATCAGCTTTGATCTTTTGCAGGTAAGAAGCTATCTCCTGGTTAGCAGGGTCATCTTTGGCCGCGTCTCCGGCCTGTGATATTGCTTCCTCTATTTTGCCCTGGGCGTAAAGCTCTTTGGCCTTGGCCAGTTTTTCCAGGGCCGCTTTTTTCTGTTTTTCTTCGCGGTCTTTATCCTTGGCTTTCTGGATATCGTCCTGGGAGATGCTGACGGAGAAACTGCCCGTGCCCGTACCCAGCAATACGCCGTTATTATTCTTAACCTCTACCTTGGCCTCAGCCGTGCCCTTCTCGCCGCGCTGGACCATTATTTCGCTGCCGGTACTGCCGCCGCCGAAAGAACTGCCGGAGTTCAAGGTCCAGTTATAGTTAACGGTATCTTTGGGTTGCGGATCGACGGTTACGCTGAGACGCACATTCTGGAAAGTGGCTATCTGGCCCTCGGCTTCTACCAGACCTTCCTTAGGATTCCAGATGAGCGGTTTCGGTCCGATCGGTCCTAATACTTTTACATCTATTTTATAGGCTTTAGCGGTTACGGACTCCGACACTTCTCCCAGGTCCTCACCGGAGTGCGGTACCCTGCCCCTGGCTGTTACTTTAATAGGTATGGTGTCCGTAGCGTAGAAAGTTCTCTCTTTAGCATTCTGCGACTCGCTTAATAGTTTGGCGTTAGCCGGCATATCCCAGCGGAAATCTATAGCTTCCATCGCCGGTGTTTCCTCAACCACAGCTTTGATCTCGTCACCGACCAGCGGAGTTTTAGGGGTGAGGGTCAGTTTTAATCCCGGCTTGGTTATGTCCATTTCAATCTGGTCGGAAGTCGCCAGAGTGGCCAGGGCGCCGTTTTTGGATTCAAGCACTTCAACCCATATTTTCATTTTGCCCGGCTTGGTGAATTTAGTACTTGTTGTTGGAGACCCGTTCTCCGTAGGATCGAACGTAAGCTCTGAATTGGGCTGCCAGCGGTAAGTGAAATTACCCGTTGCCGGTTTGCCGCCAACTAATACCGTGGCCGTGAATTTGGCCTCAGCGCCAACTATGGCGGAATTGCCCGCCGGCGCGGTTTTTTCTATTTTGGCGGCGACATCATCTACCTGGAAGGATACGGATGTGCTGCCGATGGAATATCTTTTTCCCGCCACGTTTACTGATAAAGACTGGCTGCCTGGAGCCGTGGCCATAAATGTAACTCCCGGGCCCTTGCCGGCGTAACTGCCGCTCCAGGTGTAGGTGAACGGAGCGTCCTCAGGTTCGGCGTTCTCCACCGTTACCAGGACCTCGGAGGTCTCGCCCTTGCGCAGTTTGGTTTTGTCCGCGGTTATTTTTAACGACGGCAAAACGATCGGCTTCTTATCCGGGCCTTTTACTATTACCCCGTCGGGCTTTAAAGTGAGCCCCATGATAATGGCTTTGGCTTCTTCCTGGGCCGCTTTGGTTTCACCGAAGACGAACTGCGAGTCGTCCCACCAGTACTTGCCGCCCTCGCCGCCGCAGAACCCTCCTCCTGAAACTGAATAATCTATCTGCATGTAGAACTGGCCGCAGAACATCAGGGCCCGTCCCGCGGCGGATGCTTGCGGGTAACCGACATCAACCCAATCCGATCCTCCAACTCTCGTAGCCAGCTTGCTTTCGTAGAGCATGCCGGTAAAATTACCCACTGTGATCTTCGTGCCCGGCGTGCCCCACCTGGCGCCAAGTTCATCGAAAGATTTCTGCATTTCTTTGGGACTATAGAAAGCGCTCGTGCCGCGGTCCATGACTACGGTCACAGTTCCGTCAACCGTGGCGCTGTTTATTTCCTTGCCGTCAGCCATTCTTTTACGTACTGCCGTGGTGCGTTTGAAATTATACGGGCCGCCGGTCCAGTTACCCGGAGTGGTGGTCCCGAACGAAACTGATTTCACCGTAATGGTTTTTTTGGCGATAGCCAGGGTATTGCCCTTGGCATCCTGCATGTAACACATTATATCCACTTTGTTACCTGCGCCGATCTGGTCATTGCGTATCTGCATCTTGACGCTGGAGGTCGTAGTTTTGCCCCATTCAGACCCGGAAATGATGCTGTCATACGGGCTCCAGTTATAGCTGGCTACCGCAGCCGGCATCTCCCCCGGAACGTTAGCGCTGACATCGAATATGTCCGTGGCATTAACGCTGTCCGGGCAGTTAATAGTGGCTGTGGGAACGACAAATATCGCTTTTTGGGTAGAAATAATTACATCGTTGTTGTTACTCTTGCCTTTTAGGGTAAAGGTCAGCGCGTATTCCCCGGCGGCTGTCGGCGCCGTGAAGTTGACGTTAACCTCAGAATTATATTTCAGGTTATCCGGGCCGAACCAGGAATCATTCCGCAGCATCTTACCCGTGGTTTCGTCCTTGACCGTGGTGGAGAGACTGCTGAAATATATCTTTTTGGTGGCGGCTATTATCCCCTTGATATTACAGCTTTGCTGCGGACCGACGATAGTTTTGGCGGGGACAGTAAGGGTGATACCGTAATCGCCGGTGAGGTTGCTCACGGTTATCTTTTTCTGGAAGACGCCCTTGTTGACCATGCCGTCCGGACTGGTAACCGTGCAGTATACCGTAGAAGCGCCAACCTGTGTCGGGGAAAAAGTAAAGGTTTTCCCTTCCCCGGTAGCTGACACGTCGGCCTGCCATTTCACTTTCAACTTGTCGGCCATTTCCGTGGCGGTGTCGAATTCGATGGTGTAAGTAGTTGGGCTCGCCACAGTGCAGGAGTCGGGACCGACGATATAGGCCTGAACCATGCCCTCAAAGGTTGGCTGCAGTTCAAAGGTCAGGTTTGTTTCCTTAACATCGCTTTTGCTGATAGGCTGGAATCCCTTAGCTTGGATGTAAACGCTGTAGGCTTTGTCCTTATGTATTACATGTCCGTAGGTGACTTCATTATCTCCCTTGCGCTTGAATTGCAGCGCCGGGTTGCTGTCTATGTCAATGGTTATATTGCCCAGCTTGGGTGAATCCGGCTTGGTTTTGATATCGCCGGTCACCGCCATCTCGCCGTAATATTTATAACGGATGGCCTGCTCGTCGTTGCGGAACTGGTGGTTAAAATAGCAGAGGCCGCAGAACTCTTCCTCTTTCTGCATATAGATGCGGTATTCCATCAACCGGCCCGCTTCGCTGACCAGGTAATTATCGTCATTCACCCGCCCGGCGACCTTAAGTACGTTGATAAAATCGAAATTACTCGGGCCGTCGAAAAGCGCGTAGTCTTCCCGGAACCTTTTATCGTTGGCGGATAGGTCTTTGGTGCCGACCGCTCTGGCCGCGTTGATGAAGGCTTCGGGAGTGGCCAGTTTCTTGTTATCCGCGATCGCGCTGTTTTTAAGAGCGACATAATATTTATATAAAATTTCAAAGGAAGCGCCATTAATGTAGGCTACCACCCCGTCACCGGAATCACTGCCGTAATACAGCACAACATCCTTGTCCGACCAGCCGCGTATGGGAGCCAGGGCCGGATGCTCGCCGTTGTTGGAGAACCAGGTTAGGCCCTCATCAGCCGCTACTGCCGGGCATTCCGCGAATATCTTCTTTTTGATATCTATATCCACGCCGATCTGCCCGCCCAATGACCCTTGCCGGCTATCTTTTAATTTCTTATCCAGGTCGTCCAACGCGGCAACAAAATGGTCAGTAGCCTCGGCATAACCGGAGATGATCTTGCCGATCAAAGGGAATTCTTCCGTGAAACCACCCATATAATCCAGCACGCCTTTGATCTTCTTCAGGCTGTTGGTTGGAGTGCCATCGCCGTTGGGATTGAAAGTATCGACGAACTCCACGGCTTTGTCAATGTTGCCCAGCAATTTCTCGCCGGCGTCGAACTGTTCTTTAATGGCTCCCAGTTTCTCATAAACGCCATTGTCGCGCAGCTTGCGGTCGTAAGAACTCAAGGTGTACATATAACCGTATTTTTTGGCCTGGTCGGCGGTGAGGGATTTAAGGATCTTCGCGCTTAGCTTGCTCTTGATACCATCCGGTATGCTCTCCGGGATATCCACTCCGGTCATTTCCTTGAGTTTTTCCGCCAGGGAATCGATCGCGCCCAGTTGTTCCTTGGTCATGTCCTGGATGTTCTCGATAGCCTCGTCCTGCATATCTTTACTGCAGGCCTTGCGCCATTGGCTCATGTTGCCGTTGAAGTTGCCGAAGAAATCCGTAGCTCCGTCAACTTTATCCTTGGTGCCTTTGAAAACTCCTTTAAAAGAGTCATAGGCGCCTTTGAAACTCTCGTAGGCTGCCTGGTCCGCCTCCGCCGCGTTGCTAATAGCAGGATAAAATAAAAAGAACGCCACACTGGTAATAAAGCTGGCGTTCAGTAACCGGAAGATGCGCGATTTCATTGGCAACTCCTTTGTGATGTAACAGGGCTGTCCCGAATGATCGGGACAACCCTGGTTGTATATATTGGAGAAATTATTTAGTTAAAAGTCGCTCCGCTGGCGGAATATTTATATCTGAGCGTAGTCACCGGGATGGACACGCTGACGATCTCAATGACGCCGTAATCGCCGCCGGGCAGTTTAAACGCATAGCTATGGCCCGCTGCCACATGATGGTCGCCGCTGGAAGTACCGTAGCCCGAGGTCGGGACGCTGGAAACGCTGCTCAGGCTCTTCATCCCAAGGTCAATGAAACCTACGCCGGAGTTGGTCACCAGGTGGTGGTTGTCGCCGTAAATACCGAAGTCCCCGGTCAGGAAAGATGCGCCCCAGGATTCAGCAGTCTTGGTCCCAGTAGCGAAGGAGAAGCTGTCAAAGCTCCAGGCCCAGCCAACATTGACATAAGACATTGTAGTCACGCTGCCCGCGCTGGCGGTACCGCTGCTGCTGCCGAGCGAACCGCTATCGGACAGGCCTATCTTCACATCGCTATTGCCGACCGTAACATTACCGGTGGCGATATTGGACGCATCGCTTAAGCCGAAAAGCAAGGGCGCTTTCATGGAATAAACTTTCGGGCCGTTGTCACTGAGACGGAAAACGAACTCGGTCATGCCGGTGTCGCTCAGGGTCTGTCCAGTCTGGGAAGAGGTCACTGTGCGGCTGAAAGTCAGGGACACGGAAACGTCGCCCTTTTTGTTGGTAGTGATGTTATTAATGGTGAAGCGCAGGCCTATCTTGTCGAAAGCGCTGAAATCTTTGCGCACTGCGCGGTCCAGGATGCTCTTGTCAGCGGCAAAATCATCGCTGATGTAGGTATCGAACTTGGGCGCGTTCTCAGTCTGGTAGGCGTCAACCAGGCCATTCAATACGCCCGTGACCAGGTCCCGCAGACTGCTGGCGGAAATGGTTACTTGCTTATAAGTTCTTTCTATATCATTGGTTTTGCCGCGAGTGTCCATGATCTTGACAAAAATATCATAGGTCTTGTCCATTTGAGGTACAAAGACGTAGTCAAAGGTGCCGTCTTTATCCAATTTGGCTTTTTCCCACTTTACTTTATTATTGGTGGAAATTTGCACGGCGCCGATCTTGGCAGTGCCAGCGCTGGCCTTGCCCTTGATCTCGATCGCCCCATTAGGCAGCATCTCTTTGATCAGCATGACCTTCTGGCCGCCTTCATCGAAGGACACGCCGTTCAGGTAGAGATACTTGACGGTGATCTCGTCCTGGGACTGGCCGAATATCCACCATTTGGCCTCTGCACTGCCGCCGAGCAGCAGCACCGCCGTCATTACAATTAGCAACAGGTTTAATAATTTTTTCATCTTATCCTCCTAAAACTGGGTGCTTAAACCGGTTAAGAATCCGGTTTCGCGGAAATCGTTAGCGGTAGTGGTATAGCTATAGGAATTCACGAATACTTTGACGTAAATGGTGCCTCTTACCTGCGCCAGGAAATCAGGACGGTAGTAAGCGTCGCCGCTGAAAAAGAATTTATTTGAATCCTCGGAGGAAACGCCGTTCTTCAACTGGTTCGCCCCAACGCGGGCATGCACCACGATGTTCTTGGCGGGCATTTCCAGAGCGGAACCGAGTGCGTATTCCAGGATGCTGTTGGACTTACTGGCCAGGCTATCGCTCATGTTCCATACGCCCAGGGAAACATTGGGCCGCAGGGTCATGTCCTGCATATTGTATTGGGTACCGATCATGGTATTGAAAGTGATCTCGGAACTGTCTTTGATATTGTCTTCGGTGTTGTACTTGGTGTAGCCGAGATTGCTGTCAGTGTCAAAGTTGCCAAATCTGTCGCGATAATTGGCATTAAGGATATTATCATTGGTTTTGACATTGCCGGTAGTCTGGTGGAAGAGTTGATAGACAAAATCGCCGGTGGCGGTAGAACGCATGAACAGGTTGCGGACGGTCACGCCGGCTTCCGGTCTCATGGAATTAGTGGTGTCCGCCAGGGCAGCATCGAGGTTATTGCGGTACCACAACAGGCCCACGCGGGTGGTGACATCATCGTTGTATTTATAGCGCCATTGGGTCTTGAATTTATCGCGGTCAGGGGTGGCCGCTCCTAATAAGGTAACGAACCTGGGAGTCACTCTCTCGAACTCCGCGGTGACCCGGCTGGGTCCGCCGGTGCCGACAGCGCCGATCTTGAACGCCGATCCGTGACGGGAATCATCAGAGGTATCCTTGATCTTGATGGTCGCGGCGGAAGTAGCCAGTTCGCTATTTAACAACAGTCCGGGTAAAGGATTGTATTCGGCGTCAATAGAGTAAACCCTGTTGGTGTAAGCCGGGTCGGTATCCACCACCCGGGTGCCGGTATCGTCAAAGGCCCCAATAACGCTGAAGCCCGCGGTCCACTCGGGATTGAAAGTATGACGGATTGTACCGCCCAAGGCGTGACGGCGGATGGTTTTAACATCGTCAGCGCCCGCTAAACTGTCCCAGCGCGGATAAGCCATGCCATAGATCAGGCCGACGTTCTGCAATGCTGAATTGGCGTCGTTATAACGGTAGGAAATACCCTTTAAAGCGCTGTTCAGGGTATATTGGGAATAATATTCCAGGACATCGCCCGCGGTATAAGTATGGATGTTATTGCTGTAGCGCGCCTGCAAATTGGTCAGTGAAACATTTTTGACGTCATTACGGATGTCATCGGTGAACTTGAAGCCGCCTAAATACTGGTATTCGTAACCGTTGGCCAGCTTGCCGCCGCCGTTTATGCCCAGCAGGTCCAGGTAACGGTACCCTTTGGACAGGGATGAATTGTCTTTGCCGTCTCCGGTAATGCTGGTGTAGCCAAGCTGCAATTCGTTGTTGAAGTGGATGTTTTCCAGCGCCTGGCCAACCGAAGCTATGGTCAGCAGAGCTGCGATGAGAAACAATAAGCGGGCAACCTTCATGCAGTGCTCCTTTCGGGATTTAGAGTGATTACACAAATGCAAAAGCTGGGTTATAATACACCCAGCAGCCGATAAATTCCTTGGTAATGCTATTTGTGCCCCCTAATATTTTATGAGTATAATATATAACAAATTACAAAAAAAATCAACAAATTTTTTAGTTTTGTTGATCTTTTTATATCTTAGCGGAAATATGTATTTTTTATCGTTTTTACGGGTGTTTTGACACCGGTAAAGCGGTGCGGATCAGGTTTTCAATGGCGCGCACCTCTTTGCGCTGTTCCGGAGTGGCAAAAGCGATGGCATGGCCCGGATGTCCCGCTCTTCCCGTGCGGCCGATGCGGTGAACGTAATTCTCCGCCTCGTCGGGCAGGTCAAAATTAATAACCAGCTCTATGCCGATCACGTCAATGCCGCGGGCGGCGATATCGGTCGCTACCAATACGCGGTATTTTCCCGATTTAAATCCCTCCAGGGCTTCTTGTCTCTGCCCCAAACTGCGGTCGGAATGGATCTCCGCGGAATTAAAGCCCATACCGCGCACATTCCTGGAGATCTTGCGGCAGCCGTGACGCGTACGGCAGAATACCAGCACCGAACCGTGATACTGGTCCAGCACTTTTTTCAAAAGATGTACTTTTTCCTCTTTTTTAGCGAAGAATAGCTCGTGGGTTATCTTCTCCACCATGCTCCCGGCGCGGGCGATCTCTACACGCGTTGGCATTTTCATATGATGGGTAGCGATCTTTACGATCTCCGCCGGCATAGTCGCGGAAAAGAGCATGGTTTGGCGATCTTTGGGCACATTTTTAAGGATTCTTTCGATCTGCGGCTGGAAACCCATATCCAGCATACGGTCGGCCTCATCCAATACCAGGATAACGGCGTCATCGAGCCTAATATTCTGGCGATCGAGCAGGTCTATCAGCCGGCCAGGTGTGGCGATAATAACGCGCGGGTTCTTGCGCAGGTCGATTATCTGGTTGATGAGCGACGCGCCGCCTATCAGCACAGCGGTTCTCATATTGAACGGGTGGATTAGTTTCTGGAACACCTCATTCACCTGTATGGCTAATTCGCGGGTCGGCACTAAAATCAGGCCGCGGCCCGGTTTCTGGGCTAATCTCTGAAGCATGGGTATGGCGAAAGCCAGGGTTTTGCCTGTACCAGTCTGGGCAATACCTATCATATCATTGCCCTCCAGGGCAATGGGAATACCTTTAGCTTGGATTGGAGTAGGGGTTTTATACTTAAGACGGTCCAAGATCTCGAGTAGTTTGGGCGCAACGCCCATTTCAAAAAATGTGGTCTTTAGTGCATTATTGCTATTAGGTGTCATCATAACCGTATTCTATCACATCTTGACGCTTTGGTCAACGTAATTAATCCTTAGTTAGTCGAAGGCAAGGATTTCACCGGCTTATTAGGGGGGACCCGGCAAAATCCTTGCCTTGGTGGCGCAGTGATGTAAGCTACTGCGCCTATATATTATAGTAATTTCATTTTATCCTTCAGGCTGTAATATGTAAATTGCCCTATTCCACTTTTTTTTGACCTATTTCGTGTGGAAATATGTCCATTAAAAGTGGGAATAGCCACTTCTACAAAAAAACGGTTCCTGTTAAAATAAGACAATTATAATAAACTAAATTCCTGATGAAGTTTGGTCTTTCGGGGGGAGGAGAAAGGAAATGAAACAGAAAAATTTGCGTCAGGCAGCGGTCCTGAGCAATTCCAGCTGGTCTTTACTGGCAGGCTTGCTGTGGAAGGCTCACGACAACATGCTCCAGTCCAAGCCGGTGGAGAAATGTTTAGCGGACAAACTGGTTGACCAGTTAAGGGAAAGCGCGTTACTTTAGCAGGTGATTATCCGTTTTTGTTGTTCCTTTTGCCCTAATTCTTTCTCGACATAGATCTTATGGCCGTTGAACGGATCCAGGCCGGTGTAATACATCAAGGCGGAGTAAGTGGAAGGCAACGGCGTAAAAACCTGGACCTGTTCCGGATCAACCCTAAGCTCGCGACGGGCAAAGGTTTTCATTTTTCTCATATCCGCCAATTCGCAACCGGGATGCGCGGCGATCAAATAATAGGTCAGGAACTGCTTCTTCCCGGCGGCTTTATTAAGGCGGTCAAATTCCTTTTTAAATGTTTTTAAATAATCGGATCCCGGTTTACCCATCAGTTTCAGGACTTTATCCTCAGTATGCTCAGGGGCGATCTTCAACTGCCCGGAAACATGCTCGTTCACTATCTCCTGCAAATAAGCCTCTCCATATTCCTTATCTTCCAAAACCAGGTCATACCTGATGCCCGACGCGACAAAAACCTTCTTTACACCTGGCACACGACTGATCTTTTTCAGCAAGTTAATCTGGCTGTGGTGGTTCGCAGGTAGTTGCCGGCATTTTTTCGGGAACAGGCATCTTTTATCCTTGCAGGAGCCTGTTTTCATTTTTTTCAGGCATTCCATATCGTACATGTTCGCGGTCGGGCCGCCTACATCCAGTATATAGCCCCTGAACCCGGGAAGTTTGGTGATAGCGGTGGCTTCCTTAATAATAGAACCGGCGCTGCGGGAGATGACGGTGGTGCCCTGGTGCACAGAAATGGAACAGAAATTACATTCGCCGTAACAGCCGCGGTGTGTCATGAGGGAGAACTTGATGGTTTCCTGGGCCTTGACCGCTCCCTGCGCCTGGTAATAGGGATGAACCCCCCTTTCAAAACCCAGGTTGAAGATACTATCCAATTCGTCCGGTAAAAGATTGGTAGCCGGAGGATTGTGTATGAGATAACGGCTATCCTGCAGCTGGCATAATCCCTGCGCGGTCAGCGGGTCGTTATTCTGGTAGAACTGGTTGAACATTTCTATGAACTTGTTCTTATCATTGGCCGTTTCAGAGTATGAAGGCAGGTGCAAATATCCCGGTTTTGGCGTGCTGGCGGCGTAACAGATACCCCGAACACCGGTAAAGTCCTCTCCCAGCTTTATTTTGCGCGCCAGCTCGGTCAGGCTTTTCTCGGCCATACCGTAAACCAGGATGTCGGCTTTGGCGTCAAAAAGGATGGAACGCCTGACTTTATCGTCCCAGTAGTCATAATGGGCGATGCGTCGCAGGCTGGCTTCAATGCCGCCCAGCACCAAAGGTTTAGTGTCTTTAAAATAGCGACGGATAAGGTTGGCGTAAGCGATAGTGGCGCGGTCGGGCCGTTTATTATTTTCCCCGCCTGGGGTCAGGTCATCCCGGCGGCGCCTTTTTTTGGCGGCGGTAAAGTTGGCTACCAGGGAATCAAGAGAACCTGCGGTAATACCCCAGAACAGTTCCGGTTCCCCTAACCGCGTAATATCGGTATCTGAATTCACATCCGGTTGGGCGATCACCCCCACTCGGTAGCCCTGGCTGGCCAGCAGATTACCGATAACCGCCACGCCAATATAGGGGCTGTCAATATAAGTATCGCCGGTGACAAGGATGACGTCCAGCTTGTCCCAGCCAAATTTTTGGAGTTCTTCGGCCGTGGTGGGCAAAAACATGGGTGAGGTTATTCCAGTGGGATCTGTTTTATGTACTTCTTGATCTGGTTGCCGATACTTTCAAAGTCCCGCGTCTGCAGCCATTCCTGCTTGAAGACGCTGGCGCCGAAAGTGATGGCGTTGGCGCCGTTATAAAAATAGGATCTCATATTATCTGGAGTTACTCCGCCGCAAGCTAAAAGTTCTATGTCCTTGAAGGGGCCTTTAATTTCCCGGAAATACTCCGGTCCTACGGTGCGGGCCGGGAAAACCTTGACCATAGTGGCGCCGGCCCGCCAGGCGTTGTAGATCTCTTGCGGCGTCAAAGCTCCGGGAAACACAGGTATCTTATTTTGCAGGCAATATTTCACTACTTCCGGCACCAGGGTCGGCAGTACGGCGAATGACGCCCCGGCGGCCTGCGCGGTCTGCATACTGTCAATATCCATGACCGTGCCCGCGCCTATGGTCATCCTGTTCGCGGCTACTTTTTTGGCCCGGGCGATCAGCCCCAGGGCGTTTTCCGAATTCATGGTGATCTCCAATGTTTCCAGACCCGATTCGTAGGCGGTTTCCACCAGGGGTTCGATCAGGTCCAGGCTGATACCGCGTAAAATGCCTATTACCGGTAATTTTTTAAACTTGGCAATATCCATTTAATCCTCGTCAGTCCCCACCAGGCTCTCGTAAAATTCCCGGTAGTTCTCTTTTTTGTCGCCATTGCGCAGAGCCATGGCAGCGCGCGGGTGCTCATCCAGTATGCCGGTGATCATATAAGGAATAATGTAGCCCCACTCTATTTTATCCCGTAAGGGAATGAATTCCGTGGAGATCAGGTCCAGTATCGGCCGGATATCATATTTAGGATTCTTCAGGAAACCCATGATCAGCTCCAGCGGGCAATTGCCAGCCGCCCGGCCCAATCCGTAAATCGTACCGTCCACATAATTAGCGTCGTGGATTATAGCTTCTATAGTATTGCCAAAGCCCAACTGCTGATTGTTATGGGCATGTATTCCTATTTCTTTGGTCTTAACTATGCTCTTAGCTTTCTTAATGAGGAATTCGGTGGTCTCCTGGTACAGCGCGCCGTTGCTATCTACAATATAGATAACATTGGCCTTGCACTCTTTTTCCAGCTGGGTCAGCGCTTCGGTCAGCTCGTTATCCAGAGCCCGGGAAATAGCCATGATATTGACCGTGGTCTCATAGCCTTTGTCAGCCAGGTGATTCACCATGTAGATGGCTTTATCTATATCCTTTACGTAAGAGGCTACTCTAACCATGGCGACAGGACTTTCCTTCCGCGGCTTAATGTCCTCCAGTTCCACGCGGTCCACGTCCACCATAACGGAGATCTTGGTATTTGAATCAATACCGTCGATCACTTTGCGGATATCATCGTCTTCGCAGAATTTCCAGATGCCATATTCCTTCGGATCGAATAATCTTTTGGAATTCTTGTACCCTATTTCCATATAGTCGACATTGGCTTCGGACAGTGCCTTATACACGGCGCGCACAAAACGGTGGTCGAAATCGTGGTTATTGATCAATCCCCCATCCCTGATGGTGCAATCCAATACTTTGATCTTCTCGCGAAACATGCGATCTCCTTTTGCTTTTTTTATTATTTAATCATGCGTTTCTTCATGCGCCAGACGGCCCAGTAGAAGAGCCCGATACTGGGAATTATCAGGAACAATATATTGGTCACCGGCCGAGCCGGCACTGTGCCCATGACCAATGCCCGGGACAGCTCCACCGCGTGGGTCAGCGGGAAAACCCCGGATAACCCCTGCACCCATCCTGGAAATTGGCTCAAAGGGAAAAATATACCGCAGAAGAAGAACATCGGTGTGATAACCAACTCCAGGAAATAACTGAAATAATCAAAATTCGGGGCCATAGCCGTGATCAGCATGGCGAAACTGGCGAAATGGAAGCCCACCAGGAAAATAAGCACCGGAATTAACAAGGACCACCAGGAATGCACCAGGCCAAAAGCGGCTACCACGATAAACATCATCAAGCCGCTGAGCATGGCTTTAGTGGCGCCCCAGACAACATCCCCGGCGACTACGTCCTCGATATTGACCGGGGTCACGATGATGGCGTCATAGGTCCTCAGGTGGATCATCTTCAGGAAGCTCTCAAAGGTGCATTCATAGACCGCGGCAAACATGGCGGACGAAACAATAATGCCTGGAGCCAGGAATTGGACGTAGGACATTCCCTCTATCTTGTTGCCCAGGAAAGCGCCCAGGCCGAAACCCATAGCCACCAGGTATAATATAGGATCGCCCAGGTTGCCAACCAGGTTCACGTAAAAGAATTTCAAGAAGGAAATATAGTTCCTATACCAGACTTTAATCCAGCGCTGCGATACCTTAATCAACGAGATCCCTCCCGGTAAGTTTCAGGAAAACATCTTCCAGCGTCGCCGGTCGGCGCAGTATATGTTTGTATCCCTTGTCAGTGAGGTGGCTAAGCAACGGCCGGCAGTCCTGGCAGTAAAGATAACATTTTTGGCTGGTCTCTTCCAGGGTTACCAGGAACCCGGCGGCATCTTTTTTGAGTTTATCCGCCGTCGTATCCAGGAGCATGACTTCCACCACTTCCTCGCCGATGTGTTCCCGGATCAGGTCCTTGGGCTTGCCCACCACCATTATCTTGCCTTTATCCATCACTGCCACACGGTCGCATAATTCCGTGGCTTCGTCCATGTAATGAGTAGTGATGATCATGCTGACATTCTGGCTCTTGAGTTCGCGCAGTCTATCCCAGATAAGATGCCGCGCCTGCGGGTCGAGGCCCACGGTCGGCTCGTCAAGGATGAGCAATTTAGGGTCATTGATGAGCCCGCGGGCGATCATAAGCCTGCGCTTCATGCCGGAAGAAAGCTCGGTAATTTTTACTTTTTCTTTTTCGGTTAATTGGACAAAAGCCAGCAGTTCCTTGGCCTTCACCCGGGCAATGCCATGTGGTATGTTGAAATAATTGGCGTACATGGTGAGGTTGGTAAAGACATTCAGGTCCTCATCCAGGTTGTTATCCTGCGGGACCACGCCTAGGTCGGCCTTGACCATTTCCGGATGAATGCTGGGATCTTTGTCCAGCACCAGCAATTCGCCGCCGGTCCGCGGCACAAAACAATAAATCATCTTCATGGTCGTAGTTTTGCCGGCGCCATTGGGGCCGATAAAGCCGAAACATTCCTTTTCCTGCACGGCGAAGTCAATACCGTTGACCGCGACGGTATCTTTATATTTTTTGGTTAAATTTTTGGCTGTTACGGGTAGCACGGTTATTTCAGGCCTCCGCCGAAGTTAATATAGTATTTGTCCACCAGGAACGCTGGGTTATATGAGAGCTTGGCGGCGCGCAGCCCGGTCTCGCCCAGATCCTCTTCCCGATTGAGATAAGCGACGTCGGCCCATTCGTTGATAACGTATTCGTTGTTGATCACGGAAGGCAAGCCGGGATAATCGGGGTCCGCTTTTTCAAAATGAACCACGGCGGTATTCTTGTTAAGCCTTTCACCCAGGCTGAAAGCCACCACCTCTTTATCGATAACTATCACTCCGCCCTGCAGTTCCAGCGCTTTAAAGTTGGCTAGAGCGTCGCGGCAGGCCTCTGTCTCGCTTTTCAACGACAAGGAGCATTCCCAATGGTCGCAATGAGCGTGGTACCATTTCTCTAATAATAAGTGGCAGCCGTCCAGGTGCTTGGACTCCAGCTTATTGTAGGTGTAAGCATGCTCTTTCTTGAACCGCTTGATGTGGTTGCGTTTACCGTCGTATTTCTTGCCGCGCAAACTGATAAGATCGCTGGTCTTGTAGACATAATCGCTGGCGTCACGGTCCATCGTTATTTCCGCGGTAGGATAATAGAGCTTGAAAATCTCCAGCTGGTCCTGGGGGAACAGCCCAAAAACGACATCCTCCCAGTCCCTTTTAGCCAGGTTCAGGCAGGAATCGATCGAGGCTTTCAACAGCTGCCCGCCAACGAAAGGCGGGAAGATCCTCCTGCCGTGATAGTCCACCATCTGTATGCAGACATTTTCATAAAGCAGGGAGATCTTAATCTGCAGTATTTTGCGCCAGATATAAAGATTGGCGAAAGTAAACTCGCTGATCTCCGGCTGCATCAGTTTAAAATAATCGTCAAAAAGCTTCTTGTCTTTTAATTCGATCTCGCGAAATTGCGGAAAAACCGGTATCGGTTCCATAAAACGCCTCCTTAAAACATCCTGCGCCTGTGAAAGTTGCAAAAGTATGTTGAAATTGTACCCTAATTATGCTAAAAATGCAATATGATAAAACCTAATCCTTTTACGCCTCAATCCGGCTGGGAACCGAAGATATTCGGCGGTCGGCTGGAACAAGTAGAGCACTTCGAAAAGACCCTGGCCGAAGCTGCCGCTACCCGCGCCAATCATATGGTAATTATCGGCCAATGGGGTATCGGTAAGACCACCCTGCTCAAGCAGTTCAAGAAAATAGCCCAGGCTAACGGCTATCCGGCCAGTTACTGCCCGATCAGCCAGGTCAAGGAACACTCTTCCGTCTCCAGCGCCATTAACCTTATCTCCCAGGAGATAGTTAACGGACTGCCCCAACCGATCAAAGAACCCGGGCAGATTAAGCAAAAATTACAGCCGCAGGTGCAGTTCACCCGGTTCCTGCAGGAGCTCTGGCCCCAGTTAAAAGCCAAAGTGGCGGTCGTTTTGCTGGATGATGTGCAGAACCTGGCCACTGTTTCCAGCATCATCGACATGCTGCGAGCGGTCCTGAGCAAGGAAGAAATTATCAATGATACCCGTTTTCTGTTCGTCCTGGCCTCGACTACCGAGGGCTGGGACAATTTTGTCAATAAACACGATCCGGTCGGCCGCTTTTTCCGCCGGCGGGAAATGATCGGCAAATTAACTTATCCGGAAACCGAGGCGGTCATCGCCAGTACCCTGGAAAAATCCGGAGTGGTCTTTGATCCCCGGGTGGTCGCGGAGATCTTCCGCTATACGCAGGGTCATCCTTATGAACTGCAGTTATTGGCTAGCCATCTATTCGAAGCCCAGCTGGAAGGCCGCGTCGGCCTGACCGAATGGGTACCGGCGTTCCGCAATACCCTGAGGGAACTGGGCAAAGATTACTTTGAAAGCCTGGCGGAAAGAGCCAGTGACAGGGAAAAAGAGGTATTATTAGTATTGGCTGAAGCAAGGGGACCTTTAGCGCAGGGAGAGATCAGAAGGATAATGATCGTGGAAAAACATGCTAAGAATTTCCCGGTGGCTAACATCAAAAACTTTCTTTATCGCCTGCAAAACAAAGGACTAATAAGACGCCTGGACGACGGCACTTTCCAGATATTAGACCCGATCTTCGGAGAATACATCCTCAGCAGCGCTCAATAACCCTGTCGCACCGCCGGATTATATTTTAAACTGTTCGGAATGCACGGACATTCGAAAGCAATGTTGAACTTGGCGATCTTGCCTTGGTTCTTCAATTCAAACAGCCGCGGCACCATTTTATCCCGCAAACTGATCGGATCAATCGTATTAATGTAGATCTTGGTACCTCCTTCGAACCCGGCTGGTGTGTTCACCCGCCACTTTATCAAAATATGCCAGGGCATGGCAAAATCAGCATCTAAAGGTTTATAATACCATTCTTCGTTGCAGGGGATACGCGAACCCATGGCCGCGTGGCAACCGTGGACGATATCGCTGAACCCGCGCACTTCATCATCGCTCAACTCCCAAATATTGGAAAATTGGCTCTTGGAATAGACCGCGATGGTCGGATAACGGTGACCAAAGTCGGCAAAAGCCACCGCGTAATCGTTCTCCGCGAAGACCAGGTTCTGGTAACCGGCGTAATTAGCCGCCAGTTCGTTATAAATATTGGCGTTACTGCGGACCAGTTCGCTTTCCTGTTCAATGGAGGTGCCCCATTCGTCGATAGCCACCAGCTGTTTATGCAGATGGTCGAAGCTGGCGCCCGCGCTGGAGAGCCAGTTCTGGAAAACACTGATATAACGCACGTAACGATTGTTCTGGTGAATGGACTTGATGGCTTCAATAGTGAATTTTATGTATAGGAAGTGCTCTTCCGGGGTCAGTTCGCCGGAGGAACAGAGCTGTGAATCGAATTCCGCGTTCTCGCTGTAATGCTTGTTGGCGACCACCAGCTCGTGACTGCCGCCGAAAAAGGCGTCAGCCAGGACCAGCTTCTCATCGCGGGTGAATTTATTCGGGTCCTTGCCGAGTAAGGTGATCTTCATATCAATGATCTTGAATATATGGTTCTGTCCCTCCTGCGTGGACAGGTAGGAGTTCTTCCAGTTGACCATGTCCGGCGGCAGGAAATATGAATAGTTCTTCACCCAGTAGTCATAGGACACTATCTCAAACAGATTAGGAATGCGCCGCAGCAACGGGACGGTCTTACTCAAGTCCGTAGCTGGGACATTATAAAGGATCTTGTAGTTATCCCCTTCTTTTACCAAACGGGATTTTTCCGGCGGAGTGTTCAGATAGTTGGTGGCGCAGAAATTGCAATAGTCCTCGGGTGTGTGCTTTTCTACTTTTTTGGCGTTCTTCGGTATCTCATTGGTTATGGGTTTACCAGCCCGGCCGGGAACCGTCCATACCTCTATCCCGGTGAAGGGATTGAGCTGTTTTATGGTGCCGTCCGGCATCTTGTCTATGTATTTTCCGGTTACAGGTCTGCCATCTGACATGCTTGCTCCTTCTGGCCAATAGTTAGAATAATGACAAGTTCATTCTACTTAAATTAGGGGTATATTTCAACTAAAAAGTGATATTATTTTCCTAAGACGCAGAGCTTATTGCCATCGTCCACAAAACGGATCTTGCCGTCATGGCGCGCGGCCCGTTCATCGATCCAGGCCTGCGGGTCGGATACCGGGACGAATCCGCCTTTGACCAACACATCATCCGGCAGCTGGGAGTGTATGTAAATCTTGATATGAGAATCTTTGAATAGCTTCAAGACCCGGTCGGTTTTCCACATATATAATTTGAATTCCTTATCGACGTATTTGAGCCATTCCTCCAGCGGTTTATCCAGGAACTTAATCAGTGTTTCCCAGAACAGGTTCATCGATTCCCGGTCCGGGCAGATACCGCGTATCTTATCGGGAACATCCGGCCGGCCGCCACACGGAGCTATTACCAGGGCCTCACCCTTCTCCTGCAACGCCCCCTTAATGACCATGTCAAAACAGTTTTGCACGTAATAGAGCGTGTCGCTGGCGGGCGGTCCGCCGGGAGAAATAACCAGGTATTTGGTTTTTTCCACTTCAAAGCCGAGATATTTATCCACGGCCGCGGTCATATCCTGGCAAACTATATCAGGATCACCGCAGTCTATCCAGAATATCTTGTCTTTTAAACTGACCATATCCAGGCCAAAAGTTATGATCTTAGCATCGGTAAGCTTGCCGGAGTTGGGATCGAATATATAACGCTCGCTGATCTTCCGGGCCTGCTTATTATCCTGGGAAAACGGATTACCTTGGCGATAGATGTCTTTGTGCCAGGCGTTTTTGCCGGCGATGGAGTCATGATGGTGCAGGGCCAGCTTATGATTGGCCTGTATCGATTCCTGGTAAGCCAGTCCCGGCAGGACCTGTTTATCGATGCAGGAATAACCGTTCATGTAATGGTACTTGGCTTCATGGCCGAACACGCGCACTTCGCAGGACATCCACATCTTGTGCACGTAAACCGGTGTTTTATAGGTAGTTTCGGTCAGGAATACATAATCGTGCTTCTGCGTGCAGTAATTCGGGAAGACCCAGTAATGCAGTTTAAGTTTTTCGGCGTATTGTCTGATCCAATCAACGATATTCTTGGCATAGATCTCGGGATGATGGGAACCGGTAGCCACAAAAGCGAAAACTTCCTTCGGTTGGCCCGCGGCGATCTCCGCCAGCAGGCAGGAAATGATCTGTTCCTGCAAGCCCACCCGCAGTTCATCCGATATAACCAGTCCCACTCTCTTGTCTTTTACGACCGAGCGCAACGGCTGTCGGCCCTTCGGATTCTGGAAACAACCAGTGATGATATCGCAGTTGTTGCCCGAAATGGCTTCGCTCATTTTCGGTTTGATCAACGGACCGGCCAAAAAAGCATCTTCCACTTTAAAGTTTAATCTGGTTTTACCGTAAGTCAGATCTATGCTGGTCATTAATTACCTCTATCGCAGTTTGTCAGGATAATTACCAATGACGCCGTCAACCATGGCCAGTCGGCAGCGCGCGGCAATTTGCCGGTCGTTTACCGTCCAGGCGAATACGTTCAGGTCTTGCTTGTGTGCCAGAGTGACTTTTTTCGGGCTAATCTCTTTTGTATTGGTAAATAGCCCCCAGGCTTTTATCTTGCCAGCAAATTTTAGTACGCTGGTGAAAGGTTTACGTATATGCAGGACTTCGATACCAATATTTTTATCACGTTTACGCAGGTACTCCAGGGCCGGCCAATTAAAAGAACAGATGACTGGCGGATATTTCATTTTCTGCCTGTCCCGCGTCTTTAGGAACGCGTTCACCAGCGGTTTATATTCCCCCTTCCCATGATACTTTAATTCTATGTATAATTGCGGCCCGTCCTTGAATTGTTTCAGTGTCTCTGCCAAGGTTGGTATTTTTTCCCCGCCGCCGGCGTCCAGCTTCTTTAATTCCGCCAGGGTTTTGCCCCCTACCAGGCCGGAGCCGTTGGTGGTGCGTTCCAGGGTCTCGTCATGAAAGACGATGACTTTCTTATCCCGGGATAACTGTATATCCAACTCAAAGCCATCCACACCTAGTTTTTTAGCCTGGGCAAAAGCTAGCCGGGTATTCTCGGGATAACGGCCGGAAAAGCCACGATGTGCTACGAGTAACGGTTTATACTTCACTCTACGGTCACCGACTTAGCCAGGTTTCGCGGCTGGTCCACGTCGCAGCCGCGCCGTACCGCGATATGGTACGCCAGCAGCTGCAAAGGTATCACGTTCAGCAAGGGCGCTAATATCTCCAGGGTTTCGGGAACGTAAAACACATAGTCGGTTTTCTTTTTGATCTCTTCATCCCCCTCCGTAGCCAGGGCGATAATGATAGCGTCGCGCGCTTTGGCTTCGGCGATATTGGACATGACCTTGTCATAGATCTTGCACTTAGTGGCAATAGCCAAAACTGGCATGTTTTCATCCAGCAAGGCGATCGGCCCGTGCTTCATTTCACCGGCCGGATAGCCTTCGGCGTGGATATANNTGGATATAGGAGATTTCCTTGAGCTTAAGCGCCCCTTCCAGGGCGATGGGATAATTCAGGTTCCGGCCCAGGTAAAGGAAATCGGCTTTCTTGAAAAAGTCGTGCGAGAAGTTATTGATCTCGTTATCCATTTTCAGTATTTGTTCCACTTGGGTGGGTATGTGCATTAATTTTCCCATGATCACGCGGGCTTCATCCTGGCTCAGGGCCCCGCGTAAACGCGCCAGGAACAAAAGGAGCACGTAAATCGCCGTCAATTGCGCGGTAAAAGCTTTGGTGGAGGCGACCCCGATCTCCGGACCCGCGTGAGTGTAGATGGTCCCGTCCGCTTCGCGGGTGATGGTGCTGCCTACGACGTTGCATATAGCCAGGACCTTGCTTTTACAGGCCTTGGCCTCACGCAGAGCCGCTAAAGTATCGGCGGTCTCCCCGGACTGGGATATCACGATAACCAGGGTTTTATCATCGATCAGGGGATTGCGGTAGCGGAATTCGCTGGCGATATCTATCTCGCTGGGAACGCGCAGGATATCCTCGAATAAATATTTACCGACCATGCCGGCGTGATAGCTGGTACCGCAGGCCACGATAAATATCTTATTGATATTATTTACATAGTCGGCCGGCAGGGACACTTCATTAATGGCGACTTCGCCCTCCTCCGGCAGGAGGCGGCCGCGGAAAGTATCCAGGATGACGCGTGGTTGCTCATAAATTTCTTTCAGCATGAAATGCTTAAACCCGGCTTTTTCCGCCATGATCGGGTCCCAGGTGATATGATTGATCTTCTTCTCGACCTCCTGGGCTGACTTATTGAAAACCTTAATCCCGTCCAGCGTCAGCTTGGCGGTGTCCCCGTCATCGAGATAAATGACTTTCCTGGTGCGCTGCAATATGGCAGGTACGTCGCTGGCGAGGAAATATTCACCTTCGCCTACGCCAAGTATTAACGGACTGCCGTTGCGCGCCGCCACCACGGTGGTAGGATCCTTTTTGGCGATCACTCCCAAAGCGTAGGAACCCTCTATCACTTTCAGGGCTTCCAACACCGCCCGGTGCAGGTCCCCCTCCAGGTATTTTTCTATCAGGTGGGCGATAACCTCGGTATCCGTCTCGCTCTTAAACTTATGGCCCTCGCTGATCAGTTGTTTTTTAAGATTATGATAATTTTCGATGATGCCATTATGGACCACTACCAGCTCGCCGGAGCAATCAGTGTGCGGATGGGCGTTCTCTTCACTGGGTTTGCCGTGCGTAGCCCAGCGGGTATGGGCCACGCCGATCGTACCTGTTAGGGGACTTTTGACGATCATCTCTTCCAGGTTGGCCAGTTTGCCTGCGCTGCGTCTTAACTCTATCTTGCCATCCTGTAAAACGGCTACTCCGGCTGAATCATAACCGCGGTATTCCATATGCTTCAAACCGTCGATTAAAATACTGACCGCGTCCTTTTTACCGACATATCCGACTATTCCGCACATAGTTATTTCCTCCGGAAATTAGTTCATAGTTCATTGTTGATAGTTGATTGAAAATACTATCCTATTAACTTGATCATTTCTTTTACCGCTTTTCCCAGGCCGACGAAAATGGCGCGCGCGATGATACTGTGTCCTATATTAAGTTCATTCATACCTTTGATTTTCGCCACCGGCCGGACATTCTCATAATTCAGTCCGTGGCCGGCGTTCAAGCCCAGTTCCAGTTTCAGCGCCAGCGCCGACGCCGCCTTAAGCCTGGCCAATTCCCGCTTTTGTTGGCTGCCAGCGGCATTAACGTACTCACCCGTATGCAGTTCAATAATATCCGCCCCGACTGCCCGGCTGGCTTTGACCTGCGGTAGTTCAGGGTCGATGAACAAGCTTACCGAGATGCCTTTTTCATGGAACCGCTTAATGACTCCCGTCAAATATTTCTTTTCGCGGATGACTTCCAGCCCGCCCTCAGTAGTCAGCTCTTTTCTTTTCTCGGGCACCAGGGTCACCTGGTCCGGCCCGATCTTTAAGGCGATACCGACGATCTCCGGGGTAGCGGCCATTTCCAGGTTCAGTTTGGTCCTTAATAAGCGCCGCAACTGATAGACATCTTCATCCTGGATATGCCGGCGGTCTTCACGCAGGTGCACAGTTATACCCCGCACCCCCGCTTTCTCCGCCGCCAGGGCGGACTCTACGACGCTGGGCTCCGTGCCGCCGCGCGCCTGCCGCAAAGTAGCCACATGATCTATGTTAACGCATAAAATTGCCAATTAATTAGCTCCTGAGAAAATATTTGACGTAATACCAGAGGATCAAGGCCAGTAACAGTGAAATTATCTTGACGTTCAAATTGCTGGACAGGTCCCGCAGGCTGAAGCTGGGCCACCAGCGCCAGTTGAAATGCCGGTTGGCAGCGGAAGTGCTGGCGTATAAATTGGTGATCTCTTTCATCAGCTCTTCTTCCGTCAAATTAGCAAGTATTTTTTTGTCCATGATCAGTGAGATATCCCCGGTTTCCTCGCTCACCACTATAACCGCCGCGTCCGTCTCTTCGGTTAATCCTAAAGCGGCGCGATGGCGGGTACCGACCGATTTGGGCAGGCTGTGATTCTTGGTCAAGGGCAGAATACAGGCAGCCGCGGCTACCCGGTCATGCCGGATAATTACCGCCCCGTCATGTAAAGGTGAATTAGGAGTAAAGATGGTGCCTAATAATTCCGCTGATACTTCGCTGTTCATTTTAACGCCTGATTCCACATAGCCGCGCAGGCCGATGGCCCGTTCCAGCGCTATGATCAATCCGTATTTCTTTTTAGAACAGGATTCAACCGCTTTGCCGATCTCGGTCACGAACTCCGGCCGCAGGAAAATATTGGTAATGCGGTTGGCGCCTATCTGCGCCAGGGCGTTGCGCAATTCCGGCTGGAAAACAATGATGGCGGTGATAACGCCAATGGTCCAGAACCCGCCCATGATCCAGCGCAGCACCGGCAGCTGCAGCATCTGGGCGACCATGGTTACCAGGGACAATATGATCAATCCTTTCAGGACTTGCACGGCGCGGGTATCCTGTATCAGCATGAATAATTTATAAAAGAGATAGGTTACTACCAGGATATCCAGGCCTTCCACCAAGATATCTTTAAAGACCAAATGCAGATCCGGCATTAATCACCTCTCTAAAAACAGTTTTAAATTTTAAGTTATAAGTTTTAAGTTTAGGTTAAATACAAATACATTAACTTAACACTTCTCACTTAAAACTTAACACTTCGTACAGCCTTTAAAACTTTAACCAGTTCTACGGTCGCGCGAACATCGTGGACCCGTAACAGGTCGGCGCCGTTCAGATAGCTCCAGGCCACCACGGCCAAACTGCCGTTAAGCCGCTCACCGGGTTCGTTGCCTAATATTTTCCCGATCAGGGCTTTGCGTGAAGCTCCCACCAGCAGCGGACAGCCCAACGATTTGAATTCACTTAGTTTTTGCAGGATCAGCAGGTTATGCTCCAGCGTCTTGCCAAATCCGACACCCGGATCGATGATAAGTTTTTCTTTCTCTATCCCCTGGTCAACGGCAAAGCGGATGCGTTCGGCCAGGAATTCAAAAACCTCTTTAACCACGTCCTGGTAATGCGGCTGGGCTTGCATGTGGCGTGGCCGGCCCTGCATGTGCATCAGTATAACCGGAGCGCGGTAGCGCCTCGCTACCCCGGCCATCTGCCGGTCAAACCGCAGGGCGGAAATGTCGTTGATGATACTGGCGCCGTTGTCCAGACAGGCTTTAGCCACCGCCGCCTTATAAGTATCGATAGAGATAGGGACCTTGATCTTATTCTTTATTTTTTTTATTACCGGCAAGACTCGGCTCAATTCTTCCTTGGTCGAAACCGGCAAACTGCCAGGGCGGCTAGATTCCCCGCCGATATCGATAAGCTGGGCGCCCTCAGCTACCATCTCCGCGGCGCGCGAGCAGGCCGCTTCTGTGGTCAGGAACTTACCGCCGTCACTGAATGAATCAGGTGTTACATTCAGGATGCCCATAATCCGGACCGCTCTGGGGCTGGTATATTCTTTAATAGTTTCTTTTATTTGTTTGGCTATTTCTTTTAAGCCGAAAGGTTGGTAGGATAATTTAATGATAAGTTTTTGTAACTGGCTTTCCGTGCCCAGCAGGAGGACTGGGGACTGACCTTTTTTTAAGGCCATCACCTCTCGGGTGCAAGCCGCTTCGCCGCCCAGGGAAAGCATTTCCTGTTTTAGGATATTGGCGGCCCGGTGATCCACCGCTTCTATTTTTAGTACCTGGAAAGCGGCTTTGGCCGCCATGAGTTTTATGCCCTGCGGGTCTACGCCGATCTTTTCCATTTCCCGCCTGATATTTTCAACCTGCAAGATCCTGACTGGCTGCATAAAACCTCTATTTCTTGATGAGCGACATAGCCTCCGCCCTGGTCCGCGCGTCTTTGAGGAAGATCCCGCGCATAGCGCTGGTGACCGTTTCGGACCCGGGCTTCTTAATACCTCTCATGGTCATGCAAAAATGTTCCGCCTCGATAATAACCAGTACGCCCTGCGGTTTGACCGCCAGCATGATAGTATCGGCGATCATTTTGGTCAGTCTCTCCTGCAATTGCGGCCGGCGGGAGATCGTATCCACCGCGCGCACGATCTTGGATAAACCGGTCAGGCGCCCTTTTTGCGGCAGGTAGGCGATATGCGCCTTGCCGAAGAAGGGTATCAGGTGGTGTTCGCACATGGAATATAAGGGAATATTGCGGACCAGGACTATCTCCGAGTAGTCTTCTTTTTCATAATATACTTCCAGGTCATCGCACGGGTCCCGGTGCAGGCCGGCAAAGATCTCTTCATACATGGCGGCTACCCGACGTGGCGTGCCGATCAGACCCTCGCGTCCCGGGTCCTCACCGATGGCCAGTAATATTTCCCGGACCGCCTTTTCTATTTTAGGCTTGTTTATTTTTGGGTTTTTCACTTTTAGTTCCTTCTTTCACAGCCTCGACTTTGACGGGCGCTTCTTCGGCCTTAGCCGGAACCGGCGTTTCTATCATCGGCGGCAGTGCCTGCCCGCTCAGGACCAGCTCCACTTCATCGCCTTCGAGGACTTCCCTCTCGATCAGCTTATTGGCCAACAGATTGAGCTTATCGACATTATCCTTGAGTAATTTCTGCGCCCGCGCCAGGCACTGGTCGATCAGAGCCTTTTCTTCACCGTCGATAAGTTCCGCGGTCTTTTCGCTATATACTTTTTCCCGGGCGATATCGCGTCCCAGGAATATCTCTTCTTCTCGCTTCTGGAAGGTCATCGGGCCGAGCTTATCGCTCATGCCGTACTCCCTGACCATTTTATGCGCCAGGTCGGTCGCTTTGCCCAGGTCATTATGGGCGCCGGTCGTGGCTTCGCCGATGATCAGCTGTTCGGCCACGCGTCCGCCCAGCAGTACGGTCATTTTGTCAATGATCTCGTTCTTGCCGGTCAGGTATTTATCCTCAAGAGGCAACTGTAAAGTATACCCCAGGGCCGGGCCGCGGGGAATGATGGAAACTTTATGCACCGGGTCCGAGCCGGGAATAAGCTTGGCGATCAGGGCGTGACCGCTTTCATGGTAGGCGATGATCCGCTTCTCCCGGTCGCTGATCAAACGGCTCTTGCGTTGCGGGCCGGCGATCACGCGGTCGATTGCTTCTTCCAGATCATCCATCTGCACTGATTCTTTTTCCTTGCGCGCCGCCAACAAAGCGGCTTCATTAACTAAATTGGCCAGGTCCGCGCCGACAAATCCCGGCGTCCGGCGGGCAATAATATTCAGGTCAACTTCCTTGGCTAATTTTACGCTGCGCGTGTGCACGTTCAGGATCTCCTCGCGTCCCTTCAGGTCAGGGCTGGCGACAGAAATATGCCGGTCAAAACGTCCCGGTCTCAGCAGCGCCGGGTCCAAAACATCGGGCCGGTTGGTGGCTGCGATCAGGATAACGCCTTCCTTGGTATCAAATCCGTCCATCTCCACCAAGAGCTGGTTCAAAGTTTGCTCGCGCTCATCATGCCCGCCGCCGATACCGGCGCCGCGATGACGCCCTACGGCATCCAGTTCATCGATGAACAAAAGGCAGGGAGCGCTGCGCTTGCCCTGCTCGAATAAGTCGCGCACGCGGGAAGCCCCGACGCCGACGAACATCTCCACGAATTCACTGCCGCTGGACGAGAAGAACGGCACGCCGGCTTCGCCGGCAATGGCCTTAGCCAGCAGGGTCTTGCCAGTACCGGGAGCACCGTACAACAAAACGCCCTTAGGGATCTTACCGCCCAGTTTCTGGAATTTCTTAGGGTTCTTTAAGAAGGAAATTATTTCCTCCAATTCTTCTTTAACCTCATCCACGCCCGCCACGTCTTTAAAAGTGATCTTTTGCTTGCCCGATCCATCTTGCCTGCGCGCGCGACTGCGTCCGAAGGACATAGCCTGCTTGCCGCCGGCCTGCATCTGCCTCATCATGAAGAGCCAGAAGACCACCAGCAGGATCACCGGGCCGAAATACCAGAGGAAGTTGGACCACATGTTCTTTTCCGGTTCGCCGCTGAACTTGATATTATGGGTTTCCAGGTCTTTTACCAGCTCAGGATCGGATACCGGGACGGTGCGAAAATCCACCGGGGTCTTCTTATCGTCAAGATAAGTGCCGGTGATCATATTATTCCTGATAATGATATCGGAAACGCGTTCGGCGCTGATCAACTGCTTAAGGGAACTGTAGGGCAGATCCACAATTTTTTTCTGCTGGCCGAGTTGTTGCCATAAAAACACGCCGGCCATAAATATTAATATCCAAAAAGCTAATCCCCTCATAAAATTTTTCATTTAGTCTCCTTTAAGATCCTGATCTCCAGAATGTTTTTCGTTTTGGCGGTTATTTTAACCCGGTCGGCGATGCGTCCCAGACCGGCCAGCCACAGTATGCCTTGCCCGTCCACTACCACCGGCACCAGGTCGCGCTGACGGGAAGGGATTTTCTGTTCAATTAAATAATCCTTAAGTTTTTTGGTACCGGATAAGCCAAAAGGCTGGAAACGGTCGCCGTTCTGCCTGGTCCTGACTGTTAGCGGCTCCTTGACCCGGTCGGCATCCACAAAAGCGCGGTCTTTCCGCTTATTGATCGTAAATCCCGTCGGTTTCGGATAAAATTTCGTTAGCAACTTAACCTGCAGGCCCGGATGCGATGTTTCGCGCCGGCTAAAGATCAAATTACCATATTCGTTGCGGGCAAACATCCCGCCCGGTAAATATATCTCCCTGGCGCGGCCCTTCTTAACGGCCAACTCCAAGATGTTCTCCACCTGGATGAAGGGAAAATCCCCGATCGCCTGAACCAGGCGGTGCTGGAGCCAGTCTTCATAACCTAGAAGCTTACGGATATTAAGAACCGTTTGGCCGGCTTTTAGTTCCACGCACTGCTTTGCGGCTTTGGCCACTTCTTTGCCCAGGAACCGGTCCTCCTGGTGTTCCAGGAGACTTAAATTATAAAGATGCCTGTAGATGCCCTGGTTATATTGCTTAGCCAGCAGCGGCAAAAGCTTCAACCTGATCTTATTGCGCAAAAATAATGTTTTTAAATTAGAGGAATCAGTACGGAAAGCCAACCCTTGCTGGCTCACATAGTCTTCAATCTGGTCACGCCAACTGCTTAACATGGGACGCACAACGCAGTCACGGCGCGGTGGCATGCCGGACAATCCGGTTTTACCCGTGCCGCGTAGCAGGAAAAGTATTACTGTTTCCACCTGGTCATTGGCGTTATGGGCCAGCGCGATCTTATCGGCTTTAAGAGAATCAGCCAGGGCCTCCAGGGTTTGGTAGCGCAGATCCCGGGCCGCTTCTTCCACAGAAAGTTTATTAACGCGGGCGAAGCTCGGAACATCCACCTGCCGGAGATAATAGGGAACAGAAAACCTGGCGGCTAATTTCCTGACATACTCCGCGTCCCGTTCCGCTTCCGGCCCCCGAAGCGAATGATTGATGTGGACTATGGCCAGGGACCAACTGTATTTCTTCCGCAGGGACCAAAGCACATGGAACAGGGCTACGGAATCGGCCCCGCCGGAGACTCCCACCAGGATCTTGTCGCCTTTTTTTAAAAGACCATGTCTTTCAATATATTTTTCAACCTGATTTACTAGCATGTTATTCCTAGAAATATTTTAAATTGCCTCCATGGGGTAATAGTGCGGGGCGGGAACCCCTTTGAGCGAGGTTTGGAGGCAATTTGGCTGGGAGAGGATTTGAACCTCCGACCGACGGCTTATGAGTCCGCTGCTCTACCGGGCTGAGCTACCCAGCCATAGACAAAACAAGGAAGGCAAAGGAGCAGCCTTCCTATGTTGATTTTATCATAAAAAACACTTAAAAGGCAAGCAAATTATAGACCAGCGCCCTTTTTGCTTTCAGAGAGGATAAAACTGCGCAGAGCAGTCAGGTCAAAGGGTGCTAACGGAGCGGCAAATGCCAACCCCATCAAGTAGCATCTTTCCATGGGATAAAGAGTACACCAGGCCACCTTGATCTTGGTCCGCAGGAAGATATTAAGCAGTCCGGGAAGACGGAAGGTTAAATTAAGCTCTGTGCCCTCACTAAAAGCCAAGCTTGTTTTCAGGCAGGCGCCGCCTTCGCTTAAATTGACAAAGCTGATATTTTCGGCATGCATTAAGCCGTCAGTACCTTTGCCGCTGATCTGGCCCTGTCCTTCATATCTTATCCGGAAGGTCTGTCGCCGATCCGGACCGGTGTATGTTTCGCTGGACATTTATACCCCTTTATTACTCAATAATTGAACACTAGCGCGAAAACTGTTACCAGGTTGCTGTAATCCTTGGCCTTGTCGTAACCGACGCCGACCATAACCCGCCACCAGTTGATCTGGAACCCGCCGGTATAATGCCAACGGCTATCCAGGTCTTTCACCCGTGACGGTTCATAATAAGTGCCCGCCCGCAAGTCTACTTTGGCATTTTGGCCCACGGGGAAAAGGTAATTACCGCCTACATGCAGGTCATAAACGCCCTTATCCTTAAATGTATAATTGGCTATGCCGCTGACCAGGTTAGAGCCAACCAACACTGTGTTATCCTGTTTGCCGATATAATTGGTATCGGCGGCTACCCCACAATTAGGCGAACACTGGTAATTAACTCCTATACCGGCGCGCAGAGGCAAGGTAACATTGCGGTACCATTGGATACCGGTATCCTGACCGGTTAATTGGCCCAAAAACTTTTTTTCTTCAAAAGTAAAAGTTATTTCTGGTTTATAAACCGCGCCCAGGGACAGTTTTTCGGTCGCCCGGAACAAGATCCCCGCATCGATCGAGGTACCGCGGACCTCCTGCTCATCATCTATATCCACCCGCTCAATAACCGTTGTGGTCCCGGGGAAATAGACCGGGAATCTCATCCTGATCATTTCGTCGATGGTAAAGATATTAACATTAACCCCTACAGCCAGGTCCTGGCTCAATTGCACTGATACGGGAATGCTGAAGGAATTAACACCTAACTTCAGGTCATATATCTCCAGGGTGGTGGAAGGCAAAACCCTGCCGTCAAAATTCTGTTCGGCTTGGTAGGGAGTATTATAGACTACGCCCGTCGCGATATTTACGCTGGGGCTGGGCCGATGAGTCCGGCCGACTATCCCGCCAAACCAATAAGTCAAAGGAAACTTATCTTTAGTGCCGTTATTGTCAAAATCAGTCTGGTAATTGTCTATCCGGCTGGAGGCAAACCCCAGGTCCATGACTGCTGGCGAAAAAACCAGGCACGCCGGGTTATAATTGACCGCGTTCAAGTCGTTGGATTTAGCCAGGTAGGCGCCGGCCAGTCCGACGATTCTCTGATCGCCGATGACATAACCGCCGTAGCCGTTATAGCTTTCCAAGGCCCATAAATTATTACTGCCAACCAAGCCTATGAAAAAAAGCAAAAACAGCAAAATAATTGCTTTTTTCCCCACAGAACGATCCCTCCTAATACTGTATCACCGACTATGAGATTATAACCTTAAAACCCCGCCTTGTCAATAAAAACAAAAACTCCTGCATTTTACTGCAGGAGTTCTGTTGGTTGCGGGGGGAGGATTTGAACCTCCGACCTCCGGGTTATGAGCCCGACGAGCTACCAGGCTGCTCCACCCCGCGATATTTTATTGTATCCTCGCCCTTAATTATGGGCGAGGAGGGACTTGAACCCTCAAGACCATAAGGCCAACAGATTTTAAGTCTGTCGCGTATGCCATTCCGCCACTCGCCCCCACGGTCAGAGATACGCATCTGTCTGGGAGCTTAAATATTACCCTAAAAGGGCCTTTCTGTCAACTCTTATTTTGTAGTCGCCTTTTTGACCCGGTACTCTATTTCGCCTTCCTTGGTCAGTCCTAATTCTTCCCGGGCCAGCTTTTCGATAGCGTTGTCATCATGTTCGTAAACATAGATCTGCTGGCGCAGGGTCTGGTTTTCCGCGGTCAGCCGGCTCAGGGTCTTTTCCAAGCCCGCTTTTTCGCGGTAAGCCTTGACTAACCGCCAAAAGCTGTGGTTACCGGTTAAAATAACCAAGGCTAGCCCGATCATCACCCAAAGTACCAGTTTTCGTTTCTGTGCTTTGACCATGCTGATAAGTCTACTTCAAGTTATAGAATACGTCCTTACCTATATACCTAGCCTTGCTCCCCAACTCTTCTTCGATACGCAGCAGTTGGTTATACTTGCAGATCCTTTCACTGCGTGAGGTGGAACCGGTCTTGATCTGGCCGGTGTTCATTCCGACCACCAGGTCGGCAATGGTCGTATCTTCGGTTTCGCCGCTGCGGTGAGAAACAACGGCCGTAAAATTGGCTTTCTTGGCCATATTGATAGTAGCGAAGGTCTCGGTCAGGGTACCGATCTGGTTCACTTTGATCAAAACCGAGTTGGCTGACTTTTCCGCAATACCTCTGGTCAAGAACTTGATATTGGTCACAAAAAGGTCATCACCTACTATTTGGATCTTCTTGCCAAGGCGTTCAGTCATCAGCTTGAATCCGGCCCAGTCATCCTCTGCTAAGCCGTCTTCGATGGAAATGATCGGATATTTATTGACTAAATTCTCATAGAAATCTACCATCTGCTTGGCATCTTTTATCTTATCGGTTTTCTCGCCTTCCAGCACATACTTGCCGTCTTTATAGAAAGAGCTGGCCGCAGGGTCCAGTGCGATAAAGACATCTTGGCCGGCTTTATAACCAGCCTTAGCGATAGCCTCCATGATCACCTGCAAAGCTTCTTCATTGGAACTGAGATTGGGAGCAAATCCGCCTTCATCACCAACGGCAGTACTCAATCCCTTGCCGTGCAAGACAGCTTTCAGGTTATGGAACACTTCCGCGCTCATTCTTAACGCTTCCCTAAAGGATTTAGCGCCTAAAGGCATAATCATGAATTCCTGCAGGTCCACGTTATTGTCAGCATGTTTGCCGCCGTTCAGGATATTCAACATCGGACAGGGCAATAAAGTGGCCTGGTCCCCGCCAAAATATTTATACAATGGTACTCCTTTATCGGCCGCGGCCGCTTTAGCGGCAGCCATGGAAACGCCTAAAATGGCATTGGCACCCAGTTTGGCTTTATTAGGAGTGCCGTCCAGTTCGATCATTAAATTATCGATCTTCTCCTGCTGGGAAGGATCCATGCCTAATACTTTTGGCGCGATAATATTATTAACATTCCCCACCGCTTTCAGAACGCCTTTGCCCAGATATCTTGATTTATCGCCATCGCGCAATTCCACCGCTTCATTCTCTCCGGTAGAGGCGCCGCTGGGCACCGCCGCCCGGCCCAGTATACCGTTATCCAGTATTACATCCACCTCCACGGTCGGATTACCCCGTGAATCCAATATCTCCCGCGCTTTTACTGCCTTGATCTTACCCATGTTGTGCTCCTTTCAGTTTTTTGTTATTTACCCAGGATTAATTTTTTCCCGGCCGCCAGTAATTTATTAACTTTGGTCGGGTGACTGCTTTCAGCGTAAAACCGTATCACCGGTTCCGTTCCTGACAGGCGCAAGCCGGCCCAACTTCCGTCCGCTAACCGGAATTTAAAACCGTCAATGGTTATTACTTCATTGACCGGTAAACCGGCGATCTTGGTCGGCGGGTCATTTTTCAGCATTTTTTTAAGCTCGCTCATGCGTTCCGGCGTTACCCGGAAATTCTCTCTCTCAAAAATAAAGGTTCCCACTTCTTTATAAGCGTCAGTCAGGATGCGACTCAGGGGTTTACGCCGGCAGGCGACCATCTCCGCCACTAACAGGCAAGCCAGTATCCCGTCTTTCTCCGGGACATGACCGCGTATGGTCAAGCCTCCGCTTTCTTCCCCGCCAATAATAAAATTCTTTTCGTTTACCAGTATATCACCGATATATTTGAACCCCACCGGGGTTTCTCTTAATTCCACGCCATGTTTCGCGGCCATGGCGTCAATAAAACCGGTGGTCATTACTGAGCGGGCGGCTACACCCTGCCATTTCCGCGTTGTGATCAAATGATCCAACAATAAAGCGATAACATGACCTGGCTGGATATACCGGCCTTTTTCATCGATGATCCCGAAACGGTCGGCATCACCATCCGTGCCCAATCCCAGGTGGCAGCGTTCTTTCTTGACAATATCAACCATCTCCGGAATGTTCTCCAGGGAAGGCTCAGGATGGTGACCGCCAAATAAAACGTCACGCCAATTATGCAGAATATGGATCTTGGTGCCGGCTACCTGCAACAATTCATCCAAATAACCCCGGCCGGTACCGTACATGACATCAACGGCGACTTTTAAATGCGCCTTTTTTATCGCTTTCAGGTCAATGATGTCGCTAAGTTTTTTCAGGTAATAAGGTTCAGCGTTGATGTTGATGATTTTTTTCTTCTTAAGCGCTTCCACAACCGGCATCTTCTTAACCAGCCGCGGGTTAGCCAGGTACTTCCGGCAATTACGCTCGATGGCGTCAGTCGTTTCCGGCAAAGCCGGTCCGCCCCAAGCCGGCGAGAATTTAATGCCGTTGTATTCCGGCGGGTTGTGGCTGGCGGTAAAATTTATGCCGCCGGCAGCTCGGCGTCTTAATATCTCAAAAGAAATGGTCGGGGTCGGGGTATCGCGCTGGCAAAGTAACGCTTGCAGGTTATTGGCAGCAATTACCGTGGCCGATACTTCGGCAAATTTCTCGCTTAAAAACCGGGTGTCATAGCCTACAACTACAGTCGCTGGTCGTTGGTTGCTGGTTTTTTGTTGCTTTATATAGTCGCAGATGGTCTGGGTAACGATCTCCACGTTCTCAAAGGTAAAATCGTCACTAATTACGCCCCGCCAGCCACTGGTACCAAATTTTATCTCCATTTTATCCTTGCCATTGCGCTATCTTGGTTTTATATTTGCTGAAAATTTCCTTGGCTTTATTGCCGGAGGCGGATTCCACATAGATATTAAAGAAGGGCTTATCCGGATCGGGTATCAACAGGGCCCAGAATTCATTATCATATATCTTCACGCCGTCCAATAGTTCGAATTTTGCCCCTTCATCCTTGGCCAGCTGGATCAAATTACGCATCACCGTGCCTTTGGCCGACCAAGTGCAGGGCACTCGTTCCTTGTGAATATGGATGGGCGGCAACTCCTGGCTCAAAGCGTGCAGCCGGATGTTCTGCTTGGCGAGAAGCTCCATGATCTTGGCGATAACGAACATGCCGTCAAAGGCGCCCAGGAAATTCGGGAAGATAAAGCCGCCGAGATTGTCGCCTAACAGGTCCTGCTCTTTACGCAGGGCCTGCTCCATTATGGAACGAGCCGTGGTTTTGGTCCGCAGGATCTGGCCATGATATTTTTTCGCCACTTCTTCGATCACCGCGGTCGCGGTGACCGGAACCGCGATAGATGCGTCTTTTTTATTTCTCATGACCAGGGCGGCGATCAGGGCCAGTGCTATTTCATCGCTGACCATCTTGCCTTTTTCATCCACTAAAAATACTTTTTCCGCTCCGGTGTCCAGCATAAAGCCGATGTCCGCTTTTAAAGCTATGGTGGCGTCGGCCAGTTTTTTCCAGGAAGCGTCAAACTCTTCCGCGGATTTAGTGATCTTGGAGGCGTCAATATTGGCGTTCAAGGCGATCACTTCACAGCCCAGGTCTCCGAGAATGGAGGGGAAAAGCGTGGCCGCGTCGCTGAACGCGTAATCGATGACGATGCGCAGACGCGCCTGGCTGATAGCCTTATGATCTATGGCGTTCAGAAAACCTTCTTTATAGTCTTCGATAACCCGGCCGGGGAAACTCAGGTCGCCCGTGTCTTCCACTTTGGCGCGGCGGAAATCCTCGCGGAAGAACAACTGCTCGATGGACTTTTCCTTATTGAAGGACAGGTCCACTCCGCCAATATCGAAAAATTTTATGTCAATGACCTGGGAATCATAAGGCGATTTACGCACGTGAATTCCGCCCCGTTCCCCTTCCTTGCCAATATTATAGCGCAGCAGCGGGATGGGGATAGCGCGCAGGTCTTTTACGTTGACGCCGCTGGACAGCAGGCCGCAAATAAAAGCGCGGTTGATCATGCGGCTGGCTTTATGCGAATCGCGGCTGGTCATGACCGTGGATCCCTTGCCCAGATAAGCGCCGTAAGCGGCCCCCACTTTAGCGACGAACTCCGGGGTCATTTCAATGTTGGCCAACCCGGAAATGCCATAAGCCCCGAAGAGGGTCTTGGACCACTTCTCACCCCAGACCAGGCTGGAGGATAGTGTGGATCCGTCTTCGACCACTTTGTGCGGCCATAATTTTACATTATCCTTGATGCGGGCCTCTTCACCGATAACGCATTCATCGGCGATAACCACCCCGTTCTGGATAAAGGCTTTGGCCCGGATATCCACCCCTTTGCAAATAATATTTTCCCTTAGCTCCGCCTTGCGGCCGATATGGGAATTTTCCCAAATTACCGAATTATATATTTTGGCGCTTTCTTCCACCTGGGTGTTGTCGCCGATGACCGAATTGACGATCTCCGCCCCGGCTTTGACGATACAGTTCTTGCCTATGACCACGCCGCCTTTGAGATTGGCTTGTTTGTCGATCTCACTGTCCTCACCAACCCATATATCGCGCCCGATAGTATTAAGTTTATTGCCGGGGATCTCTACCTTTACTTTGCCGGTAAGAATATCCTGATGGGCAATGCGGTATTCGTTCAAGTCGCCGATATCTTTCCAGTAACCGTCCGCTATATAGCCAAATAAGTTCTGCTTGCCTTCCAGCAACTGCGGAAAGAGATTGCGGCTGAAATCAAATTCTTTCTTTTCCGGAATAAATTCAAATATCTGCGGTTCCAATATATAAATTCCGGTATTAACCGTATCGCTGAAGACTTCACCCCAAACCGGTTTCTCCAGGAATCTTTCGATCCGCCCGTCTTTATCGGTAATGACCACGCCGTACGCCAAGGGATTGTTGACCCGGGTCAGCACCATCGTCGCCAGGGCTTTTTTTGCCTTATGGTATTTAAGCGCCTCCGTCAGGTTGAAATCGGTCAGCACATCGCCGCTGATGACGATAAACGTTTCTTTAATGCTTTTTTCCGCGTTCTTGACGCTGCCGGCGGTGCCGAAGTCCTCTACCGCGTCCACATAATCCATCTTGATGCCGAAAGAATTGCCGTCGCCGAAATAATTTTTGATCATCTCCGGCTGGAAATAAAGGATGGAAGACATTTCCTTAAAACCATGCTGTTTAAGCAACTCGACGATATGGACCATCATGGGCTTATTAACTACGGGGACCATGGGTTTTGGATAATTTATGGTAAGCGGGCGCAATCTTGTTCCCAAGCCACCGGCCATGATGAGTGCTTTCACCGTATCCTCCATCTCCATAAAATCGGGTTATATAGACTATGATAGCTGTAGAGTTATCACTCTACAGCTCTACTTTGAGTTGCTGCGCAGATGCTTATTTATTACGGATGTAAGCTACGCCGATCTCATATCTTTTGGCACGTTCGTTGAAAATACAATGGGCCACCCGGCCCCGGACCTTACCTGGTTCGTCGTTGGTAGCCGCCGGAAGCTTGATCTCCAAGTTCAAAATGGTACCCGCCGGGATCTCGTCCTTGGTCTCAAACAATATTCCGCCGGGGCTTATATCCTTAACAGCAACGGAAAACGTTTCCTCCGGATTGCTTTCCAGGCTAACCACGCAGGGGATCTGTTTTAGGGAAGGAACGCGGCCATAATCTCTTTTATTGGGTGTATTTAGCATGTTTTAAGTATAACAAAAAAAACAGCCTTTTTCAAGAGTTATTTAATAACAGCTATTTTACCTTTTCTGGTTACCTGGCTGTTCTCCATCAGGTAAAGATAGATGCCGGCGGCGACTCTTTCTCCGCTATCATTAGTGCCGTCCCAATAAGCTTCGCTCTGACCGCGCAAGGTCTTGACCAGTTCTCCGGCCAGGGTAAATATCCTGATCTCGGCTTCCTCTTCTCCTATTTTGGAAAATTTCAACTTAGCGCGGGAAGAAATGGTCCAGGGATTTGGGTAGCAGTACATTTTCTGGCCGTAGTCAGGCGGCACATAAGCCAGTCCCAGGTAGCTAGCCTCCTGCTCGGTAGGGTTTTTAGCGCTGTCAACGACGAAGTAGTGGAAAACCAGGCTGTTATCAGTTTCTCCCCTGGGAAGGGTAAATGATCCTGTCCAGTCGTTACCGGACGGGGTTAAAGCAATGGCCTGAGCCGCCCCACTTCCTATAGAGTAATCCAAAAGAGGCGTTGCCACAATAGTATTGCTCGAGGAGATTCGCAGAGTAACGTTCACCACCCCGGCGATGAAAGGAGGCGCTGGATCAAAATCCAATTGGACCTGAGGCGGGTTAAAATCGGGATTATCCTTACCGGGACTGGGGCCATTAAATAAGTGCCAATCATTTTTGCCGTTAGTGTCAACGCTCAGGGGGCTTACCCGCCCGATCGATCGCTCAGCGGTCACCTGGCTGGAATTGGTCCAGCAATCGCTTTTTGTTACGGTATCACCCGCCACTAGCCATTGGCCATTGTCCGCCAGAAGCTTAACGTCATTATTTTCCCCGCCGGTAAAATCACCAACCCCGTCGCTCCAGCACACAGCATCGATAAATCGCCCGCCGGCCGGAGCGCTCATCAGCGCCAATTCGTCAGTGGTAGCCGATAAACCGGTATCGGGAACATATAGGTCAATTACTCCGTTATGATTCAAGTCTCCGGTAGCATCTGTTTCATCGACGCCAGCCTCATCCCAGTAAACCACCGCGTATTTACCCGGAGCCAGCGTAACCGGGCTGGTGGCTAATTTTGAGTCAGTGCCATCCAGGTCAGTCAGCATAAAATTACTTATATCGACCGGGGTTTCTCCATAATTATATAGTTCCGCCCAATCCGTGGATGCGGCAAAAGCGACTTCGGTAATTCTGACCTTATATTCCGGCGCGGCAGGATCAGTACCATTATCCATAACTATTTCACCATCATAGTAAACGCTGTTCTGGGCTTTAGGCGTGGCAAAAAGCAGCGCGCTTTTAGCATCCAGGCCTATGAACTTCTCTCCGTTATTATTGCTCCAGTTGGTGGATAACCAGCCGCTTCCCAGCGGGTTAATTCTCTCCATGGAATAATAAGGGGCTTTGGCGCCCGCGAACCAGCCGGCGGCGCAGGGAACGGAATCTACTGCCACAGTATAGCTGTCATATAAGACCAGGTCCTCGCCGATGTCGCTAAGCGCGCCTGTATAGAGCTTATCGGCGGCGATATCCGAGACCGTGTTATCGTCGGTGCGTTCTAACAGATAATAACTGTTGGCTTTTATGATGCCGGTTAATGGGATACTGGGAACACCGTCAGCGCTTTTTAACACCCAACTGCTAACATCGACATCATAGTTGGTATTATTATACAGTTCGATCCATTCGTCACTGCTGGAGGCGGCCGTCCCCATCCACATCAACTCGTTAATGACCACATCTCCCGGTGCCGCGGCGAATAACTTCACGCTCAACAAACTCAAGGCTAAAACTAATATTAACTTCTTCATCTCTCTCCCCTTTACATTTTTTAATATATATTTTGCGATGTTCGCGGTTAGTGTCTCGGATTGATTTCTTGGACATTATACTTTTCGAAATAAGCGAAAGAAGCCTTGGTTCGAAAAGTAAATGTCTCGGCGAAATCAACCTCTCGACACTCCCGCTAATCGTTAATTCATGGAACTGGTTGGTTTTTCGCAGACGCAGCTCTATTTAATAATCTACCGGAGCCGACCGCGCCGGCTAGGGCACAGCCAAAAAGGCTTACGGAGCCTCGAGAGCCGGTCCTCCGATGTTTCATCGGAGGGATCGAGGCGAGTAACGCAGAGGGTATTTCCCGCTGGGGAAATAACCCTCATCTTTTTGCGTGACCTAGCCAAGGCAGGGAGGCTCGAAAAAACAAAAAAATAAGGCTGAGCTCGATAGCCCAGTCTTGCTTGCAATTATAATCTATATTAATTACTTCAGTATTATCTTACCGATATCTTTCCAGCTGTTCACCCGGGTGATGCCCGGATATTCCCCAAATTTTTTGTTCCACGGATAGTTCAGCAGCAGGACCTTTATCCCCAAGTCCGCCAGGTCCCGCGAATACTCGAATCGGTCCTCGATGAAATAGTCAAATTTTAATTTATGCGCCAGCACGTCGTGGTGCTTGGACTCTCCTGCCATGAACAGCAGCCGGGAATACGGTATTTTATTCATCTTCAGCCAGGACAGCGTTTCCTTTTTCAGGTAATCCGGCCGGGCGGTGATCAGGATGATGTCTTTTTTATTAAAGTGCTTCAGCACCGACAGAGCGCCGGGTATTACTTTTATTTTTTCCCACTTGCCCTGCGCGGAGAAGGTCTGCCAAAAGTCCTCTATCTGTACCAGACTAAGCCCGAAACACTTCTGGTAATCAAAATAAACAACGTCCTTCCTGAGGAAAGGACGTTGATATATCTTTTGCAAATGCGCCCGGAATGACGGATCTGAATCCGCGAGCACTCCGTCTATATCTATGCCGATCATGTTAGACCTTATTGTTGCCTTTTACTTTATTGAGATTCTTTAAGATCTCTTTCCTCTGCGCTTCGTAACCCTTGCGGCCCATCAAAGCGTAAGTCAGGACTTTGCCCAGCTCCACGCCCGGCTGGTCAAAAGTGTTTATCTGCAGCAACTCACCCATATAGGCGGTGGCTAACTCAAATAAATATATTAATTGTCCCACGGTAAATTCATTGATCTCCGGCACAGTGATGGTCAAATTTGGCCGGTCGTTCTGCGCCAGGGCCAGGGCCGTGGCTTTTTCTTCTGTCAGTAATAGTTTATTGATCGTCTGGCCGCCCAGGAAATGACCGTCATATGTGGGAATGGTCATAGAATTTTTCAGCTTTTCTACGGACAGGATGGTGATGATCTTGTCAAAGGGCCCTTCCATATAAAGCTGTACCTGCGAATGCTGGTCGGTAACGCCCAGGGTCTTGACCGGGGTCGGGCCGACATTGATCTTCTTCCCTTTAGTATTAACCGCTTTTCCGAGTGATTCGGCCCAAAGCTGCGCGTACCAGTCGGCCAACTCCTTCAAATGCTGGGCGTAGGGCATCATCACGGAGATAGTTTTGCCGCGGCGATACATCAGGTACTGGATGGCTGCGTACATCATCGCCGGGTTTTTCTGCAGGTTGCCCGCGGAACATATTTTATCCATATAAGCGGCGCCAGCCAGCAGCTTTTCTATATCAATACCGCCAAAAGCCGCGCTGAGCAATCCGACCGGGGACAGGACCGAGAACCGGCCGCCTACGTTCCTGGGTATGACCAACGAGAGGTAGGATTCTTTCTTCACTAATTCCCGCAGGTAGCCTTTATCTATATCAGTAGTAGCAATGATATTCTTTTTATAGTTGTTCCCCAGGCGTTTTTCCAGCTCTTTGCGGAAGATAAAGTATTGCGACATGGTTTCACTGGTGGTACCGCTCTTGGTGATCACGTTAAATAAGGTTTTTTTAACATCAATAACATCGAGCAGTCCCTTGACCATATCCGCGTCAACGTTATCCAGGACGAAAATACGCGGGAAGCCACGACGTTGGTTCTTGGGCAGGTAATTATAATATAAATGATTAAGGGAATTCTGCAGGAAGATATTTCCTAGGGCTGATCCGCCGATGCCCAATACCACAAAGTTCTCAAATTTGCCTTTTAATTTGGTTGCCAGACTTTTGATTTCCCTGGCTTCCTCGTTTTTATAAGGCAGCTCCATGAAACCGAGCGCGCCATCATCCCGCTTACGAGTGACCTCTTTTTGCGCTTTCAGCAGAGCCGATTGCATGGCTTTAAGTTGATTCTTTTTAAGGCCCTGGCTCTTAAGGACGCCTTCCAGGCAATTGGTGTAATCCAGCGTTATCCGTTCAGTCATTTAGGGACTTCCTCCTTGGTTTCTTTTACTTTAGTTACTTGTTTTTCTATTTTAGCTACGCATTCAATGTGAGCAGTCTGTGGGAACATATCCACCGGCTGCACTACTTCCAGCTTATAATGTCTCTTGCCCAGTATCTGCAGGTCGCGCGCCAGGGTCGATGGCTCACAGGAAACATAAATAATGCGCTTGGGCCCCAGATTGACGATCGCTTCCAACACCTTGGGCGAGCAGCCCTTACGCGGCGGATCAATGACAATAACTTCAGGTTTTACCTGCTGTTTATGCAGGCGGTTGAGCACCAGTTCCGCTTCGCCTAAGCGAAATTCCACGTTTTCGATCTTGTTCCATTCCGTATTGGTCATGGCGTCTTTAACCGCGCTTTGCGCTGATTCGATACCGATAACTTTTTGCGCCCGGGGCGCCAGATACAGGGCGATAGCGCCCCCGCCGCTGTAAACATCCAGAACGATCTCTGTACCGGTCAAGCCGGCAAAATCTACCACGGTGTCATATAACTTTTTGGCCTGCCCGGTATTGGTCTGGAAAAAAGAGGTCGGGGAAATATCGAAAACCAGATCCTTGATCTTCTCCTGGATCTTTGGCTTGCCGGCGATAACCAGGGTGTCTTCACCCAGGATGACGTTGGTCTTGGCTTTATTAATATTCTGGATAACGCTGGTAACTTGCGGGAAAGCTGCCATTATTTTAGCGGCGATCTCCGCTTTGTTGGGGAAATCCTTTTCTTTAGTGACGAAGATCAGCATGCATTGGTTGGTGTTCATGCCAGCGCGGATAATAATATGCCGGACCAGGCCGCGGTGCGTTTCTTCGTCGTACCCCGGCAATTCATGCTCGGCAAGCAACTGCCTGGCCAAGGCCAGTATCTCATTAGCCGCTTCGGGCTGGATCAGGCATTTATCAATATCGATTATATGATGCGTGTCCTTGGCGTAGAAGCCGCAGATGAGATGGAGGCCTACCTTAAGCTGCATTTTATTACGGTAGTTAAATGGAGAATCTGAGGGAATAATGTCCAGTACATTTAGATTTTTAAAGCGGGCAATATAAGTCAGGGCGTCTTTCACCATGGCCGTCTTAAATTTCAGCTGGGTTTCGTAATTGATATGCTGCCAGTCGCAGCCGCCGCAGAAAAGCTTGCGCTCTACCTGTTCTTCCAGCTGGTAAAAGAAAGGGCACGGTGGCTTGATGCGGTTATTCGATGGTTGCAATATTTTGGTGATACGGGCGCGGGCGAAGTCCTTTTTCATCTCGGTGACTTCCGCTTCCACTTCATCGCCTGGACAGCCGTAAGGCAGGAAAACAGTAAATCCCCGGTAGCGGGCCAGGGCCTCGCCGCCAAAGATGAGGGTCTCTATTTTCAGGTTCACTTTTTCTTTTATCTCTAATGGCTTTACCAAAGTTGCCACATCATCTCCTACATCATTTTTTCCAGGGCTTCTTTACCGGTCATGCCGACCTTGACGCCAATTTTCGCGGCGGCGGTCGATATTTCTTCTACCTTAGCTGCAAATAGCTCATCTATATTGCTAACGCCGCGCACCACAGCCGCTATATCGCCCAGCTTCTCCGCCGCAGCCATATTCAGGTATCCGCACATGACAAAACCCCGCGGCGCCTGCGCGAATACCAGAATGGCATTATAGAACTCCACCTCATACCCCAGGGCCATACCCCTGTCCCACCTGATGACCGTTTCTTTCATCATGATAGTTTATCCTTTAAAATTTTATTTACCACTCCGGGGTTGGCTTTGCCCTGGGTCTTCTTCATTACCTGTCCCAGCAGGAAATTCAGGGCGGCCGTTTTCCCGGCTTTATATTCTTCCACTGACTTGGCGTTGGCCGCCAGAACTTCTTCGATTATCTTGGCAATAGCGCCTTCATCGGATATCTGCACTAATCCTTTTTCTTTTACCACGACATCCGGCATCTTACCTGAAGCGAACATCTCTTCAAATACAGTCTTGGCTATCTTGCCGGAGATCGTGCCCTTATCTATCAATTCCAGCATCTCTCTCATGTGTTTCGGGGTTATCAAAGATTCTTTTATAGTTTTATTGGCGGCGTTGAGTTGCGCCAAAAGCTCGGTCATTATCCAGTTGGAAGCCGCCTTCGGATTAGCATAACCTTTAATGGTGGCTTCAAAATATTCCGATAAATTTTTATCGGCAGTCAATACGCCGGCATCGTACTCCGGTAAACTATATTCTTTAACGAATCTCTCCTTCTTCTGGGAGGATAATTCCGGCAGGGTCGCTTTTATTGCCGCCAGCCACTTCTCATCCACTACCACCGGCACCAGGTCCGGCTCCGGGAAATAGCGGTAATCATGAGCTTCTTCCTTGGAGCGCATGGAAAAGGTCATTTCCTTGTCTGCGTCCCAGAGACGGGTCTCCTGTACGATTCTTTCGCCTTCTTCCGTGACCTTGATCTGCCGGGCGATCTCGTACTCAAGAGCCTTCTGCACGCCTTTGAAGGAGTTCATATTCTTGACTTCGGCTTTGGTGCCGAACTCTTTCTGGCCCACGGGGCGGATGCTGACGTTAGCGTCGCAGCGCAGGCTGCCCTCCTCCATGTTGCAGTCACTTACGTCTAAATATTCCAAGATGCTTTTTAGCGCGATTAAATAAGCGTGGGCTTCCTGCGGAGTGCGCATATCCGGCTCGGAGACTATCTCCATCAGCGGCACGCCGGTGCGGTTCAGGTCGACATAACTACCGTCTATCTGCCGCGAACCAACCTCGTGCAGAAGTTTGCCGGCGTCCTCTTCCAGATGGATACGGGTAATGCCTAGTCTTTTAGTTTTGCCGTCAACCTGCACATCCAGATATCCATGTTCGGATACGGGCTGGTCATATTGGGAAATCTGATAATTTTTGGGCAGATCAGGGTAAAAATACTGCTTCCTGGCAAACCGGCTTAGCGGATTAACTTTGCAATCAAGAGCCAGTGAAGTTTTAATAATATATTCTATCGCGACTTTGTTCAATACCGGCAGGACACCGGGCATGCCGGTACAGACCGGGCAGATCTGGGTGTTGGGCTCGGCGCCGAACTGCGTGGAACAGCCGCAGAATATTTTCGATTTGGTTTTTAGCTGGGCATGCACTTCCAGCCCGATCACTGCTTCAAATTTCATTACAACCTCGGTTTTTCTTTGTGCCAGTTAGTGTTCTGTTCGTATGTATAGGCCGCCCGGAAGATGGCTTCCTCGTTAAAATGTTTGGCCATTACCTGCAATCCGATCGGCATCTTCTGCGAAGTGAAGCCGCAAGGCAGCGACATCGCCGGTATACCCGCCAGGTTCACGGAGATGGTAAAGATATCCGACAGATACATTTGCATCGGGTCGTCCATCTTTTCACCGATCTTGAACGCCGCAGATGGCGCGGTTGGCGTTATGATCACATCTACCTTCTTAAAAGCTTCTTCAAAATCATTTTTAATCATAGTTCTGACTTTTTGCGCTTTTAAATAATAAGCGTCGTAGTATCCGCTGGAGAGAGCGTAAGTCCCCAGCATGATCCGGCGCTTCACTTCCGGACCAAATCCTTCTCCCCGGGTTTTTTCATATTGTTCCAGCAGGTCGTTGGCATCAGGGGTCCGGTAGCCGTACTTGACCCCATCATAACGCGCCAGGTTGGCACTGGCCTCCGAAGGGGCCAGTATATAGTAAACCGCCAGGCAGTATTCAGTATTGGGCAAGCTGATCTCTATTATCTGTGCTCCCAGTTTCTCCAATAGCTTAATGGCTTCCCGGACGCTCTTTTCCACCTCTTTGTCCATGCCTTCCACAAAATACTCTTTAGGGATGCCTATTTTCATTCCCTTTACGTTGTTTTGTAATGATTTGAGATAATCAGGCGCGAGTATATTGGCGCTGGTAGAGTCTTTAGGGTCGTATTTAGCAATAACATTCATCAACAGGGCGGCATCGGTCACGTCTTTGGTCAGAGGGCCGATCTGGTCCAGCGAAGAGGCAAAAGCCACTAAGCCAAAACGCGATACCCGTCCATAAGTGGGCTTCAGGCCCACAATACCGCAGCAGGAGGCCGGCTGGCGGATGGACCCGCCGGTATCTGAGCCTAACGCCATGATCGCTTCATCGGCGGCCATTGTCGCGGCGCTGCCGCCACTAGAACCGCCGGGGATAGCCTGCAGATTCCACGGGTTGAAAGTCTTGCCGAAAAAGCTGGTTTCCGTGGAAGAGCCCATGGCAAATTCGTCCATATTCGTTTTACCGGTGAAAACAGCGCCCTCGGCGCTTAGCAAATCTATTATTGTTGCGTTATAGGGGGAAATGAAATTATTGAGTATCTTTGAGGAACAAGTACACTTGGTACCTTTAATGTTCATATTATCTTTAATAGCGATGGGAATACCAGCCAACAAGCCGGCTTCTTTACCAGCCGCTATCTTCGCGTCTACTTCCGCCGCCTGGGCCAAGGCCTTGTCCTTAAGTAAAGTGACATAAGCCTTAACTTTAGGCTCAACGGCTTCTATGCGCTTAAAGACATTTTCGGTAACTTCTTTGGAAGTCACTTCTTTATTTTTTATTTTGGCAGTTAATTCATGCGCTGTCAGATTAAATAAATCCATTTGATCCTTAGCCCTCTTTTTTTTCTACCGTAATCCATTCCCCGTCTTTAACTTTTTCCCATTCTTCGGCTTTACCCTTTAGCCTGCCTATTATATTCACCGCGCTGGCGGGCTTGATATGTCCTTCGCTGGACAAGGGCGTTAAGCCAAAGAAAATACAGAAGCAATTCCCCTGGGGCCAATAGGCTAAATCCCCGATTTTTACTTCATCCATGCCATTTTCCAGGGCGGTTTTTACCGGAATTTCAAAGTATATTTCTTCTCCCCAGGTATTGACTTCGGTGGCCAGCGGCAGGGCGTCCCAAATAGCTTGCGCAGTCCGACTGTTATTAAGCTCGGCTTCCATCTTAACTTTTTCAGTCTTAATTATGACCTTTTTCACTCAATGACCTTTTTTACCTTATAGAATCCTTCCGCCTGTTCCGGGGCGTTGGCCAGCATTTCCTCCCGGGAGAGACTGGGCTGAACCTTATCTTCGCGCCAGACATTGTTCAACGGGAGCACATGGCTGGTTGGTTCCACGTTTTTGGTATCCAAACTGTTCAACTTGTCCATATATTGCAATATGGAATCAAGCTGAGCGGTCATTTTCTCTTTTTCCGCTTCGCTTAGCGCCAACCTGGCCAGTCTCGCCACATATTCCACTTCTTTTTTGGTTATTTTCATATTAGTCCCTATTATATCACAATTTCTTGAGATTTGCAGCCTTAACCAGGAGTTTTTTGCGCCCGGAACGGTCAAAATCCACTATAACCTTCTGGTCGCTGCCGGAACCGGAAACCTCCACTATCGAGCCCTCTCCGAACACTTCATGCGCGATGCGCTGGCCGCGCCTGAACCCGTTGGTTTCCGGTACGGACTGCATGGGGAATGGCTGGCTGTTATCTGTGAAAGATTCCTGGGCCGGGTTCTCCGCCAGCTCCGCTTCCAGGATAAACCGGGATGGTATATTCCATCTCCGGACCCCGTTCATCCGTCGTTCTGCGGCGCTGGTCAAGACCAGTCTTTTTTTGGCCCTGGTCATGCCCACGTAACAAAGTCTTCTCTCCTCTTCCAGTTCTATCTCCGATTCAATGGAGTTTATATGCGGCAGCAAGCCCTCTTCCAGCCCCACCATGAAAACATGATTGAATTCCAGTCCTTTGGCCAGATGCAGGGTCATCAGGGTTACATAATTTTTTTCCTGCTGCCAGGTATCAAGATCGGAGATGAGAGCGATCTGTTCCAGGTAAGCTTCCAGGGTTTTATTCTCGCTTTGTTCCTCAAATTCCTTAATAGCGGAGATGAGTTCCTTCACGTTCTCGACACGGCCCTCGCCTTCGTCGGTGCCGTCCTCCAGGCTCTTAATATACCCGGATTCTTCGATAACCTTAATAGCCAGCTCGCTGGCGGATAGGACGGACTTATCCCTGCGCCATTCATCTATCTTCTGCAGGAACTGTTTTATGACCGTCCGCACTCTATCTTTCAAACCCTCTACCAGGTCCGCCTGGTGCAAAACATCGACTAAACCGCGCTCCTGTTTCTGTCCATACTTTTCTATCAGGTCCAGGCTGGTCTTGCCGATACCACGGTTAGGGATGTTGATTATCCTCTGTAAATTGAGCGAATCCTGCGAATTGATGATCACCCGCAAGTAAGCCAAGATGTCTTTGACTTCACGGCGTTCATAAAACCGCTGGCCGCCGACTATCATATGGGGCAGGTTCGCCCGCCGGAACGCGTCCTCCAGTACCCGGGACTGGGCGTTGGTGCGGTAAAACACGGCTATCTCCCGCGGCATGATGTCTTCGCGGACCAGCCGGCCGATCTCCCCGGCGATAAAATTGGCTTCCTCGATCTCGTTGGCTACCTGGTAAAAATTGACCGGGTCACCCTTGCTGTTATCGGTCCAGAGTTCCTTATCTTTACGATAGCGGTTGTTCTGGATAACTTTGTGGGCGGATTCTAAAATATTTTCGGTGGAGCGGTAATTCTGCTCCAGCTTGATCACCAGGCACTGCTGGTAATCCTTCTCAAAGTCGAGGATGTTACGGATATCAGCGCCGCGGAACATATAGATGCTCTGGTCCTCGTCACCTACCACGCAGATGTTCTTGTGGGTATGCGCCAGCATCTTGGTCAGGATATATTGCGCGTGGTTCGTATCCTGGTATTCGTCCACCATCAGGTACTGAAAACGGTCCTGGTATTGTTTCAGGACTTCCGGCTGCTTTTGCCAAAGCTGCACGGTCAGCATGATCAGGTCGCCAAAATCCAGCGCGTTATTGCTTTTTAATTTGGCCTGGTATCTTCTGTAAATCTCTCCGATAACCTGGCGGAAATTGCTCTGGCTGGCGCTGGCGTAGATCTGGTAGGACTCATGGTCCAGCAAGTCGTCTTTGGCTTTGTCAATAATACTCGCAATCTCCCGGGGTCGGGACTTTTTCTCATCCAGGTTCATTTCCCGTAGGCACTGCTTTATCAGGCGCAGGGAATCATCATCGTCATATATGACGAAACTTCGTTGATAGCCCAGTTTTTCTATATCCTGGCGCAGCACGCGGACGCAGAATGAATGATAGGTAGAGACCAAGGGCGCCGCCTGGTGAGCCTGGCCGGAAGATTCCTGGAGCAGTTTATGAACCCTAACCCGCATCTCTTCCGCGGCTTTGTTGGTAAAGGTTACGGCCAGGATATTCCAGCTGGGAATGCCCTGGGCCAATAAATAAGCCACACGGTAGGTGATCACCCGCGTCTTGCCGCTGCCGGCGCCGGCTATGATCAATAGCGGTCCATCGACGTGCTGGACCGCTTTACGCTGCTGCTCATTGAGTTGCGCTAATAACTGCTCCGTGTTCATAACGAGACTTTATCCTTCAATAAAAAAATAACAGGCCAATCCTTAAAGTTGCAGAGATCAGCCTGGTAAAGTATTCCAGTAATTGCTATTTCGCGTTCTTGGCTTGCAATAGCTCTCTTACCTTCGCAACTAGATCATCTAACTCAAAGGGCTTCCCCATGTAGACATTCGCGCCTGCCTGCCGCCCCTTTTCCTCATCATCCTCGTTCACCCGGGCGGTCAGCATGATAATAGGAATATTGCTGTATTTTTCATCGCTTTTCAGGAGCTTGCATACTTCGTAACCGTTCATTTTGGGCAGCATTAGGTCCAGCACCATCAGGTCAGGGAGTTCGCTTTTGGCCTTGTTAAGCGCTTTTTCACCATCATCAGCCGTGATGACTTCAAAACCACTATCCTTTAAAATAGTCTCTATAATTTCCAGTATGAAGGGTGAATCATCCACTACCAGGATCTTTGCGTTTTTTTCCATCATCTTCCCCCTGCTCCCCGATATTACGAATGTTATAACCGGTTAACCCCGTACTTTATCGACTTGACCGTTACTTCGCCATTATCCAGATTGAACTCTACGCTCTTGCCGCAGTCCCCGCCGGTATCTTCGGCGACGATACGGATATTCTCTTTGCTCAGGATGTCTTTAGTGGCCTGCACGTTCCGCTGGCCGATATTGCCGAGCGGTTCCGCCAGCACATTGGCGAACATTTGCGCGCCGCCTACTATTTTCGCCCAGGTGGTGGTTTTTAATGCCCCGAGTTGTTTCATCATGCCCAGCATTTCCGGCACCGCGGTGTCGGCGAATTTGGCCGGATTGGAGCGGATCTTGGAAAAAGCGGTGCTGGGCAGCATGATGTGGGCCAAGCCGCCCACCTTATGCACTGAATCATACAAAATAATTGCAACACAGGAACCCAACGCATTTGTAATTATTTTATTTGGCGCAGTACTGACTTTTAAGTCGGCTATTCCTACCTTAATCTGTTCGTCCATTATATCTCCCTTAATATTTATCAGCCCACGCCCAGGGAAGTGAGGATAACTTCCAGAGATTGCGGGTCCGGTAGTAATAAGAAACTGCCATCGATCTTGTATTCGGCTTCGCTGAACTCCAGCTGTATGATCATGGCGTATTCGGCGTTCTGGCTCAGGTTAATGATGATAAAATCGACTAAAGCTCCCAGCATATCCATGGCGTAATAGGGAATGGACGGGATGATCTCCTTGTTGGTCAGAGCCGAAAGCGCCGTCAGGCAGGACCCGGCCAGGATCGTCCCGGTCTCCTTGATAGCAGACTGGTCCATTTCATTCAAAACCTTGGTGGTGCCGGCCGGCCGGTTCATCAGGATATCCGCCAGGGTCAGCGCTGTTTCCTGGCTGAAAAAGAACAGGATATTGCCGCTGATCTGGCCCTGCATCTGCAGGTAAACGCCGACAACCATTTTCTCGGCGCCGCCGAATTCCTGGGGCACTTCGTCCAATGGGACGACTTTCGCTTCCGGCACGCTGATCCAGACCTTCTTTCTCAACAACTCCGACAGCGCGGTATCGGCGTGCGAAGCACCGATGTTCCCGATCTCTTTTAACGCATCCAGTTGGAAAGGTGTTAAATTTTTAAGATCAATCATTTTCCACTCCAATCGCTTTTAATATTAACTTTAACGAACCGGGATTAGGCATAAGGAAAAAATGTCCGCTGACTTTTGTCTGTTTCTCGACGAACTTCACTTCAATAACGATGGCGTATTCCACTTCCTGGCTCAGGTCGATCAGGATAAAATCGATGATCGCGCCGACCATGTCCAGGGTCAAGCTGGGAACGCGCGGTATTATGGTAACTTTGACCATCTTGGACAGCGCGGTCAAAAAAGCCCCGGTGACGATCATGCCGGTTTCCTTCAGCAGGGACCGGCTCATCCCAGTCAATATCCTGGTGGTGCCGATCTTTTTGCCCATCAGGATATCGGTGAGAGCGAAAGAACTGTCGCGCGGGAAAGTTAATAGTACGCTGCCGAACACGTCGCCCAGCAACCGGGTGTATATGCCCGCTACCAGGTTCTCCGGACCGCCCATGAAGGAAGTGACGTCTTTTATCGGCACTACCCGTATGTGCGGAACGGTCATCATGACTTTCCGGTTCAACATTTGCGACAGGGCGGTGGCGGCATTGCCCGCACCGATAGAACTGACTTCCTTCAGCGCGTCCAGTTGCCGTTCCGATAATTTCAACACATCGATTTCGGCCATTTATTCTCCCTATTCAAAAAACAATTGTACTTCGGCGCCCTGGCTTAATCCGGTGGTAAAACTGGCAGCTCTGCCGTTGATCAACATTTTTAATTTCTTGCCGGGATTTTGTTCCACGTTCAACGGGACATAGCGCAACAGGTCCACCATGATAAGCTCGGCGTCTTTCCCCGGCGCGGTCCGTATATCGGCGCCGCTGATAAGAAATTCATCCGCTGACACTTCCTGCCCATTCATGAAATATTTGCCACGTTGGCCTTCGATATTATATTCTTGACCGTTGATCCGGAGCTGAACCCCGTGTCCCGCCGGGGGCGCCGGCACCACTTCTTTTATCTTATAATGCCGTGAGGCGTTGGTATCATAGCTGATTATATCCGTATCCTTGAGATGGGCATCCAGGCTCGCTTCCTGCCCGTTCACATATAGATGGAAACTTTGCTGGGTAATTATCCGGGGCTCCCCGTCTATGGTAACCACGATATTGCGCTCTTCGGCCTGGTCCAGTCGGCACCGCTGCTTTAATAATTCGCGCAGGGTCATCTCCGGTTTAATGGTGATCTTGGCCAGGTCCACGATCTCTGTTTCCAGGTCTGCCAACTGGTCATTCATGTATATCGCTGGGCCTAGCGGCACGGCTTGATCGTTCAAAATTACCTTCTTGCTGGTCCGTAAACCGATAAAATCCATGATCCTGGCCCGGCCGTCTTCTCCGTCCCTGGCTTCGCTGCAGGAGATTACATCTTTATCCGTAATGTGGTCGTCCAGGCCCGCCACATTGCCATTCAAAAGAATGTTGGCTGGCTGCCCGAGCGTGCCCGGGATGATCCTGATCTCGCCGTCCAACTCAAAGGTCTTGGCCAATCCGGGCCGAGAGTGCATTTTCTTGGTGCCGATGCCGCTAGCCACCAGGGCGGAAAGAACATTTAATTTCTGGTTAATATTCAGCAGGTGTATCCTCTTGCCGTTCACCATCACATTAACGAACTGCAGCCCCTGCTGCTCCGCGGCCACGGTAACGATACCTAAAGGAGTTATGGCTTCGGGCCCGGTCAACTGGCCGGTATCGTTACTGATGCCCCTGATCAACTCCGGTCCCCTAATACCTACTCTTTCCCTGGCCAAGCCGATCTGCTGCGCTATTTTTTCCTGCAGCAACGGCGTTAAGCTGCCGCCGCCGACGCATACTACCGCGCTGGGCCGGGTTTTATTAAGGACCATTATCTCGTCCACTATTTTGGCCGCCAGGTCGGTGATCGCCGGACTGAGGTCCGTCAACACCTGCAGCGTGGAGAGGTTCCAATTCTTGCCAAAGATATCGCTGAACTCCGCCTGGGCCTGGGTAGTCAGTAATTTTTTCACTCTTTCGCCCACATAAAAGTCCAGCAGGTACAATTCCGCTAATTTTTCCGTGATCTCGTCGCCGGCATGAGGCACCATGCCATACGCGACCACGCTGCCGCCGCTGGTAATGGCGATATCACTGGTTCCCGCGCCGATATCCACCAGAGCCAAGTTAAGACGACGCATATCCTGCGGGATAATAGCGTTGATCGCCGCTATCGGCTCCAAAGTTAGCGCCGAAACTTCCAGGCCAACCTTTTTTAATACTGTAAACATGCTTTCCAGCACTACGCGCGGCAAAAAGGTGGCAATTATATCTACCTTAATCTCCCGGGCCTTCTGGCTGACCAGGTTATCCATTTTTTCATTATCCAGATAATAATTGACCACACTGTAGCCCACGCAATAATAGTCCGTGGACAGGTCCTGGCCCTGGGCATTGTTCAGGCCGCCTAACACTTGCTGTACCGCCGCCAGCTCCAAGTCCAGTACTTCCGCCGCGGTTATTTCATTTTCAAACGCCAGGGTCTTAATAGCCGTGCCGCGCAGGGTTTTAAGCGCCCGGCCGGCTACGGCCACGGCGGCTTTCTCTAATTTTTCACCGAGACGACTCTCCAGGGCCTGCTTGATCTCCCCGATCACTTCCGCCACTTTTTCCACGTCATGGATCTGGCCGGCCAGCATGGCCCGGGTCTGGTGTTCACGGACTTCGCAATCCGTTATGCGCAGCACGCCGTTCTCCGGTTGCGCGATCAGTCCGGCTACTTTTCTGGTACCTATATCCAAAGCAAAAATTTTGCTCATATTCACCCTACATTATTCCCGCAATATCGACTATTAATACCACCCGGCCGTCGCCAAGGATGGTCGCGCCGCTGATGCCCTTGGTCCGTTTCAGGATACCGCCCAGGGTCTTGATCACTATTTCTTCGCGGCTGTACAAAGAATCAACTATTATCCCTATTCGTTTATCGCCGACTTCTACTTCCACTATATAAGTTTCCTCGGTTGTGTTCAGGTCCAATCTAGGCAGCCCAAATACTTCCCTTAAGCTCACCAGCGGCAAGATCTCCTCGCGCACCCTGATGACTTCCCTTTTTTCAATGGTCTTGATCTGCGAGGGACTGATGGAAATTATCTCGGTAATATTGGAAAGAGGTATAGCGTAAACCTCTTCGATCACCTTCACCAGCAAAGCCTGGATGATCGCCAGGGTCAAGGGCAGCTTGATGACGAAACTGGAGCCCTTTCCCTTTTTGGTCTCAATCGTCAAAGAACCGTTAAAGGCCTCTACCTTAGTCTTAACCACATCCATGCCTACGCCGCGCCCACTGATATCGGTAATTTCCGCCGCGGTGGAGAAGCTGGGCTCGCAGATCAGCATGAGCATTTCATTTTCGGTCATGGCCGCCATTTTTTCTTTGGTGAGCATGCCCTTTTCAATGGCTTTTTCCGCTATTTCATGAGGGTCCATACCCTTGCCGTCATCGGTCAGCTCAATGCGCACATACCCTTTTTCGCGACGGGCTGACAAGCGGACATTGCCTTTTTCGCTTTTCCCATTCTTAATGCGCTCGGCCGGGACTTCAATCCCGTGATCAACGGCATTACGGATCAGGTGGATCAGCGGTTCGTTGATCTCATCCACTATCATCCGGTCCAACTCGATGTCCGAACCCTCGATCTCAAAATTTATCTCTTTATTTTTAAGTTTCGCCAGGTCCCTGACCACGCGAGGATAGCGGTCAAAGATGTGGGAAACTGGGATCATCCTGGTTTTAAGTACTTCTTCCTGCAAACTGCCGGTGATGCGTTCCAACTGTGTAAGGCTTTCGTTCAATTCATTGATCTTATAATTGGCGCCTATCTGAAAGAGCCGGGCCTTATTTATTACCAGTTCCCCGACCAGGTTCATCAAGTTATCCAGGTGTTCGATGTTAATACGCACGCTGGTCTGGGTTTTTTTCTTGTCGGCTTCGCTACTTACTGTTTTTTTTTCGCCTGCGGTGGAATCGGTCGGTGTTTCTTTCGCCGGAGCCGGACCTTCGGCTGGCTTAGTCTCCAGGACCATCTTCAACTTGACGGTCATGGCCGTAATATCCACTTTGCGGTCTTCCCCGCTGGCCACTTCCTGTAACAATGGCTCCAGCACATCCAGGGCTTTGAACAGCACTTCGATAATTTCCGGAGTGACCTTAGCTTCCTGTTTGCGCAGGACATCCAGCAGGTCTTCCATCTGGTGCGCCAGGGTGGTGATCTTCTGGTAACCCATGGTCGCCGCCATACCTTTCATGGTATGGGCCAAACGAAAGATCTCGTTCAATAGCTCCAGGTTTTCCGGGGCTTTTTCCAATTCCAACAGGGATTTGTTGAGATTCTGGAGATATTCCGTCGCTTCACTGATGAACATGTCCTTATAGCGCGACATATCTTCGGTCATGGCAACCCCTTAGATCAGTTTTAATATCTCTTCGACAATCTTATTGGCTGGCACTACTTTATCAACTACTCCCTCTTCGATAGCCGCCTTGGCCATGCCAAAGACGATACTGGAAGATTCATCCTGGGCGATAGTCTTGCCGCCCACCGCCTTGATCGCTTTGAGTCCTTTAACGCCGTCACGGCCCATGCCGCTCAACAGGACGCCGATGGCTTTCGCTCCGTATACTTGCGCCGCGGCTTCCATCATCGCGTCAATGCAAGGTTTTACCCGGTGAATGGAGGGTTCACTTGATAAAGTAATTGCTCCGCCTTTCTTTATTCTTTCCACCTTTATAGTATAGCTTTCGGGCGCTAAAAAGGCTGTAGAGGAGGGGACAATATCCCCGATCTTGGCCTCCCGTACGCCGATCTTGGAAATATTGCTTAAACGTTCGGTGAAAGATTTGATAAAAAATGATGGCATATGTTGCGCCACCAAAACTCCGCTGGGCAGGTCATAAGGGAATAAGGGCATGATCTCCATCAGCACTTTCGGCCCTCCGGCTGAAGATCCGATGCAAATTACCCGGTCAGACGGTTCCGCCACTCCGGTCACTCTCTCCCGGATACGGGTGGTGGGATATAAAACTTTCAATTTATTGCGGTCGATGCGGGCAGCGATCTTGATCTTGTCGATTAATTCGTTCTTGACTTTATCAATCTCCATTTTGATACTGCCCAGATCAGCGTCTTGGGGCTTGGTAACAAAATCTACGGCACCGAATTCCAGCGCTTTTAGCGTGGCCTCCGCTCCATCCCTGGTAACCTTGCTGAACATAACTACCGGCGTCGGATTGGTCTTCATCAACATCTCCAGGGCAGTCAAACCATCCATTTCCGGCATAATAATGTCCAGGGTGATAACGTCGGGATTAAGATTTTTGACCTTCTCTACCGTTTCCCGGCCGTCACTGGCGGTACCTACCACGGTTATCTGCGGGTCAGAATTAAGCATATCCGTGATGATTTTGCGCATAAAGTTGCTATCATCAACAACCAGTACCTTTATCTTTTCCACGCTCAAACCCCTTTCCTCAATGGTTACGTCTTCAAAACTTTTCTAACCGCTTCAATCACCTTTTCCGGCTGGAACGGTTTGATAATGAAATTTTTGGCACCGGCTTGCATGGCTTCCACGATCAGAGCTTCCTGCCCCATGGCACTGACCATCAGGATCTGGGCGCTGCCATTTACTTTCATGATCTCCTTAACCGCTTTAATCCCGTTCTCTCCCGGCATGATGATATCCATGGTTACCAGATCGGGTTTTAATTCGGTATACTTGGCCACAGCTTGTTCGGCGTTTTCCGCTTCCCCGGCAATTTCATAACCCTCTTTAGAAAGAATGTTCTTGAGGGTCATACGCATGAAAGCTGAGTCATCCACAATCATAATCCTTGTTCCCATAATTTATCGCCTCCCCCTTTTGTTGAGTTCGTTGAAAACCTGAACTCTAGCTTTTTTGGAAAATCCGTTCGGTTACATTGAACCTTTCGAATAAACCCTCGTTGACGCTCATTAAGCTTTCTACTTTCCCCAGGACCAGGAATCCTTTAGGATTCAGGCTTTTGTAAAAATTCACCAGCATCCTGGTCTGCATTTCCTTGGTCAGGTAGATCATCACGTTGCGGCAAAAAACAATATCCAGGTTCTTCAGCGGTTCCTCGCGGATAAAATCATGTTTGATGAATTTAACCATCGAGCGGATCTCATCTTTGACCCGGAATTTGCCGGTTTCCGGTATAAAATACTTGCTTACTACATCCGGCACCGCGTTCTCCAGGGCGGCCGGCCCGTAAATCCCGGCCCGGGCCTTATTCAAACTGAAATCATCTATGTCCGTCCCAAAAATAGAAATAGTATACTTGTCCAGGTTGCTTTTGAGCCGGTCCATCAGGCAAATAGAGATGGAATACGGTTCTTCGCCGCTGGAACAACCGCAGCTCCAAACCCTGATGATATTATTCTGGCTCTTTTTCTTTTCTGCCAGTAGCGAAGGTATCACCACGCTGTCAAAAACCTTATACACGGATATGTCCCGGAAGAACTGGGTAACATTGATAGTAATATCGTCAAAGAGCTTAATATACTCTTCCGGGTGGTTATCCAGAACGTTGGCGTATTCATTGAAGGTGGACACCTTCCAGGCCCGCATGCGCACGCCAAAGCGTCTTTTCAGGTAACTTTCACGGTACTGCCGGCAATCAAATCCGCGATCCTTAAAAATTTTCCTGACTAAATATTCAAAATCCGGTTCGCTATATGTCATTTTATTCCGCTGCCGCCTGGTTTTCTTTTTTGGCGCCAGTGGCTCCCGGACCTTCCTCCGCAGCCATCTTATTCAATTTTTCCAGGGTGCTCTTCTCCAGGTCAGTCAGGACCTTATCCAGGTCCAGCAATATGATGAGGCGCCGATCCATTTTACCCACGCCCTTGAGGTATTCGGCGTCAATATCGGTAATGGTCGGCGGTAAAGGGTCGATCGCATCATTGGCAAGGCGCAGGACTTCACTCACGCTGTCTACCACCAACCCGACGGTTTGGCTGGAAACCTCGGCCACTACCACCCGGGTATTGGCGTCATCCTCCTTTTTGGTCAGACCGAAACGGTCCCGCAGGTCGATTATGGGGATAATCTTGCCGCGCAGATTGATCACGCCCTCTACAAAAGTGGGCATGCCCGGTATACGGGTGATACCTACCGGGCGAATAATTTCCTGAACTTGCGCGATGCCGATGCCATATTCTTCGTTGGACAGGCCAAAGACCACTATTTGGGAGGTGCCTTCTTCTTTCTTCTCCTGGATCATGTTGGTCTCCTTAAAATTATCCTTGGACCTCGACCATATTTTTGGTAAAGTTAGACTCTATTCAATTGATTTTATTATATATCCGGGCACTTTGTCAAGTACATTTATCCGTCAGGAATTTTATTTCCTCTCCTGCTCTATTTTCAACATATTTTCGCGGGAATATTCCTCGATCCGGCTGGAAGTCAGGATATGAGGCGTGACAAAGATCATCAGGTCGACTTTCTGAACTGTATCGCTGTTTTGCCGGAACAGGGCCCCCAGCAAGGGAATGCTGCCCAGGATCGGGATCTTATAAGAAACCTTGGATTTGCGGGTGGTGGTCAAACCTCCGATTACCACGGTTTTGCCGTCGCGCACGTTAACCTTGGTAGAAGCTTTCCGGAGAGATCTTATCGGGATCCCGATGTTTTCCCCGTTCTGGAAGGATACTTCCGGTTCCAGCTCCAGGTTAACTACGTTACCCTCTTTAATATGCGGCGTAACGCCCAGGATTATACCGACATCCAGAAATTCTATGGCGTACTGAGGATTACCCTTGGCGTCATAGCCGGAAAATTGGTTATACGGGAACTTATCGGTTATTTCTATCCTGGCCTTTTCATTGTTGACCACCGTAATGGTGGGATTGGACAGGAGTTCGGCCTTATTGGTAGTTACCAGCGCGTTGATCATGGCCCGGAATTTATCTGTTACTTCGCCGTAAACCAGGCTAGTGCCCAGGCCCTGCGTAACATAACCCAGATTCTGGGTATCCGTAGCTATGGGTGGGGTGTTGTACACGGTATTAAAAGTGAAAGTCTGGCCATGGCTGCCAGGCTGGTAGATCCACTGGGCGCCGATCTGGCTCAAAACATTGGAATTCACTTCAACTAATTCCGCGCTGATGATAACCTGGGGAGTTTCCCGGTCCAATTTCAGCACTAGGTCCGCGATCTTATCCAGAATATTATTCTGATCCTTAACTACCAAGGAGTTCAGGCTTTCATCCACATCCGCGGCTCCGTCCGAAGACAGGGTCTTGGCGATCTCATCCTTTACTTTGGCCGCGGAGGCGTATTGCAAGGTGAAAACACGGGTTTGAACTTCGGTGCCGGACCCGGCGGGCCGTTCTGAACCGGCCGATTTCACGTCCAGCGCGTCAATGACATCAATGATACGGTTAAAATTCCTATAGGTATCGGAAACTATCAGAACTTTGGTCTCGCGGTCCACGTCGATATTACCTTGCGCGCTTAACACATTGACCACCGTGGTCTTAGCTTGCAGCGGATCCATGTTCTTGATGTTGAAGATCCGGGTATCGATCTGGGTGGGCAGGAGAGCCGAGATCTCGATAATATTTTTATCCGGGAAAACCTTATAGGCGAAACCGCTGTTGGTGAGAATGGAGGTCAGCACGTCTTCGATCGGTACATCCTTAAAAAAGAAATTAACCTTGCGGCCCCGAACCTTGTCCACCAGATAAAAATTTATGTTGTTCTGCTGGGACAGGAGTCGGAGAGCATCGTCCAGGTCGACGTTGCGGAAATCGATGGAGATTTTCTTGGCTCGGACCAGATCCCAAAAATTCGGATTGTCCGCGGCCCAAAGCCGGGCCGTCGGCAGCGGCCCCGGTACTATCCAGGAAACCGCCAGGAACAGCGCTATTGCCAAGATTATTTTTTTATACATTGCCTCAACCTCCCCTGACCCTCAAAGTTATAGTTTTCGCATCGTTTTTTAGCAATACCCGGTTCTTTAAAATACTTATGACCAGGTAAGCTTTTTTACCTTTGATATAAAGATATTCGCCTTCGTGCACTACTTGACCGTTAATGACCGCCAAGGCTTTATTCTTGTACCAGGCTATGCCTGTAAGCTCCAGCAGGTCTTCCTCTTTAGCGGGAGTTACCGCTACAGGACCGGGAGTTACCGTATTATTCTCCGGGCTCGAATCGCCTGCACCGACAAAGGGATCCCGGCCCCAAGCTTGGCCGCTGCTGTCACCAGCCGCTTCCGGTGTTGATCCCAGTACGGCGAATTCCTTCTCCGTCGTATTGGCCCTGGTCGATGGTACGGACTCAACCGGTACCGCAGTGTCCGTCACTTCTCCCGTCGCCGCGGGCGCGCTTTCCGGTGCCGGAGTTGGTTTTAATACCATCTGTTTGTAAACAAATAAAATAGCCAGTCCCAGCGCGACCAGGATAATGATTTGCTTTTTGTCGGGTGACTTCTTTCCTTCCGGAGCCATGGTTATCCTTCACTGCTAATGATATACGTATATACCTGCAGGGTAACATCGATATAAGGCAGCTTTTCCGTATTGCGGGTGATCTTCAGGCTTTCCACCTTGATCAACCGTGGCAGTTTTTTCAAGTTAGCTAAATATTCGCCCAAATTACGGTAACGGCAGCGCATGGTGATCTCGATCGGCAGCCGGTTATAGGACAAACCTCCCTGCTGTTCCCCTGTTTCCAGGGGTTTAGTATTGATCGAAACATAAGTGATATTAGCCTGGTTGGCCACAGTGGCCAGGGCTTGCAGCAAGCTGGGGATCTGCTTGGAATCCGGCAGTTTATTCCTAAAGTACTGCCATTGCTGTTCCATCTTACCGGCTTCTTCGCGGATCTTATTCAGGTCCCGCAGAAATTCGTAGGCTCGTTGTATCTCATCGTTTATTTGTTGTATCTCCGCTTTTTGCTGCGCGATCTTATCACGGGCCGGCTGGATAAAGAAATACTGGCTGAAGCCGGCGATACCGGCGAAGATCAGGAAGTATTTCAATAAAGCCTTTTCTTTCGCGCCTATCTTTTTCATGGTTGGCCGCCAAGCTCGTCTTTTAGTTTACACTGCACCTCGAACGTTATAAAATTTTTATTCTGTCCTGCCGCTTCCTGCTCCTTTTGCAGGGAGATCAAGTCGGTATCCTTAAAATAGGCCGATTTTTCCAGTGCTTGCAAGAACTGGGCCAGGACCGCCTCCGGCCGGTCTCCTCCCAGCATCACCATGCCTTTTAAATTGAGAATGGGTAAGAGTGACGGCGGTGTTACTCTCGGAGTGCCAGCAGCTTCGGCTCCGGTGGTCGGCGGCGGAACCGCGGAGGCGTCAATTTTTTCCTTTTCAAAGGAAAGTTCATCCAAAATTACCCGGCCGGGGGTTATGTTGCTCAGGGACTTGAGCATTTCTACCCATTTAGGATCTCCGACCGTCAATAGGTTGATTAAATTTTGCCGGGTGGTCATTTTTTCTTTTAATTGCTGCAGTTCATAGGCCTGGGATACCTGCTGTTTAATATCATCCAGGGCCGTCTGGTTGCTGGACACGATCTTCTGATAAGTCCTGATTTGCATGTACAATGAAATATAGACCATGCCAAAAATGAAAACTATCAGGAAACTGATAATGGCTGTCATAGCGCTGCGGGCAGTCTTAGAGGCCTGCTCCTTCAGCTCCTGCGGCAACAGGTTGATGCCTTTGGTACCGGTCAGCGCCGCGCCGACAGCAATGGATAATCGCGGGCTCAGTTCGGCCAGTTCTTTTTGGCGCTCCTCCGGCAAGTCCATCTGTATGTTTTTTAGGGGTTGGCTTACTTCGACGTCCATGCCTAAAGCGCCTTGCAGGAATTCACGCAACCCTTTTAATTCCGCGTTGCCGCCCAACAAAACTACTTTGGCCACCCGCCGGCCGCGCGATTCTTCTCGATAATAGTCCAGGGAACGGCGTATTTCGTTGGCCAACCGCTCCATCACCGGCCGCACTAAAGGCACGATCTGGTTGCTATTGATCTCGGGGGTCAACTGCTGGGGATTTTTTTCATCCGGAATGCCCCAGTTCTTTTTCAGGATATCCGCCTGATTTATATCTATTTCTATCTGCCCGCTGTCAGAGATCAGGGTGCCAACCATAGCCCGGGTGATGGTGTTGCCGCCTAGCGGAATCTCCCGGTTAAAGACCAGGGTTTCCCCAAAGAATATGTTGATCGTGGTGGCTTCGGCGCCGGTATTGACCACGGCCAGGGCCTCATCAGCCTTGAAATAATCATTTTTCTTAAAGATCTCCCGCAGGGCGAAAGGCGCGACAGTGACGCTTTGCGGGCGTATCTGCACGTTCTGCAGCAGGGCCAGGTGCTGGTCGATAACGAATTTCTCTACGGCTACTACCAGCAGTTCCAGCTTCTTAACATTTTTATCGGTAACTTCTCCCAATACCTGATAATCTACTACCGCGTTCTCAATAGGGAAGGGGATGTGCTCCTTGGCTTCCCATTTCACCGCCTCCAGCAATTCATCTTTGGGCATGTTCGGCACCAACACTTTGCGTACCGACACGCGCTGGCCGGAGATCACCGTAACTATTCTGGTTTTTTTAAGATTGATCCCTTCGATACTTTTGCGCAATACCTCCAGGACTACTTCCATGGAAACATTTTCTTTTTTCTCGGTACTTAAGGGAAATTCACCTATGCGGTAGTCCACTACCGCCAAGCCATTGACGCTTTCTTTCAGCACGATGACCTTAACCGCGGTGGTACCGATATCCAAACCCACCAAAGGTTGTATGTTACGGATGAATTTCACTCTTTTCCCTTTCGTACCGCAAACTTAATATAAAGCCGCATTGCTGTAAACATTACTGCTGATCTGATCCCAGATGGAAGTTATATTGGTATTCGCCAAAGTACTCGGCATCACCCGGAAGATGGTAGCTCCCGGTCCGGGAGTACTGGTCAACACGCAACTGCGCACATATTTCTCGGTGAAACTGGCTCCGGATATGTTGTTAATGCGGCAGCGCGAGCGGATGCGTATCCAGGGCACTTCGATCTCGCTCATTTGCACCCGGTTCCCGCTATAACCGGTGATATTACACTGCAAATAATTAACGTCGGTAACAACAGCCGGAAAAATATCGTTCCACTGGTTGGTTCCGGGATCAACGGCCCGAGTATATCTAACCGTGTAAGTTACGCCGTCAGTCGAAGTAGACCAGGAATAATTTGTCGGCCGTCCCGCCGCTGCCGCTCCCTGGCGCCTCATTCTTATTTCATTAACGGCGTAATTAGAGCCGTTGGGGAACTGGATGGTCAAAGTTACCAGCGGGCCGGGGTTATTGACGGTCCGCCAACTGCTCGCCATATTACCATCCACGGCATTAGCCAGGACATTCGCTCCTTGTACGCCCACATTGGAAGTAATATTAGCGATACCAAAAGGCGCCGGATTAGTACTCAAAGCCAGATTCCAATTATCAACAAGGAAACTGTAACTTACCGAAAGATTATTTGGCAAATTCTCTGTCTGGGGACCGAAAGTTCCCAGGTTCCCGGCTGCCGGCTGGATCGTGTTCCAGATATTCAAGGAATTATTCTGTAAATATTGCACCGCGCGGGCCTGGGCCGCGTCGGCGGCATAGAAAGCCTGGATGCCAGCTTGTTTAACGGCTACGTCCGCCGTACCCCGCCCGGTCAATTCTATATAGGCGACCACTATGCCAGCGACCATGATAACGAAGAAAAATACGAAAATTAAGGCAAATCCGTTCTTTTTAGTTAATATTTTTAACGACATTATAGATTCCGCGGATGTATTTCAAAACGCAAAGCCAAGTTTTGGGTATTTTTGGTTTCGTCAAGTGTCACGATTATCTGATTGCCGACACCGGAAAAATTAGTGCTGGGAGGTGGGTTTATACCATAGCAGAGTGAACGCCCCGAACCAAAAACCGGGACGCCATTATAGGTCATAAAACGTAATTCATAGGAAGCAAATGGGTAAGTGCTGGGCCAACCGGCATCACTGGGATTATAGAGGTAAAAGATACAGGATTCCGCGCCCGGAGTGGTCGGATCAACGTTGGCGGTAAAAATAATCCGCCCCGGATTAATGATCGTAAAAGTGCTGGCTTTCACTAAATAATTATTCATCAGGTCCCGGGCTTGGGATAACTCACCGCGCAGGTTATAAGTATCCTGGCCGCTGTTCCAGATTCTCATAACAGACGGGTAAAAAGAAACAGTTATGGCCAACAATATCGACAGGAGCGCTATGGCCACCAATAATTCGACTATCGTGACACCCTTCTGGCTGGGTATAATACTCTCCACCTCTACCTTAAATTATAAGCGCTATATATCTAATTTAATAATTTCCAACGTAAGTTTCCAGTCTAGTCACTGGATTGGTCGCCTGTTTAGCGGCCACATAGGAAACGCTGACCACCACGTCTTTTATCTGCCCGGGCAGGGCGCCGATGGGAGTGACAACTACTTGATATGAATAATCTACATAAGGAGCGGCATAGGATGTCAGAGCCACCGGATTGACATTGGCGAAGGAGAGATTCTTTATGCTCTCCATTCTTTCCTGCGCCAGGGTAAGCGCTATGGAATTTTTCCCGGATAGCGAGTCATGATATTGTCCTTCACCCATAATAACCACTACCTCGGCCAAGCCGACCGCCAGGAGCGCGAAGGCGAAGATTATCTCAACAACCGTAAAACCGTGAGCATTCTTGAACATAATCCCTTAAATAGCAGGTAGGGGTGGCTGTTTGAGCTTAATTAGGCCCAAACAGCCACCTGTATACCTAAATTAAATTAATTTAATTTGTATCTGCCTACTAGTTGCTCTGAGGTGTGCCATTGGAAACATAAATCGATGTTCCCGCTGCGGTTACTGCTCCGGTAGCCGCAGTTGTGCACGCCGTGTTCACCCGGCCGGTGCCGTTGGACCAGATCACGTAATATCCTTGGGCATTGACATAAAAGCCATACTCCACGGCTCCCGCTGCCGGCGAGAACGGATCCATTAATTCCGCGCTCAGCATGATCGGGCCGTTGGTTCCCAGCACGTTAGTAGTATGGTCAACAGTCAAGTGCGTGGTCATCCAACCCGTACCGGATACTCTTGAACCAGTATACGCCGCCTGTGCGCCGGTATCGGTATTATCAGGATACTTGGCTAACCCAGTAGAGCGTGGCGCAGCCGCATAAGCCTCTACGGCAGTACGCAGGGTCGCCAGATTTGACCTGGCCTTGGATTTTGCTCCCTCGTCCTGCATCCCTCTGAAACGTGGCAAACTAATACCGATTAAAATAGCAATGATTGCCATCACTATCAGAAGCTCGATAAGGGTAAATCCTTCCTTGTTCTTAAAAGCTCTCATCATTTTTTTCACCTCCTTTCTTTTTGAAATATACCACAATTCACTTACTCTATTCAAGTTTTTACTTAACCACCTTCATCATATCAAACATCGGCAAGAAGACGCTGGCCAGCAGGAAGCCCACGGCCGAGCCCACCAGAATCAGGAACACAGGTTCGATCAGAGTAGTAAGCTTTTTAACGCTATAACTGACGTTGGTATCATAAAAATCAGCTATCTTGGTGAGCATGGTGTCCAGACTGCCGGATTCTTCGCCGACCGCGATCATCTGGATGGTATCCGGCGGGAATTCCTCACTGATACGCAACGGCTCAGCGATCTTGCTACCTTCAGTTACGCCTTCCCTGACCCGCCTGATAACCCGGGCGATAATTTCGTTGCCTACAACTTTTTCCACTATCTCCAAAGATTCCAGGATAGGTACGCCGCTGGCTGTTAAAGTAGCCAGGGTGCGGGCAAACCTGGCGATGGCTATTTTGCGGGCCAGCACACCCACTACCGGGACCTTCAACAGGTATTTATCAAACATCAGGGTGCCGGCGGGAGTGGCAAAATACCATTTCAGCGTGACCCAGACCCCGATAAAACCGGCGATAATTACATACCAGAATTTCCGGACTATCTGGCTGAAAATAAATACTATCTGCGTCGGCATCGGTAATTTGACGCCGGCTTTCAGGAATACATCAACGAACATCGGGATGAGAAAGATGGACAGGAACATGATCACGGAGAACCCGACTATCACCAGGATGATGGGATAAACCATCGCGCCTTTTATTTTTTCTTCCAGGTCCGCCTGGTGTTCGGCGAAAATGGCCAGACGGTTCAAGACCGTATCCAGGGTGCCGCTGACCTCGCCGGCATGTACCATGTGGATCGTCAATTTATTGAAGACCCGCGGATGCTTGGCCAAGGCGTCGGAAAAAGTGCCGCCGGCCTCGATACCGCGGTAGACGTCCTGGATGATCTCCCGGAACTTGCGGTTTTCCACCTGTTTGGTCAAGGTACGCAAACTGGTCAGTAATGACAAGCCCGCACCAATCATATTGGCTAACTGTACGTTAAAAAGGATCAGGTCCTCGTTCTTTACTTTGACAAACCTGTCGCCAAAACCGAGCTTGATCCCGGATTTTTGTTCCGTGATATCGGTTACAAAATAGCCGATGCTTCCTAATTTGGACGCCAAGGCTTCCCGGTTCTTGGCTTCCATCACGCCTTTTATCTGTTTGCCCATTTCGTCCCGGGCTTTATAAACGAAAACTGCCATTAGCTGACCTCGGCTCTTTTAATCTTCCTGGGTGGCCCTGATCACCTCGTCCACCGTGGTAACGCCTTGCAGAACTTTCAATATACCGTCATCGCGCATGGTTTTCATCCCGGCCAGCACCGCTTCCTTGCGCACTACGTCCATAGAGGTTTTCTGGACGATCAGGCTGCGGATCTTATCATTAGGCAACATAAGCTCGAAAATACAAATACGTCCCTTGTAGCCGGTACCCATGCAGGTCTTACAGCCTTTGCCATGGTATACCTTCACCCCTTTTTTTGCCGGGTCAATACCGGCCTGCTGCAATAGTCCGTCCGGTGGTTTGAATTCTTCCTTGCAATTGGGGCAGATCTTGCGTACCAGGCGCTGGCCGATAACCGCCAGCACCGATGAGGAAACCAGGAACGGCTCCACACCCATATCTACCAACCGGGTAACCGCGCCCGGCGCGTTATTGGTATGCAGGGTGCTGAAGACCAAATGACCGGTAAGAGCCGCCTGGATGGCGATCTCCGCCGTCTCCAGGTCTCTGATTTCTCCGACCATCACCACGTCCGGGTCCTGACGCAGAATAGCGCGCAAGCCGGAGGAAAAGGTCAGCCCGGCCTTAACGTTGACCTGCGCCTGCCGGATAAGTTTTAACCTATATTCCACCGGGTCCTCAACGGTTATGATATTTTTATCGATGGTATTAATAACATTCAAGGAGCTGTAAAGGGTGGTGGTTTTACCGCTGCCGGTAGGCCCCGTCACCAAGACGATACCGTAAGATTTTTTAATCGTTTTATTAAATTCTTCCAGGACATCCGGCGCGAACCCAAGTTGTTCCAGCCCCAGCAGGGCTTTGGATACGTCCAGGATCCTCATGACGATATTTTCGCCGTAAATAGTGGGCAAGGTAGAGACACGCATGTCCACCTGCCGGTTCTCCACCTTGATGCGGAACCGGCCGTCCTGCGGCACGCGTTTTTCGGCGATATCCATTTCGCTCATGATCTTGACGCGTGACAAAATAGCGGCCTGGATGTTCTTAGGCGGCGCCGGCACTTCCTGCATCACCCCGTCTATGCGATAACGGATGCGGAGCATGTTCTCTTCCGGCTCGATATGTATGTCGCTGGCTCCATCCCGGATAGCATTCATGATTAGCAGGTTCACCAGTTTTATGACCGGCGCTTCTTCCGCCAGGTCCTGTAATTTTTTAGCCTCGATGTCATGTTCGCCAGTCCCGAGCAGTTCGCCTTCGTCCTCTTCGATCTTCTTGATCACTTCGTCCATGGTGCCGGTGACGCCGTAATACTGGTCGATCGCCCTTTTAATATCGCTGTCCGTAGCCAGCGCCGGTTCCACCGTGCAACCCGCTTTCAGGCTGACTTCGTCGATAGCAAAAACGTTCAGAGGATCCGCCATGGCTACAGTTAAAGTATCGCCGATCTTGAACAACGGCACCAGCTGGTATTTCCTGGCAACGTATTCTGGTACCAGGTTGACCGTTTCCGGGTCCACCAGGTAATCCTTCAGGTCGACATGCGGTATGCCGAGCTGCTCACCGAGAAAACTGACCAGGGCCTCTTCACTGATCAGGTTCAGCCGCACTAACACCTTGCCCAGCCTCTCGCCGGATTCATGCTGTACTTTCAAGGCCTCATCGATCTGCTGTTTGCTTACCAGCCCAGCCTCTACCAGTATTTCCCCTAATTTTTTCTTCTCGCCTTTTACCACTTTTATCCCCGCAGATTATTTACTTCTTCATGCCTTGTTCAATGGTTTGGTTAATCTTCCTGATAAGTTCTTCCGGTTCGAATGGCTTGGTCATATAAACGTCGGCTCCGGTCTTAAAACCAGTCTCCTTATCCACTTCCTGCATGCGCGCGGTCAGCATGATGATCGGAATATGTTTATATTTGTCGTCAAATTTTAATATCCGGCAAACTTTGAAACCGTCCATTTTGGGCAACATTATATCCAGGACTATCAGGTCCGGGTTTTCCGTCCGGGCCATTTCCAAGCCCTGGAAGCCATCCATAGCCAAGACAATGGTAAACCCAGCACTCTCCAAATTCATTTTCACTAATTCCCTGATCAAAGCGTCATCTTCAACTACCAGGATCTTTTTACCGGCCATTGCTTCCTCCTCACAGAATACAGTTGCGAGTTATTAAGTTACGAGTGAGCGAGTTTTGGATTAAATTATTAATTTATGAATACCCTAACTCGTAACTCGAAACACGAACTCGTAACTGTTTTATTCAAGCAGTTTCGTAATTTTTTCCGCCAGGCTTAACGGATCAAAAGGCTTGGTTATGTATTCATCAGCACCGGCAGCCAGTCCCTTTTCGATCTCGTCTTTCTGCGCTTTGGCCGAGATCATGATGACCTTGGTGCCCGCGGTCTCCGGATGGCTTTTTATCTGCCGGCAAACCTCGTAGCCGTTCAGATCCGGCATCATCACGTCCAGCAGGACCAGGTCGGCTTTTACCTCCAGCGCCTTAGCCAGCCCTTCCCGCCCATTATGAGCGCGAATGATCGTAAACTTGTCTGGTTCGAAACTATATTCGAACAGGTCCAAGATCAAAGGATCATCATCTACGATCAATATTTTTTTTGTCATCCTATCAACCCATGATCCTGTCGATTTCCGCTACCAGCTCCTTGACTTTGAACGGCTTGGTTATATAGCGTAAAGCCCCCAATTCCAGGCCTTTCCTTTTATCTTCATCCATCTTGCGGGCGGAAATAATTATTACCGGTATCCGCTGGATAAATAGGTCCGGATCGGCCTTCAGCTGCTTCAGTACTTCATACCCGTCCAGCTTGGGCATCATCACATCCAGCAGGATCAGAGCCGGTTTCAATTCTTTCGCTTTAGCCAGAGCCTCTTCGCCGTCTATGGCCACTTTGGTGTTATATCCCTCTTCCGACAGGGTGATCTTGATAAGTTCAACTACGTTAGGCTCATCGTCAGCGATCAGGATGGTGCCGCGCTTCTTGCCGCCGCGCACACCCAGGGTCTCGCTGACCTTGGATAACAATTGCTTCTTATCTACCGGTTTATTCAGATAATCAACCACGCCCATCTGGCGGGTCTGGCTCTCTTTATCCTGTAAGATAGAAACTATCATTACGGGAATATCTTTGGTTTGGGTGTCTTCTTTGAGCGCTTTCAATACCTGGATGCCATCCATATCAGGCAATTTTATATCCAGGAGTATTAAATCTGGTTTGGCTTCCCGCGCTTGCTGTAATGCCTGGTACCCGGTCAGGGCCCAGATAACGTGATAGCCTTCATCCTCCAGGTATATCTTATGCAGGTTGAGGATGTCCTGTTCGTCGTCCACCAGCAGAATGGTTTTTTGCCCGGGTAGTGCGTGCCGGCCGCGGGCCTCACCCAACAGCTCGCCTTCACTGGAAACAGGCCGGAAAGCCGGCAAAGTAAAGCAGAAACGGCTGCCTTTGTTGGGCCCGTCACTTTCGGCCCAGACCTTGCCTTCATGCATCTCTACGATCCTCTTGACAATGGCCAATCCCAGGCCGGCCCCGCCGGTTTGCCGGGTCGATGATGAATCCACCTGGTAGAATTTTTCGAATATTTTTTCCAGTTCCTCCGGGGGAATGCCGATACCGCTGTCACTGATGCGCGCTTCCACCTGGTTCTTGTCTTTTTCAAAAATTTCAATGATGACTTTGCCGTTTTCCGGGGTGAACTTAAAAGCGTTAGTGAGGAAGTTGGCCAGTACCTGCAGCAACTTATCTTTATCGGCGTAGACAAAGGGCAGGTCATCCTGGATGATGGCGGTCAAACTTATCTTTTTCTGGTCGAAATGGGAACGCATGCGCTCGATCACGGTTTCCGTCAGCGCTTTCAGGCTGATCGAAGCTTTGTTCATCCGGACCTGGCCGGCTTCGATGCGGGAGAGGTTCAGCAGGTCGGTGATCAAAGTGGTCAAATGGTCGCTTTGCTCTTCCACGATCTTGAGGAATCTTTTCTGGCTATCGCTGATCTCGCCGGCACGGCCGGCTAGCATCAGGGCGGTATAGCCCTTTATCGAAGTTAAAGGGGAGCGCAACTCATGGGAAACCATGGAGAGGAAATCGCTCTTGGCCTGGTTTAATTCGCGTAACTTCACCACTAACTGCTGTTCCTGGGAATAAAGCCGGGCGTTTTCCAGCGCTACTGCGGCCTGGTCGCCAAAAGCCCGTACCAGGTCGATCTGGTGCTGCGTGAATTGTCCGGGATTCTTGGTGTAAAGGCAAAAAGCGCCTTTAGCCATGTTCTTTACTATCAGGGGGACGCAAAGCAGGGAAGCCATTTTTTCTTGCTGGACGATGGGATTGGACTGGTACGCCTCATCCCGGTTTAACTCCGGGATGATGACCACGCGTTTTTCCTGTATGGTCTTCCCGGTAATACTGTTATCTACCCGGACAGACTGGGGGTGAAGGTTGGTATCAACCCCGTAGCTGGCGCTGAGGATCAACTCCTGGCCGGTTTCGTTGAGCAGCCGCAAAGTACAGGCATCCGCCCTGGCAAATTCGGTTATGGACCTGACGATAAAATCCAGCACTTCTTTCAAGTCCAGGCTGGCGCCCATCAAGGTGCATAATTTGATCAGTGACTGCAATTCTTTTTGCTGTAACCAATTCTCTTTTTCCACTTGTTTGAGAATGGTTATATCGGTGAAAAGGTAGATAGAGCCGGCTATTTTGTTCTGGCGGTAGAGAGGCAGGACCTTAACCATGGTTTCCATGATGTGACCGCTCTTAGACCGGATGGTGGTTTGGATGAGGCGTTGCTCAGCGGCTTTGCGGTAATTGATCTCTGTTTTAAGCTTATCGCGTTCGGATTCAACTATCAATTCGGACAGGTTTTTGCCCCGCAACTCGGACGCGGTAAATTCCAGGAATCTTTCGCCGCTGTAATTGACAAAGGTGATGCTCTCAGTCAGATCGCAGGCAACAACGGCGTCCACTCCTTCGGTCAGAACGCTGGTGGCGATCTCTCTTTCCCCGTCCATGTCGCCGAAATCAAGATCAGGGTCCTCAGTGCGCAGGGCCAGCTTTCTTATGCCCCTGTTCTGCCAAAAAATACCGGCCAATAACACTGTGATGATACCGATGAAAACGAGCAAGAAGACATTGAAGACTTGATTGATGGTCATCTGTAATTATTACCTGCTTTTGAGAAAATTTTCGTTCTAGAAAATTTCCGAATACAGAGTCACCTGATTGCGTCCGTGAGCCTTGCCCCAGTTCAGCGCTTCCTCACTCATCTTCAAAAGTTCTTCCTTGTCATCCGTATCGCCGGGGAAAGTACCCAACCCCATGGTTATGGTAATGTTGATCACCCCGTTGGGAACAACAAACCCGTGATTTTCCACCAACTGCCTGATACGCCCGGCCACGGCCCGGGAGCCGTCACGCGGCGTGTTTGGCAGGATCATGGCTATGCCGTCACCCTCAAAACGGGCGGCGAAATCGACTTCTCGGGTATTATGCATGCAGATCTTGGCCAGTTCACACAGGATTGTGTCGCCCACCGGATGGCCGTAGGTATCATTGTATACTTTAAAATGGTCCACGTCGAGGATCAGCAGTGACATTTCCTGCTTAAAGCGCTTGGCCCGTGCCAGTTCTTCGCCTAGTCTCTGGTTAAAGTATTTCTGCACGTACAGTTTGGTCAGGCTGTCAACGATGGTGGCCTCTTCCATTCTCTTGGCCAGGCGGATACTCTGGATCGCTGTGGCCATCTGATTGCCGAACAGCAATAAATACTTTTCGTCTTCAGCGGACAGCAATTGTTTGGAAAAAACGTTATCGATAGTCAGGACGCCAAGGTATTCGTCTTTGGTCTTAATCGGCAGGTTAATTATGGGTTTGTGGCGGATATCGTCTACCTGTTTGGAAAATAATGTATCGACTACTTCATTTATGCCGGGGCGGAGAGGATACTTGTACTCCTCTATCGAACGGACAGTGCCGCCGGCATCCACGGCCATTTTGCCGTTAAGCATATTCTTATCCTGGTCGATCAGGAACAGCTTGGCCCGATCCACTCCCAGGTGCTTGACGATATTCTTCAGGATTATTTCCAGCGCTTCGCCCAGGTCCATGGTGCGTACGATCGAATTATTGATCCGGGACAAAACTAATAGTTCATCGGTCAGGTTCTGGTTCTTCTCTTGCAGGGAGGCGCCTTCGATGCCAATCTCGAATTTACCCACGAATTCCTGCGCCCGTTTCGTTTGTTCGTCGCTAAAAGGCGTTTTGGATACCATCATATCCGCCCGCAGGATAGCAATCACGCCGCTGTCATTCCTGATGGGCAGATAAAGGGTCAACCCGTTATCGGCGAGCACGCATTCTTTTTTCCCCAAAGCCAATTCGCTGAGGCCAAGATCGCCGCTCTCGGTGGAGATCTTTTCTTCCAGGTTAAGCAGGCCCTTGCCGTCAATGATAAATCGGCTTTTAAAAACTTGCTCGTTCTTATCCAGGAGAAAGACCGTGGCCCGGTCGCAGTTTACATAGTTCAGGAGGGCTTGTAATCCTTTCTTCAATACCGCGTCTAATCCATTTTTGATATCTTTGAAGGCTTCTACCAGTTCTTCCCAGACCTTTTTCTGCTCGGCCATTTGCTACCTCCTCGCCGAAATCACCTTTTCCAATTCATCTTAATTTAACATATCTCGACAATTTTGTCAATAAAAACCCCTAGCCAAATTTAAGCATTTTAGCTAGGGGAAAATTACTATCGGGTCTATAGGACAAACGGGCTAATTACCCGCTTCGTAAGTCTCTATTTTTTGGAAGCGTTTGTTCATTTCGGCGAAGGTAGCGTCCATGTCCTCAAAAATGCGTTTCAGGTCGTTGATCTGGTCTTCGTGCTCTATCATCTTATTATGCATATGTTCGACGTCGGTGCTTACCTTATGCAGATAGCGGCTGGTTTCTTCCACATTTTTGGCAAATTTTTCCACGTCAGGAGACTTGGCTTCCTTGGGCATCTTCGCCAGTTCCGTCATACTGCCCTGCACCTTGACAACGTTCTTGCCCATTTCCTCTACCTGCCGCTGGTTGCCGGCCAGCGCGTCGTTGAAGCGGTGAGTCTTCTCATACAGGTCTTCGATCCTCTTATTCAGGTTGCTCAATAATTCTTTGTTGCTATCCTGTAATTTAGCCAATACTTCGTCAGCCTTGATACCGGGCCCGCTCTTCTGGGCGGTTTCCACCTGTTTTTTCATATCGTCCAGACCCTTCTGGAAGGTGCTGATCTGGGCGTCCCATTTGTTCAGCCGGGCGTACAGGTCCTCCACTTTGCGGTTCAGGGTCGCGCCGATGTTCTTGCTTTCGGCGAACATGGCGTCAATGTCCTTGGAAAATTTCTTGAAGGCTTCGGGATCGCCGCTAGCCAGGTTCCCCGACTCCAGGGCCTTGTAGGCCTTGCCTAACCAGCGGATCAGGACGATGACCATGACTCCCATGACGAGCATCATGATGTTGTAAATTATCTCATGCCGTTCCACGAAAATCATTTTTAAAAATTCCATCTATTCACCTCTTTTTATTCTTCGAAAATAACGTTATCTATATATAAGGTGCTGTTAGTAGGCGTACCTAAATATTGCTCGAATACGACGGCGTAATTACCATTCATCTGCGTCCAGTTCTTAACATCGGTAAAAGCCTTTAAGGGGATAGAAACTCTCTGCCAGGTGGTGCTGGCGCCGTATGGCAGATATTCCCGGATATCAACCTTGGAGGCGTTTTCACCGTCCCCCAGCTCGATCTCGAACACTTCGCCGCCTTTGGCGCCTTTTACGTAAAAGCTTACCCGGCGGAATTTGGTCAGGTCCACTCCGTTCAATTTGCTGTAATAACCGGCATAGCCGTTATTAACGTTGTACACCAGTTTCAGGATATATCCGCCTTCTTCATAAACATTCGAAGCGTTGCCTTTTTGGTAAGACTCCAGGCAGAAACCGCCGGTGCCGCCGAAGGTGCCGGTATAGCCGCCTAATATATTCCGTTTGGATGAATCGTTAAAATTATCCAGGATCAATTTAGCCGAAGGCGCCGGTTTGGGCGGAGCAACCGGTTCCGCGGGTTTTACCGCCACTGGCTGTGGTTCCAATTTAGGCGCCGGTTTGGGCGTTACTTTCGGCAAAGGCGGTATAGGCGTAGGTTTAGGCTTAATGACCACCTGTTCTATAGGCAATGGTTCTGGCACCTGTATAACTTTCGGCGGGGGCGTTGGCTCCTCCACCTTGGCCTGTTGGATTATCGGAGCGTTCTGGCTGGTCGAGACGGCCGTAGTAAAGAATATCTGTTGCACGAGGAAACGAGCGGCCTCCAGCATTACCAGCGAGTTGATGATAAATATGATTACTAACATGTTCCTGCGCGTAGGCATTCGCATACCTCTAATAATAAATATGCCCTAATTTTGTTAATCAGTCAATAATAATTTTAGCTTTTTTTACCATTTTTCTGCTCTATCCAGGACGTAAACCTTCATTGCCCTTTTGCCAAAACGGTCACATTCGGCCTCGTTATCCACAGCCAAGTCAATTCGTTTCCCCTTAATGGCGCTACCCGTATCGGCTGCATAAGCATACCCGTAACCCGGGATATACAACCTGGTGCGCAGGGGAATAACCCGGGGATCAACCGCCACAAAACCGCGCCGCAAAACCAGCCCCAGGCAGGTATGGATACCGTCTCCCCCCGGATAACACAGCGGATCATAAGGATAATACGAGGTCGCCACCACCCGGATGCTTTTAGCTTTGGTCAGGTCATATTCCCGGGCGATCTTCCCCTTGCTGTTTTTCAAGATCAGTTTATAGACCGGCTTCTTTTCTATTTTTTCGGCCACGATCTGCCTCGTATATTCTACCTGGTCATGATAATTTATCTTGATTTGCCGGCGACGGTTACCGACATAACCGCGCTGTATTTCCACCAGCCGCAGGTTACGGCGGGATTCGTCCCGTTGAGTGACAGTGTACGGCAGGTTATCCTGACTGTTAATAATTTCCTCAGTAACTTTTACTATGCTTATATCCTGCCCCGGCGGCAGGCGCTGTTCAAGTTCCGGAGTGATGATATCGTTAGGTCCGTATTCTATCCGGTTAGCTTCCAGGATATGGGCCACCTGTCGGTCAATAGCCCGGACGTTGATCACCTTGCCGTCCACTTTAATATTCACTTTGGCGTAGATCCAGTAATAGGGGATCAGGACCATGCTGCAAAACACCGCGGTGACAGTCCAGAAATTCGGCAGTTTTTTTTGTCCGTTATTTACCATAGCTCTTTTCTTTCATGATATCGTCATTATGACGCAACCGGAAGGTCACTCCCAGCTCCCCGGTCACTATTTGTTCCATTTTTTTCACGTCCATCTCCGGCAGGGCTACGGCCGTGACGGTTACCCGGCGAATGTATTTTTTGCACTCCAGTATGAACTCTTTCACTTTTTGATAAGTGTCCGGACCGAATTCCGGTTGGCATAGTTCCTGGTACTTCTCGGCGTTCTCCGCGTTCAGGCTGACGCTGACCGCGTCAATATACGGGGCCAGTTCCGGTACGATATTGCGCTTATATATAAGATTTCCATGCCCGTTGGTATTCAGCCGGACGGTTACTTTTTTTTCTTTTAGGTACTTAGCCACGGCCAGCACTTCGGGTAGTCGCAGCAGCGGTTCGCCATAGCCGCAAAAAACCACTTCCCGATACTGGTCCGGATCGCCTATGGCGGCGATCAATTCTTCCATCGTCGGTTCAGCTGCCAGTTTTAAATTATACCCCTGCAATTGATCAGTTTTAAAGCGCACGCAAAAACTGCAGGTATTGGTGCAGCGGTTGGTTATATTTAAGTATAGAGAGTGTCCGATACGGTAAACTATATCCATTTAAACCCCGGCTAACGGTAATTTAAAAAGCCGCGCGGCGTTGGCGGTAGTCTGCCGGGCGATGGTAGCGCTATCCGTGTTCCTTAACTCGGCTACTTTGGCCGCCATGTGCACCAGGTAGCTGGGCTCGTTGCGCCCGCCCCGATGCTGTTGCGGGGCCAGATAAGGAGCGTCTGTTTCCAGCAATAATTTGTCGGCTGGCAAATACTTTACCGCATCCTGCAGGACCAGTGAACGGGGAAACGTAACTACGCCGGTAATGCCGATCAAATAACCCAGCCCGACTAGCTCCTCCGCTTCGGAGCGGTTACCGGAAAAACAATGGATAACCCCGGTCAGACCCGTATATTTTCTTAAAATATCTATTACCTCGTTGGTGGCTTCACGGCTATGGACCACCACCGGCAAGCCCAATTCCCGGGCCAAGTCCAGCTGGGCGATAAAAGCCTGGCGTTGTACGTCTTTAGGGGAAAGGTTGCGGTAATAATCCAAACCGATCTCCCCGATAGCTACCACTTTCTTTTCTGCCGTTAACTGTTTAATGACTTGCGCCGTGGCCGGAGTAAAGTTACAAGCGTCGTGGGGATGAACCCCGACGACGGCAAAAATACAGTCGTGCTGAGCGGCCAGGGATACGGCTTGCCAGCTGGACGATTCGTCGTAACTGACCACAATGATCAGCTCCACCCCGGCATTTTTAGCCCTGGTCATGACCGCCGCCTGGTCCTGGCTGTAGACCTTATCCTGCAAATGAGCGTGAGTGTCTATGAGCAACGCGCGCCCTCTTCGTTTATTTCCAGTTTGGGGAATAAGGGTTGGCCCTTGAGTATGCGTGTTTTGCCCGGGAACTGGTTGAGGCTGGTTTTTGTAATTTCCAGCTCTGCCGGCGTTCCGGGTAATCCCAGCTGTTCCCACATCAGCTGGCTGATCTTGGGCATGAACGGGGAAAGATAGACGGCGACCAGGCGCAAAATATCCACCAGGTTATAGAGGACAGCGGCTAATTCTTCCTTATCCGTTTTGGCTAATTTCCACGGTGCTTTATTTTCAATATACCGGTTAGCGGCGTCAATTATCTCCCAGATCCTTTCCAACGCTAAACTAAAAGCCAGCTCGCTTAAATGCTGCTCGATCCTGGCCGGCAAGGCCTGTGCCAGCCGGGTTAAAGTCTCGTCCGTTTTTCGCCCTGGAGCTGGATCCGGCACGATCCCTGCAAAATATTTTTCCAGCATGGTCAGGGTACGATTGAGCAGGTTGCCGAGATTATTGGCCAGGTCCGCCTGGTAACGCGCGGACAAAGCGGTCTCGGAGAAATCCCCGTCCTGGCCAAAGGGCACTTCCCGCAGCAGGAAGTAGCGATAACTATCCACGCCGAACTGCGCGCTGATCTTAAGCGGGTCCACTACGTTGCCACGCGACTTGGACATCTTCTCTCCGGCGATGGTCCACCAGCCATGGGCAAATATCTTTTTCGGCAGCTCGATCCCGGCCGCCAGCAGCAGCGCCGGCCAAATTATCGCGTGGAACTTCAAGATATCCTTGCCGATCACCTGCACATCGGCGGGCCAGACCCGGCCGAAGCGTTCCGGTTCTATTCCGTATCCCGGCGCGCTGATGTAATTAAGGAGCGCGTCGAACCAGACATAGATCACCTGTTCCTGGTCGAAGGGACAGGCAATGCCCCACCCTCCGATCCGGCTGCGGGGACGGGAAACGCTGAGATCCCTTAACCCGCTTTTGACAAAATTTACGATCTCATGATAGCGGCCCAACGGCTGCACAAAATCCGGATGGCTTTCTATATAAGCCAGCAACTGATCCTGGTATTTGGACATGCGGAAGAAATATGTATTCTCTTTAAGTTTTTCCAGGGGACGCCCGCAATCCGGGCACAGTCCTTTTTCTATCTGCGTCTCCAGGTAGAAGGTCTCGCAGGGAACGCAATACCACCCTTCATACTGGCCGGGATAGATATCACCTTTGGCATGCAGATCGGCAAATAACTTCTGCACCACCTTTTCATGCCGGGGATCGGTAGTGCGGATAAAATCATCGTTACCGATATTAAGGGCTTTCCACATGGCTTTGTATTTTTCCACTACTTCGTCCACTAATTGCTGTGGTTCTTTACCGGCCGCCTTGGCCGCCTGGCTGACTTTCTGCCCATGCTCGTCGGTGCCGGTCAGGAAATAGGTCTCCCGCCCGTTCAGTCGCTGGTAGCGCGACAGCACATCGCAGGCAATCGTGGTATACGAATGCCCGATATGGGGCGTATCGTTTACGTAATAGATCGGGGTGGTAATATAAAAAACCTTGTTCATTTTTTGATTTCCTTGGCCACCGGTTTGGCGCCGCTGATGTCGGCCAGGCTGCACTCACGCACCGTGCCGTCTTCCATCTCGATAATGATCTTCTGGCATAATATATTTACGCTTCTAACCCGGCCGTTGCCTTCTTTGATCTTGATCCGGGAGTCAACTTCCGGATATTTTTTTCGCTCTTCCTGGTAAAAATTATATTCGTAGGACAGGCAGCACATCAGACGGCCGCAAACCCCGGATATCTTGCTGGACGCCAGGGATAATTCCTGTTCCTTGGCCATGTCTATGGTTACCGGTTTGAAATCCTTGAGAAAAGTAACGCAGCATAGGCGGCGCCCGCAGCAGCCGAAACCGCCAACCATTTTGGCTTCGTCCCTGACCCCGACCTGGCACATCTCGATGCGCGTCTTGAATATATAGGCCAAATCCTTTACCAACTCCCGGAAATCCACCCTTTCCGGCGCCGTATAATAGATAAATAATTTACTGCGGCTGAAGGTGTATTCAACTGTGACCAGTTTCATATTTAATTCCCGGTCTTCCACTTTCTCGACGCAGCTTTTGAACGCCTCTTCCTCTTTTTTCTGGTTAACGCTTACCTGGTTGCGGTCTTCATTGTTCAACCGCCGCACCAGCTTTTTTATATCGGCCGGCGGAGAGTCGCTGTTTTTCGGCAAAGCTACGACCTGACCTGCTTCCAGGCCATTTTCCGTTTCCACCAGGCATTCCTCGCCGACGTTCAGCTCCAGCTGTTCCGGCATGATAAAATAACTGATCTCTTTCAGTTTGCGATATGAAACATGCACTATTTTAGGCATTTTTTATCCTTAAGAAAATGTTTTCCAGGGTTAACCGGAGATTTATATTTCTGAACATGTTTTGTTTGGCCTGCAGGATACTGTCCACGATATCCTGCCGCACTGGCGCCGAGCCACGGGCATAATGATACAACATCAGATCCAGGATTAAATTTACTCCTTCTTTATCCCAGGACAGTTTTTGCGTGGCGTTAAAGATATTTTCCCAACTCTGCCCAGGCAAGCCTTGGACGAATTCATCCCATTCTTTCTTCTTGGCAAAGATATCCGCCTGCAGATAGTGTTCGGCTAGGCCCATGCTGCCCTGGGCGAAAGTCGCCAGGAAACTTAATTGCTCCTTATCTAACCCGTCGCGGTTCGGCAGTAAACCGGCCATTTCTTCCGCGGTTAACGGCAGGAAATTTATCCGCTGGCACCGGGACAGGATAGTGGGCAACAGGGCCGCGGGATTGGCGCTGACCAGCACCAAAACTGAATCCCCCGGCGGTTCTTCCAGTGTCTTAAGCAAACAGTTAGCGGCGTCCTTGGTTAAAATATGCGCGTTATCAATGATAAAAACCTTATATTTAGCTACCAGGGGCCGCAGCATTATTTCTGCCTGCAATTCCCGTACCTGCTCTATTTTTATAGCGTTGGTTTTTTCTTCCTTGCTGATGATTCGGACATCCGCCTGCAGCGCCCGCGCGAATTCCAGCGCCACCAGCTTTTTGCCTACGCCTTCCGGACCGGCAAACAGATAGGCCGAAGCGACTTGCCCGTTCTTGACCGCCTGCCGCAACCTGGTTCTTATTTCCTTATGCCCTACTATGGGCGCTGTTTCCATGATCGTATTTTCTTTTCCAGTAGTTTAATTATCAGTTGATGCGTTTTCTCAATTGATTGTTTGGCCGTGATTATTTTGATGCGGCCCGGTTCCCGCCTGGCCAAGGCCAGGTACCCATTACGGACCCGGCGGTGAAAAGCCAGCTTTTCTCTTTCAAACCGGTCCTTGGTCCCTTTAGCTTGGAGCACTTTTCTCAGTCCCCGCGCCGGGTCTATGTCCAGCAGGAAGGTCAGATCCGGGGCCAACCCCTGGGCTGCCAGGTTATTCATTTGGCTGATCATCTTCCGGTCCAAGCCGCGTCCATAACCCTGGTAAGCCAGTGTAGCGTCATTAAACCTCTCACAGACTACTACGCTACCGGCGGCTATCGCCGGCTTGATCAAATGTCCGACATGCTGGGACCGGCAGGCCCAATAAAGGAAAAGTTCACCCGCGGGGGTGATCTTATTAGCAGGAGCCAATAGGATGCCGCGTAGCTTTTCGGCTACTGAATCACCACCCGGTTCCCGGGTATGCACCGCCTGCCAACCGTTCTTCTTCAAATAGTCGACCAATAAAAGGGCCTGGGTGGTTTTGCCACTGCCATCGGGCCCTTCCAGTGTAATAAACAGCCCGGATTTTTTCATTTTATTTACTCGTTTTTAAGGTGGGTGTAGCTTTCCAGAGTTACCATTTGCTCGTTCTTAGCTAAAACCAGCTTGATATAGATGCAGCGCGGATCCTCATCCGGGGGAATAGTGGCCGGATTGCTTTTGGCGAAATATATCTGATTTAAATTGGCGGTAACGGTGCTTTCCACTCCATTCAATTGACGCCATAAGGTCGTGCCGTTTAAATAATAGCTCACGTTGAAGGTCCCGGTATCCTTTACCATAGTGAAAGATATTTTGCTGTTGGCCGGCGTAGCTCCAGTATATACTACGACTGTGGACGCTTGCGCTTGCCGGATATACTGGGTCATTTCGTCCATAGCTACCCGGGCGCCCTGCTGTACTTCTACCTGGGAATAATTCTTCTTCCAGCTTTTGGCAGTGTTTTCAAAAAATCTAGCACCAGCTATAACCAGCACCCCCATTATCATGACTACCATCATGATTTCTGTGAGGGTAAACCCTTTATCCTTCACGCTGTCCCCCGAGAGCCTAAACTTTCTTCCCTACGGACATATTATACTGATTATTTCACTTCTTGCCAAGTAATAATTTTAAATGGGTACAAGCTGTCGGCATTGCTTATGGCGGTGGGGTCGTAAAGTATATCCGCAGTGCCAAGGATAGCCGCCACATCAACCATGGATTGGGTCAAGATACTACCGCGAATTAAGGCATGCCCGGCCATATGAAAACTGCCTAAGACATAGATAACGCCGTCGAATTGTCCGCCGCCATTCATGTCAAAATCGCCATTTACTATCAAGATCCCGCTGCCCGACCAGCCCGCATTGACATGAAAATTACCCTCGATCCAGGTGATCCCATGGCAAGCCACGTTATTGGCCGGGTTATAATATTTAGCATTGGCAAACCCAACTAATTGCGCCTGGGTCAAACCGAAAACATCTTCAAAACTGGGGAAGGGAGCGTTCCCTGTGGGAGGATTGCCGGCGACTGAACCGCTGCCAAAGGTGTTGACATTGTTGCCCACAGGCACCAGCACCCCGGTTATAGAACCGCCGCCAATATGGGCGTTACCGCCTATGTTAACGTTACCGCCGCATGTCAACGCGCTGTCCACGGAGATATTGCCCGCTAATTTTTCGACGGTTGCTTTTATCTTCTTGGAATATACGCTTACTTTACTGGTAGACAATATGTCCCGTTTATTGGGAAAGCCGGCCGGCGTGGAAACAACCACAGTAAATTGGCCCTCTCCTAACGAAGTCCCGTCCTCTCCGGCATAGCTGGCGTCTCGGTTCAATTCCCACATCGCTTTTTCTATCCCGGCGTCAGCTACATAAAGAGCGCTATTCCCCTTACTGCTTTTTACGGTTTTTTGGCTTTCGCTCCTGGTAACATAAACCAAGGAAGTGCCTATACCTAAAACAATGATCAGTACGCCTACGGCAAATAGCAGGGTATTACCTCGGTTATCTTTGACCTTCATTTTCCTGACTAGGATGAAGATCCCAAACCCTAACAGGACTAAAAGCATCGCTCCCGGCAGCCAGATAGGCCAGCCAGAGCCACTTTCTTCATTGGCCAAGGCTTTTTCTCTGGCTTGCGCTGCTTCTTTATTAATCATGACCATTGATGGTGCTGGTTGGCTGCCTATAGGGGATACCGTGTTCGTATTTTGGTTAGCTGGTATATTAAGCTTGTCACTGTTGGCCTTCTTCCTGGCAATTTCCTCTTTGGAAGGCATGGGATAGGACCTGGGCGCCGGCTTAACCAGGGGAACCTTGATACCTGATAAGGCTTTGGCTTTCTTTTCAGTAAGGATCTGCTGTTTCATGGCATCTTCGCGAGCTACAGCGCTACTCAAGTCCGGGACGCCATCAGCCACGTTCCGTAAAGCAAACACCTGACTGCAAACCGTTATTAACATTAATGTCATTATTACTGAAGTTAATAAAACCTTATGTTTCGACATCATCCCTCCGGACTATCTAACTTCCTGCCAGGAAACCAGGTATACGCCCCGCACCCGTGGCAACCCCAGATCAATAAACCTGTTCGGATCGCTATTATAACGGCTGTGCGCGCGTTCATCATAGTTGAACGTCAGACCGCTGCGATATATTATGGCTTCATCTTTGGAGATAATTGAACCGTTAAACTGGACGTCGTAACCAGAGCGGCCGGCCCAGGCATGATTGGTGTAAAACAGGCCTTCAATTTTAGAGGTATAGTTTGAAGCTAAATCGCTATAATTGTTCACTCCCGCAGGCAAATTGCCAAAGGTAGTTACCGGCGTCTGTGTTTCCACGTCGGTCCAATTATAATTGCGCTCAATCACGCCATCTTCATTGGGGTCCGCACCCATATCAAATAAATATTGATCAGAGTACCACTGATCAGACCCGTTATATCCGTAATGATTATCCTTGGTATAATCGCCTAATATGATGTTACCCCTGGCGGCATAAGCCACCATATCGCAATTTTTATTAGCATCTACCCATTGGTCTTCGGTTTGGCCTGCCGCCGGCCGCGGGGTAGCGGGCGCGTTTTTGTATCCCAAATTATCGGCAACATAAATGTTCCTACCGGTATATAAGGTCCCTTTACCGGTAACCACTCCTTTAAGGATAACATCTCCTCTCACCACTACAGTACCGGTTATCTCAATAGGATGAGCAGAAGTGCCAACAAGTACTATGTTGCCGCTTTCACCGGCATCATCACCATAAACCTTGTCGATTACCGTGGCTCCGTTGATTGTCACCGTACCACTGGAAGTAAAAGCCTTGGATTCATAATAATCCAGAGACTGGAGATTAGGCATTGGTAACTGTTCAGAAAATTCATGTTGATGCGCCGGATTCCCACCCAGACCGCGGACTGGAGTACCATGGTCATCTATTTCTGCTCCGGCATAGATATCCCCTTCCACCTTGGGCCCATCAACAAAATCAAAACGCCCGTTGGAACGAACGTCGCCATAGGCTGTAATATCATGGCCCCAATACCAGCCCCAGTTATTAATGAAGTAACAATAATCAAAGACCCGCGAAATAGGATCTTTTTCAATTACCGCTTTTATCTTCTTCGTAACATTAATGCTGGTACTGTTCATTAAGGCGGTAGAAAAGAGTTGGTAGCGGCTGCTGGTTAGCTGGGTAACTGCCACGCTGAATGACCCTACGCCTAACGGAGTATTATTCTCTCCTATATAGGCATCATTATTGGTGAACTCCCAGATGGCTTTTTCAATGCCACCGTCGGCGATATAAAGAGCTTCTACTGATTTTTGGCTACGCAGGGTGTTTTTGCTGTTGCTGTGGGAAAGAAAAACCAGGGTACTTCCTATCATAAAGATCAGCAGTAAAAACCCAAGCATGTAAACTGTGGTGAACCCTTTATTTTTTTTCATAGGCCACCTCCTTAGGTCAAATGCCCCTGGCGACCAAGCTAACGTATTCCATGTTGCGCTGGGCGCCGCGTTCTTCCCACACCACTTTTACCGATACCTGCTTCAATCCCTGATCTATAGCCGAAGCGGTTAATACTCCGCCCACCGTCTGCATATAAGTGACTTTAACTTGCCGGTTAAACATCAAGGACCCCTTCTGGGTTAATCCCTTGGTAACATCAACCGCCCAGACATCGGAGGTCCAGACCCCTTCCGGCAAAGAGTCATAATCCCGGTTCTTCAAGTCCTCCATTTTCGCCCTGGCAAAGTTACTGGCCAGGGTTTCAAATTCACTGGCTTTGGCCGACATGGTAACTGAGCCGAACAATTTCGCTACTACGATCATAGAGTAGCCAAGAAGCAGGATACCCAAGCAAATTTCTATCAGGGTGAAACCACGTTTATTTTTGAAGCATTTTAACATATATCCTCCTGCCGATCAACTACTCCCCTAATATAAATATACCACTAAATCTCGTCTATATCAATGTATCATTTACGGGGTATTGTACTCCAAGTAGAGGCTAAAAAGCAAGGATAATTGATAAATAAAATGGACAAAAAAATACGGAGAGACAGGGATTCGAACCCTGGGTGAGGTCACCCCCACATACGCTTTCCAGGCGTACGCCTTCAACCACTCGGCCATCTCTCCATTTAGGATATTGGTATTATATTATTGGCGGAGGCGGAAGGATTTGAACCTTCGGTCCGGTTACCCGGACTCCGGTTTTCGAGACCGGTGCACTCAACCACTATGCGACGCCTCCAAAGTTATTATCCAGTTTTCCCTCCCTTGAAGTCTTCGACTTCATACAGGGAGGACAGGCGAGACTGGCGCCTTCAACCACTCGGCCACCCTTCCAACTCTACTCCGGTTTTCCCCCCGTTGAAGTCTGTCGACTTCAATACACGGGGGACAGGCGAGACCGGTAACTATTTTCGTTTTTCTTTAAAAAACTCTTTTATTAACTCTCTGCATTCTTTTTCTAAAATACCAGCATGAACCTTAATGCGATGGTTTAATTTTTTATTACCGGTCACATTTAATACACTGCCGCAAGCCCCGGCTTTCGGGTCTTTGGCTCCAAAATGCAGTTCCCTGACCCTGGCGTTTACCAATGCTCCTGCGCACATGGCGCAGGGCTCGATGGTTACATAAAGGATGACCTCGGGGAGACGGTAATTGCCGATCTTTTTGGCCGCTCTACGCAAGGTAACTATTTCCGCATGGGCAGCGGGGTCCGTTGTCATGATCGGGCAGTTATGCCCACGGGCGATTATTTTCCCGTCGAGAACTGCCACTGCCCCAATTGGGACCTCATTTTTTCGCTTCGCTTTGCGGGCTTCTTTAAGCGCTGCTTGCATGAAATATTCATTTGTTCTTATCATCGAATAAAAAAAGCGCGCCCTACAGGATTCGAACCTGTGGCCTACTGATTCGTAGTCAGTCGCTCTATCCAACTGAGCTAAGGGCGCATGGAAAGTCCCCTATGGGACTAGTACATTATATATTGTTTCGTGGCAGGTTTCAAGGAGAATTTCACGGTTTATAGGCAGGATTAAACAAGACTACGATCTCTCCTTTTAGCGGCCTGACAGTGATTTTATCGATCAGCTCTGTCAGGGTTCCACGTAGAACTTCCTCGAATTGCTTGGTTATTTCCCTGGCTATCACTACGTAAATATCTCCCAGGGTCTCGCGCATGATCTTCAAGGTTGCCAGGATCCGGTAAGGCGATTCATAGAAAACCACGGTTCTTTCCAACTGCCCCAGGCCGGCCAGGGTTCTGGCCAATTTGCCCTTTTTACGCGGCAAGAATCCCTCAAAGACAAAACTGTCGGTCGGCAAGCCCGACAAAACCAGCGCGCTTATAACAGCGGAGGGACCAGGGATCACCGTAATCTGTATATTCCGTTTGACCGCTTCCTTTATGATCAGGAACCCCGGGTCGGATATCCCTGGGGTGCCGCTATCTGAAACCAGGGCGATCTCCTTACCCAGCTCCAATTCCTCAAGAAGGTAATCCAGTTTTTTTACCTTATTATATTCGTAGAAACTGGTGGTCGGAGTGTGAATGTCAAAATGCGCCAGCAGTTTCCTGGTGTACCGGGTATCTTCACAAGCGATCAGAGATACTTGTTTCAGCGTCTCTATCGCCCTAAAAGTAATATCCCCCAGGTTGCCAATGGGGGTCGCTACGATAAATAATGCCATCTATGGTCCTGTCTACTTTTTTTCTCTCAAGGTAGGGCAGAATATATAATCCTTGCTTTCGCAATATTTAATCTTATATTGGTCGTCAACTACCAGCGGGCGATCGGGATAAGCGACGCAACAATCAGTGTCGGTTTTTTTCAAGAAAGGGCAAGCCATAAAACCACCCCCGGTACTATGTCATCTTAGCTTTTTTATCGCGAATTATTTTCAAAAATATCGTTACCAGGTCAGGATCGAACTGGGTCCCGGAACACCGTTTCAATTCTTTAAGCGCCGTCTCTTCAGGTAATCCTTTCCGGTAAGGCCGATCGCTGACCATCGCGTCGTAGGAATCAGCTACGGTGATCATCCTGGCCACTAAAGGTATGTCTTCTCCCGTGATCTTATCCGGATAGCCGCCACCGTTATAATGCTGGTGATGGTAATAAATCAACGGAGCCAGGGCGCTCAGGAATTCTATCGGCTTTACCATGTCGCTGCCGGTAACCGGATGTTTCTTGATCTCGGTAAATTCATCGTCAGTTAGGCGTCCGGGCTTTAACAGGATCTCTTCCCTGATACCGATCTTTCCTATATCATGGATAACCGCTGCGGCTTCGGCTACTTTCTTCATTTCCGGGTCAAGCCGCATTTCCTCCGCCATACTTATCACATATTCGGTAACCCGTTGCGAATGTCCATAGGTGTAGTGATCCTTGGCATCTACGGCCATAGACAAGGTTTTAATTACACCCAGGTAGACTTGCTGTAAATTTTTGTACAGGTTCAGGTTTTCCAGGACGATCGCGGTCTGGTCGGCCAAAGTAGCCAACACCCTTAAATCTTCAGGGGCGAACTGACCTTCGCCAATTTTATCATTAACATTTATAATGCCGATAACTTTGTTTTGGATCTTCAACGGCACGCTGATAAAGGAGCCTTGGTTAAAGGGGGTGACCTCTCCCAAGGCGAGTTTTATAAACTCTCCCGAAGATAAGTGGTCTCCTTTTTGCCCGCTTTCGTTGAAAATCCTCTGGCTTATAGGTAAATTCGCCCCATTTGTATCTACGCCATCAAACCCGAGAACCGCTCGCAGCTCCAGGTGATTGGTTTTATTGTCAAATAAGAATAAAGATCCTCGTTTGGCCCCTAATATCTTAATGGCGTTAGCCAGGGCTAACTTAGCGATCTCGCCCAACTCCAAAGTGGTCGGAGTGATATTCAGTTGATGGAAAGAGCTCATCAGCCCCAGCAAACCGTTAAGTTCATCGGAATAATTCCGCAGTTTGCCCTGGGCGTCCTTTAATTGGGATAGTATCTGGTCAGTTTCTTCCGAGGCTTCTTTTTTCCATAAGGAATTAAAGATAATGAAAGAAGCTATTACTACCCCGATCACGATAATGAAATTATAAATAACAGAGGACATAGGGTAGAACCTCTTTCTTGAGGCATATTGACTTTCAACATTACCCCAATATAAAAGTAACTCTACTTTACATCCCTGTCAATGGGTTTATGTACCACAACCGCGCCCTTTTAGTCAACCCAAAATTACGTCATTCTCCTTGACAAACAGCCACTTTTATGTTAAAAGTTCATTTCACTGAAAATCCTGAATAGCGAGGGATCCCATGGTACAAAAAACACTGGTTTTGATCAAACCGGATGGATTGCAAAAATCACTTACCGGTAATATTCTTACCAAATTATCCGAGGCCAAGCTGGATATAGTGGGAGCCAAGGTAGTTCGTGTTTCTAAAGAACTGGCGGAACAACATTATCAACACCTTAAGGATAAGCCCTTTTTTACTGAATTAGTAAGATATATACAGGGGAAATTGCATGGCCCGCACTATGAGCGGGTCCTGGCCCTGGTATACGAAGGCGAGGATGCCATTAACCGGGTGAGAAAGATAGCGGGGGCCACTAATCCTGAAGAGGCCGATCCTACCACCATCCGTGGCGCTTATGGCCGTATCACTACCAAAGGCGTTTATGAGAACGTTATACACTCTTCCAGCGACCCTAAAGACGCTGAGAGGGAGATCGCCTTATGGTTCAAGCCTGAAGAAATTGTCGTCTCATCGGCCGAACCGAAGAAAGAGGACCAGGCATAATGGTATTAGCTAAACGGGCCACCTTAATAAGCCCCTCCTTGACCCTGGGCATAACCGCTAAAGTTAACCAGCTTTGCTCCCAGGGCATTGATGTGATAGGGTTTGGAGCCGGCGAACCTGATTTTGACACTCCCGTTTATATAAAGGAGGAGGCGATCAGGGCCCTTAATTCCGGTTTTACTAAATATACCGCTACTTCGGGTATCAAGGAGCTTAAAGAAGCTATCATCGCCAAATTCCAACGGGATAATCGGTTGGTTTATACTCCCGAAGAGATCATTGTTTCCTGCGGCGCTAAGCATTCTTTATATAACGCTATACAGGTGCTGTGCGAGAAGGGTGATGAGGCCATTTTGGCCTCACCGTACTGGAACAGCTATCTGGAAATGATCAAGCTCAGCGGCGCTAAGCCGGTTATCATTAAGACCAAAGAAAAAGATGGCTTTAAGATACTACCGGAAGCGCTGCAGCAGAAAATTTCTCCTAAGACCAAACTGTTGATCCTGAACAGCCCATCCAACCCCACCGGCACGGTTTATACCCCGGTGGAGATCAAGGCCCTGGGCCGGATCATCGCCGATAATAATATAATGACGATCTCCGACGAAATCTACGAAAAGCTGATCTACAGCGATGTCGTGCCGGTCAGCCTGGCTTCCTTAAGCGACAAATTAAAATCCTTGACCTTGGTGATTAATGGGGTCAGTAAAACTTATGCTATGACCGGCTGGCGGATCGGCTACGCAGCCGGGAGCAAAGAGATCATAAAAGCCATGACGAACCTGCAGGACCATTCTACTTCCAACCCGGTTTCTTTCGTGCAAAAGGCGGCGGTCGTCGCCCTGAACGGGCCGCAGAACGAGCTGGAAACAATGCGCCAGGAGTTCAAGAAAAGACGGGATTATATGGTAGCCAGGGTAAATTCCTTAAAAGGATTATCCTGCCTTAACCCCGATGGCGCTTTTTACGTGTTTGCCAACGTAAAAAAGCTTTTTAATAAGAATATCAAAGGCCTTGAGGTAAAAGATTCCTTGTCTTTAGCGGAATGCTGGTTGAACGAGGCTCGGGTAGCAGTGGTCCCGGGGGCCGCATTCGGTGCAGATAATTATGTAAGATTTTCCTACGCCACCAGTTTTGAGAAAATCAAGACCGGGCTGGACAGGATTGAAACACTGATCAATAAATACTATTAAGGAAGAGGAGCCTATGCGGCAAAAACAAAATAAGATTTATATTATCGATGTGACCAATCGTGACGGCGTGCAGACGGCGCGCCTGGGATTGGCCAAGTTACAGAAAACCATATTGAATATCTACCTTAACGAGATGGGCGTATTCCAGTCCGAATTTGGCTTCCCGGTAACGCGCCATGAAACTAATTACCTGAACGCCAACCTGGACCTGGCAGCCAAGGGGTACCTGGCGCCGATCCGCCTGAGCGGCTGGATCAGGGCGACGGTAGAAGACGTAGAGAACGCTTTCTCCAAAGTTCATAAGACAAAATACCTGAATCTGTCCATTTCTACCAGCGACCAAATGATCGTCAATAAATTTAAGGGTAAACTCGATCATAAGGGTATATTGAAGGAAATGACCGCGGCCGTGAAGCGCGCCCGTAAACTTGGGGCGGAGGGAATCGGCGTTAATGCTGAGGACGCGTCACGCACCAGGATGGATTATTTATTGGAATTCGCCTATGCCGCCAAGCTGGCCGGCGCTGATCGACTGCGTTACTGCGATACATTGGGGTATGATGACCCCTTTTCTATATATGAGCGCATTAAGAAACTAGCCCTGGCCACAAAAATGCCGATTGAATTACATTGTCACAACGATCTGGGTATGGTGGTAGGAACTTCCGTTGCCGGAGCTAAGGCGGCCATTGACGCCGGGGTTGACGCTTATATTAATACCACGGTAAATGGCATGGGCGAACGGGCAGGTAATGCCGACCTGGTTTCTGTCCTATTGGCGATCAAATATGCCAGCAGTTTCAGCGAAAAATACCGCTTGAGTGACGGTATCAATCTTTCCAAGGCCTGGAAGATAGCTAAATACGCTTCTTACGCTTTTGGCGTTCCTATACCGATCAACCAACCTGGCGTAGGAGCCAATGCGTTCGCTCATGAATCAGGCATACACGCGGACGGCGCCTTGAAGGACCGCCGCAATTATGAATTGTACGACTATGAGGTTTTGGGTCGCGGCGAACCGGAGATAATAGAGACCGGACGCCAGATAGTCGCCGGGGAATATAGCGGTATTAAAGGCTTCCGTAACGTCTACGGCAAATTGGAAGTAGAATTCAAGGATGATAAGGAAGCGACCAAGATATTGGAGATGGTCCGCTATGCAAATGTCCATACGCAGAAACCATTAACCAATGATGAACTTATATTCATAGCCAAATATCCGGAGCAAGCCAGGCAAATAATTACCGTAACACCTTAGCGAGTTGATAGTTGATTGTTGATAGTTAATAGAATAAGCAAAAAAATAAAGCGCTAGTCTTTTCGATTAGCGCTTCGTTTTTTCTATCAACTACGAGTCCCGATCAGATCGGGACGGACTATCAACTATGAACTGTTTTTATCTAACGCCCTTCATTACGTTCATTATTCTTTGCAGATCGTCATCGGAATAGAATTTCACTTCAATCTTGCCTTTTCCCCGACGGTATTTAATATTGACATGGGCGCCCAAAATGCGCTGCAATTCTTCCTCCGCCTCCAGCACATGGACATTTTTGTGCTTGGTGGTGGTAATATCTATTTTCCTGAGTTTTTTTACCACTTCCTCGGTGTCCCGCACGCTCAGTTTTTCACCGAATATTCTTTTGGCCATTGATTCCTGGTCCTCAAAGCTTTCCAGCCCCATAATCGCTTTGGCATGTCCTGCTGAAAGATTCCCGTTCAGGATCTGGCTTTTAACTTCGCTGGGCAACTTAAGTAAACGCAACATATTGGCAACCGATGAACGATCTTTGCCTATCCTCTTGGACAGGTCTTCCTGGCTCAGATTGAAATTATCCATTAACTGCTTATAGGCTTCGGCTTCCTCTAAAGGATTCAGGTCTTCGCGCTGGATGTTTTCCACTAATGATAATTCGAACATTTCCGCGTCGTTGACGTCTTTAATTATGGCTGGCACATCTGACAACCCGGCCGCCTTGGCCGCCCGCCATCTGCGTTCCCCGGCGATCAGTTCGTATCCGCCTTCACACTTCCGCAGCAGTAAGGGATGGACCAGGCCGCTGGTCTTTATGGAATTGGCCAGTTCGGTAATTTTCTCTTCATTAAAATAATGCCTGGCCTGATATTTGTTAGGTATGATATTGTCCAGCCTGACATGGCTGATACTATCATTAATAATTACATCGCCATCGCTTAGCGTTACTCCCGGTATTAGCGCTTCCAATCCCTTACCCAGAGCTTTATGCATCTTTGCCTCCTCAATTTATTTTCCTGAATTATTCCTGGTGATTTTCTCCGGTAACTGCCGGCACCGCCTCTGCGGTAGCATCCTCGTCAACGCCCTCGGATATTGCTTCAGAAGTTTCCTCAATGGTCGGACTCTTTACCTGTTCTTCCCCATGCCTGTGGCCGATAACTTCTTTGGCCAGTTCGGCATACGCCACCGCCCCCTTAGAATGAGGGTCATACAGCAAAATAGGTTTCCCGTGGCTGGGAGCTTCCGAGAGCCTGACCGTCCTGGGGATTACTGTGGTATAAACCTTGCTCTTGAGATATTTCCGCACCTCATCCACTACTTGCCCGGATAGGTTAACCCGTGAATCATACATAGTTAACAAAACCCCTTCCACTTTAAGATCCGGATTCAGGTTCTTCCTGATCAGTTCAATGGTGTTGAGTAGCTGCCCCAGCCCCTCCAGCGCGTAATATTCGCATTGCATCGGAATTATCACTGAATCAGCAGCGGTTAAACTGTTAACGGTCAATAACCCCAGTGAAGGCGGACAATCTATGATTATGTACTTGTATACGCTATTTAGTTTTTCCAGAGCCTTACGCAGGCGGGTTTCACGGGCCAGAACGTTTACTAATTCAATCTCTGCCCCAATCAGGTGTATATTTGCGGGAACGACGTCCAGCCAATCGACATCGCTTGGCACAATTGCATCTTCGATGAGGGTTTCTTCTATTAGTACGTTATATATGGTGCTTTTCAAGTCATTTTTATCAACGCCTACACCAGCGGTGCTATTACCCTGTGGATCCATATCAATCAGTAGTGTTTCCTGTCCCTGCTGCGCAAGGTAGGCGGATAGATTAATAGCGGTTGTTGTTTTACCTACCCCACCTTTTTGATTGGCTACAGCAATAACCTGGCTCATTACCACCCCTGTAAATTACTCTGATCGATTCGTGTTCATTTTAACAAACACCAATAAATAATGCAAGCAAAATTTTATGCTTACCGCTCTTTTATGTACCTATACCATTGATCCTGGAAATCATCCAGGCTTTTAAACTGGTTTTTGTAGGTGCTCAGTAGTGCCTTCTCCACATTGTCTTCTTTTTTTAAACTTAGGCAGAATTCGTTAAATTTAGCCCTCCCCAGCTTATGTATCATAAATTCAACAGTACTAAGAGATTGCGCGTACCACAGGTTGATCATGGTCGTCTTGCCTTGCTTCAAAATATCCGCCTTAATAAGCTCTCTGAAAGGAAAGTATCCACCATTTCTTAACTCCGTCATCCTATTTTCCAGGCTGATGATAAGACTACTATGAACTACTTTGCGTTCTTCATAGGTAGCTAGCCCTTCGGACAACCACCTCATGGTTATTGGGTCGTATTGCCTACCCATATAATTATACAGCAACATATGTGTTATCTCATGAGGTATCAGGCCAGTTAAGTTCACCCCTTCAAATGAATAGAAGCTATTCTTATTATAGATGGCCCTGCCCACTGACCACATGGGTTGTCTGATCTTTGACCTGTATTCGTCCTCGTTCTTAAATATAAATATCTTTATCTTTTTATTGGCCTGAATTTTGAAACTAAGATCTTCGATTATTCTATCATAGACACCCTCAATAGAATCTCCTATGTCTTCGCAAACTTCATTATTATGGGCATATATCTTGAAGTGGTCGGTTTCCTTACTGCAATAGCTTGCCTCGCTGATCTCCGGGACTTCCATCCCAAAGTTAGAATCCACATTGAATTCCGCGTGTTTCTCCAACTCATACAGAATCCTCATCTGATCCATGATCTCCATATTCTGGGCTTGCATTTCCTTTATGCGGTTGTTAAGGTAGGCTATATGGCCAATATAAACCAATAGAATGCTTACTAAAACTATGAGCAGTAGGATTTTGACCCGTTCTTTACGTGATTTCATTATGGCTCCTATAGTTTGTTGCACGTGAAACATGGCTTTTAGCACATATTGTTTCACGTGAAACTATGATTTGCACTTAGAACAGCCAAAAATGTTTCACGTGAAACATTTTTTGGCTTATAATGGCCTTTTTTGTGGAATCCCTGACTTTCTTGGATACTTTTGAGGGGTGGACTGCTTTTTTCTAATGAAAATGAAGGTCCGTATAAAATCCTTTATACCAATCTCTATGAACCTTTCTTCCTCTCCTCCCAACTCTATTATAGCTTGCCTAGCTCCTTCCAGCTCTTGTTTTCCTTTAGGTCCTTTGTAAGCAACAAAATATCCATCAGACTTAATAAAAGGTAACGCTAACTCAACCAATGTATTCATCTCGGCTACTGCCCGGCTAACTACTATATCAAACTTCTCCCTGTACACTGGATGGTGAGCATATTCCTCTGATCTACCCCAAATTACGCTTACTTTGTCCAACATTAGCTTTTCAACTATTTCCTGAAGAAATTCTGTTTTCTTCTTGGTCGCCTCTATTATAACCAGCTGAAGATCAGGAAAGACTATCTTTATCGGTATCCCGGGGAATCCAGCTCCTGAACCTATATCAAGCAGCGTAATATCCTTACTCCCAGATATAGTTTCTTTAAATTGTTGGTGCACCGCTAAGGAGTCTATAAAGTGCTTCCATATAATTTCTTCGGTTTCGCTATTGGAAATAAGATTAAATTGGCTGTTCCTTTCCTGTAAAAGACCTAAATAGTCCATGAACGCTCTTTCCTGTTCATTTGTTAGGCTCAAGCCTATAGACTTTATTGCCTCCCTAAGCATTTCCTGCTCTGTTCCCATTGAAATTACCCCAAAAATGTTTCACGTGAAACATTTTTTACCCATTATTTGAATATTTGGCCTATAAACCTCTTGAATCTTGCCTTCCTGATAGTTTCTTTGATCTGCTCAAGCTTTGACCATACTGCCCTTTCCCCTCTTTTGGCGCAATAGTCAATTCTCTTAAAATTAGCCCAGTGAATATTACCTACTGCCGGGTTTATTACTATATCCGCGGCTAACAGGTTAAGATCGTTCAGCTTAGTACCAGTTATATAGTTGGCCCTGGATATAACCTCCAGGCCATTATCGAGTTTGTCTAGATATCGCTTCCTGCTCTTTACATTTACCGCAATGACTATATCTGCCCCAAGCTTGCGACACCCGTTAATGGGACACTCGCTTACTGAACCGCCATCTGCTATCAGGTCCCCGTTCCATTCCACAGGAGGCAATATCCCTGGGATACTGGCACTGCCAAGTACAGCCTTTCTTAATGGGCCGTCTTCTATGACGATTTCTTCACCTTTGAAAAGATTGGTTGCAGTGGCGGCAAAGGGAATGCCCAGCTTTCTTATCTCTATATCGGGTAGTAATTCATTAATGACGTTTTCTATCCTATCCTTCGAAATTACGCTCAACCTGGTTTTAATGATCGTGCTTAAATACGCTCTCTTTATGAAACCGCTAAACTTATATAAAAGACCTTCCCGGTCTTTCTCCTTATTCAGGTCAAACATTAATGCCCGGAATGATCCGGTCTCTACGCAAGCTCTAACCTTAGTCATAACAGTGTTAATATCAGGATTATACGCGTACAGAGCCCCGATTATTGCCCCCATGCTTGTACCGGAAATTACATCTATGGGAATCTTTTCCTCCTCAAGAACCTGCAGTACTCCAAGGTGTGCAAGCCCCCTGGCCCCTCCTCCGCCCAAAGCCAACCCAACTTTTACCTTTGCCATATTGCCTCCTGATATTTCAAGCGCAAATCATTTGCCAATACAGAACCTGGAAAATATTATATTTAATACGTCCTCGCCTATACGTTCCCCGGTTATTTCTCCCAAGTTTTCAATACTCGCTCTTAAGTTCGGGGCTATAAACTCCTCCCCTGCATCCCTGCCGGCATCAATTAATGCTTCTGCAAGGCGTTTAATTGCCTGTTTCAGCGCCAAAAAGTGTCTTTGGCTGGTAATGATGCTGTTTTCCGGTAAACCACCACCTACCCGGCTTTTTAGCGCTTGTTTGATTATCGCCTGTTCCAGGGCGCCCAGTCCTGTGCCTTTTAATGCACTGAACCCTATGGCTTTATCAACGCCAAGAGCCTTGAGCTCAGGCCCTTTTATCACGGCGGGGAGATCTCTCTTGTTCAAGATGGCTATATAATTTTTACCTATAAGCTTTGGGCCTATGGCTTTGTCTTCTTTTGACAGCGGCCTATTACCGTCGACAACCCAGAGCAATATATCCGCTTTCTCTATCGCTCTTTTGGTTCTCTCCTGGCCAATCTTTTCTATTTTATTGTTTGAGCTTCTTAGTCCAGCCGTATCCATCAGCCGTATCAGATGCCCTTTTATACTAATTACATCCTCTACTATATCCCTGGTGGTTCCAGGCAGCTCCGTAACGATGGCCTTTTCTTCTCTCAACAGGCAATTAAGCAGGCTGGATTTGCCCACATTTGGCTTGCCGATAATAGCGACTCGTATCCCCTCTTTAATTATCTTGCCCTTATCATACGTTTCAATTAGCTTTTCTAATTCCGCCTTGTTGTTTTTTATGCGGGTTACCACTTCATTTCTCGTCATGGTTTCCAGTTTTTCTTCCGCATAATCTATATTTGCCTCCATTTGCGCCAATATTTCCGTTAAATCGCCCTTTACTTCTTTTATCTTGTTAGATAATTTCCCCTCTAGCTGCTCCAGCCCTATTTTTAGCGCGGCCTCCGTCTTGGCAGATATAATATCGGCTACGGCCTCCGCCTGGCTCAGGTCAATTCTACCGTTCAGGAATGCTCTTTTGGTGAATTCACCTGGTTCGGCCAGCCTGGATCCGGCCGCGGTTATCGCCCCGAGTATGCTTTTTAAGATCAGGGACCCGCCATGGCCATAGAGCTCTACTGTTTCTTCCCGGGTATAAGAATGAGGCGCGCGCATGATGACCGCTAAGACCGCTTCGCCAGCGGCCGCGCCCTTATTTATCTTACCGTAATATAATTTATGTGTAGCCATATTGGCCACAGATATTCTGTCGGTGGTTTCAAATATTTGCGCCAATATTTTAGGCGCTTCGGGGCCGCTGATCCTGATCACGCCCAGCCCGCCGCTGCCAGAAGGCGTGGCAATGGCCGCGATAGTGTCCGACAGGTAAGTTATAGCCTTTGGTGTTTTCTTCATTAGTAAAATATCTTATACCAAATATGCCTTAAAAGCAATAAAAAAACCCTTGCAGCATATTCTGCCGCAAGGGCCATTTATATATGGTCCCTGACTATTTTTAGTCAGGTATGATAACGATCCTTCTAAAGGCGCCTTCCCCTTCGCTCTCTGTGCGCACCCCGGTGGTTTCTTTTAAGGCCAGGTGCACTATTCTCCTGTCATGCGCGCTCATCGGCTCCAGGACATCCTTGGCGCCGGACAGGCGTACTTTTTCCGCCCGGCTAAGAGCCAGTTTTATTAAAGCCTCTTCACGACGGCCACGGTACCCTTCGGTGTCTACCACTATCTTATATTTATCTTCAATAGCTACGTCTTTAACCAGTCCGGCCTTGATCATCCGGTTAGCCATCAGGTTAACAATATACTGCAGAGCTTCCAGGGTCTGCCCTTTCTTCCCTATCAGCAGCGCGCTGTCGAGGCTTTCTATGCTGATAACAATATGCTCCGGCTTATGTTCAATGCAGGTGTCTCCGTCTATTTCCATCTTGGTTAATATATTATTAACGATTTCGCGCGCCTTGATCGCCAGTTCGCCGCCACCCGCCTTAATTTCTTCCGTTTCTTTCATTATAACCTTCACTCGGGCCGGCGCTCCACCCATCAAGCCGAATAATCCCGCCTTGCCCTCGTCAATGATTTTTACCTCTACATCGTCCTGCTTGGCTTTTAGTTCGGTTAAAGCTTTTTGTATTGCTTCCTCTACGGTTTTCCCTTCTACTTCGATCTCTTTCATTTTAACCGCTCCTCGTATGCCTGCTTATTTTACCACTTCAACTTTGGCTTCCCGCTTATGGATAAAAAGGTACTGCCCAGCCATGGAAACAATACTGTTGATGAACCAGTATAAAACCAGGCCGCTGGGCACGTTCCAAAAGAAAAACGTAAAAATTATCGGCATAAACATTACCATCTTGGCCTGCTGAGGATCCACGTTGGACATCTTCTGTTGCAGCAGCATGGAAATACCCATCACCAGTGGCAGGATGTTTATATTAATACCGGCAATAGCCGTCACTGTATCCGGCAGAGACAAGTCTTTTATCCAGAAAATAAAGGGGGCTTGACGCAGCTCAATCGTATATCTAATGGTGTTATATAAGGCGAACAGGATGGGCATTTGCAGCAGCATCGGCAGACAGCCGCCAAAGGGATTGACTTTATGCGCCTTATACAGGTTCATTATCTCTATATTTAGTCTTTTGGCGTCATCTTTATACTTTTCCTGCAATTGCTTCATTAAGGGTTGCACACGCTGCATTTCTTTCATGGAGCGATAGCTCTTTAAAGTCAGGGGCAGCAATATTATCTGCAGGATCAGGGTCAATATTACTATCGCCCAGCCATAATTGTGCACCATACCGTTAATGCCGTTAAGCACGTAATAGCAGAGCTTTTCACTGGGGCCAAAGCCGACGATACGTTCCAGATTGGGTGCTATTGTCTTCAGGGTCTTATATTCCTTAGGGCCGATATACAGGTCAACCGCATCTTTCTTGGTTTCTCCCGGCGCCAGGATGTATTCTTTTTGCACTAGTCCGACGCTAATCTTTTTGTCCTGGTTTTTATCGCTTACCACACCCTCGAAAATAGTTTGCGCGGGTAACAAGGTCGCGGCAAAATACTGGCTGCTCAAGGTGACCCAGGAAACCACGCCATTCTGCCCGGCGGGTTTTACGCCTTTTTGGAATTTCCCGTCGATCCAGGCCTCGGCATTATTGGTTTCGGCTTTGCTATTTAAGGGGTTTAGTCCCGGGCCCCAGCTTAAAGTATATCCCGGGATTTTGATGGGAGCGTTCCCTTTATTCTGAAAAATAGCGACGGTGCTGTGTAAATAACCTTCGCCCTTGAAAATATATTGCCTGGTGATCTCCAAGCCATTGGCTAATTGGATAGTCAGGGACAGGGTCTTGGTTTCGCCAGCTGAGACCTGCAGGCTTTCCTGGCCCGTATTATATTCCATCTCTGACAAGAATGGTTCCTGGCCAGTCAGTAAAGCCAGCGGTTTTTTCCCATTCAAAGTGTTGCTGGAGATCATGGTCAGCCATTTATTATCTTTATCTTTGATCTGCCAGCTCAGCAGGGAAGCTCCTCTGGTGCTGATGGCGACCTTATTATTAGGAGTGTCAATTAAGATTGTTTTTTCACCGGTATTTTTAGGCGTAACCGGGGTACTGATAGCCTCGGGGGCGAGATTGGAGCTGGTCGCGGTCGCGGCAGGCGTCTTGGTGGCAGGGGGCGGTGTGCCAGCGGGCATTAAATACATAAAGGTCACGATAACCAGCATTGATAAAAACGTTGCTATTAAAGCTCTTTTTTCCATTTTTTTTCCTTTTATTTTACTGGATCATGACCACCTGGATGAAAAGGGTGGCATTTCAGGATCCGTTTCACCCCTAAAAAACAACCTCGGGCGACCCCGTATTTTTCCACCGCCTCCAGGCAATATTGCGAGCAGGAAGGGGTGAACCGGCACGCTCGAGGGAAAAAGCGAGAAAAAGCTTGATATATCTTAATTAGGGCAATAACTGTTTTTCTGGCTAGCATGCTTATATTAGATGCGCTTTCTGGCAAAGGTCGATAAATGCCGGCTGGAGCATGGCTCCGGTAATTTTCCGCGCCGCCGGTTTCAGGACTAAAACTATCAGGGTGGGACTTTTTAGCCGGTGTTTATTCTGCCGGTAGGCCTCACGCAAGACCCGTTTCAGGTAATTTCTCTGAGGGGCCGAGCCAACCTTGCGCGAAGCTACGATTCCAAGCTTAGAACCTTCCGGGCCAGGCCCCGGGGCTTTTTTAAAATACATGATAAACCAGGGCGCGCTATAACGCTTGCCTGTATTATATACATCGCTGAATTCTTTTTTCTTTTTGAGCCGTTCCAGACGGCTTAGGGTAAAAGCAAGGGACATTTTATACCGTTAATTTTTTTCTTCCTTTTTGTCGACGAGCTTTCAGGACCCGGCGTCCGCCGCGGGTTTTCATCCGCTTCCTGAAACCGTGGGTTTTTTTGCGTTTACGATTATTGGGTCTAAATGTAGGTAGCATTGTTCCTCCTAAGAAGTAACTTGCTTTTAACAATGTGCTAATATACCCCATTTAGCATTAATTGTCAAGCGATAATCTGCATATTTATGCTCTTTATATGGTTATTATTCACATTATTTTTTTCTTGACTTATTATTGCTTTTTTAGTAAAATATGCCTGTGCTGAGAATAGCGCGTTCCATTTACCCTACAATTAGGATTTGGCCAAAAGCACTACATTATATAGAAAAGAACCAACTTATCCACAATTGTGAATAATTCTGTGGATAACATTTTTTATAGGGGCTCCTTTAGTATGGCAATAACTCCGCAAGAAGCTTGGGAATCGACAATAAATGATCTAAAAGGCTCTTTGGAAGAAGAGGTTTTTGATCTGTGGGTAAAGCCTACAAAGTACGTCTCTTTTGAGGGTGGGGTGCTGAATCTGGAGGTACCTAACAAGTTTTTCCAGGAATGGCTGACAGAACACCTTTTACGGCAAACCGTCGATGTTTTTTCGAAACATATCGACGCTGAAACCCAGGTTTCTTTAAAATTTAATATTTCTTCCGCTTACCAGGACCCGGCGGGCCAGATCAAAAAGGAAGCTATTGAGCCTTTGCCGACCACTAACACGGAAACAAAGTTCGATGATCCGCGTTTTAATCCAAAATATACTTTTGAGACTTTTGTTATCGGTCCCAGTAACCGTTTTGCCCAGGCGGCCTCACAAGCTGTGGCCAAAGAGCCCGGTAAAGCTTATAATCCGCTATTTATTTATGGCGGCGTAGGGTTAGGAAAGACCCATTTGTTACACTGTATAGGCCATTTTATTAAGACCAATTATCCTAATTTACGCCTTCTATATATCACCAGCGAACATTTCGTTAATGAATTCATCGATTCTATCCGGTATTCCAAGCCAACCGAATTCCGGACCAAATACCGCAATGTGGATGTGCTGCTGGTTGACGACGTACAGTTCTTTGGCGGTAAAAATAGTTCCCAGGAAGGGTTTTTTCATACTTTTAACGCTCTTTATGAAACCCATAAGCAGCTGGTGTTTTCCAGCGACCGGCCGCCTAAAGAGATTCCAGATCTGGAAGAACGGCTCACCTCGCGTTTTGAATGGGGCCTGGTTACCGATATCCAGCCGCCTGACCTTGAAACCAGGATAGCTATATTGCGCCGTAAGCTGGAAGTGGAGAAGGTTAGCGTTCCGGATGATGTCTTAATGTTCATTGCTACCAGGATCAAATCTAATATTCGCGAGTTGGAAGGGGCTTTGATCAGGATCGTAGCCTTTTCCTCTCTTACCGGCAGGCGGATTAACCTGGATCTGGCGGAAGAAATCCTGCGGGACCTGGTCCCGGCCAGAGAATTAGAGCCGAACGTGACCATTGAACAAATTCAAAAGGTGGTCGCGCGCCAGTTCAACATCGACATCCGGGATATGGTAAGCAGAAGAAGAACCGATGCCATCGCTTATCCCCGTCAGATCGCCATGTATTTAGCTCGCAGCCTGACTGAGTTGTCTTTGCCTGAGATCGGAGCGGCTTTTGGCGGTCGTGATCATACCACCGTACTGTATGCGTACGAAAAAATCAGCGGGAAGGTCAACACTGACCCGTTTTTCGCGGCTTTGATAAATAAGATCATAATGGAGATAAAGAATAAGATATGAGTAACTTGGCTTTTCTGTTAGTAAGACGGTTTATTTGGTTTTTTTTCTAACAGTGTTCATAAAACAGGTCTTTATCAACTTTTTAAAACTAATGTCTTTTGTATATTTATCAAAGCTTTTGCCGCTTATCAACATATTTGAGCGCTTATTAATATTATTGTTACTGCTTTGTATATAAGTTATATATATTAAAAGGAGGAAAGTATGAAGATCGTATGCTCCCAGGCAGATTTACTAAAAGGGGTTCAAAGCGTCCAAGCGATCATCTCATCACGAGCTAGTTTACCGGTATTATCAAATATTTTATTAGAAACCCAAAAAGATAAATTAAAATTAGCCGCCACAGACCTTGAAGTTGGTATTAAAACGGAGATCCCCACAGAAATACTAAAAGAAGGCTCTATTACCATACCAGCCAAGATATTATTTGATATAGTAAGGGAATTACCCAACCAGGATATACAGCTGGAAGTGACCAATGAATATAAGATCATACTATCCTGCGGCAAAATAATCTTTAAGATAATGGGCTTGCCAAAAGACGAATTCCCTATTATTCCTGATTTTAAAGAGGATAATGCTTTCACTATTTCCGCCGGGTTGCTTAAAGAAATGATCCAAAAGACAATTTTTGCCATCTCTAATGATGAAACCAGGTATATTTTAACCGGGGTCCTGGTACAAACCAGCAACGGCAATATGGAAATGATAGCTACGGATGGGCGCCGGTTATCCTATATTAATGGTGGCAAACTGGATAAACAGGGTAAAAACAAACTGGATGTTATAGTGCCGTCTAAGGCCTTGCGTGAAGCCAGCCGCCTGATAGGGGAAAAGGAAACCGGGGATAAGGACCTGGTGAAAATAGAGCTTACGGAAAACCAGATCGCTTTAAAATTAGATTCTACCGTGTTGGTATCGCGCCTGGTGGAGGGGAAATTCCCCAATTATAAGCAGGTTATTCCCAAAGATCACAGCACCAGCGTGACCTTGGATACGGAAAAACTGTTAAATGCGGTGAAAAGAGTATCCCTGTTGTCTCCGGAAAAGGCGGAGTCGGTGAAACTGCAGTTTATCAAAGAGAAATTAATTATCTCTTCCATGGCCCAAGGATTAGGGGAGGCGCAAGAAGAACTCGAGATCGATTATAAGGGCGCGAACCTGGAAACAGCGTATAATCCCAAGTATTTAATGGATGTGCTCAAAGTTATCAAAGCCGGACAGATAGAAGTTGAGCTAAGCAATGCCATGAGCCCCGGCGTGATCAAACCCAAGAGCGGGGAAGAGTACCTCTATGTCATAATGCCGATGCGGCTGTAGGTATGTATTTAAAATCATTGGGGTTACAGAATATACGCAACTATGAAAAAATTGAATTAAACTTTGCTCCGGGGATCAATCTCTTTATCGGGCCTAACGGTTCCGGCAAGAGTAATTTACTGGAAGCTATATATTTTTTGCACACGGGACGCTCTATCCGGGTGATGAACGAGCAGGAGATCATTCGTTGGGGCGAAACTGAGGCCTATATCAGGGGAGAAGTGGATAATGGCAACGGCCTCCGGCGCGTAGGGATCGGGCTGAACTCAGACCGGGATAAAGAGATACAACTGGATAAAAAAAATCTCAACGGGCCGGGCGAACTCAGGAATGCTGTCCCGGAAGTGCTGTTAACCAATAAAGACGGGGAACTGATAAGCGGCGAACCGGTACTGCGGCGAGCCTATTTAAATCAGTGCCTGTTGGCCATCGAGCCGGAATACAGCTATCAACTGCTAAAACTGAAAAAGATACTGATCTCCCGGAACGAGATCCTACGGCAGATAAGGGATGAGAGACAAAAACAGGACACCCTGACAGTCTGGAACCAGAGTCTGGAGGAAGTTTCCGGATTCATCACAAAAAAACGCCGGGAAATAATACAGCGGCTTCAGGAAATAGCTAACGGGCTGTTGCAGAGACTTAATCCTGACAGCGTAAGAAATATAAAACTGGATTATAAGACTAATTGCCCGGAAGACCCGAAAGCCTGGGCCAACTTGTGGCTGATGATACAGGGCGAGGAAGTAAAACAGGCCCGCACATTGGTGGGGCCGCAGCGCGACGACGTGGAGATCGGGGTGGAAAAGGACAAGAAGAACGTGCACCTGCGGTTATTCGGGTCCCAGGGAGAACAAACCCTTACCGCCTATGTGCTAAAATTGAGCCAGGCAGAGATCATAAAAGAAGACAAGAAGCAGAAACCGATAATCCTGGCCGATGATATCTTCGCGGAAATAGATGAAAACACTCAGCGCAAAGTGCTGAGTTATTTCCAGGAAACGGAGCAGGTGTTTTTGACTGCGACCGATCTGGACAGGATAAAGAACCTGCCGACGCCTAACCAGGTGTTCCGGGTCAGCGGCAATGAATGCGTGCGGGTCAATGCGACAGACCAAACAGCATAAAATACAAGAAATAAGCGGATTGGTTAGGTCTATACTGGACGCCAGCGGGCTGGCGGAGAGACAGATCATTGCCTCCTGCTGGCAAAATACGTTCAAGAACGCGGCTAAGCACGCCAAATTGATCGCGCTGACCGACGGCAAATTGCGCATAAAAGTAGATTCTTCGGTCTGGCTGCAGCAGATTAAGTTGATGCAGGAAGAAATTAAAGAAGTCATGAACCGGAAACTTAAGAAAAAAATAGTAAAAGAGATTAAATTAAGCACAGGAGATATTAAGGAATGAGCTTAAAGGAGGAAGAATAGTGGCCGCAGCCAAAGCAAAAAACGTAGCTGCTAACGGTAATTATGACGCCAGCTCGATCAAGGTGCTGGAAGGATTGGATCCGGTACGGAAACGGCCGGCCATGTATATCGGCTCAACCGGATCGCTGGGGTTGCACCATTTAGTGGAAGAAGTGGTAGATAACAGTATCGACGAAGTTCTGGCGGGGTATTGTAAGAACATTGACGTTATTGTCCATAACGACGGCAGCCTGACAGTGGAAGATGACGGCCGGGGCATTCCGGTGGAAAAACATCCGCAATTCAAAGATAAGAGCGCCCTGGAAATAGTCATGACCAAACTGCATGCCGGCGGCAAATTTGATAATAAATCATACCAGGTATCCGGCGGACTGCACGGCGTTGGCGTTTCCTGCGTTAACGCCTTGAGCTCCAAGCTGGAAGTCGAGGTTTACCGCGAAGGGAAAGCCTATAAACAAACTTATGAGCGCGGCGTGCCTATCACCACGTTGAAAGCCTTAGGGGCCACCGAAGAACAGGGCACCAAGATCACTTTTGTTCCGGACGACACAATATTTGAAGAGACGATTTTTAGTTACGATATATTAGCCAACCGGTTAAGAGAACTGGCGTTCCTGAACGCCGGCACTCGCATCAATCTGTTAGATGAGCGCACGGATAAACAGCATACTTTCTGCTACGAAGGCGGGATCATTTCCTTTGTGAAATACTTGAATGCCAATAAAAACCCGTTGCATCCCGAGCCGGTTTATTTCACTAAAGAGAAAGACATAGAGATCAATCCGGAAACTCATGACATGGGCAAAATAATCCTGGATATAGCGCTGCAATATAATGATGGTTATGCAGAAAATATCTTTTCTTTTGTTAACAACATAAATACCATAGAGGGCGGCACGCATCTGGTCGGGTTCAAATCGGCCTTGACCAGGGTCATAAACGATTATATTAAGAAGAAAGAAAATATAAAAGATAAGAACATAAATTTAAGCGGCGAAGACGTTAGAGAAGGCCTGACCGCCGTGATCAGCATTAAGTTATCCAATCCCCAATTTGAAGGGCAGACCAAGACCAAGCTGGGTAATTCTGATGTAAAAGGAATCGTGGAAACCATCGTTGGCGACAAGCTGGCCAGTTTCTTGGAAGAGAACCCTTCGATCTCTTCCAAGATAATTGATAAAACCTTAACCGCCGCCCTGGCGCGTGAGGCCGCTCGCAAAGCCAGGGAGCTTACCCGCCGGAAGGGAGCCCTGGACTCCGCCAGCCTGCCTGGGAAACTGGCCGACTGTTCAGAGAAAGACCCAAGCAAGTGCGAATTATATATAGTAGAGGGAGACAGCGCGGGCGGATCGGCCAAACAGGGCCGGAACCGGGCGTTCCAGGCGATACTGCCGCTGAAAGGCAAGATCCTGAACGTGGAGAAAGCGCAGCTGCACAAGATCCTGGCTAATGAAGAAATACGCACCCTGATCACCGCGGTGGGAACCGGCATCGGTAAAGAGGAATTCAAGATCGACGACCTGCGTTATCACAAGATCATCCTGATGACCGACGCGGACGTGGACGGAGCCCATATTCGCACGTTGTTACTGACTTTCCTATATCGGCAAATGCAGGTGCTGGTGGAACGCGGCCACGTTTATATCGCCCAGCCGCCTTTGTATAAAGTAAAAAAAGGCAAAAAGGAAATGTACCTGGAAACGGAAGAGCAGCTTTATAACTTCGTGCTGGAACAGGGACTGGAAGGCGTGAAATTGTTCAAGATGAAAGGCCGTAAGGAAGTCCTTGAATATACGGAAGAGCAGATCATGCAGATCTGCAAAAGCCTGAAGGAAATCGACAACCTGACCCGCAAGCTGCAGCGCAAAGGCATCAGCTGGAATGATTTTATCGACATGCGCAACAAGGAAAAACTGCCGCTTTACAAAATTAAAACGGAAAAAGAAGAAAAATTCCTTTATTCGGAAAAAGAATGGAAGAATTTTAAAATCAACTATTTTAAAGAGAAAAAAGAGGTTTCCCCGGACATAGCGATCGAGATGACCCCTGAAGAAATGGGGCTGGAAGTCAAAGACCTGTGGGAAATAGCGAAATTGAACGAGATAGTCACGAAACTGGAAAAAACAGAAGTGGACCTGAGCGCTTATCAGATAGCCGAGGATGAGAATAAGAAACAACCCCTGTTCCGCCTGAAAAACGAAGGGGAAATAACGGATATCTATGGTTTTGAAGAAATGATCGGCGTTATTAACAAGATTGGCACCCAGGGCATGACCGTACAAAGGTATAAAGGTCTCGGCGAAATGAACCCGGAGCAATTGTGGGAAACCACCATGAATCCGCAAAATCGCCGCCTGCTCAAAGTGACCCTGGAGGACGTGGTGGAGGCCGACATGATCTTCACCACCCTGATGGGCGATAAAGTCGAGCCGCGCAAGAATTTCATCGAAGCCCACGCGCTGGAAGTAAGGAACCTGGATATTTAAATATTATTAATTTCGAGGAGAAGAGATTAAATGGCGGAAGCATTTAAGGAAAATATCGTACCCCGTAATATAGAAGAGGAGATGAAATCCTCCTACATAGATTATTCCATGAGCGTGATCGTCGGACGCGCCCTCCCGGACGTGCGGGACGGTTTAAAGCCGGTCCATCGGCGCATTTTATACGCCATGAAAGAATTGGGGCTGGTCCATAATAAGGCCTACCGCAAAAGCGCTACGGTCGTCGGTGACGTGCTCGGTAAATATCACCCGCACGGGGATATGGCGGTCTATGATTCGATCGTACGCATGGCCCAGGATTTTTCGCTGCGCTATCCTTTAATAGATGGGCAAGGGAATTTTGGATCCATCGACGGTGATCCGGCGGCGGCTTACAGATATACGGAAGTTCGTATGGCCGCGCTGGCGGAAGAATTACTGAAGGATATTGATAAGAATACGGTGGATTTCGCGCCGACCTTTGACAACTATAGGGAAGAACCACTGGTATTGCCGGCGGCTTTCCCCAATCTGCTGGTCAACGGCTCCAGCGGTATCGCAGTGGGCATGGCCACGAATATCCCGCCGCATAATTTAGGCGAAGTGATCGATGCGATCATTTGCCTGATCGAAACTCCGGAAGCGGATATAAAAGAATTGATGAAGTATATTAAAGGGCCTGATTTCCCGACTGCGGCCACTATCCGCGGTAAAGGAGGTATCCGGGACGCTTATATGACCGGGCGCGGCTCGGTTATGTTGCAGGCTGTGGTGGAGACCGAGGACATAGGTAACGGTAAAGAAGCTATTATTGTTAAGGAGCTGCCGTACCAGGTAAACAAAGCCACTTTGCTCGAAACTATCGCCGACCTGGTCAAGGACAAGAAGATCGAGGGCATTTCCGATCTGCGCGATGAATCTGACCGCGAAGGCATCAGGGTAGTTATTGAGCTGAAACGCGATGCCAACACCGAACTTATCCTGAACCAGCTCTTCAAGCATACCCAGTTACAAACTTCATTCGGCATCATCATGCTGGCCCTGGTCAATAACCGGCCGCGTGTACTTAACCTTAAAGAGATGCTGGTTTATTACCTGCGCCACCGGCAGGAAGTAACGATACGGCGCACCAAGTTCGATTTGGCAAAAGCCGAGGCACGGGCGCATATTTTGGAAGGCTTGAAGATCGCCGTTGACAATATTAATAAAGTAGTCAAGATCATAAAAGAATCTAAGGACGTGGATGAGGCGCGGGAAGGGCTGATGACTACTTTTGGCTTATCCAAGATACAGGCCCAGGCTATTCTGGACATGCGCCTGCAACAGCTGACCGGACTGGAACTGGAAAAACTGGAACGTGAATACCTGGAATTATTAAAAACCATCGAACGGCTGAAAGCTATTCTGGCCGATCCTAAAAAAGTGCTGGCGTTGATAAAGGAAGAATTGCTGCAGATCAAGGAAAAATATGACGACAAGCGCCGGACCAAGATCATCGCCCAGGAAGCGGAAGATCTTTCCATGGAGGACTTGATCGAAGAGGAATCCGTGGCTGTGACCATCTCGCACGCCGGCTACGTTAAGCGTATACCGGCCTCCACTTACCACGCCCAGAATCGCGGCGGTAAAGGCGTAACCGGGGTCACTACGCGCGAGGATGATTTCATCGAGGACGTGTTTGTCACCTCCACGCACGATTATATGCTGCTCTTCAGCAATATCGGGAGGGTTTATTGGATAAAGGTATATGAGATCCCGGAGGGCGGACGCGTGGCCAAAGGCAAGGCCATAGTCAATTTGGTCAAGCTATCCAAGCCCGATGAAATGGTGACCGCGGCTATTACCATTCATGATTTCAACAAGGAGAACGTTTTCCTGATGATGATAACCAAGCAAGGGACGGTAAAAAAGACACCCTTGAGCGAATACAGCAATCCACGGGCCGGAGGCATTATCGCCATTAATCTGGAAGACAGCGATGAACTGATGGGCGTTAAAATGACTGACGGCTCTCAGGAGATAATTATCGGCACGCGCGACGGGCTGGCCATCCATTTCAAAGAAGAAGAAGTCAGGCCGATCGGCCGGGTGGGTAAGGGAGTGCGGGGTATAGAACTGCGCAAAGAAGACCAGGTCGTCGGCATGGAAGTGGTGAAAAAAGAAGAGATCATCCTGGTAGCAACGGAAAATGGCTACGGCAAAAAAACCAAGGTTAAGGAATACCGGATACAAAGCCGCGGCGGCAAGGGCGTGATCAATATTAAAGCTAACGAGCGTAACGGCAGGGTTATCAGCATTAAGAGGGTTTCCGATAACGACGATATCATGGTCATCACCCAAAAGGGTGTCGTGAACCGTCAGCCGGTAAAGGCTATCTCCACGATGGGTCGTAATACTCAAGGGGTAAGGCTCATTAAATTGCAGGAGGGGGACAGGCTGGTATCCGTAGCCAGAATGATACACGAGTCGGAAGTGCCTAAGGACGAACAGGATGATAAAAAAGTTTGAGCCGATCGACCAATACAGCGATTCCGAGCTGGGCCTGATAGTTAACGGTGATGACCTGCAGCAGCTGTATTACCATGCGACCATCGGGATGCTGAAGATGATCTCCGATACCAACAAGGTCAGAGAGTTGACCAAGGTTAAGATCCAGGCCCAGGGCTCCAGCAAAGAAGAAACCCTGGTTAATTTCCTGAACGCGGTCCTGAACCAGGTCAATAATAATGATATGCAATTCGCCGCGGTTATGATAACCTACGCCGATTTGAACAGCATCGAAGCGGAGTTAAAGGGCGAAGAATATAACCGTAATAAACACGATAAAAAAGGAACTATTAAAAGAGTGATCTTTCGCGATGTAACCATTAAAAAAACCGCCCAGGAAGTCAACGGACCGCTGGTATGGCACACCGAATTACATTTCGCAGTATAAAGAGGGCAAGACCATGTTAGATATTAAGAAGATCAGAGAAAACGCTGCACAGATGGAAGAAAGATTGACCAAGCGCGACCCCAGGATCAACCTGAAACAATTACAGACCAAAGATACGAAGCGTAAAGCGCTCCTGCTGCAGGTGGAGGAATTAAAAGCTAGGCGTAATAAGGCCAGCGATGAGATCGCGGTCCTGAAAAAAGATAAAAAAGACGCTTCCGCCCTGATCCAGGATATGCAGACAGTATCCGCCCAGATAAAAGCCCTGGACCCTGAATTAAAAACGCTGGAAGAGGAAATCGATGCAGAACTATTAAACATCCCTAATACCCCGGATGATACTGTGCCCGTCGGGAAAGACGAAAAGGATAATAAGATTATCCGGGAATGGGGGAAAAAACGGATTTTTGATTTCACCCCCCGGGATCATACGGATGTCGGCGAAATCTTGGGGATATTGGATTTTAAAACCGCGGCCAAGATCAGCGGCGCCAGGTTTGCTTTGCTTAAGGGGCCAGGGGCGATGCTGGAAAGGGCGATCATTTCATTCTTTTTAGAAACCCATATTCAAAAACACGGCTACCAGGAAGTCTGGGTCCCGTTCCTGGTTAATCCGCAAAGCATGCAAGGGACTGGACAATTACCTAAATTTGAGGCAGAGTTATTTAAGTGCCGTGACGATGAATACTACCTGATCCCCACTGCGGAGGTCCCAGTGACCAATATCCACCGCGATGAGATCATGGCTGAGGCGGACTTGCCCCGGAAATATGTTTGTTATACAGCTTGCTTCCGGAGAGAATCCGGCTCATACGGTAAGGATACCAGGGGGCTGATACGCAATCACCAGTTCAATAAAGTGGAGTTGGTAAAATTCGTAAAACCGGAAGAATCGTTTAAGGAATTAGAGGTACTGACCGGAGACGCCGAAGAGGTTCTGCAATTGCTGGGGTTGCCCTACCGGGTGGTGGCCTTATGCACAGGGGACCTGGGTTTTTCCAGCGCCAAAACATACGACCTGGAAGTCTGGATGCCGGGCGAGAACCGGTACCGGGAAATATCTTCCTGCAGCAACTTTACCGATTACCAGGCGCGCCGGATGAACATAAAATATCGCGGCCAGGATAAGGGTATTAACTTTGTCCACACCTTGAATGGTTCTGGCGTCGCGGTGGGCCGGACGTTTGCGGCTATATTGGAGAATTACCAGCAAAAAGACGGTAGCCTGGATATCCCGGCGGCTCTGCAAAAATATATGAACGGCCTGATGGCGATCAGCAAATTATAAGAGGTGACCTATGCCAATAGCCAAGATCAAAGACTGGGAACTGAACACCAAGGCCAACGCGGAGTTTGTTAAAAAATCTATTGATACGCAACACTTGAAAATAGGCACCACTAACGGTATTGTACAGGTAGCCGGGGAAATAGTATTTACCGGCGCGAAGATTGACGCCAGTATAGACGCGGAAGTTATCAATGTGCTAAAATCGGTGGACCGTATGATCAAGACGATCAACGGGGTAAAGGATGTTAAATACTCGTTAACTAACTGGCAGAAAACCGGCGGCAACTGGGGCCGTCGCGCCAAAGAAGTAGGCTGATAATTGGAGGCGTCGCATAGCGGTTGAACCGGTCTTGCCTGTCCCCCTGTCCTGAAACCGTAGGTTTCAAGGGGGGAAAACCGGAAAGCAATGGAGGGGTGACCGAGTGGTTTAAGGTGCTGGTCTTGAAAACCAGTGTGGGCTAACGCTCACCGGGGGTTCAAATCCCTCCCCCTCCGATTAAAACAAAAACATAATAGTAATGATTTTTTAACCGATAATTTGGAGAGGTGGCCGAGTGGTTGAAGGCAGCCGCCTGCTAAGCGGTTGTACGGGTGAAAACCTGTACCCTGGGTTCGAATCCCAGCCTCTCCGTTTTAATTTTTAATCCACCCGAACATAGGGAGCCGGAATGCCGGATTATTCCAGAGTAATGTTCATACGCCATAAGGGCAAAGAGATCTTGCAGCTGGACTTTTCCAAGTGCAAGTATGAAGAATTCCTGGTAGAAGTGGAAAAAGCCAGGGGTATTGTAACTGAGCAGGCGCCTAAGTCCCTGTTGATCCTTAAGATCGTGCAGGATTTCAATTTTAATAAGGAAATTACCAGGTCAATGAAGGAGTTCGCCACCCATAACCTGCCTTTCGTAAAAGCCGCCGCGGTGGTGGGAGTTACGGGACTGAAAAAGATCATTTATGACGCTATTGAACGATTAACCGGCAGCGAATTCAGGTATTTTAACGATGTAGATACGGCTAAAGACTGGTTGGCCGAACAATAAAGGGGTGGATAATGGATAAAATAAATTATATCGATTATAAAGGCAAAACCATATTATATATTAATTTCTCCAAATGCCATCCGCGGGATATTCAGCCGATAATAGAAGAGGCTAAAAAAGTGGCGGCGCATCAATCTCCGGGCACAGTTCTTACTCTGACCAATGTCGCGGATATGATGTTCGACAAAAAGACCAATGACAAAATGAAAGACTTGGCTACGCATAACCATCTTTTTACCAAGGCGGAAGCGGTGATCGGGGCGACCGGGGTATTAAAGGTCATCTTTGACGCCATCGTCCTGTCAGGCAAGGGCAAGGTTAAGCTGTTTGACGATATGTTGTCTGCCAAAGAATGGCTGGCCGGGCAGAAATAGGTTTTGTTATACGGGGGTGTAGCTCAGCTGGGAGAGCGCGTCGTTCGCAACGACGAGGCCGAGGGTTCAAATCCCTTCACCTCCATATTTTTCCTCAAAGATGCGGCCAATAGAGGTATTTCCATGGGTACTACTGATAACGTCAAAGAGAAGCAGTTCAGATTTCTTTACCGGTTGTACCAGTTAAGCGAAGGCGATGAAAACCATCCGGTAGAGGTCGGTAAGATCCGCGAAGAGATCGGCGCAAGCAATACCTTTGCCAAAGATATAATCGACTATCTGGAAACAGAGGGCTTGCTAAATTTCCAACCCGGCAGTGACACGGTCAGCATTACTCCCGGCGGCGATGACGAGATCGAAAACGCTTTGATCAATTCCGACAAAGCCACCGCTCATTTCCCTCCCATGGATAAAATTTATACCACCAGGAAAATGGAAATGGATATGTCCGCCGCCAGCATTTCAGATCTGCAGCTGGTCACCATCGGCAGTAATAAGCACCGTGAACTTAAAGAAGTGATCGGCCTACTGAAAGAGGCCGCGGATCAACTGGGTCTCGACACCCAACAGAATAATACCCTGCAGGTAGAGATAAACACCATCGAAGGACAACTGCTTTCTTCCAAGCCCAAAGCCAACCTGATTCCCAAAAGCCTGGACTCAATCAGGAGAATTTTGGAAGGCAGTTCAGGCAATCCCCTGGGCAGCAGCATCCTGACCAAGATCATGTCCATTATAAGTTAACCCCAAAGGAGAAATAGTGGCATATTTAGTCTTAGCGAGAAAATACCGGCCGCAAAATTTTGCCGAGGTTATCGGACAGGAGCCGGTGGTCCAAACCCTGCAAAACGCCATTACCAGCGGCAAGATCGGGCATGCTTATTTATTCAGCGGCCCGCGCGGCGTCGGTAAAACTACGGTTGCCAGGATATTTGCTAAAGCGGTTAACTGCGATAAGGGACCCAGCGCCGAACCATGCGGCAAGTGCAGTATCTGCGCGGAGATCGCAGCTGGCACCGCTTTGGATGTATTGGAGATTGACGGCGCTTCCAACCGCGGCATTGAGGAAATACGGACTCTGCGGGAAAATGTGAAATTTGCCCCGGCCTACGCCCGTTATAAAATATATATTATAGATGAAGTTCACCAGGTGACCGATGCCGGGTTTAACGCCCTGTTAAAGACCTTGGAAGAGCCGCCGGAGCAGGTTATTTTTATCTTCGCTACTACTGAACCGCAAAAGATCCCGGAGACTATTCTATCCCGCTGCCAGAGATATAATTTCCGCTTGATCACGATAGAACAGATTGAAAAACAATTAAGCGCGATCACCAAAAAAGAGAAGATCGATATCTCCCGGGAGGCCTTGCTGCTGGTCAGCCAGGCCGCTGAAGGCAGCATGCGCGACGCCCAGAGTATTCTGGACCAGGTTATATCCTTTATCGGCCCCGGCCAAAAGATAGACGAAGCCAAGGTCCGGTCCATTCTCGGCTTTACCGGTCAGGGGCTGCTGTTGAAATTTGGCCAGGCTATTTTAGCTAACCAGCCGCAGGAAACGCTGGACCTGGTTAAGGAAGCGCAGGCCTCGGGTTTGAACCTGCACCAGTTAACCAAAGACCTGGTGGAACATTTTCGCAACTTGTTGATAGCCAAGATAAGTTCGACGCCGCAGGAATTGATCAACCTGTCGCAGGGATCCATCAAGGCGCTTAAAGACCAGGCCGCTAACAGCAGAGAAGACGCTTTGTTGAATTATATTGAAAAAGCCAGTGATTTGGAGAACCAGATGAAATACACCGATCAACCGCAGATAGTGCTGGAGATCGGATTAGTAAAGCTGTCCCAACCGTACTTATCCGTCGATGAAATCCTGCAGCGGTTAGAAACCTTGGAGCAAAAACTGTCCGGCACCCCGATTCGATCCGGTCCGGACAGCGCTCCTGCCCCGGGGGTTAGTCCCGGACGGAAAATTATAGAGAATGACCGCGGGCTTAAGGTTGACTCCAGCCTGCCCTTGGCCAAGCAATGGAAGGTGATATTGGAGGAAACAGGGAAGCAAAAACCGGTATTAGCGGTATCATTACAGGAGGCCAGGCCCTCTAACCTGCAAGGGAATATATTAACGCTGGAGTTCGGACAACAGGCTAAGTTCCAGAAGAGCACCCTGGAGAGAGCGGAGAACTTGAAGCTGGCGGAGGAGATAGCCAGCCGGGTTTTTAACGCCAAGATCAGGATAAAAAGCGTGTTTGGCACAGGGATGGAAGAGATCCCGGCAGCGCTGGAAGAAGGCATAGAGATAGAAGAAACGGAAGTGATATTGCCTAACGGCGACGACCTGAAACAGGTTGCAACCGGGCCAACCACAGCGGCCAATGACCCAATGGTACAGAAAGTCCTGGATATTTTTGAGGGCGAGATAATGCCAAAAACAAAAGACCAAGGGAGGAACGCGTAAAGTGGACATGTTCAAACTTTTAAAGCAAGCTAAAGAAATGCAATCACAGATGAAGAAAATGCAGGACGAATTAAAAGACAAAACTGTCGAAGCGGATTATCAGGGCGTAAAAGTAGTCATGAACGGGAAATTGGAAGTGCTTTCCCTGAAGATTGATCCTGCTGTGCTAGCCGGCAACCAGGCGGATAAGGTAGAAAGAATTGTCTTAAGAGCGGTTAATGACGCGATCGGGAAAACCCAGGCCTTGATGGCCGGTGAAATGAAAAAAATATCCGGCGGGATGAATATACCGGGATTAACCTAGGATAAAATAGATGGTTTACCAGATACAGAGCTTGCAAAAGTTAGTGGACGCCTTGCACCGTTTGCCGGGGATAGGCCCGAAATCGGCGGAGAGGCTGGCCTATTATATATTGAAAACAAATAAAGAAGAGGTAATAGACCTGGCGGAGGCGATCAAGCTGGCCAAAGAGAGCATTAGGTATTGCTCGATTTGCAGTAATGTGACTGATTTCGACCCTTGCTCCATTTGCGCTAATGAGAACCGCGACCATACCCAGATCTGCGTAGTGGAAGAACCCTTTGACGTTATCGCCCTGGAGAAGACCAAGGGTTTTAAGGGCGTATATCACGTTCTATTAGGAGTGCTTTCGCCGATCGAAGGTATCGGGCCGGACGACCTAAAAATAAAGGAATTGTTGGCGCGCATAGAAAAGGACAAGGTCACAGAAGTTATCATCGCTACCAATCCTAACGTTGAGGGTGAGGCTACGGCCATGTACCTGTCGAGGCTGATCAAACCCCTGGGGGTAAAGGCCGCCCGTATTGCTTATGGCTTACCAATCGGCTCCAGTCTCGAATTCGCTGACGAAGTGACCTTAGGTAAAGCACTGGAAGGAAGAAAAGAAATTTAGCGTTTTGGATAAGAGGTTGTTATGAAAAGAACGGCATTACTCCTGGCAATTTTACTTAGCACATTGACTATTAAAACCACCTTGGCAGAAGAAATTTATGCTAAACCGGACCAGGAATTTATGAGCGGTGACTTGCAAGATAAATATGATGACATCAAAACTGGCACTTTGCGTTTCCTTGATAGCTTAAGATCACCCGAAACAGGATTATTGCAAAGCTACAAAAGCAGCAGCTTATACTACTACATACCTTCCTCTAATACCTTTGAAAAAGGTCAGGAACCCTACCTGGACAATCAGGCGTATACCTATGATATGGCTACGGCCATCATGATTTATGCTGCTACGGGCCAGGCAGAAAAAGCCAAACGTATAATTGAAGTTCTTAATAAGGAATTTTACCGGGAGAAGAATGGGCAGATCGGGTTACTGACTTCTTATCGTTGCGACCATTTTGCCAGCGACAAAACGCTGATCATGGGTGATGACGGTGACCGCATCCATGTCGGTCCGAGCATGTGGGTCGCGTTAGCCTGTTTGCAGTATACCCGTATAACCGGTGACGGGAAGTACTTCCCCTTTGTCGTAGATATCGCCAAGTGGGCTTCGGCTTTACCGCATTATAAATATCCAGACGGTAAATTAGGAGGGGTTTCGATGGGCTCCGGCTGGGGGCCGGACTGGAGTCGGGTTTATTCTACGGAAAATTGTAAGGATTATTACTCTATCTTAGTAATTTTATCGCGTATGTACTCACAATGTTCAGATAAAGTCAGACAAGTTTTTATAGATAAAAAATTTACCGATAAAGAAATGAACAGGGAAATGGCCGGAATGGAGCGGTGGTTTAAGGAAATTGCCTATAACAAGGAAACTGGCGGCTTCAATTGCGGCTATAATGAAGATGGACTGGATACCTGTAAGGCCCTGGATACCATTAGCAATAGTATCTCGGTAGTGGGGCCGGAAAAACTTAAGAAGTGGGGCATAGATCCTTTTGGCTTGATAGAATTCGCGGAAAAATATCTCCAGGTAAAAGACACTATTAAGGGACAATCCGTGGAAGGATTTGATTTTACGGTTCCGGAGGAAATAGGGAATAAGCGCCGCAGAGTTATCTGGATAGAAGGAACAGCCCAAATGGTTCTGGCCTATAAGATCATGTCACAATATAGTGCTTCGATCGGGGATACAACCAAGGCTAAGGACTATAAAGATAAAGCCGTCAAATTCAGCGGACAGCTGGATAAGATCGCAGAGCTGATAAACTTACCGGATCAGGCTTTGCCCTACGTAACCTATAACCCGGGCGACCAGGAGAGAATAATGACCCTCCGTTCGGAATGGGAGATTCCCAGGGCGCCAACGGGCCGCTGGGTAGGGTGCATTGCCAGCACGGCCTGGCGGTTCTTCAGCTTAACCTATTACAATCCCATGATGATGGGATCCTTTTCCTTCTGTTTTGAGTAGGGCTTGACAAAGGCGGTCAAATCTGATATTATTAATCAGTAAGTTGGGGGTCTCTGGTGATATATCAGAGGCCTATTTCATTGATATAAAAGGAGCAAAAGAATGGGCAAGTTAACAGAGATTCGCTGGCATGGCAGGGGTGGCCAGGGAGCGAAAACGGCCGCGCTATTGTTCGCCGATGCCGCCTTAGGAGAGGGTTTATATATCCAGGCTTTTCCGGAGTATGGCCCGGAACGCATGGGCGCGCCTGTGCAGTCCTTTGACCGCTTGAGCGATGAGCCGATAACTATTCATTGCGGGGTCACTAATCCCAGTGTCGTAGTAGTGCTGGACCCTACTTTGATCGGCACCGTAGATGTCACCCAGGGATTACCGGAAAACGGGGCGATCATTATCAACACCAGCGAAACAGCAAAGAATATCAAAGCTAAGCTGGGATTGACCAAAGGGAAAGTCTATACTGTAGATGCTTCGGCTATTTCCCGCGATACCATTGGCAAGGATATTCCTAATACTCCGATGTTGGGGGCGCTGGCCAAGGTAACCGGCCTCATCAATTTTGAGCGTATGGTGGAAGATAACCGCAAAAAACTAACCTTGAAGTTCAAAAACAAGCCAGAGGTCATTGAAGGTAATATTAAATCCATTCAACGTGCTTATGAAGAAGTAAAAGGCGAGGAGTAAAATAATGGCAGAAATTAAAACAGAAAAGAAAAAAGGCTGGAAGGATCTACCCGCCTGCGACTATCTGGAAGCGGGCAGCGCAACAGCGTTCGAGACTGGGGACTGGCGCAGCGAAAAACCGGTATGGATACCGGAAAATTGCATCCAATGCTTATTTTGCTGGGTCTATTGTCCGGATTCATCCGTAGTGGTTAAAGATGGCCAGATGACCGGATTCGATTACAAACACTGCAAGGGTTGCGGTATATGCGCCACAGAATGCCCGGGGAAAAAAGGCAATAAAGCTATTAAGATGGAAGCCGAGAAGAAGTAAATGGAGGAAATAATATAATGCCAGAAAAAAAGAATTTAAAAGCAAAAACAGGTAATGAAGCCATGGCTGAAGCCATGCGCCAGATCAATCCTGATGTAGTAGCGGCGTATCCGATTACCCCGGCTACTGAAATAGTGCAGATATTTTCGCAATTCGTGGCTGACGGACTGGTCAATACTGAATTTGTGGCTGTGGAAAGCGAACACAGCGCCTTGAGCGCTTGTATCGGCGCGTCAGCTGCCGGAGCCAGAGCCATGACCGGAACCTCCAGCCAGGGATTAGCCCTGATGTATGAAATGATGTATATTGCCTCCGGGTTAAGGTTGCCGATCGTGATCGCTGAAGTGAACCGCGCTTTATCCGCGCCTATTAATATTCACGGGGACCAGAGCGACACTATGTGCGCCAGGGATTCCGGGTTCCTGCAGATATATTGCGAAAACTCCCAGGAAGCTTATGACAGCATGATCCAGGCCGTAAGAATATGCGAGCACCCGGACGTTTTATTACCGGCCACCGTATCTACGGACGGATTCATCATCAGCCATTGCATGGAAGCTATTGAAATGCTGAAAGACGAACAAGTAAAAGAATTTGT
>PMCA01000032.1 GCA_003153935.1 Elusimicrobiota bacterium
CCCTGCAGGACTTGAACCTGCGACCAGCTGATTATGAGTCAGCTGCTCTAACCAACTGAGCTAAGGGCCCGTTATTCTACGTAGTCTCTCAACATCTTGCTGCGCGACGGATGACGTAATTTACGCAGGGCCTTGCTTTCGATCTGCCTAATGCGCTCCCTGGTTACTGTAAATATCTTGCCTACTTCTTCCAAGGTACGCGGATAGCCGTCGCCAATCCCGAATCTTAGTTTAATTATTTTAGCTTCTTTAGGCGTCAGGGTACCCAGGATCTTCTCGATCTCTTTACGCCGCATGATCCTGATGGCCGAATTAACCGGCGACAGGTCCTGCTTGTCTTCGATGAAATCGCCCAGGCGTGAATCTTCTTCCTCGCCGATCGGCGTTTCCAGGGAGATAGGCTGCGGTATGATCTTCAGCACGCCCTTTACTTTATCCGTTGATAAACGGGTCTCTTTGGCTATCTTCTCCAGCGTCGGATCGCCGCCGAATTCCTGGCGATGGAAGTTGGAAACCCGTTTCACTTTATTAATAGTCTCGGTCATGTGGACAGGGATGCGGATGGTCCTGGCCTGGTCCGCGATCGCCCTGGTTATGGCCTGTCTTATCCACCAGGTGGCGTAAGTGGATATTTTGTTGCCGCGTTTGTATTCGAATTTGTCTACGGCTTTCATCAGTCCCAGGTTGCCTTCCTGGATCAAGTCGAGCAGCTGCAGCCCGCGGTGCACGTGTTTTTTGGCGATACTAACTACCAACCGCAGGTTGGCTTTGATCAGACGGGTCTTATCTTCCGCTATCTGTATCTGGATGCTGGTGATCCGTTCATTAAGGTCCCTGATCTCCTGTATCGGCAGGTTAGTACTGCGGACGATACGCCGCTGGCGCTGTTTAATATTTTTCAAGGCGCCCAGCATCCGGCGCAGGTCCTTGGTATCGAGCCGGGCCTTTTTCTGCACGTCCTTCAGATGGACTTGCCGGTGGGCCACTCTTTTGCTCAGGTTCCATAGATCCCCTGGCGTCATTCTTAAACGGTGGGCCAAGACTGCTACTTCCTGGTCCCCCTGCTCAATCCTCTGCGCCAGATTCCTGATCTTGTGAATGACTTTGCGGATGCGGTAATTGCTCAGGTTCAGGCTGAGGATCAGCTTATTGATGTTCTTTCTTTCCCTGACGACGCGTTTTTCCAGCGACACCCGCGCCTTTGGGGTTAATTTCTTTTTTTGCAACCTGACATGCAGGTCATGGGCGTTTTTCAGCCCTTTCTTGATCTTATGAATGATGCTCTTCAGCCGGCGCGCTTTTTTGCGCAAGACCGAAGGGCTGATCTGTTTTATCTTCACGATCTCCGGGGTGTGAGCTTCCCCTTCTTTCAACAGCTCTTCAACGTTGACTATTTCCTTGAAGATCAGCGGCGTTTCCAAAACCAGGGTGCGGATCTTCTTTAAACCTTCTTCGATCCTTTTGGCCAGCTCCATTTCTTCCTCAGCCGTCAGCAAAGGTATCTGTCCCATTTCCTTTAAATAAAGACGGACGGAGTCACTGGTCTTCAGGTCCAGCAGCGATGGTATTATAGCGGGTTCTTCCGCTTCCACCAATGGGCTGGGCGGAACGGCTTTCTCTTCAACCTCGTCGCTCACCTCAATGCCCAGGTCGGTCAGCATGGTATAAATGTCGTCTATTTCATCTGCGGAAACAATGTCGTCCGGCAGGAGCTCGTTCACTTCCTGGTAAGTCAAGTGTCCGGATTCACGACCGATCGAGACCAGCTTGGCCAGTTCTTTGGGAGTTGGCTCTCTTTCCGCCAAATCATGTTTATTAGGCACATCTGCCTCCAAGTGTTCTGTTAAATCTTCGTACCTTTGAATTCTTTTGTCAGCTTTTTATATTCCGCGTAAAGTTCTTCGTTGACCGGTTCAGATTTCTCCAGCATCCGGGAGATCTCTTCGCTTAATAATTTGTAACGTTCCTTTTTATGGCTCTCGTTTATCGATTTGATCAATTCCCCGGCCATTTTCTGCCCGTCGGCGCAATCCAGCTGATTGAAGGACAATTGTGCCACGATACCGGTCAGCCGGTCATCCTCCAGTAGGTCAATCACTTCCGAGGGCGTAAAACTATCCCGGTCCCGGGCTAAAGTCTCCATGCCTTCCCAGATTCGGCGCAGGTCCGGATCCTGCAATTCTTCCGGATTCAGCTGGTCTTGCCATTGCTTATATAAGTTGGAATCATTTAAAAATAATTGGATCAGGTCGCGTTGGGCTTTTTTGAACCCCGTATCGGCTCCCGATTGTTCCAGTACCGATTGGGTGATCCTTTGCCGCAAACCTTTGACCTCTATCTTCTTTAACTGCAGGAACAGCGTTTCTTCGTTCAGTTCCAGCCGTTGGGCGATCTTGCGCACTTCTTCTTTTTGTTCCAGTATATTCTTGATCCTGGCCACCAGCGGCAAAAGTTCATTGGCGACAAATATCTTGCCCTGGCTTCCGGTTATATCGGTCAGTTTCACCAGCTGCTGCAGTCGGTATTCGACTAAAGTCATGGCGCTGGCGATCACCTGGTCAAGGGCGGCCCGGCCCTCTTTATGCAAAAGCTCGTCGGGATCCTTGGCGCCGTTGATGACGGCTACCCTGACTTCCAGGCCGCTGTCGATCAGCAGGTCCAGTCCTCTCAGGGCGGCGGCTACGCCGGCCTGGTCGGAATCATACAGGATAACTATCTGTCCGGCATATCTCTTGATCAGTTCGATCTGGTCCGGACCGAGTGCCACGCCCATCGTGGCGACGCAGTTCTCCACTCCGAACTGGTGGCAAGCGATGACGTCCATATACCCTTCCAGTAAAAGAACCTGGTTCTTCTGCCTGATACTGGCACTGGCCCAGTTTAACCCGTACAACAGTTTGCTTTTGGCGAACAGGGATGATTCAGCGGAGTTAAGATATTTTGGTTGTTTGGTATCGTCCAGGGTTCTGGCGCCGAAGGCGACGATCCGGCCCTTGGCATCCAGTATCGGATAGATTACCCGGCCGCGGAAATAATCATAGTAACGCGAGCCGTTATAATTAACCAGGCCGGCTTTTTGCAGGACCTCCTGCTTGGCCCCTTTACCCAGGGCCGCTTTCAGGAAGCCCTCACCGGATTGCGGCGCGTAACCAATCCTGAACTTTTTTAATATTTCGGGGCTCAAGCCCCTTTTATGCAAATAATTATTAGCCGTCTTGGCTTCGGGCAGTTTCTGCAGGCAATATTCGTAGTATTTACCCGCAAGTTCATTAGCGGCGTAAAGATCTTCCTTTTCCTTATTCCGGGCGATGGCTTCTTTGCTGCGCACCGGCGTCGGCATGGTTAGTCCGGCCCTTTTGGCCAGCTTCTCCACCGCTTCCATGAAGGTCAGGTTGTCGATCTTCATGACAAAGCGGAAAACATTGCCCCCTGCCTGGCAGCCGAAACAATGAAAAATCTGCTTATCAGCGCTAACCATGAAGGAGGGTGATTTCTCGCTATGAAAAGGACAAAGCGCGCGATAATTCCTGCCCGCTTTTTTTAGGTTTAAGTACTCGCCCAGCACCGCAACGATGTCATTCCGGCTGCGGACCTCTTCAATAAATTCATTACTGATGGCCATACCAGCCCTTAATGCTAATGCTTAAATCTCCGGAACCCGGAGGATTCGATAAATTTCAGGTTGCCGAATTTCTTTACTACGCTGTCAAACAACAGGTTTAGACCCAGGTTATCGCTGGAGATATGCCCGGCTATGATCACGTTCAAATGGGCCCTCTCGGCGTTTTCCGCGTGCTTTTCACTCAGGTGCATGCAGACCAGGGTGCCGATACCCGCCACGGCCATTTTTTCAAAAATATCCTGCGGACCTTCGGTGCCGCCGGTCATATCCACGAAAACTTTCCCGGCCCGGTTTGACTCCTTGCCGAGTAATATTTTAGGCGGATTGTTGTTCCGGCTGGCTTCTTTGTATTCGGGAATATCCTTGATCAGCTTCAGTATGTCTTCCACGTACATATCTTTGTTCTTGTCCAGTATGCTCTGCAGGTAGGTAGCTACGTGATTATCCGCCACCGTATGGGCGCACATGAAAGGAATATCCAATAGTTTGGCCGCGTCCACTGCGCGCATGTGGTTGGAAGGCATGACCCTCTTTTCCACTTCTTTCATGCGTGGTTGCAGCATTTGCTCGGCGACGTTGATAGGTACGCCGAACTGCGCCAGGATATCCGCCTGCATTCCCATCACTTCATAAAAATTAGCGTAAGCGCGTCCGGATGGATGGTGAGCGATTACCAGGTCCACCTTTTCGCCCTTCTGTTTGAGCCGGTCCGCCAGCACCAGTTCCTGCACGTCGATGTCGATACCGACCATAACGGTGTTGATCTCCGTCTGGGGATTGCCGGACAGCATCCTGGTATCCGCGTAAGGATTAATTAAACGGTCCTTGTCGAAGGCCTCTTTGGCTTCCTTATCCATCTTCTGAAAGCGTTCATTGGTACGGGTTAGCAAATTATCCACCGCTTTAACGCCGCGCGGATCCTGCTTTTTCCCCTGGTTTACGATATAATCATAAAGTTCCTGAAAACGCATCGGCTGTCTCCCGCTTGTCCCCTTGAAGGGGCTTTAGTAGTATTTTCTTTCCCTGCGACGGCGTTTCCGATCTGCTTCTTTTTGTTTCTTGCGCCGTCTGACTCCCGGGCTTTCATAATACTCGCGTTTTTTTATCTCGGTCATTACCCCGTCTTTTTCGCATTCTTTTTTGAATCTTTTTAAAGCTTCGTCAATTGTTTCGTGCTCGCGCACCCTGACTCCGGTCACTCTGTTCAACCCCCTTTATCGTACCGATTCACAATTTATTTCATAAGAATATAAATATACCATAATGGCGATTATCTTTCAAGTGTTTATTTGAACATTTCCCAAAAGCCTTTATCCCCGCCCTCACCTGTTTTTTGCAGGCGTTCCAGCTCTTTCAACAATTGCTTTTCCTTATCATTGACCCGGCGGGGCACATCTACGATCGCGCGCACCAGCAGGTCGCCCCGGCCGCGGCTACCCAGGAACGGAACCCCCTTCTGTTTGAGCCGGAAAATAGTAGCGCTCTGCGTACCGGCTGGTATCTTCATGGTCACGTTACCCTCCAGGGTCTCCACCTCGACTTCCGCTCCCAACGCGGCTTGCGCGAAAGAAATATGCTTATCGGTGACCAGGTTGGTTTTTTCCCGCTCGAACTTAGGATCTTTACGCACATGGATAATGACGTAAAGATCACCGCTGGGACCGCCGCGTTCGCCGGCTTCTCCCTCGCTCCTGACCCGTAGATGAGAACCCTCATCCACGCCGGCCGGGATCTTTACTTTAATATTAGAGGTTTTTTCTATCAGTCCGCCGCCGCGGCATTCAGGACAGGGGGTTTCCACGATCGTGCCCTCCCCGTGACATTTGGGGCAGGGCTGGACCATGCTGAAAAATCCCTGGCTCAACCGGATCTTGCCCTGGCCCTTGCATTGCGGACAGGTCTTGCGTCCGGTACCAGGTTTAGCACCATTGCCTCCGCAAACCGGGCAGGTTTCCCGCCGGGGTATCTTCAGTTCAATTTCTTTGCCGAAAATTGCGTCCCGAAAATCCAGGGTCGCTTCGTATTGCAGGTCCGAGCCGCGGACCACCCTGCTTCTCCGGCCGCCCCGGGTTTCTGCCTGCTGCCCGAACATCCCCGAAAAAATATCGCCGAAAATATCGCCGATATCGCCGGCATCTCCACCAAACCCCTGAGAATCACCGAAACCTTGCCCGCCAAATCCAGGACCGCCTCCTGGTCCACCCGCGCCTACGCCGGCATGGCCGTATTGGTCATACAGCTGACGTTTCTTAGGATCGCTCAGGGCTTCATAAGCCTCATTGATCTCTTTGAATTTTTCCTCCGCCCCTTTATCACCCTGGTTCTTATCGGGATGAAACTTCAGGGCTAGCTGGCGATAGGCGTCCTTGATCTCCCTGTCGCTGGCGCCGCGGGAGATCCCCAGGACCTCATAATAATCTCTCTTTCCATTAGCCAAGGATTATTCCCCGCCCTTCTTTTTCTCATCCTCGTCCACTATTTCGGCATCGACCACTTTTTCTTTGCCGTCTCCGCCTGTGGTTCCGGTGTCACTGGCCGGACCCTGTTCGCCGCCATCGGCGGCACCAGCGCCGGTGGTACCCTGGCCCTTGTTGGCATTGGCTTGTTTGTAAACTTCCTCCGCCATTTTGTGGCTGGCGCTCATCAATTTCTCTTTGGTCTCCCTGATCTTATCGATGTCCGATCCTTTGAGAGCTTCTTTGGCGTCATTCAGCGCCTGTTCTATCTTCAGCTTTTCTTCCTGGCTCACTTTATCGCCTTGTTCGCGCAGGGTTTTTTCCACCGAATACACCATGGCGTCCGCTTCGTTCTTGATCTCTATCTCTTCGCGGCGCTTTTTATCGTCATCGGCGAACTGCTCCGCCTGTTTGACCATCTTATCAATGTCTTCCTTATTCAGCTTGTTGGAAGCGCTGATCTTAATTGACTGTTCTTTGCCCGTGCCCAGGTCCTTGGCTCCCACATGGATGATGCCGTTGGCATCGATATCGAAAGTAACTTCGATCTGCGGCAAACCACGCGGCGCCGGCGGGATGCCCACCAGGTCGAACCGGCCCAGGGTCACGTTATCTTTGACCATCGGCCTCTCACCCTGCAACACGTGTATATCCACTGCCGGCTGGTTATCAGCCGCGGTAGAAAACGTCTGGCTTTTCTTGACCGGGATGGTGGTATTCCGGTCGATCAATTTAGTGAACACTCCACCCAGGGTTTCGATACCCAGGGACAGCGGGGTCACGTCCAGCAGCAGTACATCCTTGATCTCTCCACCCAAAACTCCGGCCTGGATCGCCGCGCCCATGGCTACGCATTCCATCGGGTCGATGCCGCGTTCCACCTTTTTGCCGACATGGTCCTCGACGAATTTCTGCACTATAGGCATCCGGGTCGGGCCGCCTACCAGGATGATCCGGGCGATATCGTTGGGAGTCAGCTTGGAGTCGCTCAAAGCCTGGTCCACCGAATGTTTGCATTTCTGCACTATCGGGTCCACGATATTCTCCAGGGTGCTGCGGGACAATTTCATGGTTAAATGCTTAGGTCCGCCGGCATCAGCCGTAATGAACGGCAGGTTGAGGTCAGTTTCCATAACATTGGAAAGTTCTATCTTGGCTTTTTCCGCCGCTTCTTTCAGCCTTTGCACCGCCATTTTATCGTTGCGCAGGTCGATGCCGGTTTGATTTTTGAATTCCCCGGCGATATAATCGATCAGGGCGTTATCCATATCCGTGCCGCCCAACTGCGTGTCACCGGAGGTGGAGATAACTTCGAACACTCCTTTGCCGAAATCCATGATAGTTACGTCCAGGGTTCCGCCGCCCAGGTCGAAGACCAGGATCTTTTCTTCCCGGCCCTTCTTGTCTATGCCGTAAGCCAAGCAGGCCGCGGTCGGCTCGTTGATGATGCGGATCACTTCGAGACCGGCAATGGTGCCGGCATCTTTGGTAGCCTGGCGCTGGTTGTCATTGAAATACGCCGGTACGGTGATGACCGCTTTTTCCACCTTGTCGCCCAAAAAGTTTTCCGCGTCCCGTTTGATCTTCTGCAGAATGAACGCAGATATCTGCTGGGGCGTATATTCCTTGCCGTAGATCTTATATTTGTAGTCCGTTCCCATTTTCCTTTTGGCCGCCATGACGGTGCCTTCGATGTTCGAAACCGCCTGCCTTCTGGCCGGTTCGCCCACTAACAATTCTCCATCCTTGGTGAAAGCCACGTAAGACGGGAAAGCTTTACCGCCGATGCTGGTGCCTTCCGCGCTGGCGATGATCGTCGCCTTGCCGCCCTCCAGAACCGCGGCCGCAGAATTTGACGTACCTAGATCGATACCGATTATCTTGCTCATACATTCATCCTCCTCTTTCTTTTTGTTTATTATTTTTCTTCTTTTTCTTTAATTTTCTTCGCTACTTTCACCAGGGCCGGGCGGATAACCCTGCCCTTAAAGTTGTATCCTTTCTGGATCTCTTCGATGATTTGTTCGTCTTCAAAGTCGGTCCTCTCTTCCTGGCTAACGACATGGTGCAGGCTGGGATCTAGTTTCTCTTTGTGGGTCTTGATCGGCTCCACCCCTTCCTGTTTCAAGAAATTCTTGAACTCCTTGTCGATCAGCATCAATCCTTCCAAAATTGTTTTATGGTTATCATGTTCCTTGGCCGCCTTCAGCGCCCGCTCCAGGTTATCAACCAGCGGCAAAAGTTTAAGGAAAATGTCTTCCTGGCCGAATTTAACCAGTTCCACTTTTTCCTTCTCCACGCGCCGGCGGTAATTCTCGAACTCCGCCTTTAAGCGCAGCAGCTGGTCATAATAATCCTCGGTTTTCTTTTTCTGCTCGGCCAGGGATTCCTGCAGCAAAGCCAGCTCGTTCAGCTTTTCCTGCAGGTTAAGGTCTTCCAGTTCATTTTTTTCTTGGTTCACCGGTATGCTCCTTCTTCTGCCTGTTAAGGGTCTTGTTTATGATCTTGGAAAAATAATCTACCAGCGCGATCATCTTGGAATATTCCATGCGCTTGGGCCCGATGATCCCCAGGGCGCCCATAGTCTTGTCGCCAGCCCTGTAGGTAGAAGTGACGATACTGCACTCCTCCAGGTCCTTGCAGGTGCTTTCCTCGCCGATCAGTACCCGCACGCCCCGGTCCTCGAACTTGGTTTCCAGGACGTCGGTCAGCATCTTCTTTTCATCGATCACCTTGAAAATATTGCGCAGTTTATCATAATCGCTGAAATCCGGCTGGGAGAGTATATTGCCGGTACCTTCAAGGTATAATTCGGATTCATCCGCCAGGTTGAACGCCTGTTGAAGCAGGATTTCCAGCAGCTGCAGGTTCCTCTCCTGTTTAACTTTCTCCGTATGCAATTTCCTGATGATCTCCGTGCCTATATCTTTTATGTCCAGACCGGCAATGTTGCGATTAAGCATCCGGTTCAATTCGCCGAGTTCTGCGCTATTAGTGTTGCCTTCAAATACTATGACCTTGTGTCTGATCAGGCCGGAGACGGTGACCAGGACGGCCAGGATATTGTTGCCGTCCAGTTTGATCAGTTCCAGCCTTCTGACTTGGTCGTTGACCACGCTGGGGGTCAGCACAAAACCCGTATAATGGCTGAGCATGGACAGCATTTTGCTGGTTTCCTGCATCACCCGGCCCAGTTCCATGCGCTGGTTCTCGTATTCGTGGTCTATTCTTTGTTCTTCTTCCTGGGTCAGGCGCTGTAACTGTACTAAACTATCCACGTAAAAACGATAGCCTTTGTCCGTAGGAACCCGCCCGCTGGAGGTATGGGGATGGGTCAGGAAACCCTCCTTCTCCAGATCGGCCAGGGTATTGCGTATGGTCGCCGGGCTGACTTCCAGTTTATATTTCTCTATAATGGTCTCGGAGCCAACCGGTTTGGCGCTGCGGATATAATGATGGATGACTATCTGCAGTATCTTTTGTTTGCGTTCCTGTAGCGATGTTCTGGCCATAAAAAATTAGCACTCCTTATATTGGAGTGCTAATTTTATCATAACTATTAAAAGCTGTCAAGTAAAAAAATCAGTCGTTCTGAGCGTTCATTTTATCCAGTTTTATCGCCAGCCGCATATGACTGATCGTCTTTTGCTTATCGCGGTTATTGGCGCACTGTTCTCCCCAATCGTTTTCCGTCGGTAAAGGAGGCCGTTTTACCCGGTCTGGCGATAACCATGGCTTATCCTCAGCCGAGGGACGGACCGGCCTGGTTTTACTCCACCAGGGGAAAGTAGCCCTCTCCTGCGGCGTGATCTTATGCGGCGGTATAGCCAGAGCTTGGCTGACCCCGATTACCAAAAATATTATGATCAATAATGCGCGTTTCATACCTTACTCCTGTATATCATATCCTATTATATAATTATCATATTAACGTATGTTCTGCAACGGTTTTTTGCGGATCGGGATTAGATGAAACGCTGGAAAACCCGGTTGGCGACCATCAGGCCGTGCGCGGTTAAACTGACCTGATCGTCCTTTTCCTGCAGTAGTCCCTCACTGGCCAGGACTTTGATGGTGGGACCGTAGATCTCGTCAATATTCATCTTGAACCGTTTGCCCAGTTCGATCTTATTGAACCCATCCATCATCCGCAGGTAAAGCATGATGGTCTCACCCAGCCTTTTATCATGCGGCAGGCTTTCCCTTTCGCAGGTGGCGAACTTGCCCTGCCCCATTACTTTCTGTATATAAGCGGAGATATCCTTTAAGTTGGTATAGCGTATCCGGCCTAGGTATGAAGTCGCCCCCGCGCCAACCCCTAAATAGTCCTCGTTGCGCCAATAGAGCTGGTTGTGCTCACAGCGTTTACCCGGTTTAGCGAAGTTGGATATTTCATAATGCTCGTAACCGTTGGCGGTTAAGAGCTTGACGGCGTTCTCGTACATCTCCGCTTCCAGGTCTTCATCGATCTTATGCAGATTGCCCGCCTGGAGTTCCCGGCCGAAATGCGTGTCTTTTTCAATGGTCAAGCTGTAAAGGGAAATATGGTCCGGTTTCAGTTCCAGGGTACCGGCCAGGGTATCCTGCCACTCTTCCCCGGTCTGCCAGGGCAGGCCAAAGATGAGGTCCACATTAATATTGTCAAATCCCGCCTCGCGGGCTTCTTTATAGGTAGCCAGGAAATCTTCAACTGTATGGATCCGTCCCAGTTTTGAAAGGGAATCGTTGTTAAAAGCCTGCAAGCCGATACTCAGGCGGTTAACCCCATGCATCCGCATCATCATCAGCTTTTCACAGTTACACGTGCCGGGATTGACCTCCATGGTTATTTCCGCTTTTTCCTGGATATAGTAACTGCGCCGGACGGCGTCCAGCAGTTTGGTTATATTCTCAGGGGACAGGGTACTCGGCGTACCCCCGCCGATATAAATGGAGCCGATGATCTGCACATGGGCCCGGTATAGCAGCAGTTCCTGCTTGAGAGCGTCCAAGTAAGCGTTGACCAGATGCCCCTTATCATCATAAGAGTTAAAATCGCAATAATGGCATTTTTTTTGGCAAAATGGGATATGAACGTACAAACCCACGGACATGAGACCCTCGTTTTAGGCGCTATTGTTTATTAGTAAAAAATGCCATAAATAACTTAAACGCGCAAGGCCTATTTTTTGCCTATATCTTCAGTTTTGGCTTCCTTGAACATCTCGCCGATAGCTCCTACGGTACCCAGGGAACGCACCGATTCCAACGGCAGGAACACCTTGGTAGCCTTACCATCCGCTATTTTCGCTAAAGTTTCCAGGTACTTGACAGCCAACAGGTCCGAAGTAGGTTTGCCGTTATGAATAGCGTTGAACACGGTCTGAATGGCCGAGCCTTCGCCTTCGGCGATGAGTACCTGGGCCTGTTTTTTTCCTTCGGCCGATAATATGTTGGAGGTCTTTTCGCCTTCCGCCTTAAGGATGGCGGCCTGCTTGAATCCTTCAGCTTCCAGGATGGCAGCGCGTTTATCGCGTTCCGCTTTCATCTGACGGCTCATAGCGTCGGTAATGTCGCGCGGAGGTTCAATCCTCTGTATCTCCACCCGGGTGACTTTGACGCCCCAGGCATCGGTGGCGTCGTCCAGCATTTGCCGCAGTTGGATATTGATCTTCTCGCGGCTGGTCAGGGTCTGGTCCAGCTCCAGGTTGCCGATCTCATTACGCAGGTTGGTCTGGGCCAGCTTCAAGGCGGCGTATTGGAAATTGGCTACGTTGTAGGCAACTTTGAAGGGATCGGTAACCTTAAAATAAATGACCGCGTCTACGGTAACGCCCACGTTGTCCTTGGTTATAACTTCCTGCGGCGGCACGTCTATAACCTGTTCCCGCATATCCACCTTGCGCACGGTGTCCACGAACGGCACGATAAAATTCAGGCCCGGATCCAGCAGCCGGTTGAATTTGCCCAGTCTTTCCACCAGGCCCTTCTCGAACGGCCGGACGCGCCAAAGAGCATTGATACCGAATATAAAAGCAAAAAATGCTACCAGAACATAGACGAATAACATGTGATCCTCCTTTAAATAACTTTCTTAACTATCAGGTGCGTGCCTTCAACCTTGACCACCTCAATGTCTTCTCCCTCATTGATGTGCTCAGAGGCCTGGGCCCGCCAACTCTCTTTTTCCACTACCACCATGCCTTCATTCTTCAAGGGATCGATGGCCGTGGTCACCTTGCCTTTTAGCCCGATCAAAGCGTCGACGTGAGCCAGGCGAGCGGACTTACCAGCGTATTTTTCCGCCAGCGGCCGGGAAGCGATCACCCCGACTACGGATAAGGCAATAAAGACGATCCAGGGCAACCAGATATTGGGAGTCAGCCAAACAGTTAAAGCGGCGGCCAATGCTCCTAAACCAAAGCAGGCAAAGACCAGAATGGTCGGCGAAGCGATCTCTACTATAAAAAACACCACGGCTACGACTATCCAGACGGATATTGGATCATGAGCGTTCATTGTTACCCCCTCTACCTAATAATTCTAATTCTATTAAGCGGCCAGTAAATGAACCAGGCCTTGCCTTTCAGGTTATCTTCCGGCATGAAGCCCCAGTAGCGGCTGTCCAGGCTGAAATCCCGGTTATCGCCCATACAAAAATAGCTGTTGGGCGGAACTTTTATCGGGGCCATATTATCCCTGAGCCGGGCGTCTTCCATTAACCTTGGATCATCGGGAAATACGCGTGAATCCTTATGCTCCACGTAGGACTCGATCAGGCGCTGGTTATTCACGTACACTATCTTGTTATGTATCTCCACTGTATCGCCGGGCAAACCGATCGCCCGTTTAACGAAATCTTTGGTCGGGTCCTTAGGATATTTGAAAACGATTATGTCGCCCCGCTCGATATGCCGGAAAACCATTACTTTATGCTGGGTAAAAGGGATCTTGGTACCGTAAATGTATTTATTGACAAAAAGATGGTCGCCCAGCTGCAGGGTTTCCAGCATGGACCCGGACGGTATCTTAAAAGCCTGGATGGCGAAGGACTGGATGAAATACGCCAGCACCCCGGCTACCAGGAAAGTCTCACACCATTCCAGTGTTTCCTTGACCGCCCGGTTTTTGTTCTTCACCAGCTGCAGCAGTATGTTAGCGACGAATAACACCAGCAGTATCGGCACTATCCAGGTGGGATAGTTAACGCCGATGCTGACCATCATCACTAAAAACAGGCCGATATAGATCATGATCATTTTCTTAGTCAATTTTCACTCCTTTAGTCCTCGTCTATGCTTAAGACCGATAAGAACGCTTTTTGCGGTATNNTGACGTCTTTGCGCAGGGCGCTGATGTTCTCCCGGGCGATTATCTTATTATCAATGCTGGCTTGCAGGGGTATCTCGAACATCTGCCTGGGGATCAATTTGCGCAGTTTGGCCACCATGCGGCGCCCCTGGTAGGGAGCTTTTTCCCGCGGTACGATAAAGGAAAAAGCGTCCACCGGCTCGTGGTTGATCATGATCTCCAGTTTCACCAGGTCAGAGGTCCGGTAGCCGATATATTCATAATCAAAAGAAGCGTACCCGCGCGTAGCCGATTTCAGCTTGTCATAAAAATCCATTATGATCTCGGACAGCGGCAGTTCGTAATTAAGTACCACGGTCTGCGTGTCCAGGTAATG
>PMCA01000014.1 GCA_003153935.1 Elusimicrobiota bacterium
CGCTTTTCAGGAACTTGAGCCGGGCCGGGGTGTGGAAAAAAATATTTTCTACTTTAACCGTGGTGCCGGGCCGGGCCCCTTCTTCCTGGCGGCCCAGGACCTTACCGGCGCTTATCTGTATTTTAGTCGCCGCCAGGTCAGTAGCAGTGCGGGAGACCATGGTGACTTTACTGACGGCCGCAATGCTGGGCAAAGCCTCGCCGCGAAATCCCAGGGTGTTTATTAAATTCAGGTCGTCAAAGTCTTTGATCTTACTGGTGGCGTGACGCTGGAAAGCCAGCTCTACTTCCGGGGCGGGAATGCCGCCGCCGTTATCCATGATGCTGATAAGCTTCTTGCCGCCGTTCTTGATCTCGATGGTGATATCCGTGGCGCAGGCGTCCAGGGAATTCTCCAGCAGTTCCTTAACGACCGAGGCCGGACGCTCAATTACCTCGCCGGCCGCGATCTTATTTATGACCTCATCAGGCAGTACCGCTATTCTTTTTGGGGACATCGTTATTTTACCTTGCAATCTTCCGTGCAGAGGAGATGATAGGCGCATTTGTGGCTGTAGCAGGGATCGCTGACGCCCAGGATCCGGCGGTCCAGGCAGATCTCAAAGTCTTCCGCCATTTTGCTGATATGGTCTCTGACCGCAACGGGAATTTCTGTGATCCCGAAAGTTATTAAAAAAGAACCGTGTTTTTCGACTGATTTCTTGACTTTGCCTTTGAGGTTGACATTATGGAATCCCGGTATATTTATGCTGATCTCCAGCTCCACATTTTCCGGCAAAGCCACAAAGGTAGCGATCACCATACCGCCGGCTGATAGATTGCCCATAAAACCGGGTACGGGCTTATCGATATGCAACTGTGGCGCTTTGATGGTGATGGGCTCCAATAATGAGGTCAGAACCGGTACCCTTTTGTGTACCCTTCTCTCCGGATGGTGTTTCAGTCGATGGTAAACCATTTTAGACTCCTTTTCAAAATAAAGTTTTAAGTGTTAAGTTTTAAGTTACCAGTTAATGTATTTTTCCTAAATTTAACACTTTACACTTACAACTTAAAACTATTTCTTATCCTTTTCTTGAAACAGCATCATTTGCGGGTTCTTTAATTTAGCCGAGGCCAGTTTAGGCACGCCGTCCTCGCGGTAGCTGTTCGCTTCCAGGTCATCCAGTATTTGCCGGGCGCGTTCCACCACGGTCTCCGGCAGGCCAGCCAGTTTGGCGACATGGATACCGTAGCTTTTATCGGCGCTGCCCGGGACCACTTTGCGTAGGAAAACGATCTTATCCTGCCATTCCCGTACCAGCACGTTATAGTTCTTGATGCGCGGCAGGGTTTGGGCCAGTTCGGTCAATTCAAAATAGTGCGTGGCAAATAGAGTGCGCAATCCCTTTTCATGCAGGTATTCCACCACCGCCCAGGCGATACTGATGCCGTCGAAGGTGCTGGTGCCGCGGCCGATCTCGTCCAGAATGAGCAGGCTGCGCCTGGTGGCGTTATTAAGTATGTTGGCGGTCTCGGTCATCTCCACCATGAACGTGCTTTCACCGCGTGCGATATTCTCGCCGCTGCCGATGCGGGTGAAAAGCCGGTCCACCAACCCGATGACCGCTGCCTGCGCGGGGACGAAGGAACCTATCTGGGCCAGCAGTACGGCCAGGGCCACCTGGCGTATATAAGTGGATTTCCCGGCCATGTTGGGACCGGTAATTATCAGTATCTGGTTATCCGCCAGGTCTATCATCAGGTCATTGGGAACAAAGTCGGCGGTAGCCGCCAGCATCTTTTCCACCACCGGATGACGGCTGTCCTTAAGGATGATGGCGCCTTCTTCGTTGATAACCGGCTTCACGTAGTTATTCAGGCTGGCGCATTCGGCCAGCGAGATCAGCACGTCCAGTTGCGCCAGGCAGGACGCGGTCTTCTGGATGGTGCCGGTTTCCTTGGCTATTTCCAGGCGTATCTGGTTAAATATCTCATATTCCAGTCGGTTGATCTCTGATTCGGCGCGTAGTATCAGCGTTTCGTGATCTTTGAGTTCCGGCGTTATGAATCTCTCGCTGTTCACCAGCGTTTGCTTGCGGATATAGTCAGGCGGCACATTGGCCAGATTAGATTTAGTGACCTCAATGTAATATCCGAATATCGAATTAAAGCGCACTTTAAGGGAATTGATACCGGTGCGTTCGCGTTCCTTCTTTTCCAGGTTGACCAGGAAATCCTTGCTGTTGACCTTAGCTTCGTACAATTTATCCAGCTCGGCGTGATAACCGCGCTTGATCAGGCCGCCTTCTTTGATATTGACGGGTGGTTCATTTATTATCGCCTTGTCCACCAGGTCAGCGACCTGCGGCAGTAATTTTATGCTGTCAATGATATCGACCGCTAATTCGGATTTTAATTTGATGCCCTGGTCCTTGACGGCCGGCAATAAATACAAAGAATCCTTGAGACCGACCACATCCCGGGGATTGGCGCTGCCGCAGGTGATCCGGGAGATAAGGCGTTCCAGGTCGGCGAATTCACGGAGGACGTCCTTCAAGTTCCGCCGAACCAGGCCGTTGTTGACCAGCTCTTCGACCGCGTTCAGGCGTTTCTTTATCTGGTCAGCCTTCAGCAGAGGCTGAGTAAGATATCTTTTGATCAGCCGGGACCCCATCGGCGTCTGCGTGTGGTCTATCACTTCCAGTAAGGTATGACGCGCAGTACCGTCCTGTTGCCCGGTGATGATCTCCAGGTTCCGCAAGGTACTCTCGTCCAGGATCATGTGATCTTCAAGATTATAGAGATTAACGCGTTTTAAGTGCGGCAGGGAAGTTTTCTGTGTTTCCTCGAGGTAATCGATAATGGCGCCGGCGGACTGCACGACCTGGTACAGGTTGTCCAGGCCGAATCCTTTGAGGGTGCCAACGTTAAAATGGGTGATCAGCTTCACATAGTTGTTCTGGTAGTTAAAGGCCCAGTCTTCCCGGAAATTCAGGCGTGTCCGGTTTTCCTGGAACAGGTATTTAAGCTCAGGCAGGTCTTTAATACTTTGTGGAGCCAGTATCTCCGCCGGGGCCAGGCGGCCTATTTCATTAGCCAGCAGTTCGAAACAATTGTCGCCTTTGAGGTTAGTGGCCAGGAATTCGCCGGTGGAGATATCCGCTGAGGACAACCCTACTGTCTTGGTTGGCAGGTCCACCGCTATGGCGCAAAGGAAATTATTGTTGGTCCTTTCCAGCAGGTTATCTTCCAGGATGGTACCGGGGGTGATTATGCGGACTATCTCCCGTTTCACCAGCCCCTTGGCCGTGGCCGGGTTCTCCATCTGCTCGCAAACCGCTACTTTGTATCCCTGACGGATAAGCTTGGCTATGTAGCCGTTCGCGCTGTGGAACGGCACACCGCACATCGGCACGCCGTGACGGGCGGTCAGAGTTATCTGCAGGAGGCGCGAAGCCAGTTTGGCGTCATCGCCGAACATTTCGTAGAAGTCTCCCAGGCGGAAGAATAACAGCGCCTGCGGATATTGCACTTTCAGGCGGTGGTATTGCTCCATTAATGGGGTTAGTTTAGTTGAGGTCATGGCGTCTTATGGTCACAAGATTTTTGATCTGCCGCAGGTATTGCAAATGCCGGTAAGTGCTGAGCACCGACCTGGTAAAGTTCCTGGTTTCTCTAAAAGGAATTTTAGCGACGGTAAGTTTAGTGTCCTTCCCCATCCAGTACCGGACATTGGTCCGGCCGGCGTTGTAGCTGGCCAGTATCGCCACCTGGTCATCGCCAAATTCTTTTTTCAATTCATTTAGGTAATAAAAGCCGATCTCGATGTTGATCTCCGGGACGTAAAGATCGCGCGGCTGGAAATTGTCGATCCTTAGCTTGGTAGCGATCTCTTTGCCCGTGACCGGCATGATCTGCATCAGTCCGATCGCGCCTACCTGCGACCGGGCATAAGGTGAGAATTTACTTTCCACTCTAATAATGGCCGCCACCAGCAAGGGATCGATCTGGTAAATCTCGCCGTATTCATTCAAAAGATCGTTATAAAATACCGGGTTAAGGGTGTTCCAAAATATATTCGTGTTAATAAGCGCGACCAGCAAAAACAAGGCCAGTACAATAGCGATGATGAAATTTCTTTTCTTCATTTAAGAATATCACTCGGCGGTTTTCTATTATAGTTGGCCCTTTCTTTTAGTTCATAATAATCCTCAAGGCGCTGCAGCCGGTGTTTTAGGAATACGATACGAATGGAGGCCGGTATCAGTCCGCCGATAAAACCGACCAGAACTGAGCCGAAAATAATGACCGCCACCGAAACATCGGGGAATTCGTAGGTAAAAAAGTTGATGGTTATCGGGGCGCTGTTTTGGCTGGTAAAGATAGCGATTAATACCATTATGACCAGGAAAAGCAACAGCTTTAATCCGAGCATCATAAGGGCCTCCTTCTGTCTAATAGATTAAGATAATTTACCATAAAGGGTCCAGTTTTTACAAGCAGTGATTTTGACCGGTATCAGTTTGCCGATGCAGTTGGCTGGGCCCTTAATGACCACCGTGCGGTAACCGGCGGTCTTGCCGAACAGGTGCTTCCGGTCTGTCGCCAGGTCCTCTACCAGCACTTCCAGGGTTTTGCCTATCAAGCCGCGGCTGATCCGGAGCGCCGTCTCCTGCTGAAGCCGGTTGACCTTTTCCAGGCGGCTCTGCTTTATCTCCGCCGGGACGCTATCCTTTAGCAATCCGGCATTGGTTCCCGGCCGCGGTGAATATTTAAAGACGAAAGCCGCGTCGAATTCCGCCTGCCGCGCGACTTCCATGGTGGCGCGAAAATTGTCTTCCGTCTCTCCCGGGAAGCCGACAATAATATCGGTGGTAATCGTGATGCCGGGGACAGCCTGTCTTAATTCCCGGACCAGGCCCAGAAAATGAGCAGTGGTATAACCGCGGTTCATTTTTGTTAATATCCAGTCAGATCCCGATTGCAGAGGCAAATGGACGTGCCGGCAGACTTTATCGAGCTTAGCCATGGTATTGATCAACTTGTCTGACATATCCTTGGGGTGATTGGTCATGAACCGGATGCGCTTCAATCCGGGTATGGCGTTCACGCGTTTAAGCAGATCCGTAAAATCGTTCTTCCCGTCCCGGTAGCTGTTCACATTCTGCCCGAGCAGCGTCACTTCCTTATATCTCTTCTTAACCAGGCTTTTGATCTCCGTAACTATATTCTTTATGGGTCGGGAGATCTCCTTCCCCCGGACGAAAGGAACCACGCAGTAAGAACAATAATTGTCGCAGCCCTGCATTATAGTCACCAGGGCTTTAATTTTGCCGGTATGGATAACCGGGAAATTCTTCTTGATGTAGCCGATTTTGTCTTCAATTTGCAGTTGTGGCTTTTTGGTCTTTTGGCAGGTTGCAATTATCTTTGGCAAGTCATACAGGTTGGACGGGCTGACGACAATATCCACAAAAGGATATTTCTTAAGTATCTCTTTCCCCATCTTCTTGGCCGTGCAGCCGGCGACGCAGAAAATGGGCTTTTTGGCCGTCTTTGGGGCTTCATGATACAAATCCCATAAGTTGGCAAAGGCGCGCTCTTCGGCGTGTTTCCGCACGCTACAGGTGTTGATGATGATGAGTCCCGCATCCTTCGGGTCGAATATCTGCTGGTAGCCATTGGCGTGCAATATTCCTGCTATGACTTCCGAGTCGTAGGTATTCATCTGGCAGCCATAGGTTTTAATACAGAACTTNNTCTTTTCGGGCGATTTTGATGTTTTTAAAAAGCAGGTTCAAAATTTGCTTTTGAGTGTCGGAATTTAATTCTTTACACTCCGGATCATATCCCGAAACAAACTCCTCCACCCGGTTCAGATAGTCCGCCGACCTTTCCCTCTCTATGTCGTGAAACTCCTGCATTGCAACGCTTCTTTGCAGTTCTTCTTCTTGCTTTCTTAAATCTTCATTCTTGGCCTTAAACACTTCTTCGCTGATCAAGCTGTCCAGAAAAGCATCAGTCAATTTACCTTGTTTCTGGCGATTGATTTTGAGTGCACTTTGCAGCTTTTCAAGCTCTGGTCTTGAAATCGGCTCAGACTTGACCGGATCAGTATTAGTCATAGTTGTCCATCGGCTGGTTTTTACTGCCTCTGAACGCAAAAGCCGGTCAAGTATGGCCGCTACCTTCGGTTCAATATTCTCTGCCTTTATTCCCTTATTTTTACACTTATTAAAGCTTCTAACCGGCCCGGCGCACCGGTACCACCTTTTTTTCTCGCCGGTGCGATGATTGGAGATTACCGAAATCCCGTGATACTTGTGATTACACTTGGCGCAATACAAAATGCCGGACAGCGGATAATCGCTAGTTTTGTTCCGGCGCTCAAGTCTTCTTTCCTTAAGCCTCTCTTGAGCCACCGCAAAATCCGCTTCGCTTACTAATGGCTCATGCTTGCCGTTGGCAATAATCACCTTATCGGCGGCATTCTTGATATAGCGCAAACCCTTACTGGTTTTCTGAGATTTGTCGTAGTGCGCCCTATTCCAGACCAGCTTGCCGGTATAGATACGATTCTTAAGAATGTCGCCGATCAGCTTGGTCGTAAAAATATTGCCGTTGCGGTTGCGATGACCTTTATTCGTTAGATA
>PMCA01000027.1 GCA_003153935.1 Elusimicrobiota bacterium
ATCGTCCCGGTCGAAAGGAGTTTACACCCCAAGGGGCTTCATCCTCCACGCGGCGTTGCTGCGTCAGGGTTTCCCCCATTGCGCAAATTTCCCCACTGCTGCCTCCCGTAGGAGTCTGGACCGTGTCTCAGTTCCAGTGTGGCCGATCGCCCTTTCAGGCCGGCTACCCGTCGTTGCCTTGGTGGGCCATTACCTCACCAACTAGCTGATAGGCCGCGGGCCCCGCTTCAAATGATAGCCCCTTGCGGACGCCATCTATAAAAGGAAGGAATTTCACCTCCCAGTACTACGGGGTATTAGCTCGCCTTTCGGCGGGTTATTCCCCTTTTGAAGGTAGGTTACCCACGTGTTACTCACCCGTTTGCCACTGATTCTAGCGGTATTCTGCTAAAACCCGTTTGACTTGCATGTGTTAAGCACGCCGCCAGCATTCGTTCTGAGCCAGGATCAAACTCTCCATAATAAATGAAGAGCATAATCTGCTCTAGTTTGTTACGCTTGCTAGCCTTACAATTTGTGATTCTAAAAAAGAATCGACAAAGGTTTATGGTTTGAACCATATTGCACCTATTCAGTTATCAAAGAACGTTATCGGATAAAAATAATACGACAAGTCCACTAACCACTTTCGTAAGTGGATTTGCATATTATACTTATATTTAATTTATTGTCAAGATTTATTTTAACTAAATTTATTGCGAGGATTTATTGCGAAGGTTATTTGCTACCGGGAATTCTACTTGCCTTTCCCTCCCTTCTTTCTCATCCATCGTTAATACTACCAGAGTGTCAAAATATTGTCAAGCGGTTTTTTTTACTTTATTATTTTTGCAAATTTGCGCTTGCCCACCTGGAGCACCATCTCTGTAGCCAAACTGACCTCAGCACGATCATCGGTCACTTTCTCACCGTTCAGTTTTACCCCACCCTGCTCGACCATACGCTTAGCTTCGCGCTTGGATTCAACCAGTCGTGCTTCAACTATTAAATCAATTATATTTATGCTGTCTTTACCTATATTTATTGTTACTATATCTTGGGGTACCTGGTTCTCCTTGAAAACATTTTCGAATTCGGCGCGGGCTTGCTTAGCCACGGCTTCATCGTAGAAACGTGCGACTAAAATTTCGCCCAGTCTTTTCTTGGCTTCCATGGGATGTAGTTCTTTTATTTCTACCGGTTCTTCATTAGTAAGCAGATCATAGTAGCGGCACATCAATTCATCGCTTATGCTCATGGTCTTACCGAATATCTCTTTAGGCGATTCAGTGATGCCTATATAATTATTGTAGGACTTGCTCATTTTGCGGATCCCATCCAGACCCTCCAATAGCGGCATGGTCAGGACGACCTGGGCGGCCTTCTTGCCATAATCCCTCATTAACTCTCGGCCTACCAGAAGGTTGAACTTCTGGTCACTGCCTCCCAGCTCCACATCCGCGTCTATCTGCACAGAATCAAAACCCTGCATCAGGGGATAGAGGAATTCCAATATGGATATAGGGGTACCTTCCTTATAGCGTTTCTGGAAGTCGTCCCTTTCCAGCATCCGGGCCACTGTGTAGCGCGAAGCCAGGCCAATGATCTCCTTGACCCCCATTTTGCCCAGCCAGTGGGAGTTATACACAACCTCTAATTTGGCCGGATCCTTATCCAATATCTTGAAAACCTGCTGTAAATAGGTCTCGGCGTTCCTGGCCACTTCCTCAGCTGTCAAGGGCTTACGGGTCTCTGACCGGCCGCTGGGATCGCCTATCTGGGCCGTGAAATCCCCAATAAGGAATATCACTTTGTGCCCCAATTCCTGGAACTGGCGCAGTTTGGTAAGCGCCACGGTGTGCCCTAAATGGATATCCGCGGTGGTAGGATCCACCCCGAATTTAACGCGTAAAGGACGGTTCTCTTCCAGTTTCTTCACCAGTTCTTCTTCACTGATGACCTCTACGGCGCCCTTCTTGATCAGCTTTAGCTGTTCCTGGATGCTTTTCATGATTGAGTTATATTATCAAATTTGGGTTGAAATGTAAACCCTTTTATGTTAGTATTATAATCTATTATGAAAAAAATAATCGTCTCTACTATTATAATCATACTGATATTTACCGCGGTAACCGCCGGCGCTTTGCTGCAATTGCTGAGGAAATACAATAAGGAACTGCCCTCCACCGCCGCTCTGGAAGAATACAAACCCAGCCTGATAACCAGGTTCTATGATATCCACGAAGAGCCGATCGCGGAGATATTCACCGAAAGACGCACGATCGTTCCCTTACAAAAGATACCGGTGGACCTGCAGAACGCAGTTATCGCCACAGAAGACGAACGCTTTTTCAAACACTGGGGCATTGACCTGCGCGGTGTCGGCCGGGCGACGGTCAATAATATTTTCCGGGGCCGGGTAGTCGAAGGCGGCAGTACCATCACCCAGCAATTGGCCCGGGCACTATTTTTAACCCAGGACCGCACCATGCAGCGCAAGATCAAAGAAGCCCTACTCTCCATGCAAATCGAAAAGAAATATACCAAAGAAGAAATATTGCAGATGTACCTGAACCAGGTTTATTTCGGCCACGGCGCTTATGGAGTGGAGCAGGCCTCCCGGGTTTACTTTGGTAAGCATGTTCAGGATCTTAACCTGGCGGAATGCGCCTTAATGGCCGGGATGCTGCGCTCACCTAAGAACTATTCGCCCTTCGAACATCCGGATAACGCGAAACGCCGCGCCCAGACCGTCTTGGGCCTGATGTATCACCAGAACTACATTACTCCTGAAGAAAGAAAAAAAGCGCTCAATTATAAATATTATACCCAAAGGCCAAAATATATAGCCAACTCCGCCGCGTATTTTATAGAATCCATAAAACAGGACCTCGAGGAAAAATACGGCAGTGACGCGGTATACAAAGGCGGCCTGCAGATCTATACCACCCTGGACCTGAATATGCAGCGCGTCGCGGAGATATCAGTAGAAAGCCATCTCTCCTCATACGATGTGGCCAGGTCCACGGACAGCGTGGTTCAATGCGGCTTGATCGCGATCGATCCTAAAAACGGGCAGATCCGCGCCCTGGTGGGAGGACGTAACTTCGAAAAAAGCCAATTCAATCGGGTCACCCAGGCTAAGCGCCAACCCGGCAGCGCTTTTAAGACTTTCGTTTTCACAGCGGCCTTGGAGAACGGGTTCACTCCCTCTTCTCTCATTGATGACTCTCCTATAACCATGATGGGCGGTGACGATAAGGAATGGGCACCGCAGAATTATGACAAGGAATTCTGGGGACCGACTACCGTGAGGCGCTCTTTGGAAGATTCCCGTAACGTCTGCGCCGCCAAGCTGATAATGCAGATTACCCCGGAGGCGGCCATAAACTACGCTCATGACCTGGGGATCGAAAGCCAGTTGGGCCGGAATCTTTCCCTGGCCCTGGGCACCAGCGAAGTGACCCTGGAGGAAATAACGAGGGCTTTCGCCACCTTTGATAACCATGGCATCAGAACCATCCCCTATAGCATTATTGAAATTAAGGACGCCAGCGGCAATACCCTTGAGCAGAATACTCCCACCGAAAAGACCGTACTATCTGAGCAAACAGCTTTCCTGATGACCAACCTGCTCGCAGGCGTCGTACAGCACGGCACCGGCTGGGCAGCCAGGGCGCTGGGACGCCCCTGCGCCGGCAAGACGGGCACTACCAACGATTTCCGCGATGCCTGGTTCATTGGCTATACCCCGGAGCTGGTATGCGGAGTTTGGGTGGGTTATGATGACCATCGCGAGCTCGGCGATAAGCAGACCGGAGGCGTGCTGGCATGTCCCATCTGGACGGATTTCATGAGCTCGGCTTTGCAAAACCTGCCGGTAAGCAATTTCAGCGTTCCTTCTAAAATAGAGCAAGCCAAAATTGATTATAAGACCGGGCTACTGGCGCCGCCCAATTGGCCCAGTCCTTTTATAGAAAGTTACCTGGAGGGTACATTGCCCACGGAATATGCTTCTGCCAAGAAGGAAGAGAAACAGTCGGGACCGGAAGAAAGCGGCTATTAGTCGTAAAACACCAAATAAAAAAAACCCTGCGCTAAATGCACAGGGTTTTTATTTTATATTTTTCTTTGCTCTATTTAAAATTTAGCTGATAAGGAAACCCGGTAGGCGTTCCCCAGATCGCCGAAAGGCGACCAGGCAAAATCCACGCCGACTTTCTTGAAGGTGAATCCCAGTCCTGCACCTAATCCGGATAACCCGCCGGTATCCACACCGGTTTTATAACCGGTCCGCACCGCCAGGGCCATGTCACCTCCGAATTTCAAACCGTACTCTACTCCGCCGCCAAACTGGAGGCTGTTATCGTTGGGAGAAATAACATCCGCGGCCAGTATCAGTGAGTCATTTAGCATTCTATACCCTACCCCGGCTTTTATGGCCATGGGCAAGGGGTCCCCTTCGTCAATGAACTTGTATTTACTGCCGATATTGGTGACCGCTAAACCGACGTCCAATCCTTCCACCGGCGTTTTAATTAAACCGCCGACATCCACCGCTACACCGCTGGCGCTTTGATCATCAATCTTCGAGTTCAGCATCTTAACGGTGGCACCCAGCATCAATTGATCCGTGATCTGCCGTCCATAAGCCAGAGCGTAAGCCGCATCCTGGGCTTTGAAGGTCCCGTCCTTTACTTCCGTGTCGGCCGCTCTTTTTTCCAAGTCGTTCACGGTCAGCATGGTTACGCCTAAGGCAAATACGCCGACGTTCTGGATCGGGTAGGCAAAAGCCGCGAATTGGTGGCTGATATCCTGGAACCAGTTGTTATACATCAGCATCATTTCCGGGGCCTTCAACTGCCCCAGTCCGCCTGGGTTCCAGTAGATAGCGCTGACGTCGTCAGCGAGCCCGGTATAGATACCGCCCATCCCGGTGGCCCTGGCGCCCACGCCGATCTTCAGGAATTGCGCTCCTGAAGTGCCTATTTTACTGGACGCGGCCAAGGCGGGCATAGCCATTATGCTTAATATCAAGACCGTTAATAAAATTTTACATCCCGTTCTCATATTATGCAACTCCTTATTTATTTTCTTATAACTTAGACAAATTTAACCCGGATAAAGTTCCCGGATGTCAAATTATTTCTCTCCTATTTCAAACTTTAAAATAACACAGACCCTGGCCAAAGTCAAGATTTATTTCCAGAGTTTCTCTAGCTCCGTGGTGATATCACCACCGTCTATGCTATTTATTTTATGACTGCCTTTACCGGTGGTGGGGTTACCGTTGAATTTGACAGGATTCAGCAGGTTCACAAATTGGGCCACTTTAAGTAGTTTGGCTTTATACGCCCGGATATTGTTACCAATCCGGTTATCATCGCTGACCACGGTGATCTTTTGCTTCTGGTGTTTCAACCTGACCTCTTCAATGATCAGGTCGTCCGCTTCCATACCGGGATCTGTATAGTGGATGTCGATCCCTTTGACGCTAAGGCGGCGCAACTGGTCCACCGGCCCTTTTTGGGCGTCAAAAACCACGAGCATTTCATAGGCTTCGGACCAACGCGCTCTTCTGGCGGCCAGATAATCTATCAGGGCTTCGCGTGACCGGCGCAAACCGCCGGGCGAGGAGAATTGCAGTTCAGGTATTTTATGTATGACGTTGTACCCGTCCAGGATAAATAAAATCATAGGAACTTCCTGACCCCCTTTACTTGCAAATACCAGCATAAGAAACAGCGGTCCAGAGTCGGCGCCAGCCTTTCTTCCGGTCTATTCTTTTGAAAAACATCCCTTAATTTAAGCAAGCCCTGCTTATATATTATGCCCAGTAGAGGATCTTTTGTAGCCCGTTTTATGATCGTACTGGCGCTGTCATGATAAATATTCCCGATACTCATAGCCGGGAGATCGGCGGCAAAGCCGCAACATGGTTTCACCGCGCCGTCCGGGCTTACATATAATACCTGTCCCGGACCCTGGCAGTAATCCTCCTTAAACCACTTCTTCCCCCAGGGATCCGCCAGCTTACCCGCCTTACCCACCGGGCAAAGGTCAATCTTGGTAATTTGCGCGCTCAAGCCTACGAATCCCTCTCTGGGGCTCACCACCAAACGGCCGTTCCCAACTATTTTGCCTTTCAATAATATTGCCAGCTTTCTAATTTTATTTATATCACCTATATAAGCAAACGACACGCATTGCGTCCAGCCGGTCAACTCCACGGCTTTCTCTATAAAGAGGGCTATTTTGCTTAGCGGAGCCTTATGATAATCATCCACGCTTATACAAAAAGTTCCCGTGAACCCGGCCGCCAGCACTTCGCGCAACTTTACGTTCAATTCCTTTTCTGTCTTAAACCAGGCACCGTTGGTCATGAGGCGGTCAAAGCGGAAATTATATCTGGCCGCTTGCCGGCTCAGGGCGGACAGGAATCCGGTATAGAGGAACGGCTCGCCGCCGGTAAACCCGATCTCTTTAATACCCAGCCGATGATATTGACCCAGAAACAACCTGGCTGTTTTGATACGCAGCCGGGTGGCTCCCTGTTTCTGCGGACAGGGCAGGCATCTCAGGTTGCATTCATAGGTAGGCGCGAATAACACCTGGGTTGGACGGAATCCTTTAGACATAAGTATATTATAGTAGTATCAATAAAGAGTGTCAATAGAGAGTGTCAGAGTGTCAAGGCTTAGGTTTAAATATTCCCCAACACTCATTTTTGACCCTTTGACACTTGACCCTCTTCTTTGATACCGTTTTTTCGTGGAACTTTTTGCCAGCCCTAATGTCTTAACTAGTGGAAGTAAAATTAGGGGTTATCCCCGGGGGGAGATAAAAATGCAGATTAAAAAAGAAACATTGCTTCTGTTCGTGATCGCCGTTTTGGCCTCTTTGTTTTGCAGCAGCATCAGCCACGCTGCCACCCAGTCTTTCGGTTTACGCTGCCGTACCAAGATCATCCGCGACGGCCAGGTAACTTACGAGAATCGCCACTATAATTACAATTTTCTGGTACAGATGGTCAGCGATAATGATGGTTACAAGGGCGAAAGCCAGCTTAACGGTAAACCCTTTATTACCGCCAGGCCGCAGGAACGTTATTCCGTTGCNNCCGTTATTTTACACAATCCCTTGCCGATCCCGGTCGCAGTGAATCTGACCATAGACGGCCTCAGCTCCATTAGCGGCGTCCCCTGCCGTCCGGATACCGGTCCTAAATGGATCATTGAACCATACAGTTATATTACCATTCGTGGCTGGCAAGTGAACGGCCAGGATTCCCGCCGCTTTTTCTTCACTTCCAAGGATGACTCCTACGCCAGTTGGCGTTCCAACACTTGGGGCCGGGACCTGTCGGTGAACTGCGGAGTAATCGGCGCAGCTTATTTCTGGAGCAAAGCTGACCTGGAAAATTATTTCGAACAGCATCCAGTCTATGAATATACCCGCCGGCCGGGGCCGTTCAGTAATATCTGGGGTGGTATGAAAAAAGACGACGCTGCCGGCTGTGTCAATAGTCCCGCGGCCCAGGACCGCTGCTTGGAAGCCAAGGAGAAAGCCGGGACCGGTATGGGCGAAAGAGAAGCTAATCCGGTTAACCAGGTCAGGTTCGACTATGACACCGGCATGTATAAACCGCACCAGGCCGTGATCATCTATTATGACTTCGCCAGCGTCCCGCAACCGCAACCATTCCTGAGCATGAACTACGCGCCGGAAATGCCTGATTAAGAAAAAGTTGTACAGTTACGAGTTTCGTGTTCCGAGTTTTTAAAGAAAGCAATAATAAAAACAGGTTCCTATTATAAGGAACCTGTTTTTATTTAACTCGCCAACTATTTTATATTATATTGACCAGTTTAAACTCGCCCTCATATTCGAAAACCGTAATAAAAGTGGCGCCGCCGCGGCATTCCTCTCCCATCAATACCTCAAACTCTCTTTTGATCTGCTTAAGGTCACCCTCATCGCCAGTTTCCCCGAAATTAACCCACAGCTTAAAAATATTCTTATCCATGTTCGGGTCAGATAGAGGTTTCATGGCCAGCACGCCGCTAAAATCCTTGTACCTGCCATCGGAAACCTTGTTCAGCATATCCATTATTCTCTGTTTAACCTTATCCGCATCGGATTCTTTGACTATAACCATGTAGTTAGTTTCCAGAGCCATAATCACCCCTCAGGTGGTTTGTCTTTATTTTCTATAATATATTATAAGTTGGCGGTGGTCAAGAAAAAAATGATCCACCTTTCAATAATCCACCGTCCAAAATAGATCTGCGCCGGCCGAGTGTTTCTGCGATATTTCACTTTCCACGCTCCAGCTCCGGCCCAATTTATATTCCAGGCGCAGTTTATCCTCAGCTTCGGCGGAAAAACCGAAGGTATAAGAAACGAATAGCTTCCGTCCCAGGTATTTGCCGACCGATACCCGCCAATCACCGGTTTTTTCTTCCTTTTTGATATCCAGGGTATCAATGGTCAGTTTATTACCCAGGATATCCCGCACTTTAAGCACCGTGGACCGGCCGATGAATCCCAGGACCTGCGTTTCCACTGAAGCCTGCTCCTGCGGCGTTAAGTTGGTCGAAGATTTACCAAAAAGCAGGAAGGACAGGATCTCCACATCTTTTTGGGGCGGATCGCTGGTCAGTTGTATTTGGGGATTATGCAAGTCACCCCGTACCGTGGCCATAATTTTCATTTCGCTCATTTCGGTGTATTCTCCGTCAATGTTCAATAAGGGATTGAATCCCGGTGTGCCGGGAAACTGCAGATCCCCCCTGGTAATGACAAAACGGTTCCTCAGGAAATCATAATAACCTTGTTTAATGTTTATGCTGCCCAGATAGGCGATCGGCTTTTTTGGTTCCTTCANNAGCAACCGCAGGTCACCCATGACTTCCGCTTTGGAGGTATCCTGCTTATACCAGACGTTGCCGTCAGCGTGGATCTTGATATCCAGGGTCAGATGGTCGGAGAATGTTTCCGGCGGTGGTTCATTATTGATCGCTGTTTCCCCGACTGTGGAATCATCTACGTAGACGATGTCGCTTTTATTATTGGTTTCACTCTCTTTGATCTCCACCGTTCCTTCTAAAGCCTCTATGTTGGCGGTAATATTATACTCACCGTTCTCCCGTATAAAATTACCGTCGGCATTCACGGTCGCGGTACAGATGTCGGGATAAAAAGCGGGGCCGTTCTTAATCTTAAAAACCAGGTCAAAATCAGTAAGTTTAAGGTTCCGAAGCTGGCCTTTACCGGAGAGCATGACCTCTCCCTCCTTGGTAGCGGCGGTCAAATATTCCAAGTTCAGCTTATTGTCAACAGCTGTCGCTTTTATTTTTATCGCGGTGAATAGATCAGGCAGTCCCTTGATCTGTAAACGGCAGTTATTACTCAAGGCGGTCAGGCTTATATCCGGATTGCCCAATTTCCCGCGGGCTTCCAGCGTAGCGTCGGTGAACCCCTGGGCCTGGGAAAGGACCGGGAAAAAGTTCCGCAAAAAATCAATCGGCAATTTTTCTAGCTGTACCTTCAGGTCCAGTTGGCTTTGCCAGATGTCCGGCAGTGGCTTGGTCATATCCAATGGATAGTACAAACTGCCGTTGACCACGAAGGCTTCTTGTGGCGCGCAATTGGCTTGGCCCTGCAACTTCCACCAGCCATCGGCCAATTCCAAGTTCAGTTCATAGGTAGTGAAACATACCGGTTTCAGCTCTAACCCGGCGGTTTCTATCCTGGCTTTCAGTTGCGGGTTGGCCGCCGTACCGGTAATGGAGATAAAACTGTTAAGCGTACCGTTCAGCTGGTCCTCTGCGAAAAAGGACTGGTTAAAAGCATTCAGTTGTATGTTTTCCAGGCTAAAATTAAAATCCAACGGTCCCTGCCAATCCAGCGTCCCTTTGGCTCTTAACAATTGCCCCCGGTTACCCAATACCAAATCGGATACGGCCAATAACCTGGGACCGGTCTTTACGGTAAATTCTTTGGCATTGGTCCAGATCTGGTCCAAGTACTGCAGCTTCAACAGGTCAATGGTTGTGAGTACCGGGCTGGAACGGAAATCGGTATTGCCGCTGAGCTCGATATTCTGATCGGCATTAGCCGTCAGGCTTAATTCGTAACTTAGTTTCTTGTCCTGGTAAGACCCGTGCCAGCCTAATTTCGAAAGATAATATTGCTTGTATTTTAAATGGGTACCGTTCAAGTACCAATCGGCTTGGGGATTGGCGGTTTCACCGGTAATGTTACCTTCCAGGCTGAGCTGTCCGGTCATTTTATAATCCGGGAATACATTCCTTAGCAGACTGAGGTCCTGGACCTTGATCCAAGTGTGCAGGTCGGTCTGTCCCTTAAAATCGACCACGCCCTTTATATCCGCTTGCGCCAGGTCACTTAATAGATCCATGTTTTCCAGATCAAGTTTTTGTCCCAACCACTTAGCTTTCAGGTCCAGCTTGCTGATTTTTATTTTGGAAAAATTACTGGGCAGCAGTGTCAAGTGCATGCTCACATTGGCCTTTTTCCAATCCGCACCTTGTAAATTACCAAAGGTCAGCGCCAGTTCCCCGTTTAAATTACTGCCTAAATAAATATTTTTCATGATCGATTTAACGTTAAACTGGTCAAAGGCAACAGTAAAATTACCGGCTTCCGGTACCCAACTGTCGCTCAGGGGCCCTAACCGGCTCTTTACGGTGAAATGGCCAAAATTAGTATTGATCAGATTGCCTGCCAGGGTGATCAATCCCTCAGCGTAATGTAAGTTCAGCTGGGACGGGAATATCTGGTACGGTCCGAAATATGAATCCTCGCCTAAAACCTCAAAATCCCCGCTATGCGCTAGTTCCAGGTTATGTTCGCCGGCACCGTTGATCTTGAAATTAAGATCGGTTTCACCCAGATCATTGAGAGCGAAGTCCGGCAGGTTTAAATGCTTGATCTCGCCATTGAGGGAGTAACGATAATTCTTCAGGTCAGTCAGGTTCATCCAGCCATGCCAATTAGTTTCTGTTTGCCCGCAATTTAGTTTCAGGGCGCAATTCAACCGGGATAATTTACCGGCGGCGGCCAAATCTATTTTTAGCGGTTTGATCCTGGCGCTCCGTTCGGCCAATCCCAGATCGGCCAAAACCAGGGGTTTGGTTATAAGTTTAAAGTAGACCTGGGGAGAGAGAAAATCCCGCAAATAACCATCGAGATATATATTTGAACGCGGTAGTTTCACCTTGAACCCCGAGAGACGCAAGTCCTGGGGCGTGTAAACTATCCCACCGCTGGCTTTGAGCACTGAAACCAGCGGCTGGGCGCAGATAAAACTTAAGTTGCTTACATCTAATTTGGCGATAGAATTATGGACATCATAATATAAACCGGCTTTAAGATCAATATTCTCCATTAATATTTGCTTGTTATCCGATCGTTCCAGCCTTAATTCGCTAGACGCCACCGTGATATTACTGATATCGATAAATTTAAGGAACGAACTGGATGCTTCCGTCTTCTCGGCCTTTAGCGGAACCGGCGGTGCTGGCAAGGCCGCGGCCACTTTTATCTTCAGGTCACTGCTTTCCAGTTCATCAATATTAACGTAACCCCACAGTAAGAGATAGGGATGGTATTTAAAACTGATCCGGCGGCAAGCCAGATAAAAATCAGCCGTTTTAATTTCCACGTTTTCCAGGATAACCTGACGGCTAAAGCCCCCCTTAATATTGCCGATCTTTATGATGCTTTGCGTACTGGCGGAAATCCGCCGCAAAATATAATTTCTCACACCCCTCTGTATGGCTGGGATAGACAGCACCAGAGTCCCCAGCACCAGCAAGGCTATCACAGCTATAATTAATTTTTTTAGAAACTTGCGCATAAAAGCCTCAGAAAGCTTGTCCGATGTTAACGTATATTTTATACCGGCTGGTGCCCTGATAAGGTTTAAGCTTGTAACCGTAGTCCAGCCGTATAGGCCCGATGGGGGTATTATAGCGCAACCCCAACCCGGCGGTGGTCAGTAGCCCGTTTATAGTGTATTGCTTAGTATCAGCATAAACCTCTCCGTAGTCATAGAACAGGACTGCACCAAAATCCCGGTAAAGCGGGAACCTCATCTCCAGGTTACCTTCCCACTGCGAATTACCGCCCATCGGATTGTCGCTGGCGTCATGCGGACCCAGTTCCTGATAGGAATAACCCCGGACGCTGTAACTGCCGCCTGAGAAAAATCTCTTAAAGATCGGGAGGCTAGGACTATCGAAGATCGTCCGCGCGTAACCGAACTGGTTACGCCAGGCCAGGACCAGGTAGTCATTGACCGGATAGAAATATTTATATTCCCAGATACCCCTCAGGAAACTAACCGAGGAACCTAAGTATTTGGGAGTGAATTCCCAGGTGAAGGAATCGATCTGTCCTTGTTTAGGATTAAAAATATCTTCCGTGGTCTTGTGCTGGAATCCGGTATTGAAGGAACTGAGGATATACCTGTGGGCGAACCCGGTATCCACATTATAAGATACAGCCGGATCGGTGATGAAGATTAAGTCCCTTTCCACCTGATAACCGAAGAAAACATTCAGCTTGGGAGTCAGGCTTCTTAAAATACGGGACAGCCCGGTCACCTTCTCCTGACGGTAGTAGTTATAGAAATCTTTTTCATAACCGACGCTGGTGATCAGGCTGGTAAACCGGTCGCTGAAATAAGGCTGGGTAAAATTGACCGTTAATAAATGCTGCATAACCGCCAGTTTGCCGTTTATTTCCAGGTTGCCCCCCAGGCGGCCAAAATTCAGCAGTTTCCAAAAAGCCTGTATGCGTTCCCGGTCCTCGGCACCGTAGCCGGGCCCGATCTTCAAGTTGTAGAAGGGCCTTTCCTCTACCTGGAGGTTAATATCCAGGATCGACGGATCGTCCGGACGCGGCACCGGCTGCAGCGAGACCGATTTAAAAAATCCCAGGTCAAATATCCGGCGTTGGCTCTCGTTCAGTTTGCTGGCGTTAAAGATCTCTTTCCCGTTAAAGGTCAATTCGCGGGTGATCAGGCCCTCGCGCACATTGCGGGTGCCGGTGACCTTGATCAGGCCGAACTTTTGCATAGGTCCGCTTTGCAGGGTATATTCCACTTTAGCTGAGCGCTGGACCCGGTCCATTAGCACCCGGCCGGTGAGCGAGGCCTCATAATAGCCATGGTCCGCCAGTATGGCCAGGATAACCTTCTTGGAATCATCGTAATTTTTATAAGAAAATATCCCGTTCTCATTGATCTTAAGGTTCTTATAGAGCAGTTTCTTAACTTCCGGGCTTATGCCGCCATCGTTCAGGATATCTATTTTACTGATCTTGAAATAATAACCCTCTTGGATATTCAAGCTGATATTCATTTTCTTCTTGGGCAGGAGTTTAAAAGTCGGGGTGATCAAAGTGTCGTAAAACCCGCTATCTTCATAAAATATCACGATCCGGTCCAGATCGCTTTGGAGTACCTCGGCGTCAAAATAGCTGTTCTTGGCCCACAGCTTTCTTTCCTTCAGCTTCATTTGCGCTTTGATCTCAAAGGGCAGGAATTTCTTGACCCCTTCCAGATAGATCTGGTTTACCTGCAGATCTTTCGCGGCCGGCGCCTCATCCAGGGTCTGCGCCCGCAAGATCCCGGCGCTTAAGCATAAAATTAGTATGACCAACAATTTCTTCATGATTTCCCTTAAAAGGAAAAGGGTGGTTGTAAAATATACAACCACCCTTAGGTTTAGTGTGACCTCATATCCATAGATCGTCCTCTTATACTTCGGCTTTGCTCAGTATAACCCTGAGCCCGTCGAACGGGTCATTTTTTCTTGCTTTTACCTTCAACCACGGCCTGCGCCGCAGCCAGCCTGGCGATCGGGACTCGGAACGGCGAACAACTGACATAGTTCATGCCCACCCGGTGACAGAACTTGACGCTTTCGGCGTCCCCACCGTGTTCGCCGCAGATGCCGATCTTCAGGTCTTTCTTGGTCTTGCGGCCGCGGTCGATGCCCATCTTGATCAATTCGCCGACGCCTTCCTGGTCAATAGTCTGGAAGGGATCATCCGGCAGGATCTTTTTCTCCAGGTAATCCGGCAGGAATCCACCCATATCGTCGCGCGAGAAGCCGAAACTCATCTGGGTCAAGTCGTTGGTGCCGAAGGAGAAGAATTGCGCCACTTCCGCTATCTTGCCGCTGACGACGCAGGCCCTCGGTATCTCGATCATGGTGCCGACCATATGGTCGATCTTCTTCAAGCCGTATTTTTTCAGCACTTCCTGGTAAACTCTGGCAACAATCTCTTTCTGGTTGACAATTTCCGCTACCAGACTGACCACCGGTATCATGATCTCCGGCATGACTTTCTTGCCAGCCTTCAGTAATTCAGCCGTGGACTCGAATATCGCCCGAACCTGCATCTCAGTCACTTCCGGATAGGTGATGCCCAGCCTGACGCCGCGGTGGCCCATCATGGGATTGGACTCGCGCAGCACTGAGGCGCGTTTGGATAATTCTTCCATACTGATATTAAGGCTGTTAGCCAGTTCCTGTAATTTCTCTGTTTCATGGGGCACGAATTCATGCAGCGGCGGGTCCAGCAACCGGATGGTTACCGGTAGCCCTTCCATGGCTGCCAGTGTGGCTTTGATATCATTCTTGACATGGGGGAAGAGTTCGGCTAAAGCCGCCCTTCTTTCGTCCACGGTCTTGGAAACTATCATCTTGCGCAGCTTGAAGAGAGGCTGTTCGCTGTTCTTACCGTAGAACATGTGCTCCGTACGGAAAAGGCCGATGCCTTCCGCGCCAAAAGCCCGCGCCCTGGCCGCATCTTCCGGCGTATCCGCGTTGGTCCTCACTTTAAGCTTCCTGACCGCGTCGCACACTTTCAGGAATTCATTGAGCACCGCGTTCTCTTCCGAAGCATCTACCATCGGCAGCTGTCCTTCATAGACATAACCTTTGGTGCCATTCAAAGTAATCCACTCACCCTCTCTGAGGGTTTTGCCATTGACGGTTACAGTCTTGGCATGATGGTCCACTTGCAGAGCTCCGCAGCCGACTATGCAGCATTTGCCCCATCCGCGCGCTACCAGAGCTGCGTGGGAAGTCATGCCGCCTCTGGCGGTCAGGATAGCCTGGGCCGCTCTCATGCCCTCGACATCTTCCGGATTGGTCTCTTCGCGCACCAGAATAACTTTTTTGCCTTCCTTATTCCAGTTAACCGCGTCTACGGCATTGAAAACGATCATGCCTTTGGCCCCTCCGGGACCGGCCGGCAATCCTTTGGCTAGCGGAGTGTAGGTCTTCTCTGCCTTGGGGTCAATGATAGGATGCAATAATTCATCCAGCTGGGCCGCGGTGACTCTGGTAACGGCAATCTCTTTGGTTATCAATTTTTCTTTGACCATATCGGCGGCCATTCTTACTGCAGCCGGGCCATTCCTCTTGCCGATGCGGCATTGCAGCATATAAAGCACGCCTTTTTCAATCGTAAACTCAATATCCAGCATATCATGATAATGTTTCTCCAGTCTTTGCTGAATATCATCGAGTTCCTTATATATACGCGGCATACCCTTGGCCAAAATCACCAGGTCCTTATTATGCTCGCTCTGGCTGTATTCATTGATCGGCGCCGGGGTGCGGGTTCCCGCGACCACGTCCTCACCCTGGGCATTGACCAGGTATTCGCCGTAGAATTTATTGGTGCCGTTGCCGGGATCGCGGGTAAAAGCCACGCCGGTCGCGCTGGTATCCCCCATGTTGCCGAAAACCATGGCCTGCACGTTCACTGCGGTGCCCCATTCATCCGGTATTCTCTCGATGCGGCGGTAACTGATCGCCCTCTTGCCGTTCCAGGACGCGAATACCGCGCCGACGCCGCCCCATAATTGTTTCATCGGGTCATCCGGGAAACTGCTTCCCAGTACTTGTTGTATCTTTGCCTTAAATTGGATACAAAGATCTTTAAGGTCATTGGCATCAAGGTCAGTATCGGCCTTAGCGCCTCTCTGGCGTTTCTTCTCGGCCATCAGCCCTTCCAATTGTTTACGGATGCCCATTTCGCCTTTCGGCTCGATGCCGGCGGCCTTTTCCATCACCACGTCGGAATACATCATGATCAGGCGACGGTAAGCGTCATAAACGAATCTTTCGTTGCCGTTGGTCTGCTTGATCATACCCGGTATGGTTTTCTCGGTTAAGCCAACATTGAGTACGGTTTCCATCATGCCCGGCATAGATTTACGGGCGCCCGAACGCACCGAAACCAGGAGAGGATTCTCCTGGTCGCCGAATCTCTTGCCCATTATTTTTTCAATTTTGGCCAGGGAAATTTCCACGTCTTTGGCCAGGGTTTTGGGATAGGTGCGCTTATTATCGTAGTAATAGGTGCAGACATCGGTGGTAATGGTGAATCCCGGCGGTACCGGGAGTTTTAATTTGGGATGGCCGGCCATCTCCGCCAGGTTAGCGCCTTTGCCGCCCAGCAGGTTTTTCATGCTCTCATTCCCGTCGGCCTTGCCGCCGCCGAAAAAGTAAACGTACTTCTTGTTCTTTGCTGCCATTTCTTCTTCCTCCTTGATATTTGGGATCTAGCGCAGAGATTAAAAAAGATGCCCCGATTAATATCGGGGTAAAAGCACAGCTTTGCTTAGTCGTGATCTTTTATCCTGCCGCTTTTTATTTTTAAAATACTACCATAATCCGGGCCAAATGTAAAGTGGTTTTTAAGCGGTCTTAACCACCAGTTTAGAGATATCGGCGATCCGCAGGAACAACCCGGCGATCTCTTTTAGGAGGGTCAAGCGGTTATTCATCAGCTCGCGGTCCTCCACCATGACCATTACCTTTTCAAAAAACCGGTCAATGGCGGCGCGCAGGCTCACCAGCTCTTTCAGGGCCTGTTCATATTGCCCCTCAGCCAGGGCTTTCTCTACTTCCCCTTTGATCTGGGTGAATTTCTGGTATAGCTGCTGCTCGGCCTCATCAACCAGCTTGGCTTCATTGAGGAAATTGCCCTCGGTCAGCAGCTTTTTATCCCGCGCCTGCCTCAGGATATTGTTAGCCCTCTTGAAACCCGCAGCAATGGGCTCAAAATCCGGCAGGTGACGCAGCGCGTGGACTGCCTGGGTCCGCTGCAGGGTATTATATACTTCGCTGTAACCTACATCCAGGACCGCAGCGATCTCATCATAAGACAGCTGATAAGGTTCCTGTCCCAGTATATATTCCAGTCGTTCCCGGAAGAATTTCCAGGCCTTGTTCAATAATTCTCCGGTGTCGTTGATCGTGATGCCGGTTTCCCGCAGGATGCGGATTTCCTTTTCGATCAGCTCGAATAGCGAAAAATTCCATTTCTGGTCCAGGAGTATCCGTATAATGCCCTGGGCCTGGCGCCGCAGCGCGTAGGGATCGGCGCTGGAAGTCGGTATCAGCCCGATGGCAAAATCGCTGACTATGGTATCAAGTTTGTCCGCGACGCTGACAATGCCGCCAGTCACGGTCCGGGGTAAAAGGCCGGTCGCCGATAAAGGCAGGTAATGCTCATAGATCCCGCTGCTGACCTCTTCTTTTTCCTGGTACAGTTTGGCGTATTCCCGCCCTACTATGCCCTGCAGTTCGGGGAATTCCTTGACCATTTCCGAGACCAGGTCCGCTTTACATAATAATGCGGTGCGCCGCACTTCCGCCAGGTTATAGCAGGTAAAAGGCAACTGGGCGCAGATATATTCGCTCAGTTTTATCACCCGTTCGGTCTTATTGTATAAACTGCCCAGTTTTTCCTGGAAAGTGACTCCCTTGAGTTTCTCCACGTTCTCTTCCAGATGGGCCTGGGTATCGACTTTATAAAAAAATTCCGCGTCTTCCAGCCGGGCAGCCAGGACCCGCTCATAACCGGCCCGCACCACCGCGTTGGCTTTAGGATCGCCATTGGAGACGCCGATGAAATAAGGCGCCAGTTTCCCCTTACCGGTCACCAGCGAGAAATATTTCTGGTGGTGCCGCATGCAGGTGATCAGGACCTCTACCGGCAGGTTGAGATATTTAACGTCGAAAGTGCCCATGACCGCAGTAGGATATTCGGTCAGGTTGGTTACGGTGTCCAACAGGTCGTAATTCGCCAGGTCCGTCTCCACCTGGCCCTTGTTTTTCGCCAGTTTTTCCATCTGGCCCTCGATGATCTTCTTTCTCTCTTCCTGGCTGACTATGACTTTAGCGCGAGCTAAAGTTTTAACGTATCCGGGAATGCTTGTGATGACGATCTCTTTATTGTTGGCCAGGATCAGGTGCCCGCGGCTCTTATTGCCGGCGGTTATGGAGCCCACTTTGATCTTCAAGGTCTGGTTACCCCATAATGCCACCAGGTATCGCAGGGGCCGGGCAAAACGCAGGTTATCCGCCTGCCAACGCATGGTTTTGGGGAAATACAGCTTCTGGATCATGGACGGCATTTCCTGCAATAGGATATCTTTGGTAGGCCGGCCTTTTTTGGTTTGGGAGAAACATAGATATTCTCCTTTTTCCGTCTTTTTCAATTTCAACTGCTGAGGTTTAATATTTTGTTTTTTAGCAAAGCCGATAGCCGCCTGGGTTAAATTGTCATGAGCGTCGTAGGCCACGCTTTTCGGCGGCCCAGTGACCTCATTATGCTGGTCCGGTTGCTTTTCGGCTATGCCCGTGGCGATCAACGTCAACCGCCGTGGCGTGCCCAGTACCGTAATTTTACCGCAGGGAATATTTTCCGCAATTAACAGGGCGGAGAAATCCTTATTAAGCTGGTGCAAGGCGGCATTCAAGTACCCCGCCGGTATTTCTTCCGTTCCGATCTCCAGTAAAAAATCTTTGGCCATTTATTTCTTCCCTTTCTTCAGTAAAGGATGTCCCAGGTCCTGCCGCAGTTTAAGGTATTCATCGGCGCAGCCGCGAGCCAGGTTCCTTACCCGGCCGATATAATTGGTCCGTTCCGAAACGCTGATCGCCCCGCGGGCTTCCAGCAGGTTAAAAGTGTGCGAGCATTTGATAACGTAATCATAGGCCGGCAGGACCAGCCCCTTTTCCACCAGCCGCAGGCACTCCCTCTCATACTGCTCGAATAGCCGGGCCAGCATTTTCACGTCGGCTTCCTCAAAATTATATTTAGAATACTGGATCTCGTTCTGATGGTATATTTCGCCATAGGTCACGCCGTTGGCCCATTCCACTTCATAGACGTTTTTCTTTTTCTGGATATACGCCGCCAGCCGTTCCAGGCCGTAGGTCAGCTCCGCGGTTATCGGGTTTAGTTCTATGCCGCCGACTTGCTGGAAATAGGTGAACTGGGTTATCTCCATACCGTCCAGCCACACTTCCCAGCCGAGACCGCTGGCCCCCAGGGTCGGAGACTCCCAGTCATCTTCCACGAACCGGATATCGTGCTGCTGGGGAATAATGCCCACCGCTTTCAGGCTGCCCAGGTACAACTCCTGGATCTTCTCCGGGCTGGGCTTAATGATCACCTGGAACTGGAAATAATGCTGCATCCGGTTCGGGTTCTCGCCGTAGCGGCCATCCGTCGGCCGGCGGCAGGGTTCCACGTAACAGACCGCCCATGGTTCGGGGCCCAGCGCCCGCAGGAAAGTGGCCGGGTTGAACGTACCGGCGCCTACCTCCAGGCCGTAAGGTTGCACCAGCAGACAACCTTTATCCATCCAGTATTTTTGCAAAGTTGTAATGATCTCCTGAAAATTCATTTACGCTCCTTGATTTTTCTCTTAAGCGGCCGCTTTACCGGTCATAAAGAAATCCTGGCAGTTCAGCGGATAGCCCAACAGGTAATTAAAATATTTTTCCAGATACTTCTTAATAGCCACCCGGGAATCCGGAATGATGTCCAACCCCGTGATTCCGGACAGATCGCAATTTTGTAAACGGATCAGAGAACGAAAATCCGGCCCCATCATCTTATCCACTTCTCCGGACCTAGACAGGCAATCCGGGCAGACCAGGCCGCCGTTGAGTAAGCTAAGATAAACCGCCTCATCCGGATGTCCGGCCTGGCTATGGCAAAACACGCAATCCTGCAGTGCCAGGCGGTAACCGCTCATATCCAGTACCTGCACGGCGAACCAATCCCAGAGCAGCAGGTAATTATCGCGGGTCTTGAGCTCTCCTGTTTCCATCAAGCTGAAACACTTGCCCAGTAAGTTGAAGATATCTTCATTGGCCTGGTTATATTCGCTAAGCTGGTCCACCAACTCTAACAGGTAAGACGCCATGCTATATTTGAAAAAACTTTCCCGCAGGGAATAAAAAGGATGCAAAACCTGGCAACCGGTTACTTTAGCCAGGTCGCGGTCCGTCTTGTTGAACAGCATCACCTGGTTATGGGTGAACATCTCCAAGCTGGCGCCGTACCTGGTTTTGACTTTGCGCAAACCCTTGGCGACCGCCTGCATTTTGCCGTGTTCACGGGTAAACAGCGTGATCAGCTTGTCGGCTTCGCGCAAATTCTTGGTTTTCAGCACTATGGCTTCGGTCCGGGTAAATCCCATATTCGCTCCAAAGAATAGTTTTAAGTTTAAAGTGATAAGTTTTAAGTTATGGTATTTCGCATTAATTTATCACTTAACACTTACAACTTAACACTGTATTATCTTTCATGCAATCAGCCGGTAAAAGTAACGATCACCAGTATCACCGATAACAATATCAGTGCCGCCGTGGTCACCCAGGCGATAAAATTATATACCGGTCCGTTCGTGTACAAGCCCATGACCCGGCGGTCGTTGATCAGCAGCATCATGAAGATCAGGATCACCGGCAGCAAGATCCCGTTAATGGCCTGCGACATGATCATGATCGTGATCAGTGGTGCTTTCGGCCATAATATGAAGGCGGCGCCGGCTACGATCATCATCGTATAAATGGAAATGAATTCAGGTGCCTGCTTGAAATTACGATCCACGCCTTTTTCCCAGCCGAACGCCTCGCAAACGGCATAAGCCGTGGACAAGGGTATGATGCAGGCCGAGAACAAGCCGGCGATGAACAGGCCAAGCGCAAACAGGACGGAAGCATACTTACCGGCCAGTGGCGCTAGCGCTACCGCCGCGTCCGCCGCGTTCTCGATCGGTATATGGTGGACGAACAAAGTGCCGGCGCAGGCGATGATGATAAAAAAAGCGACGATATCGGTGACCAGAGTGCCGAAAATAATATCCACTTTTTCATAAAAATAGTCTTTCACTTTAAGCTTCTTATCCACTACCGCGGCCTGCTGGTAGAATTGCATCCAGGGAGCGATGGTCGTGCCGATCACAGCGATGGCCAGGATAATGAAATTCTTGTCCAGCTGTATCGTAGGCACCGTCATGCTCTTGAGCGCCAGTCCCCAATGCGGCTTGGCCATAAATCCGGAGATAACATAAGTAATATACATTCCGCAAGCAACGAGAAATATCTTCTCCACCGTCTTATAGGTGCCTTTCAGGATCAGGTACCAGACCACGAAAGCCGCTACGGGTACGGAGATATAGCGGCTGATGCCGAAGATCTCCAGACTGGCCGCCACCCCGGCGAAATCGCCAACGGTATTGGCCAGGTTGGCGATAACCAGGATGATCATGGCAAAAAAAGTGATCCGGAAGCCAAAAGCACCGCGGATCAAAGCCGCCAGGCCTTTCTTGGTAACGATACCCATGCGCGCGCACATCTCCTGTACCAGGTACAGGCAAACCGCGATCAAAGGCAGCAGCCACAGCATGGCATAGCCATAATGGGCGCCACAGACCGAATAAGTGGTAATGCCGTTAGCGTCATTATCCACGCTGGCGGTAATGATCCCCGGACCCATCACGGCCAGGAAAATAGCCATCTTGGTCTTAAAATTTAACCATCTGTTGGGTTGGCCGGCAGTCTGCTGTTCCACTATGATCCCTTGGCGTTAAAGATTATATAGATTCTTGACCAGTTTTTTGGAAATATCCAGTTTCAGGTAACGCATGCGTTTATCGTATTGCTTGACATGGTCCCACATGATAATGTTCTCTACGATCTTCTTGCGGAATAAATTAACCAGTTTGAAGATCTCGCGTTCCGGCCCCAGGCGCAACAGCATGCTGTTGATATCCGCCTGGATACCGATGATCCGCAGCTTGCCTTTTTGGATGCGCAGCACCACGTCATTAACCCGGAAAAGATGTTTGCCGTAGCGGTCGACGATCTCTTCATCCATGATATCACGGTAAACAAAAAGCTCGTTATGCTCCACCGTGCCCGGGACGATTTCTTCCATAAAAACGCTCAGGTAGATGGCTTTCTTGGAAAGACAGGCCACGTCCTCCCACGGTATGACCAGCAGCTCCCGGTTCTTGAACGGGTTCAGGCCCCGCCGCCGGCTAGCCACGATCACGACCAGGTTCTTGATCGGAGGAAACTCCTCTCCCATCAGGATAGTCAGGTCCTTGATCTTACCCACCGCAATATTGCCGGCGCTGATCACCGGCTTGCCGACAAAATCTTTATAAAAGCTATAGGGATTTTTCACTGTTCCTTCCGTATGGTCAATTTGATGATCCGCCGGCGGTTGGCCTCCACGATGACGAATTTCAGGTCCTTGTACTTTATCTCCTCATCCTTGCGCGGCACCCGGCCCAGCAGGTCCACGACAAATCCGCTGACTGTGTTAAAATCCTCGCTCGGCAGGTTTATTTTCAATTTTTCATTGAGTTCATAAATATTCATTTTGCCATCTATTTGCATGGATCCGTCACTGAGTGGTTCCACGCCTAGGTCCTCCAGTTCGTATTCCTCCAGAATATCACCGACGATCTGTTCCACCAGGTCTTCAACGGTCACCAGGCCGCTGGGTACGCCGTATTCGTCCACGGCAATGGCCAGGTGCAGGCGGCCCTTTTGCATCTGGCGCAGCAGCTTGTTCACTTTTTTCGTCTCCGGTACGAAATAGACCGGCCGCAGCAGGTCCTGTATAATGATCAGCTCATTGCAGCGCCAGGCGCCCAGCAGGTCCTTGACATGGATAACGCCGATAATATTGTCCAGCGTTTCTTTATAGATAGGCACCCGGGAATAGCCGGTTTCCACCACCGCGTCGATAAATTTTTCCTTGTCCAGGTTGATATCCACGCATTCCATGTCGATGCGCGGGATCATGATCGTCTTTACGACCTTATCGCCGAATTCCAGCACGCTGTGGATCATTTCCTTCTGTTCTTTTTCCAGTACGCCCTCGCGTACGCCCTCCGAAACCAGAAAGCGAATCTCCTCATCTTTGTCTAAGGGCTCGTCCTGCTTGATATTGCCGCCCAGAAATTTAACGATGGGATTGGTGATAAATATCATGGCTTTGATCAACGGGGACAGCAGGTAATGAACTATCAACAACAGGTCAATGGTCCAGGTGCTCACCGCCTCCGGAGAATGCTTGGCCACAGTCTTGGGAATTATTTCCCCCAGGATGAGAATGATAAAAGTTATAAATACCGTAGAGATAACCGCCGCCCAACCCTCGGTCATATGATGGTTATTGGCAAAATCTACCGCCACGTAAGTAGCCAGCGCCGCGGCGGAAAGATTGACGATGGTATTGCCCACCAGTACCGCCGCCAGAAGTTTATTGGGATGATCGGCCCACATCTGCAGCGATTTCAATTTCTTTTCTTCTATTAACGACTTTATCGCAAACCGGTCCAGACTGGTCAAAGCCGTTTCCGTAGCAGCGAAAAAGAAACTGGCCAGGATAAGGATCGCTAAGACGATTAAGCTAATAAACATAATACCCCTTAAAGATAATTATGAATAACTCAAAACTTTTATTCAAAGCGGGCTCATCATCCGGAAAATGAACAAGGTTACGACCATGCCGATGATCGCGCCTCCGGCCACTTCCCACCAGGTGTGGATCCTGGCCCGTACCCGGCTGTGCGCCACCATGAAAGCCAGGATGAACACGAACAAGGCGATAAAACTGTTCTGGGTCATTAACGACACTGCCGTGCAAACGCCGAAGGCAAAAGCGCTATGGCCGCTGGGCATACCGCCCCAGAGCGGCCGGCCCTTGCCGAAATAGGCTTTGGCGATGATCACGGTTATAAAAATGATCACCAGGCAGGTGATCATGATGTATTCCGGTACCGCCTTGATCCTTAAAATGACCGGTATCATGTTCGTGCCCAAATAGCGCTTGCCGAAGATCAGATAGGACACGACGATGGCGTTGGCCGAGGCGAAGAACACGGCACCGGCGGCGATATCCTTGGCCAGACGGGCCGCCGGGTGATAAGTATCGGTGACCAGATTAACCAGGGCTTCGATGGCCGTGTTGAACATTTCCGCCAGCAAGACCAGCATGATGGTGATCGCCAGCATGACCCACTCGATCCGGTCCAAGCGCACAAATAAACTGAAAAAGAAGACAAAAGCCGCCAGCCCCAAGTGGATGCGCATATTGCGCTGGGTTTTGGCCACATAGATTATGCCTTCGATAGCAGCGTTGAAACTTTCCATGACATTGCGTGATTTCATTTATTCCCCAATACGGCTTTAAGTACTTTTTTTTCTTCCGCGCGCATTTTCTTTCTGGCCGCCGCTTTCAGGTCGTCGTAACCCAACAGGTGCAGTATCCCGTGGGTAGTTAAGAGAGCGATCTCTTCCCGGTAGGAATGCCCGTATTCCCGGGCCTGGCGTCTGGCGGTGCCGGTGCAGACAAAAACATCACCCAGTGCCACCACCGGCAAGTCGCTCTCCCGCTCGACCGGACTGGCGATAACATCAGTGGCGTAATCCCGTTTAAAGAACTGCCGGTTGAGCCGGATCATCTCCCGCTCACCGACGAAATAAAGACCCAGCTGGTATTCTTTGCTACGCGGCAGATAATGTCCGATGATATGCGCGGCTATTTTTCTGACCAGCGGATAAGGAACCGTCGTTCTTTTCACTTGGTTTCACGGCCTTCAGTGGGATATTCGACCCGGCTGTGGAACATGCCGCTGAGTATATGAGAAAATTGCTCGCCGATAATATGCAGGTCTTTCAGGCTGAGATCGCATTCTTCCAGCTGGCCGTCAACGAACTTGTTATTGATAATGCGGGTCACCAGCTCCTGCACATGCGCGTAACTGGGATCTTCCAGGGTGCGCGAAGCCGCTTCCACCGCGTCCGCCAGCAGGATGATAGCCGCTTCCCGGCTCTGCGGCTTGGGACCCGGATAACGGAATTGCTCTTTGGTGGCTTCCGTATCCTCCTCCAGCGCCCGCTGATAGAAAAAATATACCAGGCTGGTGCCGTGATGCTGCTCGATGATATCGATGATCTCCTGGCTTATCTTGTATTGCGCGGCCAGTTCCACCCCTTCTTTGACGTGGGAAAGCACGATCAGGCTGCTCATGCTGGGAGATAGGTCATCATGACGGTTGTAGCTGTCCTGGTTCTCAATATAATATTCCGGCTTGGCCAACTTGCCGATATCGTGGTAGTAGCCCCCGACCCGGGCCAGAAGGGAATTGGAACCGATAGCCGCCGCGGCGCTCTGGGCCAGGTTGCCCACCAGCAAGCAGTGGTGATAGGTCCCCGGGGCCTCAACCATCAGGCGTTTCAACAAGGGCTGGTTCAAGTCGGACAGTTCCAGTAATTTAATATTGGAGGAAATGCCGAACATATGTTCGAAATACGGCAGGAAACCGATGCTCAGGATACCGCATAAAAAGCCGTTGGCGATACCCCAGAGGCAATTATAGGCGATGACCTCCATCCTGGTAATCTGCAGTAAGGCCGAGAAACAGATTATACCGACGGCGTTGGCCACGCTGATCAATAGTCCCGAGCGGATCAGGTCCGAGCGCTGTTGCACGCTGGAGGCGCTGAAAATACCCACCAGGCCGCCGATCAATTGGACGGTAAAAAGGTTAAGATCGTTATGATAGATGACACCGATCATGATGTCCAGCACCACCGTCATCAGTATGGCCAGGTCGATATCCACCAGGATGGTCATCAGGATCGAAACCATGCCCAGCGGTATCAGGTAACCGCTTAAATGCATCTCCTGAAAGATCTTGGCCAGGGCGATGATCAGGATGCTGACCGATTCCAGGATGATCAGGTCGTTATTGGATTCAAAAATATGGCGGGCGTAGCGGTATAAGTAAGCTCCCAGCAGGATAATGAAGCCCAGGCTGATCACTATATATCCGGAAACAAGACGCAGGGTGATGATCTCGAAACTGGACATGATGATCAGGACCGCCAGGAAAGTGAACAGCACGAACAGCCAGCGCGGCGCCGCCAGGGAAGACTGAAAAATACTCTTACCCTCCCCGGTCAGATGCCTCTGCCGGTGTTCGTAGCGCCGGCTTATTTTCAACATCAGTACCAACATTTTCCTTATGGATCTCTGCAAGCGGGCTATCATTTGGCCCCCTTAAATCCCGAGCCTTCGTATTCTTCATAAGCTTTTATGATCTTCTTGACCAGCTGGTGGCGCACCACGTCGCGGCCAGTGAAGTAAATGAATTTAATACCGCTGATGCCTTTGAGAATATGGCTGATCTGCACCAAGCCGCTCATCTTCTTATTCTGCAGGTCTATCTGGGTAACGTCGCCGACAATGACCGTGGTTGTTTCAAAACCTAACCGGGTCAGGAACATCTTCATCTGCTCCGGGTTGGTATTCTGGGCTTCATCCAGTACGATAAAAGCGTCATTCAGTGTGCGCCCGCGCATATAAGCCAGCGGCACGATCTCGATCACGCCCTCGTCCCGCAGGTGATGGAACTCCTCCGCGCCCATGATCTCATAAAAGGCGTCATACAGGGGCCTCAGATAAGGGTCCACTTTTTCGTACAGGTCCCCCGGCAGGAATCCAAGCTTCTCCCCGGCCTCCACCACCGGCCGGGTCAAAACAATGCGGTTGGCCTCCTGAGCGCGTAAAGCGGCGACCGCCATGGCTACGGCCAGGTAAGTCTTGCCGGTGCCGGCCGGGCCGATACCGAATACCAGGTCGTATTTTTTCATGGCCTTGATATATTTTTTCTGGGTCTGGCTGCGGGCGGTGATCTTCTTGCCCTTGATCGTATAGCAGACCGCTTCCTTATCAACTTCACCGGCTTCGCCCGGCTTGGCTTCCACTGCCGCGGCCTGGTAGAGCGGATTTTGCAGCATACCGCGGACGCCCTTGCGGTCGACCCGGTAGCCGCGGCGGATCTGATCGGTCAATTCCTGGATCATCCGATAGGCCTGGCTGACCTTGGCTTTGTTGCCCTTGATCATCAGGGTATTGCCGTAAGTGACCAGGTTAACGTCGAACTCGTTCTCGACCATGCGCAGGTTCTCGTCATGCGGACCGAAAACGTTCAGCATTTCCTCATTATCCTGTAAATATATCGTTTTAGTAACCATATTACCTCAGTTTGATATGCAGCTCGCGCAGTTGTTTCTCGCCCACCTGTCCGGGGGCGTCGGTCATCAGGTCCACCGCTTTTTGCGTTTTCGGGAAGGCGATCACTTCCCTGATAGAATCCTCGCCCAGCATGATGGTAGTCAGGCGGTCCAGCCCCGGAGCGATCCCGCCGTGGGGCGGCGCGCCGTATTCAAAAGCTTCCAGCAGGAAGCCGAACTTCTCCTTGGCCTCTTCCGGACCGATACCCAGGGTGGAGAAAATCTTCTCCTGTATCTCCTTGCGGTGGATACGGATACTGCCCGAGGCGATCTCGGTTCCGTTCAGGACCAGGTCATAGGACTGGGAACGCATCTGGCCGGGATCGGTATCAAAATATTCCACATCGTCGTAATTCGGCGCGGTAAACGGATGGTGCTCGCTTTCCCAGCGTTTCTCTTCCGCGTTATACTGGAAGAGCGGGAAATCCACCACCCAGGAAAAATTGAATTCTTTTTTATTGATCAGGTTGAGTTTGTCTCCCAGGTAGGAACGTAAACGACCCAGGCTCTCGGCCACCACTTTGGGCGCGTCAGCGATGATCAGGATCATGTCGCCGTCTTTGGCTCCCATCAGCTCTTTGATGCTGTTCAGGACTTCCGCCTTAAAGAATTTCGCGATTGGTGATTCTATCGTCCCGTTATTTATCTTGAACCAGGCCAGACCTTTGGCGCCGAATTCATTGGCTAATTTAGTCAGGTCGTCGATCTCCTTGCGCGAATAGCCGGCGATACCGGGCACACAGATGGCTTTGACCACGCCCTGGTTCTTTATTATCTCGGCAAACACTTTAAAATCCGCCGTAGCCACCAAGCTGGAAATATCCTTAAACTCCAGTCCGAACCGCAGATCGGGCTTGTCACTGCCGTATTTATCTTTGGCTTCTTTATAGGTCAGACGCGGGAACGGGGTCTTTAGATCGATGGACAGTGTTTTCTTGAACACTTCTGTCATCAGGCCTTCGCACAAGGCGAAGATATCTTCCTGATCAACGAAAGACATCTCCATGTCTATCTGCGTGTGCTCCGGCTGGCGATCCGCCCGCAGGTCCTCGTCGCGGAAACATTTGGCGATCTGAAAATATTTCTCCATCCCCGCCACCATCAATAATTGCTTGAATAATTGCGGTGACTGGGGCAAGGCGAAGAAATTACCCGGGTGCACCCGTGACGGCACCAGGTAGTCGCGGGCCCCTTCCGGCGTGGATTTAGTCAGGATCGGCGTTTCGACTTCGATAAAACCCTGGCCGTCCAGGTAATCCCGGATCACTTTTACCGTGCGGTAGCGGAACATTATATTCTTTTTCATCCGCGGGCGGCGCAGGTCCAGGTAGCGGTATTTCAGGCGCACCTCCTCGCTGATCTCCGTCTCATCAGCTATTTCGAAAGGCAAGGTCTTGGCCGGGTTCAGCACTTCCAGCCCGGAGGCGGCCACTTCGATCTCGCCGGTAGGCAATTTAGGGTTTTCCGTGCCGGCCGGGCGCTGGCCCACTTTACCGGATATATTGACCACGAATTCACTGCGCAGTTTTTCCGCTTCCTGGAAAATATCCGCGCTCATCTGCTGGGGATTGAAAACTATCTGGGTCAAACCCTCCCGGTCACGCAGGTCAAAAAAGATCAACCCTCCATGATCGCGCCGGCTGTGTATCCAGCCGACCAGTTTTACTTCCTTATTCACATCCGTCTTACGCAATTGTCCGCAATTATGAGTCCTGATCACCCGTTATACTCCTCGCTTTTCGCAGTTTTTAGGAATTGGCTCAGTTCGTCCAGCTTTATATCTTTTTGTTCCTTGGTTTGCATGTTACGCAGGGTCACGCTGTCTTTTTTTAGTTCCTCTTCTCCCAGTATGGCGGTAAACTTCGCTCCGCTCTGGTCCGCAAGCCGCATCTGGCTCTTCAAGCTCTTGTTCTCGAAAACCGCTTCTACTTTAATTCTCTGTTGCCGTAATTCACGTATTACCCCAGCCGCCCGGTTTTGCGCCTGTTCTCCCAGCAGGGCGAAGAAAATATCGATCCTGTTCCCAGGAGTCGCGACCGCTTTTTGTTTCTGCCGGACCTCGCTCACTCTTTCCAGCCCCAAGGCGAACCCCACGGCCGGCATGGGCGGGCCGCCCAGTTCCTGCACTAATTTGTCATATCTCCCGCCCGCGGCAATAGTATCCTGGGCTCCCAGGTTCTCGGATTTTATCTCGAACACGGTGCGGGTGTAGTAATCCAGACCGCGCACCAGGTATTTATCGATAATAAAATTAACTTTTTCTTTTTTCAGGTCGGCTTCGATCTCAGACAGGTTGGTTTTGCAGGCGTCACACAGCCAATCCTGCATCGCGGGGATACCGAAGATTATTTCCCGGCAGGAATCCACCTTGCAGTCCAGCACCCGCAGCGGGTTCTTTACCGCCCGCCGTTGGCAATCGCCGCATAATTTACCCGTCTGGTCCTGCAAGTATTTTTTAAGGACTTCCCGGTAAGCCGGCCGGCAATCGGCACAGCCGACGCTGTTCAAGCATACTTTCAACCCCGTTAAACCGATAGCGGCGAAATAATCCACGCACCAGAGGATAATCTCCAGGTCCCGGCGGTAATTATCCGATCCGACGCATTCAGCGCCAATCTGGTAGAACTGGCGGTAACGCCCCGCCTGCGGCCGTTCATAGCGGAACATCGGCCCCAGGTAATAGAGCTTGGCGATATTGCTCTGGACCAGCAGGTTTTGTTCGATCGCTGCGCGTATCACGCCAGCGGTCCCTTCCGGGCGCAGGGTGAGGTTACGGCCCTTTTTGTCCTGGAAAGAATACATTTCTTTTTCCACGATATCGGTATCCTCCCCGATACTGCGGTTAAACAGCGCTGATTCCTCGAAAATGGGCGTGCGTATTTCACTAAAGCCGTAAGCCTTAAGCAAGGCTACGGCTGTGTTTTCCAAATATTGCCAGAGCTCGATCTCGGGGGAAAAAACATCCCTGGTCCCGCGTACGCTTTTGAATTTCACTCTTACTCCTTTACAGCCGGTAAGTTACGCTATCCACGCCACGGTTGGTGGCATTTTCCAGCACCTGCAGCGCCTGTTCCCGGATATGGCTCAGCTGCTCCGTATTCTCTACCCGTCCCTGGCCATTGAATACTTCCAGCATCAATACGTCCTTATAACCGATATCCTGCAGGCTGGACATGATCCCCGGCCAGTAGATCTGGCCGTTGCCCGGAGTTAAATGGTCGTCATACTGGCCATGATTGTCGGACAGGTGCAGGGCGATGATCCGCTTGTTGAGATTTTTCAGCGCCTCAACCGGGTCCTGCGCCAGGTTGGCGTGGGAAGTATCGAAACACACTCCCACCGTCGGCGACTGCAATTCGTCCACCAGACTGTTCAGGTCTTCTACACGCCCGCCCAGCAAATGCGGCAGGAGGTTCTCCACCGCCAGCCTGATCTTCTTCAGCCGGCAATACTCCACCAGCTCTTTCAAACTTTCCCGGCACTTGGCCAGCCGCCGGTTCTTTTCGTCCCAATTATTCAGGTCAAAGGGCTGGATGCTGGGATGCACGATGGCGATCTCGCCGCCCAGGTATTCCAGGACATCGATTCCCTTCTTGAATTCCCAGATGGCATGCACGCGCGTGCGCTCATCCTGACAGGCGATATCCAGCTCCGGGAAGACCGGCAGGTGCAGGGAATGGACATGGATATTGAATTCCCGCAGCTTATTACGCAAATTGTAGGAATGGATCTTCTGCTGCCAGATCTCCAGTCCTTCTTTCAGGAAAAAGTTGGCATGCTGGGTACCCAGGTTATTAGCGGAACCCCACTCCATCGTATCCAGGCAGATCTCAATGATCTCGAACCCCGCCTCTTTGATAAACGGCAGATGCCCGATCAGGTCCTGGTCATGGAACAATCCGGTAGAAATCCCCAATTTTACCACACGAACTCCCCTCGGTTCAGGTTGGTAAAACAGCCCCTAAATTCCTATTGTATTTTATAATTTTTCAAATTATGTCCGCACCAGGGCTTGACGCAGTAACCCTTCTCCTGGTGAGAAATGCAATTTAAGTCCTGCTCGTTATCGATATGGTCGGCGAGCAATCCCGCGAACAGCCGCACGTAAAACTGCGCCCGCGTGCAGGGATCGTATCTCTTCCAGAAATCACCCCATTTATAATCGCGCTCATACCGTGACCTGATCAGCCCGGCGATATGCTTAGGATGCCAGTTCAGTTTGGTCAACAGCCGGGTGATCAGCTGGATATTGGTCGGCTTCAGTAAATTATTATTCGGGTAACGCAACGCGTGCGCGGCGCAGGCCGGCAGATCGTCAATATGGAAATAGTCATAAGAGCGCGGCCATTCGACCGGCGAATGCATATATTCCTGATCAAAGTATTTATGAAATTTAATCAATTGGGAATGCTTATAACTGTTGATCAGTTTCATCACCGCCGCCGACGCGTCCGGTATAACGGTATGGATGTGCGCGGCGTAATCGGCGGCCTGCTTATAATTCTGTCTGATCAGCAGCATATCCTCCAGGCTCAGCTCGATCCGGGGAATGGTCACCTGTATCGGCGTGGCGTCGGCCACCTGCTCGGTAAATTTCTGCTTCTGGACCTTATGTTTCTGGTACAGGCTGAAAGCGCAGCGAGTATCGCGGATGTTCATCGGGTCCCCGTACATGGACAGGTCCAGGTTGATGGCCTCGCGGCCCTCGCCGCCCTTGCCTACCGCCGTGTCCGTGCAAACCACCGGCAGAGGACTGACCAGCTTGATCTCCTTGATCACCTGGTGCGACACATATTCCAGCAGCCGACCCATGCCGTCATGGGCCAGGTTGAAGCGCAGGTTATTCAGGTTTTCCAATGAAAGATCGCGGGTCGCGGCCAGGTTATCGCTGAGCTTGCCGATCTTTTCCAGGGCCTTATTGGTCCGGGAATCGCGCTTGATCTCGAAAGCGAAATGATATCCCTGCCCGGTCATGATCACCAGCGGATGTATTTCCAGTCGGTGGAAGACTTTTAAAATAGCCTTATAGACCGGCTCGATCTTGGTAAAGACTTCCTCCGGCTGCAAATACGCTTTGCCGGGGAAATCCATGTTAAAATATTCTATATCCAGTATGCCAATCGTAAAATTTACGTCACTGACCGAGCGGAATATATCCAAACCTTTTTCCAGTATCCAGTCGAACTTATCCTTGGTAGTGGAAATAAAATTGCGGGCGTTTATGTCTTCCTGCTGCAGCACCGTCCCGTAACCGACTAAATACTGGGCGGAGAACCCCATCGGATCCTGCACTTCGCCCCCGCAGTATTCCGCAATGCGTTTTCGCACATGCGAGTTCTTGTAAAACTCTTTGTCTGGCGTCATAATCTGGGTATTTACCCTCGCGTTTTACGTGACGTTTTCTAAATTATGTTATTATATCGCTATTGACGGATTAATGCAACAAATTTATATAAGCAAAAACAGTTTTAAGTGTTAAGTGAAAAGTGTTAAGTTATGGTGATTTTTTACCACAACTTAAAACTTATAACTTATAACTCAAAACTGCTTTTATTTTAATTCCAGGACTTTCTGGTAGGCGTGTTCGGTGTTGACGGCGAATCTGTCCAAGGTGTATCTTTCTTCCATCTGGCGCCGGGCTTTGGCGCCCATACGCTGGCACATATTCTTGTCTATCAGCAGTTCATATAACCGCTGGGCCATGGCCTCATGGTCGCCAGGGTCGACCAGGTAGCCATTCTGCATATCGCTGACCAGTTCAGGCAGGCAGCCTACTTTAGTGGCCACTACCGGTTTGCCGCAAGCCATCCACTCCATGGCCGCCCGGGAAATGGCTTCGCTGCCAACGGAAGCTATCACCCCGATATCGCAGGCGTTCATGATCTCCACGATCTCTTCCCGCCGGCCGGCGTAAATTATATCGTCCTGCAGACCCAGGCTATAAACTGTTTCCGCCAGTCTTTTCCATTTAATGTTCTCTTCCTTGCCCACGATCAGGAACTTCACCTTAGGGAAAATATCTTTTATCATTTTAGCGGCCTGGATGAAATTACTGTGGCCCTTGATCGGGTCCAGTCGGCCAACTATTCCTACTAAAGAAACCCCGTCCTCGATCTTGAATTCCCGGCGGATCTTGTCGCTGCTGAAGCCCGGCTTGAAAAAACCCGTATCGATACCCTGGTAGATGGTCACGAACTTATAATCCGGCAAGCCCAGGCTTTCGATACAACCCTGGCGAATGAATTCTGCAGCGCAAATAACCAGGGCGCTCTTTTCGTATAGATGCTTGTTGGCCGGGTTGGCATTAGGAGCGCGGATATCCCCGCGTGTGCGTACGATGGGGATCTGGCTCAAAGTTGTGCGCAGGCAGAAATAGGCCCAGAAGTGGCTTTGGCCGCCATGGGCGTTAACCAGTTCTATTTTCTCCCTGGTGATGGCAGTGCGGAAATTAAAAACATTCACATCGGTAAAATTCACCGGTAAAGTCGGGATACCCAGGCGCGCCGCCTGCAGTAACGGCGGCTTGTTGGGCCAGCCGCCGACGATCACCTTATGCCCGTGCCACATCATCGCCTGTGACAGGGTGAGAGCGTAGTTGGTTATCCCGCTATCCCACGGTTCGTCTATCAGTTGCAGTATATTCATGTTGGCCTTTCCGGTATTATCCGCTGCGCTCTGTCTTATACCACAGGGCTTTTTCCTTTTTTATAAAATCCTTAATGAAAGCGGATATTACCACCACCAGCCAAAGCTGGCAATAGGTGAAATACATCAGTATAACGTAAAAAATATTGGTGACGCTGTCTTCATTCGATTCCCGCGAAAGCATCAGTACAATCTCGCTGACGAAAAGCATGTAGGCGGCTATCCAAACTTCCAGGAACGGCCCCTGTATCCGGATATGGACCAGGTTCAGCAACCCGAGGATAAAGAATATATCCGATGAGATCATGGCCAGGAAAAATACGTAATACATTACAAAAAACAGCAGGAATTCTGTGCCTATCGCCTTATTCTTGAACGCCTTGAATTCAGCCAACACCCTGGTCAGCACATAATTATTCCCTCTGACCCAGCGTTCTCTTTGACGCAACCAGACCTTGACTTTTTCCGGTTCCTGCTCCCTGGTAATAGCTTCCGGCACGAAACAGATCTTCCCGCCAGCCCGGTAAAGCCGTAAGGACAGCTCCGCGTCTTCGGTCAAGGCCTTCTCATCCCAACCGCCTACCGCCTGGACTGATTTTTTCCAGATGACAAAGTTGGTACCGGGAAGGATGGCAATATTGAAGAAAAATGAGCGGCCCGCCTGGATGATCCATTGGAAAGTCAAGGATTCAATATTAATGAACCTGGTAAGCAGGTTTTTATCCTTATTAATGGTGCGAAATTTGCCTATCGCCGCTACTATATCTTTTTTGGTCACCAACTCCCGTACTAGTATTTTCAGGGATGCAGTCTCTGGACGGTTATCCGCGTCGTAAACCGCAATGATCTCCCCGCTGGTCCGCTCCAAGGCGATATTTAATACGCGAGACTTACCCTGACCGCTCTCGGCCAGCGGGATATTTATTACCTTCAGCCGACTGTCGTTGATAGATTCCAGAATCTCCCGGGTACGGTCAGTGGAGCCGTCATTGATGATGATAACCTCTATCTTATCCGCCGGATAGTCCAAGCGAAATAAACAAGAAACCGTTTCCGCGATGACCTTCTCTTCGTTCCGGGCGGGGATGATAACGCTCACCAAAGGCCAGTCCTTAAAACCAGGGGCCATTATACTCGCCTTGTTTTTTCTCCGGCTGTAAAGATAGCCACCAAAGGTAAGGATTACCTGATACACCAGCATCAACCAGATGATGGCTACGGAGAGCAAATAAATTGATTCAAAAATAATATCGGTCATGATTATGGCCACCATTTCCTTTTAATCTGTATCGCCAGGAACAAAGCGATGAAAGTAACGCTGGTAAAGAACCCGAAAATAAAGATGAGCGAGAATAACACTACTCCGGAGGTTTCCACCAGGCGGGCCAGGCCGCCGGCCACTACGATCTTTACAACGTGAGTACCCCGCGGTAGCCTGACGGAGTAACCGGTATCGCCCTCGTAAATTTGGCAATTGGCGCGATTATCGTCCACGTATATCCTGGCCGGGATCTTATTGATTATGGCATAGCAGGCCGACCGTTCAGCGCTGTAAGAGAATTCTATGGCATTATTGGAAAAGTTGGCCCATTTGAGTTCTCCGGAAATATAGCTAAGCCGGGGCTTCATGCTGGCCATATCGAAATACCGGGGTTCAGCTTCGAACTTCAGGGTATGTTCACCAGCCGGGACCACCACTTCCTCGCCTTCCCCGGCAAACCAATTATCATCATCCAGCTTGGTGATCAATCCCTGCCGGCCGCTCCTGATAGTGACCATATAAGGAGTATTGATCTTCCATTGTGTATCGGATTCAGCTTTAATGTTAACATCACGCGCCAGCACCGAAGAAATATTCCGGTAATCGTTCTCATAAATAGTCGCCTCGGAATAGAATACCGGCCGGCTCTTCGTCAGGTCCATGTTGTAAGCGATCTGCCTGATCTCCTCGCCGGTCGGCTTTTCCGCCGGCAGGCCGCCCTCACCTTTTTTATGATTGTCCAGGATATTACAGTCTAATGCCAGCTGGTCGTCCGCTTTGATGAATTTACGGTAATAATTACCCAGGGTGAGATAACGATCGGGCTTCCCGCTCCAGAACGGCAGGGAATCCTCGACCTGTAGAGTGAGATCGTATTTTTTCTGCAAGCTGATCAGGTTATCGGTACTTTCCCCCAGGTAGTCTTCCAACTGGGGCGCCTGGCTGGTATCGATAGCGGTCATTACTATCTCAAAATCCTTTTTCTTCTGCTGGATGCCGGACAACATGTCCAGGTAATAGGTTTTCAGGCGGAAACTTAAGTCCCGGCGGTAGCGGGCCAGTTTCCCCCAATCTTCAGGATGGTTCTGCCAGTAATGCGCGCTCTGCGGGTCGAATATCTGCAACGGGTCGAACCCGTATATTCCCGTGAATTCTTTCCTTACCGTTTCGTTCATGGGCGTAAAATTCTCGGGATAGGCCGGCCCGCCGGCAGACTCGAAATAAAGCTCCGAGAGATTAACGCCATCCCAATCGTACCTGGTAAGTAAAGCGCTGATCTCGGAAAACGCTTTCTGCCGGCAATGTTCGTCAGCCAGGTTCATTAAATTACGCCACGAAACCTTACCGTCTTTCAGCTTAGCGGTCTTCTCCCGCCATTCCGGATGTTGGTCCCAAAAACGCTGGTTGACCATGGGCGGTTCCAGCCAGCAATAGACCAAAATGCCGTTCTGGTGGCAGACCTTAAGTAAACGGGCGTAGTCATAGGAATACTTGCTATAAAAATGCCAGCCCCCGGCATAGATCTTCTGCACGCCATATTTTCTCCAGAGCACGGCCAGTTTCTCAATACTGATGAACTGTCGCATCCCGGGATCAAAATACATCTCCGCGGCCTTGCGCTCTGCCAGCAACGGATAATTAAATACGCTGGTCAATGTTTCCGCGAGAAAAGGGAAACGTGAATAACCGCGATCGCTATCCGGGTCAAAATAAGTGGCATAATAGAGGAAACCGCCTTTGCCTAACCTCCCACCGACGGCCACCGGCAGGTTGGAAGATTCTTCGGCGCTTATAATTTGATAATCCTTGTCCGCTGATTTGTATATCGGCTTAACGCCGGCGGTTTTGGACCAATACAGCGGCAGATCCGGAAATTGGTTATCGCGTATCTGCTTGACCAGGATCGACTCTTCCTGCAGTTCTATTCCCAAGGCATCGCCCACCTTAGTCGCTCCATCGGTAACCAGATCGGCGCCGGAGCTTATGGCCTCCAACAAGTGTTTAATTTCCTCTGCTTTTAAATTTTTGGCGGCGGCATAAGGCAGGATGATAAGGTCATAATCACGCAAATCGAGATTAAGGATATCCTTGCTATTCAGGTCCTGGAATTTTATCCCGGCCACGGAGAGAGAGAATTTTAGGGATTTAAGATCATTGTTCTCCTCCCTGGAAACAGGCGGGACCGGAGGGTCAATAAAAGCCACGTCCATAACTTCATTCAATTTTCCGCCTGATTTTTTTGCGCTTATCCGGCGCAGGTAACTCAAGTCAGTCTTCGCCAAGTGCCACATTTTTTTCCAGAACCCCGGCTCCAGGTTCTCCTGGGGTTTGACCACTACGTACTCTCCCGGACCGCACTTTACCGGCACGGTATTTTGCTGGCCAGCGGTATTTACCAGGATTTGCTGGCTTACCTCCTGGCCCTGTAAATTAAAAGTTTTTATGGCCAGGTACTTATCGTTGCTCAAGACGCTGACATCGGTTGTTTGCGAGACTATGGCCTTATCTTTGGCCCTGACCTCCGGAGAGAACTCCTTAATATCCCCGAACACATAGCCTAATTTCCTGACGCCTTTGACTATCTGGCGCAGGTAAGATATGTCGATGATCGGGTGGAAAAAGAAACTGGCAAAACCATCCCTGACCGAGAGATTAAGCCGGGCGGCATCGATGATCTCCTGGGCGTCCGGTTTATCCAGGTGCACATAGCCCAGGTTTTCCGGAATAGTTTCTTGCCCGAAGATATCCGTGACGCGGTAGGGAAAGAACTGGTCGGTGCCCAGGAAATTCCTGACCCGGCGGCGTTCATAGACCAGTGAAAAATATTTCTTGATGGCGTGGTAAGCGTTATCCGAGGCGAAATAGTGCGGCGTTTCCCAGACCAGGGGATAGATATCATTGCTGAAGCATTCCCGCAACCCCTTCTCGATCCGCAGCGCGGCGTTATCATAAGAGTCTCCGCGCACCGGTTTGTCGGCGATATCATCCCAGAACTCATAATCATCGGTAGTTACCCCATGGTACTGGTGCGTATAGCCGTGCAGGATGAACGTACCGCCCATCTGCGGTATCTTGCGCAGGACCGCCAGCAATTCCGGCATTTCCTCCAGGTGATATTCGAGCTTATTGACAGGATCGATAAAAACCGGGGTCAACCCCACGGCAAAAGGAATATTCTCCCCTTTCAGGTATTTAACGATCCTCCATAAAGAATCGGGGTCAGTGGTGGGATTAACGTCCTCGATCCTGACCAGAGCGGTATGTTTTACCGGGTGGTCTTCACCGAGGATATCGTGCAGAACATCGGCAAAAGCGATATAGCGGTCGTTTTCGGAATAATACGAGAACGGCGAATCAGCGATAAACCAGAGGTTCCGGGTTTTAAGTATATAGGGCGCGCTGAGTCCCCGGTCGTTATGCACGCTGGCGACCACGGTAACGAGTCCCGGATCGTCTATCCGCACAATATTGATATTGTCGTCCCCTTTGGGGAACTCGGTTCCTTTATAGATAACCCGGTTGAAGCCCAGGTCTTCCCGGTACTGCTCGAAATGGAAACCGAACCGGCCGGCGAGTTGTTTCTGGTCCAGTTGGCCCAGCTGGTTATTCATCCAGCAGAAAGTTTTCTGGGTATTAAAAAAGTCCTGTACGAAACTTTCCGGTAAGGAATATTTTTTTTCATAGTTTATATAAAAAATAACGTCATTCTTATCCATGGTCCCCGGCTTATAGTAGGCCAGGTTCATCAAACGGCAAGAGACTTGAAAATGCCCCATTAAATTTGCCAGGTACCGGGCGTCGGTTAAAGCCGGCTCGGATTTATCCACCCCTTGATCATAGAGTATCAGGACCTTGCGGCTGGACGCCGCCTGTAGCATCCCCCCGCGTAAAAAAACAAATAATAACACTATAATTATTCTGCTAAATCTTTTTCTCATCATTCTACGAAACCTCTCCGGGGTTTTCGGGATTCTGGTCATCTTCAGCAGCGATGATCCCGTCGGCGCATAGGATCGTTTTACGGTCTTTGCGTGAAGCTGCCAGGTAGATATACCATTTATAGACCATGTCCAGCAGTACCACAATTGCCAGGATGGCCATCAAATACACCAGGACTATATCTATCCGGTAAGAAAGTATCTCAGCCGGAACCGTTGCCGTAGTGAGTTTGGCTTTGAACATGTCGATCAACTGCCAGGAAGCGGTGAAAGTGGTAACGAACATAAATAACATCGGGATGAAAGTCGTCCAGGCGTACTGGACCTTGTTCTGCTTGATTATGACCGTAGTTCCCACTCCCAGGGCAATGGCCGCTAATAACTGGTTGGAAACGCCGAACATCGGCCAGATGGTCGAGATATTTCCGGAATTAATGAGATAGCCCCAAGCCCCCACTACCAAAAAACTCATTAGGAGTGTGCCCGGTAACCACGATGGCCGGGCCAGCGGTTTATAGACATACCCGCCGAATTCCTGCAACAGGAAACGCGCCACCCGGGTGCCGGCATCCACCGTCGTCAGGATAAACAACGCTTCGAACATCAGGGCGAAATTATACCAGTATGGCATCAACCCTTTCATGCCCGGCAGATTGCCCAGGATGGAAGCCATGCCCACCGCCAGTGAGACCGCGCCGCCGGGACGGCCCGCCACATCCACTCCGACCATGGCGGATAATTCATGTATTCTATGCACCGGGAAACCCATTATGGCTAACTGGTCGAAAGTTAATTTGGTGTTGATGGCGAAATAATCGCCGGGTATCAGGATCGTCGCGGCGATCAGGGCAATGATCCCCACGAATCCCTCCGTCAGCATCGCGCCAAAACCGATCAGCTTTATATCCCCCTCGGAAGAGATCATTTTCGGGGTGGTGCCACTGGAGATCAACGAATGGAAACCGGAGATCGCGCCGCAAGCGATGGTTATGAACATGAACGGGAATAGTTTACCGGGTATGATCGGACCGCCGCCGTTCACGAACTGGGTGACGGGCGGCATTTTTAAGTTAGGCGCGATGACGATCACGCCCAGGGCAAGCAACATCACTGTGCCTATTTTCATGTAAGTTGAGAGATAGTCACGCGGACAGAGCAGCAACCAGACCGGCAGTACCGAAGCGATAAAGCCGTAGATGGCCATGGCCAGAACGAGGCCGCCGCGGGAAAGATTGAAGAACGGTTCCAGCGCCGAGCCGGGAATGAAATGTCCACCAATCACTCCCGCCAGGAGCAGCAGCACACCGATAATGGACATCTCCACTACTTTGCCGGGGCGGATCTTATAAAGATAAAATCCCATAAGCAGCGCGATCGGTATGGAAACAGCGATGGTAAAGGTACCCCAGGGGCTATGCGTGAGCGCATTAACTACCGCCAGTCCCAAACCGGCCAGAGCCACAATGATGATGAACAGGATGGCGATTGATGCCGCCACTCCGCCTACCGGGCCGATCGCTTCCTTGGCGATCTGGGCGAGCGAACGGCCGTTGCGCCTGACCGATGCGGCCAATATGACCACATCATGCACAGAGCCCGCCAGGGCGGCGCCGATCAGGATCCAGAGAAACCCGGGCAGGTAGCCGAACTGCGCCGCCAGCATCGGGCCGATCAGGGGGCCGGCGCCGGCGATCGCCGCGAAATGATGTCCGAACAGTACCCAGCGGTTGGTCGGGTCATAATCACGGCCGTCTTTAAGACGGTGCGCCGGAGTCACGCGGCGGGCATCCAGGCTCAGTACCTTGGCGGCTATGAACGCGCCGTAGAAACGGTAAGTGATGACGTAAACGCAGGCGGCGGCAACGACTACCCATAAAGCATTGACCTGCTCACCAGGATTAACTATGCCGGTAACGATGGCTATGGCCCAGGCAGCTATTAAAGATATACCAAACCAGATTATTTTCTTGGTCATTTTATATTCAATCTCTTTTTAACTGCGTTAAATACGTCGCTGACGGTGATCAGTTTCATGCAGGCGAAATTATTTTTGCTACAGCGGTTCCCCCCATGTTTGCCGCACGGCCGGCACGGCAAGTCCTTCTCCACCACTATGTCCTGCTCTCCGTACGGATAGAATCCCAGGTCAGCAGTGGTCGGCCCAAAAATAGCTACTACCGGCACCTGCTGGGCTACCGCTATATGCATGGCCCCGCTGTCGTTGGTTATCAGTAAATTCAGCCTTTTGGTCAAGGCGGTCAATTGTTTTAAGGTGGTCTGGCCCGCCAGGTTTATAACACTTTCATTCATGCCGGCGGTCACTCTGGCAGCGGCTTCCTTATCAGCAGCGCCGCCGATAATAATGATCTTGGCGTTCAATTCTTTGATCAGGCGGTCGGCTACGGCCGCGAATTTTTCCGCCGGATAACGTTTGGTCGGCCAGACGCTGCCGGGATTCAACCCGATGACCAGGTCCGTGGCGTAAATCTGGAATTTTCCCAGCATGCCCAGGGTGTAATTAATAGCCGGCCGGCCGGGATTCAGGTAAAATTCCACCTGGCGGTCTTGGATACCCAACGGAGACAGCAGGTCCAGGTTCCGGTCTATTTCATGTATATGAGGACCGCGACGGTAAGATACTTTCCTGGTCAGCAGCACATTACCCTCGCTTTTATTAAAACCGATGCGCACCGGTATCTGGGCCAGAAAGGCCAGCAAAGAACTTTTGAACGAGCGGTGCGGCAGGATAGCGACGTCGAAGTGGCGCGCCTTTACTTTCCGTACCAAATGTCCAAGGGCGCCCCAGGACCGCTCTTTATCTTTTTTGTCGAAAATTATTATCTCATCGATGGCCGGGTTATCCGACAATATTTCTTTCACCTGGGGAGTCACTAATACGGCCAGATGGCTTTTAGGCAAGGTCCGCCGCAACGCCATGATCAACGGAATGGTTAACACTACGTCACCCAGGAATGCGGTCTGAATAATTAAAATTCGATCGTTTTTTAGGTTTTTCATCAGATCCTGATTCCCAATTCCGTCAGTTGTTTATATATTACGTTAAAAACCATTTCCGGTTTTATGCTGGCCAGGCAGAGCTGGTCACCGCGTTTGCAGTGATCATCGCCATGCAGGCTGCACGGCCGGCAGGGCAAATTATAGTCTAGGACCCTATCTCTTTCCCGGGCCAGGATGAACCCAAACTCCGGTACCGTTGGGCCAATGAGTACCAGCACCGGAACATCCAGGGCTTGGGCGATATGCATCGTACCTGAATCACTGGTGATCAGCAACCGGCATTTAGCGACCAGGGCGAATAACTGGCGTAAAGTTGTCACCCCGGCCAGATTAACCGGTAGCACACCGTATTCGGCAACTGCATTGACGATATTCTTCGTAAATGACTGGTCCTTTTTATCTCCGAAAATAAGTAATCGAGCGTTACGCTCCCGGAACATTTTTAAGAATTCAAGCCAATTACTGAAGGGCCAGATCTTAGTTTGCCATTTGGCTCCCGGATTTATGCCTATCAAGTGATCTTCATCTAAATAGCCTTTAGTTTTGAGCAATTCTTCCGCCCACTGAACTTCTTCCGGTTTCAGGTAAAGCCTGGGTTGCCGGTCAAATTCCGCTGGGCTGAACCGCGACAATGGTTCCAGGTACCTTTCAATGACCGTGCGATTCAGCGGCGCAGTTCGTTTCTTGAAATAAACCAAACGATACCGGGCCAGGGAATCTTTCTTATACCGGAGAACCTGTATACCTAACAACCAGCTCAAAATATGGCTGCGCAGATTCCCGTGTAAGTCCAGGCACAGGTCGTATTTTTTTTCGCGTAAACGCCGGGCCAGGAAGAACAGGCTTTCCCCCTCCCCCAGTGAAACTATTTCATCCACCTGCGGATTATTATAAAATACGTCGATATATTGGCTCTTGGTCAAGACCGTTAGCCTGGCTTCCGGCCACAGCTTCTTTAACGCAGTGAACACGGGGGTAGTCAGGATAACGTCACCCAGCGAACTTAGGCGTATTACCAGGATATTACGCGGTTTTATCATGGCTAAGCAATCCTTCCAGGGCCTGCATATTTTTTAGCAGCGCGCCCTGTTTTTTTCTTAAACCGGCTCTGGCGTTTTCTCCCAGCTGGCTGGCACGGACGGGATCGCGCAATAGAGAACCCAGTTGTTTTTCCAGGTCAGCGGCATCGTCAACCTGCAGGGCTGCTTTCTCAGATAGAAGAAAACTGGCGGTCTCCTTAAAATTGCTCATATAGGGCCCGAATAGCACCGGCTTGGATAAAGCCGCTGGTTCGATAATATTCTGCCCGCCGAAATTAACCAGGCTACCGCCCACAAAAACCACCGTAGAGACGCTGTAGGCCTGGGTTAGCTCGCCCATCTTATCCAGCAACAGGCAATCAAAACCCTTGGGAGAGTCCGGCAGCGTGGTTTTACGAACATATTTAATCTTATTAGCGGTTAACAATTTTTCTATTTCCGTCAGCCGTTCCAGGTGCCGAGGCGCCAGTATCAGCTTCAAGCCGGGGAATTCTTTCTTTAAGTTGCAGAATGCCTGGATCAAAATCTCCTCTTCTCCGTACCTGGTACTGCCGGCGGTCCAGACCAGATCGGTCTCTTCCAGCCCGAACTCCCGGTAATTGCCGCAGGGTACCGGGCTATTTACTGTGCTCAGGTCGTATTTCAAGGAAGAACAGACCTGGATCCGGTCCGGGGGGACTCCCAATTCGGCAAAACGCTCGCGATCGGTCTCATCCTGCACGCAGGCGACGTTAATGTTAGTTAATACCGACCGGAACAGATTCCTGAATTTACGGTATTTGGGGAAATTACGGTCGGATAGACGGCCGTTGATGATCGCCAGCTTGACTCCCTGCTGTGCCGCGGTAGCTATCAGATTTGGCCATAACTCAGTTTCCACCAAAGCCAATACTTGTGGGCGCAGGGACTTTATAAACCTGTTCACCACGCCGGGCGCGTCGAGGGGCGCCAGGAGCACCGTAGCCTGGCCGGCCAGCTCCCGGTTGGCTGTGGCTAAACCGGTAGCGGTGATAACGGATAAAACAAATTCCTGCTCCGGCTTTTTCTGTTTAAACGCCTTGACCAACCCTGCAGCGATCCTAACTTCGCCGACGCTGGCGGCATGCATCCAGATAACCGGTAATTTGGACACCGGCAGGTTAAAACCCAGGCGCTGGCTGAATCCGACGCGCCATTTAGCGGAGAAAATTATCTTAAACAGCCAGTAAGGAGAGAGCAATACCAGCAATATGACCAGTAACAGATTATAAAGCGCCATCAACTTGACTCCAGCAATTTATCGGTTTCATCGGTAAGTATATTCAGGGCTTGTTCCAGTTCTTTCTTTTTGGCGGCGAGATCATCACCCTTACCGACGTACACAGGATTGCCGTTGGCGACGATGATATAGTTAAAAGGGAAAGGCACGACGAACTGGTCCCAGTTCTTTAGGATCTTTTTTCTTTTGGCGCTGAAAGTGAGCGGCACGATGGGAAGACCAGTTTTCTGGGCCACGTATAGTACGCCGGGTTGTACCTCTCGGTACGGGCCCTGGGGACCGTCCGGGGTAAAAGCCAAAACGTCTCCTTTTTCCACCTGGTGGATCAATTCCACCAGCGCCCGCATACCGCCCCGTGACGTGGATCCGCGCACTGACTTAAAACCGAACAGGCGGGTAATATTGGTGATAAGTTGCCCGTCCTGGCTTTGGCTTATTAAAATATTGATCTGACGATAACGATGGGAGTAAACGAGGAAGAGCTGGCGGCCGTGCCAAAAAGCGTAAATGAAGTTCTTTTTCTCTTTTTTTAGATTTTCGATAATGCCGTTATTAATAACCTTAATACGGCTGGTAAAGCCGATCAGCCAGATGAAAATATATCCGACAATGGAGACCAGCCAATTCGACATGGTTATTCCCTGAACTGGATTTCGTGCAATTTTTTATAAAGCCCGCAACGGCCCAGTAACTCCTGGTGTTTGCCGATATCGATGATCCGGCCTTTTTCCAGTACTACTATCTTGTCGGCCTTGCGCACGGTGGAAAGCCGGTGGGCGATAATAAAGGTCGTGCGCCTGATCATCAGCATATCCAGCGCTTCCTGCACCAGGTGCTCGCTTTCACTGTCCAGTGCGCTGGTAGCTTCGTCCAGGATCAGGATACGCGGATCACGGAGGATGGCGCGCGCCATGGCCAGGCGTTGCCGTTCTCCGCCGCTGAGATTGACTCCGCGATCACGGATCAGGGTGTCATACCCTTTTTCCATCGCCTGGATAAAATTATGGGCGTTAGCCGCCTTAGCCGCCTTAATGATCTCTTCTTCTTTGGCTTGTGCGTTACCGTAGGCTATATTGTTGCGAACGGTATCGCTGAAAAGTATGGTTTCCTGGGTGACTATACCGATCTGGCCGCGCAGGGAAGACAGGGTAACTTCGCGTAATTCAAGCCCGTCGATGATAATACGCCCGCTGATCGGGTCGTAGAAACGCGGGATCAGGTTCACCATGGTGGTTTTGCCGCTGCCACTGGGTCCGACGATGGCAATTATCTCCCCGGCCTTTACCTTCAGGTTGATATCTACCAGTACCGGTTCGGTGTTATAGGAAAAATTCACCTTCTCAAAAGTTATTTCATTTTTGAACAGGGGTAATTCCTGAGCTCGTTCCGCTTGCACCACACTCGGCGGAGTATCCAGTACTTTAAATATTCTTTCACTGGCGGCGACCGTCTGCTGCAAAACCGCGTTGGTCTGGGAGAAGCTTTTGATCGGGGTGTAGGAAGATAAGGCCGCGCCGACAAAGGAGAAAAAAGCGCCGGCGGTCCAAACCCCTTTGATCACTTCCAGCCCGCCGTACCAGACAATTATGGTCGAGCCTAGCACGCCGATAAATTCCATCAACGGCGGAGAGAGCGCGATCACCCGCATGGAACGCATAATGATGCTGAAATAACTCTGGTTTTCTTTTTTGAACCGGTCTATTTCCTTGACCTGCGTGCAAAAAGCCTTGACGATCTTGATACCGGTGATAGTTTCCAGCAACAGCGAATAGATATCCGCCATTTTGGCCTGCGACTCAGTTGAAACCTTGCGTAATTTCTTGCCGAATCTTACTATCAAGAAAATAACGAACGGACTTACCCCTAAAGTGCAGAGAGCAAATTTCCAATTTAAATAAAACATCAGCCCGATCAAACCGAGAATGGTGAATCCGTCCTTGACCAGGCTGACCAGGCCGCCGGAGATCGCGTTCTGGATAATGCCGACATCATTGGTGATACGGGAAACGATAGAGCCGGTGCGCTTGTTCTCGAAGAAGTCCAGCGACAGCTTTTGGTAATGCTCATACAACTGGTTGCGCATATCCACTACCACCTTCTGCCCAATATAGGACATCAGGTAGCCCTGGCCATAGGAGCAAATTCCTTTTAACAGAAATATCACCGGCAGAGCCAGCGAGATCCACAGCAGCATTTGCGTGTTTTTTTCGATAAAGATGCGGTCGATCACGTATTTCAGGATCCACATGGAGGATGTCGTGAATAGCGCTACCCCGATCATGAACAGCATGGCCCAGAACAGACGGCTGTAATAAGGCCGCACGTAACCCCACAAACGCCGATAGATGTATTTATTTTCCATGGTTGGGTCCTATAATTGCCATAATTTCCTTGGCGGCGCGCTGGGCTGCCCCGGACGGCCCCAGTTTTTGGCGCACCTGCAAAAGTTTTTCCCTGATAGCTTTCAGCTCCGGCGGATTATCCAGGAATTTCCCCGCCTGCCGGGCCAGGTCGGCGGCAATGACATCATGCTGGATAAATTCCGGCACTACTTTCTGCCCGCTGACTATATTGGCCAGCCCGATATAAGGTATCTTCACCAGGCGTTTGGCCAGCCAGTAGCTCACCGGGCTCACCCGGTACAGGATCAGCATGGGTATCCCCAGGTAAGCCATCTCCAGCGTCGCAGTCCCGCTGGCGACCAGCGCCAGCGTTAATTTTCTCCTGACCTGATAATCCGGGTCAGCTATGACTTTAATATCCAGGCCGGCCGCCTGCACAAAACCTTGTATGGATTCCAGACCGATAGTGGCCGAGCGCAGGCAAATAAATTCCAGGTACGTTCTTTCAGACAGCAGCTGTTTGGCCGTGGCCAGCATCGCCGGCAAAAGATGTTCCACTTCCTGCCGCCGGCTGCCGGGCATGAGCCCGATCAGCTTTTTATTTTTATCCAGGCCGTATTGGCGGTAAATATCCAGATTGTTCTCCGCCGGTATATGCTCGACCAGCGGATGGCCGACCCAACTCACCGGTATTTGTTCCTGCCGGTAGATATCCTCTTCAAACTGGAAAATAACCAAAACCTTGGCCGCGAATTTCTTGATCTCTTTAATCCGGCCAGGCCACCAGGCCCATAATTGCGGCGCGATGTAATAAACCACTGGTATGTTATATTTTTTGGCCAGCTTGCCGACCTTAAAATTAAACCCGGGGTAATCGATAAGCACGACTGCGGACGGTTTTTCCTCCTGGAAATAGCGCTCGGTGACCTTTAAGAGTTTTCGGAGCGTGATGACATTTTTGATCACTTCCGCGAAACCGATCACGGCCAGGTCCGCCAGGTTATAAAGGAGCTTAACCCCAGCCTCCGCCATATTATGCCCGCCCAGGCCCTCTATCCTGACCTGCGGGTCCATCTTCCTAAGTTCTTTGACCAGGTTGGCAGCGTGAATATCCCCGCTGGCCTCCCCGGCGACAATAAAGATCTTATTAGCCATCAGTCCTGATCTTTCTCATTATTTCCAAGGCCACCTGCAAAGCGTCCCGGCCCTGTTCCCCGGTCACCTGCGGCGTACGGCCCTCGCTGACGCAAGTTACGAAATGCTGCAACTCCAGGCCCAACGGTTCCATTTTAGCCAGGCGCGGATAAAGAACCTTAATATCTTTCAAGCTGGTAACTTCAGGCTGTTTTTTCTGGTAAACTTTCAATCCCGGCTTGGCGTAATCCAGGGATAAATATGAATCCTGCTGGAAGATCCTGATCTTGCGGAATTTTTTCAGCGACACCCGGCTGGCGGAAATATTGGCCACGCAGCCGTTGGCGAATTTGATCCGGGCGTTAGCTATATCCTCGAATCCGCTCAGGACCTTGGCCCCGACCGCGTCAATGGAGACGATCTTATCCTGAACCAGGTACATGACGATGTCTATATCGTGTATCATCAGATCCAATACCACGCTGATATGAGATACCCGCGGGTCGTAGGGACCGAGACGGTTGGCTTCAATGAACTTCGGATTCTTGGTATATTTCTGCGCTTCCAGGACCGCGGGATTAAAGCGTTCCACATGGCCCACCTGCAGTATCAGGTTTTTCTCCTGCGCCAGCCGCACCAGCTCCTCGGCCTCTTCCAGCGCCGGGGTAATAGGTTTCTCGATCAGGCAATGGACCCCGTAACCAATAAAATCTTTGGCTACCTGGTAATGCAGAGGCGTCGGCACGGCGATGCTAACTGCTTCCACCTGGCGCAACAGGTCGCGATAATCAGTATGGGCCGCGGTATTATACTGCCGGGCGAATTTCCTGGCCTGCGCTTCATTGACGTCGCAGACGCCCACCAGTTCCACGCCAGGCAACCCCGCCAGTATCCGGCAATGGTGCACACCCAGGTGACCGATCCCGATCACTCCCATTTTCACCTTGCTCATATCTGCTCCTTAACGGCGGCCAGACATATCTTATAATGATCGGCCAGCGCCACTACTTTCTCCAGATCCAGGATAAGCGTTTCCCCGGCGCTAAAAGCCAGTACGCCGGCCTTAGCCTGGTGTAAAGTTTCGATCGTTCTTTCACCAATAATCGGCACGTCAAAACGCAGGTCCTGGTGCGGTTTGGAAACTTTGACTACCACCACGTTCTCTTTACCGATCAGCCCTCCGCGCAGGATGGCCTGGTCCGTGCCTTCCATTGCTTCGACGGCGAGCACAGCTTTATCTTTCACCACCACGGTCTGGCCGATATCCAGGCCGGCTATGCCTTTGGCCAGGCGCAAGCCAAAATTAATATCCTGCCTTTCTTCTTTCGTGGGTTTTTGTTTAGTCAGTATCCCTTCCCGGGGGATGAATTTTTCCAGGAATATGGTCGAGTCTACCAGCCGGATGCCTTCCTGGTTAAGCTCCTGGGCCACTCCGCCCAGGATCGTGTCAGCCTTTTTATCCGGCAAACGTTTAAGCAGGCCCATGGCGCGCAGGTCCAGCTTCAACAAATCAAAAAGGCGGAAATGTTTTACCTGTCCTGCCATCACCGCCCGTTTTACTTCCTGTTTTTTGAAAACAGAGATCAATTTATTAAGTTGTCCCAGGGAGACCCAGGTGAAGCTGTCAACCAGATTTTCCAATTCTGGCTTGGTTTCGCCCTCCAGCGCCACGGCTATGACCCGCAGGTTTTGTTCCCTGGCGGCCCGGGCGAAATGCAGGGGATAATCACCGTTCCCCGCTATGAGACCGATCTTGTTATCTTCTGGCATAATTCTGCCTCTTATTCTTTTGTAATGCCTCTCTCGGATTCAGCGATGAATTGGATAAAATATTTCACTTCATCACACCAGTTAGTTTCTTTCTTTAACTGGGCCAGGGCCTGGGTAGTATTCAATTTGGAACGGAAAACTATTTTATAGGCTTTTTTCAACTGATTACGCACATCCAATGAAAAGTTATTTCTTTCCAGAGCCACGCTATTGAGGCCGTACATCCTGATCGGGCTCCCGGCGGCTTTGCAGTAAGGCGGCACATCCTTATTGGTCCGGGACCCGCCGCCCAGGATAGCATAAGTGCCGATCCGGCAGAACTGATGTATCGGGGTCATGCCGCCGATAACCGCCCGGTCCTCTACTATCACATGTCCGGCCAGAGTGGCGTTATTAGCCAGGACCACATAGCTGCCGATGACGCAGTCATGCGCTACGTGAGCATAAGCCATTAACAGGTTATTATCGCCGAGCCTGGTTTCCCCGACACCGGCAGTACCGCGATTGATGGTGACATATTCACGGATAACGTTGTTCTTGCCGATGACCACTTTGGTCTTTTCGCCGCGGTACTTTAAATCTTGAGGAGGCACACCGATAACCGCGCCGGTATAAACATGGCAATCTTCCCCTAACTCCGTGTCGCCGTCTATCAGCACGTTGGATTCTATAACGGTGCCCTTGCCGATCTTAACGTCCTTGCCGATAATAGAAAAAGGGCCGACCTCCACGTTATCGCCTATTATGGCATCCGGGTGAACCAAAGCTGTTTTATGGACTTTCATTAACTCCTCCACCTGATGCTGATTATTATCTGTCTACCAGGGTAAACATGAACTCCGCTTCCGCGACCAATTTAGAATTAACGAAAGCCTTGCCGCACACTATCCCGGTTTTGCTTTTAACTCTCAATAATTCCGCTTCGAAGATTATCGTATCCCCAGGTACTACTGTCTGGCGGAATTTTACTTTATCGATGGTCATAAAATAGGCCAATTTGCCGGCGTTCTCGCTCTTTTTAAGCAACAGCACGCCCGCCACTTGCGCCATGGATTCTATCAACAAAACGCCCGGCATGACCGGATGACCAGGGAAATGCCCGCGGAAGAAATCCTCGTTAATGGTGACGTTTTTCAAACCGATCGCTTTTTTATCTTCTTCGATCTTGAGGATCTTGTCCACCAGCAGGAACGGCGGCCGGTGCGGCAGGACCTTTTGCACTTCGTTCGTGTCCATGAGCGGATTATTCAGGTCTAGGTCCGCGAAACGATCGGCCTTGCCGGTCGTCCCGGGGGCAGCCTGAGGAGACGCTGCGGATTTGGCTTCTTTATTTTTCAATTGTTTAAGTTTCTTCACAAAACTGACGTTAGACGGATGTCCGCACCTGACCGCGATGATATGAGCTTTTAACGGCTGTCCCAGGAGACAAAAATCGCCGATCAGGTCCAGGATCTTATGCCGCACGAACTCATCGGCAAAGCGCAGTTCAGTATGAATACCCTTCTCGCCGATAATGACCGCATTGTTCAAATTGCCGCCCTTGGCCAGTCCCTGTTTCTTCAGGGTTTCTATCTCATAATCAAAGCAAAAAGTCCGCGAAGGCGCGATCTCTTTGACGTAAGTTTCCGGATTAACAGTGAAAGTTGCATATTGTGATTTCAGGAAGGGATGATCATAGTTTATGGTCAGGCTGACTTTGAATTCCGCGGCCGGCACGGCGATAATGCTGGTTTGGCCATCGACAAAATAAAGCGGTTCCTTCAGTTCGAAATAATTCCGCGGTGCGTCCTGCTCCACCAGGCCGGCTTTCTGCAGGGTCTGGATAAAGGGCATGGCGCTGCCGTCCCCGACGGGCGGTTCATTGGCGTTGATCTCGATCATGGCGTTGTCCACGCCCAGGCCGTAGAGAGCCGATAATATGTGCTCTACCGTATGGACCTTGACCTCACCGAGGCCGATGTTGGTCCCGCGCTTGACATCAATGACATTATTGACATCGGCCGCGAAAAGATTGTCAGTTTTCTGGTCGATGCGCATGAACTTGATGCCGCTATTGGCCGGCGCCGGCTTAAAAGTTATGCTGGTGATACTGCCGGTATGCAGGCCGACACCCGAATAGGAAATCGGCTCTTTTAATGTTTTTTGTTTTTCCATTTCTCCCCCTAAAATCAGACCACGGTTAGCGGATAACGGATGACGGCTAAATTAACCGTCGTCTGTCATCTGTCGTCCGTCATCCAATTATTTACTGTTTTCTAATTCCTTTATTTTTTTCTCCAGTTCCGCTACTTTGACCCGCAGTTCCGGCAACCGGCGCAATTCCGCATTTTGTCTCCTGGCCAGTTGATGGGGCTGGGCCGGATAGCCGCTGACACATTCACCGGGCGTAACATCTTTGGTCACCCCGGCCTGGGCGGCGACAATGCTGCCTTTGCCGATGGTAATATGCCCTACTATGCCCGCCTGCCCGGCAATGGTAACATTCTCTTCGATCACCGTGCTGCCGGATATACCGGCCTGCGCGACGATCAAGCAATTGGTCCCGACCTGCACATTATGGGCGATCTGCACTAGGTTATCTATTTTGGTACCGCTGCCGATGCTCGTGTTGCCCAGGGTGCCGCGGGCCACGCAAACATTGGCGCCGATCTCCACATCGTCCCCGATCACCACTGACCCGACCTGCGGGATCTTGAAATGCCCGCCGGACTGCGGCACAAACCCAAAGCCATCGCTGCCGATGACCGCTCCGGAATGGATGATCACCCGGGCACCGATGGAGATCTTTTCACGGATGGACACATTGGCATAGATCAAACCATCCGGACCTATGTTTGTTTCCCTGCCGATATATACTCCAGGGTAAATAACGCAATTATTACCGATGCTGGTTCCCGCCTCTACCACTACCGCCGGGCCGATAGCCACATTCGCGCCTAATTTGGCCTGGGGACTGATAACCGCCGTGGCATTAATCCCTGCCGGGATAACCTGCTCCGGCGGATTGAATAGGGCCAGGATCCTGGCGAAAGCCAGATAAGGATTGTCGCAGATGATCGCCGCTTTACCCGCGGTCGGAAAATCCGGCGAAACGATGATAGCGCCGGCCTGGCTTTTTTCCAGTTCTTTGGCATAGCGCGGATTAGACAGAAAGGTGATCTCCGCCGGGGTGGCTTCCTTAATGCCGGCTACTCCTTTGATGACCATTTGCGGATCTCCCATTATCTTTCCGCTTACTAAACTAGCCAGTTCCGCCAAGGTTTTTTCCATATTATTCCTCTTTGATCTTTAACTGATAAGGCGAAGTCACCGGAGCAGATGAAGGCACGATCACCGGCTTGGTCTGGCTATATCCGGTCGTGTTATCCGGTAAGGACGGTGAGACAATGCCCTTAGCCTGGTCTTCCAGCCTCTTGATCACGTCATCCGTAATATTCCAGGAGTCCGCGCCGTAAATTACGTTATTCTTATCCAGGATCAGGGTATAGCTCTTTTCCTTGCCTATAGCCTGCACTGCGGCGTATACCTTGGCCAGGATTCCCTGGGTCAGGTCGGATTCCTTCTTGGTCAGGTCGCTTTCGGACTCCTCGGTGAACTTTTGCAGTTCCTGGGCCTTGCGGTCAATATCCGCCAGTTTATTTTTCTTGTCATCCGGGGTGAGAGTCGCCTGCTGTGCTTCCAGCACCTGCCGTAAGTTTTTCACTTCATCGCTCATCTTCTGGATCGCGTCCTGTTTGGACTTGATCTCTTTTTCCAGGGCTAACTTAGCTTTTTTGGTTTCCGTGTACTGATCAAATACCGTGGCGATATCCACGTAGCCTATTTTTAATCCCGCCGCCATAAGCGTCACGGCCGTGGTTAATATCACACTGAGTATTATCGCTGCTATAAACTTTTTCACTTATGCCTCCTTCAAAATAGTTGCGAGTTTCGAATTCCGCGTTTCGAGTTATGGAATATATATTTATACATTAACTCGCAACTCGTAACCCGCTAACTCGAAGCTGTCTCTTAGAATACCGGGCCGATACTAAAGAAGAACTGGGAAAGACTTTCGCCCGGCTTGTGGTTCAAGCCATAACCCCAATCCAGGCGGATTGGGAACATCGGTATGGTAAAACGCAGACCAAAACCCACATCCTGCTTTAAAGCATAGTCGTAATGCCCCAGCTTGGTGGTAGGCCAGGTATTGCCGGCGTCATAGAAGAACGCTCCCTTTAAGATGGTCTGCCTTTTTTCCCTGATTATCGGGAAGCTGTATTCCAGGTTCAGCAGGGTGACGAACTTGCCGCCGCTGACCTCACCCACCTCCCCGTTGTAATTATAGCCGCGCAGGGTTTCGGCGCCGCCCAGGAAGAATCTTTCGTAGACCGGAACCTCGACAGAACTGCCGTAGGTATTCACTACCCCGAACATGCCATGCAAGCCCCAGACAAATTTCCAAAAGCTGGGGAAGAACCAGGCTGTTTCCAGGGTTAATTTCTGGAAATTATTGTCCCCCCGCAGCCAACCGCCGGCAAGCTTATAATTCAAGATCTGGTTGGAACCGGTAGTAGCGTCAAAAACATTATCCCGGGTATCGCGGGACAAGTTGAGGGAGATAGAGCTGGTCTTGACCAGGCCCCGATCAGTATCATTAGCGATTTCATCGCTGATATTTTTGAATGGCAACCCAAAATAAGGGCTGTTCGTATCCCCTTCAGTTTTTAACCTTTCGGTAAGGTTGCTAATCCTGATATCCTCATAAGAATAGCCGATACCGCCGTTAAATATCTCTTTGAACCGTTTGCCTAAAGTAAAACCGACACCGCGGGTGGTCTCGTCATACAGGTCATTCTCTACCGAGGTATCAGCTGCCGGCACGGTCGCAATCGTCGCGTTGGTATTCGGATCGACATAAACGGTGCTGGTTTTATTCCAGTAGAAGGTCCTATCCCGTTTCATATTGAAAACATTGACCCCCAGTGAAAAATAATGCTGCATGAACCAGGGATCGAAAAAGCCGATCTGGTAATTCTGTCGCAGGGCGCCGATCTCGTACGCCAGGTTGATGCGCTGGCCGCGGCCCAGCAGGTTATTGATCTGTATCTGCATATTGCCTACTAATTTATCGACGCTGCTGTAGCCCATACCCACGCTCAGGACATTGACCTGGGATTTCTCCTTGACATTAAATATCAGGTCCAGTTGTTCCTCGGGTTTTTCCGCGTTGGGCTTGGTTTCCAGTCCCACATCTTCAAAGAATCCCAGGTTATACAATTGCTCCTGGCTGCGGCGCACCCTGGTCATGCTCAAGGGGTCGCCCTGGTGCAAAAGTATTTCCCGCTGGATCACATAATCTTTGGTTATTTCATTGCCGGCTATCTCTATGTTCCCGACATAAGCCATGGGTCCTTCGGTAATATGGTAATTTATGTCCATGGTTTGCAGATCGTCATGGGTGGTAACCTGGGGATCGATCCGGGCGAACACATATCCTTTATCGGCATAGACCGCCTGAATGTTGGCCGTGGCCTGGTTAAAATCATCCTGGTTGTAGAATCCGTTCAATTTGACTGGCATATCTTTCCAGAATTCCTTTTCCTGGATCACGGTATTGCCGCTGAATTTTATGGAAGCGATCCGGTACCTAAGCCCTTCCTGGATCGTATATTTTATGGTCAACTTAGAACGGTCCGCATTGAATATAACCTCCGGACCGCTCAGTTTGAAATTGTAAAATCCGTGGTCCTTATAAAATTTTTCCAGTATATCCGGGTCCTTGTCCAAAGTCTCTTCTTTATATAATTTGCTTTTCCTGGTTTTTAAGACTTTCAGTATCTTTTTGGTCGGGTAAAAGGAATTACCGCTGACCTGTACTTCATCAATTCTTATCTTATTACCTTCGGTGATGAAAAACGTCAATACCTGTTTATTATCCCCGGTGTCCGTGGTATATGATTCCACCTTGGCGTCGGCATAGCCTTTGTCTTTATAATAGGTCAGGATCTTAGTCTTGGATTCGTCCAGTTTAGACTGGTCCAGAGCTTCCTTTTCCTTAAGCGTGACCTCATCCTTGATATTGGAAGCTTTTATTAGCTTATTACCTTTGATATCTATCTGCTTGATCACCGGTTTTTCCACTACGATAAAAGTAACCTTAACCCCGCCGTCTACGTCCGTCACATCCACATTAATGGAGGAGAACAGGTTCAGGTCGAATAGCTTACGCAGGTCATCATCAACAGTGGCCTGCTTATAATCCTGTCCCTTGCGTATCTTGGTCACGTCCCATACTTTGCGCAATGGCTCATTCTTCAGGCCGCTGACATCAACTAGTATAATTTTCTTGCCTTCCGGCGATTCGCCCGCGGAACTGCTACCCGGACCGGCCAGGCTTCCCATTGGCGTCTCCGGTGGTGATAAGGACAGATCGGCTGCTCGTACCGGCCCTATTCCCAGCAAAAATAAACTGATTAAAACCAGTATAAATTTTAGCGGCTTCTTTATTCTATTATTGGACAATTAGTCCTCCTCTATGTATTTTTTTATTTTATCATAAAACCGGGCTATTTCCAAGCAATTTATCCCTAATTTTCCATTAAAACTGGATCTGGTTCTCGATGCCTAAGAAGCGCTCCTTTTCATCTATATGCATCTTCAGGTATTTGCTGCCCTTTAGCTGGTAATCCATTTCCAGCTGGTGCTTCAATTCCAGCTTATTGGGAATTACGCTTTGCTCCAGAATAGTGTTATACCCGAGAAAAACCCGGTTAGTAAGATATTTTCCTACTTTAAGCTCTGATCCTTGCCAGATCGAGGTTTGCGGATCGGCTACCGAACGCTGAGCCACTTCGGTCCTGACTTGCACTACATCCACCATTTTATCCAGTCCCAGTTTCCGTACGACCGGCCTGATGATCTTGGTATTAAGGGTATTGTCCATGACCTTAAGGAGCTCCCGCACCAGGACTTTGCTCTGGTCTTCTTTTGCTACGCTGTTCACATCGCTGCCATACATCAATTTGGCGATCACTTTTTCCTGGGGTAACTGCGGGTCGCTGCGGCTGTAAAAGCGCGGCCGCACCTCTTCCAGTTTGCTTTTGTTCACTTCCAAAACTATGGTATCCGCCGTCACCGCCGCTTCCGCCTGCCCAGCCAGGTAAGCAGTGTTATTATGGAAATCCAGTTCGGCCTGCCTGATCCGGAAATCCGAACCCAGATACCGCAGCGTGCCCCTTACCGCCACTATTTGTCCGCTGACTTTTATATCTTCTGATGAGCCGGTAAAGGCCAGCTTACCCTTGATATTAACTTCCGCCAGGTCATTTTCATACCAGGTATTCTCTCCGCTGGTAATGGCCAGGTCCCATTGGGCGCCTGTCCACCATCCACCCCCTGACCAATCGGATGTTTTCTTGGGAGGATAGGTGAAATGGGCGTTGGCCAGTTCCAGATCGCCCCCGATGCGATAGCTTTTATACTGACCGGCGATTCGCAGAATTCCCTTAACCTCCCCTGTATCGATGAAACCAGGCAGGTTTAACGGCAGGCCGCGGTCGGAAACAGTTTTTACTTCCAGATCTATCGTCTCCACACGGCTCCCAGTCAGGGTAAAGTATCCCGTTGCTTGTAAAACGCCCGCCGCAGCCGCCGCGCTAAATTTATCGATGTTGACACGGTTATTTTCCACGCTTAGCTTCAGCTCCAAATTACTTAATTTTCTTGTTAATAACGCCGGATAGATCTCGCCTTCGTTGATGTTCAGGGACCCGTTAACTACCGGCAGGTCTGCCGGACCGGTCACCGTGAATCCGGCGGTCATCCTGCCGCTGGCCTTTTTTATCCCGGCGGTCCAGAGCGCCAGCATTTCTGCGGAGCTGTCAGGTATATTTACGTCCAGGTCGTATTTTCCCTTAGCGCTCAGCGGTATGGCCCCCTTTACATCCAGTTTGTAGCGGTTAGCGCCGGAAAGACTGGCCGATTGGATCTGCAGCACTTCGTCCTTCAGCGTGAAGTCGCCCGACAAATCGTCATACCACAACTCTCCTATATACCCCTTATAGGCGTGGAAACTGCCATCCATATCCGGGTTTGACCACCGCCCCTGTATATCCAAATTAAAAATGATCTGGCCCGAAACCTCCGTTTTTAACCCTAATAATTCACTGACGGTCGAAGCCGGGAGTCCCTGGTTCTGTCCGGCCAGGAATAACTGGATCGATCCTGGATACTTGATGCGGCCGTTGGCCTGCAGGACTGTCTTGCCCCGATCCAGCCAGTTAATGCTTTCCAGGATATATTCGTTTCCACCGGGCATTTTTATCTTACCTGTCAGCCAGGTATCCTTTTTACTAAGCGGCAACAAGTCTATCTCATCCTGGGTCCAGGCCAGACGGATCTTGTCGCCGCTAAAAAGGTGCTGGTTGACATATAAGCTTTTCAGAGTCAGAGCGCAATCATGTTCATCACCGCGGCAGGATACTTCCCCGAACAGCAAAATATTATTGAAATTAATATTACGCAATCCCAGGGTAAGATCAAAATTGAGGGTTTGGTCTTCCCGCCAGCCGATCTTGCTGCCCGGAACCAGGAATAATTTTCCCTGGCCATTCTCGCTCACCAGGTTGCTGAAGGTGACGGTCCGGTCGGCGAAAGTAAGATCGCCGCTCAGGCCCTTGGACTTGAATCCGCGGTAAACAAGATCATTCACCACCAGGTTGCAGGCAGCCCGGGGATCTTGACGAGTCCCGGAGACCTTAATTTCCGCTTGGGCTATCCCTGCTAATCCGTCTTGCTTTATTAACTTGCCCAGGTTAGCCAAGCCGGCCTGCTGGATATTGACATGCAGCCACCAGGGAAGGTCCGGGGCAGCGGGTATTTTGCCAACCAGGAGATAATCCTCTTTTTCCTGCTTTATTTCCAGGTTGGTCAGATAGAGGATCCGGTCATGCCAGCGCCATTCTCCCGTCAGATCAGAAAAAACGAACCCGCGCCACTGTCCGTTCGCCATCGTGATCCGGCCGTCTATTTGCGGCGCGTACAGTGAGCCGCTAAGATCTGCTACTATTTTTAGAGACCCGCCCGCCGCCGTCAATTCCGGTATATTCCATAAACGTCCGGCCGCGCTGATTCCGGACAGGTTTATACGGGCCGTTCCGCTTATCTGCGGCTGCCGGCCCATGGCGATTTTACCTTCCAGTATATATTCGTCGTTAAGATCAGCGTTGAAATTCAGTTCATTATCATGGAGCAGGCAGCTGCTGTATAATACTACCGGCTGGTCATTAAGGACCAGATGTTCGCTGGCTATTCTTCCGGTAAAATCAATTTTCCCGTTATATTGCAATTTACCCTTAAGTCCCAGGTGGCCGTTAACTTTAAGCTTCGCCCACTGGAAATCCTTCATTTCGCTCTGGAGCTCAACCGTATTTTCCTTGCCCTTTTGCAAATCGGCGTTCCAGGAAACTTCCAGGCTTCCCGGCGGAGCCACAGAGGTAACACTGCCTTGGCAGCCTTTGTTTTCCAGGAAATTAAAAGTAGCTTTGTAGTCGGCGGTATTAAGATCTCCGCGTACCTCGAACTTGCCCGGCGCTCCAGCCAGGTGGAAATTTCCTTTTACCGGCATTTTAACCTGGGCGACAGACAGGTCATCGCTGTAGAAAGCCACCTGTAATTCAGGCTTAGCCAGCGTGCCGTTAAAAGAACCGTTAATAGTAAGACCGCCGGACAGCTTATTTGTTCCAATAAAAGGCGCCAGTTCCTGTGCCGGCAGGTCCTTACCGGCGATGGCCAGATTGATTCTTTTATCCGCGCCGGCAGTCAGGGTACCGTGGATATTGAGCTGGCCCTGGTTAGCGAACATTACCAGTAACTTGTTCAAAACGATCTGCTGTGGCTTAAGTTCCAGCACCCCGTTGAAACTGGCCGCCGGTTCCGCCCTCCGGCCCGAAAATATAAGCTGCTTTTTTTGCGTCCGGAAATCGGCGCTAAAGTCCCCGCAGGGACGTTCATGGTAGAGTACTCCCCGCAGGGTAGCCACGCCGGCTCCCTGCAGATCCGGCCAAGTACCCCGGCCGGAAAATCTAAGGTAGCCTTTTCCTGACCAGCCGTATTGGTTAAGAACGGCCAAAGAAAAATGTTCCCAATTCATGTCCGCAGCCAGTATCTCAGGCGGCGCATTATCCCGTATGGCTATCATGCCGGTAGCCGCCAGCGGTCCTTGCGCCAGTTGCAGGGTCAGATTCTGTATGGTCAATACTCTGTCCTGCCAGGCCGCAGCCATTTGCAATTGCTTGAAAGGCCAGCCGGCGATCTCTCCTTGAGCGGCGTCAAGAGTCGTGTCGATCTTAAACTTTCCCGGCAGGCCAGACAGCATGACCGCTATCTGCCCGGTACCTTTCAATTGCCAGCCGGACCGGTATTTTTCTCCGGCCAGGGACAGGACATCACCCAGGTTAAAGTCCGCTGATTTGATGTCGATATGGAAATCCGGAGCAGGTCCCCGATAGGAGTCGATAGTGCCGGTAAGGGTATAAGTAGAAGACCACAGGCTGAAGTTCAGGTCCTGAAAATTTATTTTTTCGCTATTAAAATCGAGAGTAGCGCGGTTTACAGTCAGGGGAGAAGATATTTGGTCCAGGTGAATAACAGCCCCGGCGGAACGCGCTGTGCCCGTATAAGAGAAGGCAGCCGGAGCGCGCAGGTTGTAATGCAGGTCCAAGTGGGTGTCGATCTCCCCGGCGGTAACCGTCCACCCAGTTTGACCCAGCCACTTGGCCAATGGCTGCAGGTTCACTTTAGTCAGATCAGCGGCCAGTTCGACCTGGGCCCGCCCCGGGTCATAATTTCCCGAGAGCACCCAATGATCTTTCCTGCTCAGGTTAGAGGCGAAGCGCAGGCGGAAACTGTACCAGCCGTTGTCGGCCGGGGTCACCAGGCCGTTAATTTTCCTGAACTGGACCTCGCCAACCCGGCCCGTGTCTTCTATGATAATGACGGTACCGTTCTTTACGGTCAACCGGCCGGTAAAACCTTTCCCGTCATGCGCCGGGATATTTACCAACCCCGCCAGGTCCCAGCGGCCTTTTTGGCAAGTACCTGTCACGACCGGATCAACCAGGACTATTTCCTTCAGGCTGGAGTCAAAATCCCGGGAAAGCAACAATTTCCACCAGCTGAAGCGCAGGGCGATTTTTTTTACTTCTGCCACCGGCGCCGCTCCGCGAGTACCCGTTAATTTCAAATCGTTAATATTTATCGCGTTAATAAAATTAGCGCTGACGGAGCCAACGGTCACTTCGGCGTTGAACAATTTGCGAATTTGGGTTAGGACCGGCTTCTGTACTTCTTTGAGCAAAAGGCCGGAGAACCAATAATTAACGGTTATCAGGCCCAGGGCTAAAAAAATACATGCTGTTATCAGCACAGTAAATTTCTTGGAACGACTCATCTTATCCTTCAAAATAGAGGCCCCGCGACAGCGGGGCGCCTATTCATTTAACGGAAATTAAGTAGAAGATATACCGGCTAACTGTTTGAAGACGACCTTCTCGCCAGCCAGGGAGATCATGATCGGCTTGGTCGGTTCGATGGTTTTTGAGAGTAGTTCTTCGGCCAGGGGATCTTCCAGGTATTTCTGGATAGCCCGGCGCAGAGGGCGCGCCCCGAACTTCGGGTCAAACCCTTTTTCCACCAGGAATTCTTTAACAGTTTTATCGATCTTCAGCTCTATATTCTGGTCGCGCATGCGTTCCGCCACTTTGTTCAGCATCAATTCCACTATCTGCCGCATCTCATCCCTGCCCAGCGACTGGAATACAATCACTTCATCGATACGATTGAGGAATTCAGGATTGAAAACCTTCTTGACTTCCTCCAGCACCGTGTCTTTCATTTCCTGGTAAGTTTTGACGCTGTCTTCGGTCCCTTTGAAGCCCATCGTTTTACCTTTTTCAATGAGCCTGGCGCCAATATTGGAAGTCATGATGATAATTGTGTTCTTGAAATTAACCGTGTGTCCCAGGTTATCGGTAAGCTTGCCCTCATCCAGGACCTGCAACATGATATTGAATACGTCCGGATGCGCTTTTTCGATCTCATCCAGCAACACCACTGAATAAGGTTTCCGGCGTACCTGCTCGGTCAGCTGGCCGCCTTCTTCATAACCGACATATCCCGGAGGGGCGCCGATCAGGCGGGAAACGGCAAATTTTTCCATGAATTCGCTCATGTCCACCCGGATCACCGCTTCCTCGTTGCCAAACAAAAAGTCGGCCAGGGTGCGGGCCAGTTCGGTCTTTCCTACCCCGGTGGGCCCCAGGAAAATAAAGGAACCGGTTGGCCGGCGCGGGTCTTTCAAGCCGGTACGCGAACGGCGCACCGCTTGCGAGATGATCTGGATCGCCTCGTCCTGTCCGATCACGCGCCGGTGCAGGTCCTGCTCCATATGCACCAGCTTGGACTGTTCTTTTTCCGTGATCTTCAAGGTCGGGATCCCGGTCATTTTGGAAACTATATAAGCTATATCCTGTTCGCCGACTTCCGCGTCTTTTTTATTGCGCTTAACCGCCCAGTCTTTTTTAGTTTTATCCAGTTTGCCTTTTAATTCTTTCTCCCGGTCGCGCAGCTTGGCGGCGAATTCAAAGTCCTGCCGTCCGGTAGCGTCCTTCTTTTCTTTTTCCAGCAGTTCGATCTGTTCTTCGATCGATTTCAGATCCGGCGGGACCATGGTCGCCTGCAGGCGCACCCGCGACGCCGCTTCATCCATCAGGTCGATCGCTTTATCCGGCTGGAACCGGTCGGTAATGTAACGGTCGGATAATTCCGCCGCCGCATCAACGGCTTCATCGGTTATTTTCACGTGATGATGGGCCTCATACCGGTCGCGCAGGCCCCGCAAGATCTCCTTGGTTTCCTCCACTGAAGGCGGTTCCACCACGATCGGCTGGAACCGGCGCTCCAGCGCCGCGTCATGCTCTATATATTTGCGGTATTCGTCAAAGGTAGTAGCGCCTACGCACTGCAACTCGCCGCGGCTCAAAGCCGGTTTCAGGATATTGGAAGCATCGATCGCCCCCTCGGCGGCGCCGGCACCGACCACGGTATGCAATTCGTCGATAAATAGAATTATGGAGTTCTTGGCCCGGCGGATCTCCTCCATGATAGTCTTCAGGCGTTGTTCGAACTCGCCGCGATATTTAGTGCCGGCGATCATGCCCGCCAGGTCCAGGGTCAGGACCCGTTTATTAAGCAGGGCCTCCGGTACGTTATTGTTGATGATCTGCTCTGCCAGTCCTTCGACAATGGCGGTCTTTCCCACGCCGGGTTCGCCGATCAGCGCAGGATTGTTCTTGGTCCGCCGCGATAATATCTGGATGACCCTTTCGATCTCGCCGCGGCGCCCGATTACCGGGTCCAGCTTCCCCTCTTTAGCCAGCACCGTCAGGTCGCGGCAAAAGGAATCAAGGGTTGGGGTAGTCGATTTGTTTTTATAGCGCGGCGTCGTAGTTACCTCTTCTTTTTCGCTATTGGTTTCCCGGATATCCTGGTCGCTCAGGACATTAATAATTTCTTCCCTGACCCGTTCCAGGTTGATACCCAGCGAGGTCAGTACCTTAGCGGCCACCCCTTGTCCTTCGCGCAGCAGGCCCAGCAGTATGTGCTCGGTGCCGACGTAGGCATGGCCCATGGTTTGCGCTTCTTCCACCGCCAGTTCCAAAACCTTCTTGGCCCGGGGCGTAAAAGGAACTTCCCCGATCAACAGGGTATTAGTGCCGCTGCCCACCACTTTCTCTATTTCTTTCTGGACTTTTTTCAGATCCAGGTCCAGATTGGCCAGCACCAGCGAGGCCACCCCTTCATCCAGGATGACCAGGCCCAACAGCAGGTGTTCCGTGCCCAGATAATCGTGGCCCAGACGTTTTACCTCGTTCTGTGCCTGGATTATCGCGCGCTGCGCCCTTTCCGTGAAACGATTAAACATATTTTTTTACTCCTTGTTAATATATTTCCGTTCCTTCATTAGCGGTTAATTTTTTAAATTCCGCTATTAATTTCAGCGTGGTTTTGCCCGGATGGCCGTTGCCGATCACGCGGCCGTCTATCCGCACCACCGGCACCACCTCCGCGGCCGTTCCGGTCAGGAAACATTCCTCAGCTGTAAACAGGTCGTAGCGGGTGAAAACTTCTTCCTGGCAAACTATCTTGTTCCTGGTCGCCAGCTCCATGACCGCCTTCCGGGTAACTCCCTCCAGCGCTCCCAGGTAGGTCGGCGGCGTCTTCAATATCTTATCCTTAAGAATGAAAATATTGTCGCCGGTGCATTCCGCCACATAACCGTCCTTGGTTAACATGATGGCTTCAGGCGCGTTCTGCAGCGTAGCTTCCATTTTTCCCAGGATGCTGTTCAGGTAATTCAATGATTTTATCCTGGGGCTCAAGGCCTCCGGTATGTTCTTCCGGGTGGACGCGGTAACGATCGTCAGGCCCAGGCGGTAGAATTCCTCCGGATACAGCGAGATCTTGCCGGCGATGCAAAAAACCGTCGGTTTGGGACATTTGCGCGGATCCAATCCCAGGTCCCCGACCCCGCGGGTGACCACCAGGCGGATGTATCCGTCCCGCAGTTTATTAGCACGCAAAGTTTTCAGAACAACCTGCTCCATTTCCTCCGCCGGGAAGGGAATACAAAGGTTTATGGCTTTAGCTGAATTATACAGCCGGTCAAGGTGTTCCGCTAAACGAAAAACTTTACCGTTGTAAGCGCGGATGCCTTCGAACACCCCGTCGCCGTACAATAAGCCATGGTCAAAAACGCTGATCTTCGCGTCTTCCTTATTCACTAATTTCCCGTCCAAATAAATTTTTAATCCCATTTTAATCTCCTTAAGATACTGTCCTGCCGTCTTTTAATTTTATTACACGTTGCGCCTTTTTGGCGTACTCATCGTTATGGGTCACCATTATGACTGTTTTGCCTTCTACCTCATGGATCCGCTGCAACAGCCGCATGATCTCCAGACTGGCCTTGTAATCCAGGTTACCCGTAGGCTCATCGGCCAGGATCACGTCGGGATTAGCGATGATTGCGCGGGCTATAGCTACCCGCTGCTGCTCCCCACCGGAAAGCTGCGAGGGAAAATGCTGGCTGCGTTCCCGTAAATTAACTTTGTCCAGGATCTCTTCCGCCTGTACGCGAAAACTATCGCCCAGGTTCAAAGTGCTTTCCCTGATGAAGAATGGCATCAAAACATTCTCCAGCACGGTAAATTCCGGCAGCAAATGATAGAATTGGAAGATGAACCCTATCTTTTGGTCCCGCAAGAGCGCCAGCTTACCTTCATTTAGCGTCGCCGCATCGGTATCTTCAAAAATAACCTGTCCGGTGGTGGGCAGGTCCAGCAAGCCCAGTAAATGAAGCAGCGTGCTTTTACCGGCGCCGCTGGGGCCGATGATGGCGGTAAACTCGCCGCGACGGAACTCCAGGTCCAGTCCCTTCAGCACTCTTAACTCCTGCTCATCCTGGTAATAACTTTTAACCAGGTTGGCGGCGCGGATCACGACCGGACTATCCGGTGTGACTATGGTCGTTTCTATATTCTCAAAACTTAGCTGATCATTCATATCTTATCGCCTCTACAGGATTTAGCCGTGATGCCTTGTATGACGGATAGACTGTCGCCAGAAAACTGATCGCCAGCGCCGCGATAGCTATTATCAGGCCATCGCTTAATTGCATTTTTACCGGCAGGTAACTCAAATAATACACGTCACCGGGTAATTTAATTATCTTATAGGCCGCCTGCAGGTAGCACAAAATGGAACCGATAATGGTTCCCGCCACCAGGCCGATCGCGCCGATGATCAAACCTTCGTAGATAAATATGTTCATGATACTGCGGCGGGTGGCGCCAATGGCCCGCAGGATACCGATGGAACGGGTCTTCTGGATCGTAATTATCATCAAAGTGCCGACGATGTTGAAACAGGCCACCAGCACGATCAGGGTCAGGATAACGAACATGGTAATTTTTTCCAGTTTCAGTGCGCTGAACAGGTTACGGTTCATCTGTACCCAGCTGCGCACCCAGAACGACGGCCCGAGCGCGGTCTGTAATTTGCCGGCGATCGCTTCGGCCTGCAGGGAATCCTTGGTTTTGACCTCTATTCCGCTAACCTTATTCTTCACGCCGAAAATATTCTGGGCGGTTTCCAGCGGTATATAGGCCAGGTTGCTGTCGTATTCGAAATGTCCCGAGTCAAAAATCCCCGCCACCTTGAATTTCCGCATCAGCGGGATTATGCCTACGCCGCTGGACACGGACTGGGAAGAGATCAACAGCAGGTCTTCATTCAGCCCTACCCCCAGCGTGCGCGCCAGGTCTCGGCCTATCACTATGCCTTCCACCACCGGACCCTTGGCGTTTTTCTTGATTTTCCTGGGGTTCAGGCCGTCCAGATTGCCGGAGACCAGGTAGACCGAAATGTCGGTCACCTTTGTTAACTGTGCCGGTAACACCCCTTTTATAAAAACTCCGGTCCCGTTCTGTTGCGATTTCAAAATGGCCTGCCCGTAAACCACGGGGCTGGTGCCGGTAACTTCCTTGTTTTCTTCGATCTTTTTGGCCACCTGCTGATAATTGCCGAAACCGCTGGACTCCTGGCTGGTCACGACCAGATGGGCGCTCATGCCCAGGATCTTGGCGCGCAGGTCATTCTGCATGCCATTCATCACCGACAGCGTGATAATAAGAGCAGCTACGCCTACCGCCACCCCCGCTATCGAGATCAGGCTTATTAGTGACAGGAAGGTTTGTCCCTTCCTGAATTTCAAGTATCTCAGGGCCACGCCCAGTTCAAACATTTTCTGGCCTCATCTGCGGGAACAGGATCACGTCGCGGATAGAAGGTGAATTGGTCAGGATAATGACTAAACGGTCGATACCGATGCCCAACCCGCCGGTAGGCGGCATGCCATACTCCAGCGCGCGGATAAAATCTTCATCCATAAGCTGGGCTTCCTCATCGCCCTTTTCCCGTTCCTTAAGTTGCTGCTCCATCCGTTTTCTCTGCTCGATCGGATCGTTCAGCTCGGAATAGGCGTTAGCCAGTTCCTGCCCGCCGATAAATAATTCAAAGCGTTCCACCATTTCCGGGTTACTCTTGGAATTCTTAGCCAACGGCGACAGCTCCACCGGGTAATCGCAAATGAAAGTCGGCTGTATCAGTTTCTTTTCCACGCATTGTTCAAAGATGCAGCTGATTATCTTGTTATGGCTGGTGTTAGGGTCAAATTCCACCTGGAGATCGCTGGCGATCTTTTTTGTTTCCTCCAGGGTTTTAGGCACGGAGAAATCCACTTCGGCGTATTCCTTGATAGCGCCGATGAGGGTCAACCTTTTCCAGTCCCCGTCAAATTGGATAATATTACCGTTGTATTCCGTTTCCAGCTTGCCCAGGCATTCCTTAACCACCAGGGTGATCATCTCCCGGCATAGTTCCAGTACCTGGTTATAATCGGCATAGGCCTGGTATAATTCTATCATGGTAAATTCCGGGTTATGCCTAGTGGAAATACCCTCGTTGCGGAAATTACGGTTGACCTCGTACACTCTCTCCAATCCGCCCACGATCAAACGCTTTAAGTACAGTTCCGGCGCGATGCGCAGGAACAGGTCTATATCCAGGGCGTTATGATGCGTGCAGAACGGCTTGGCCGCCGCGCCGCCGGGGATGGATTGCATCATCGGCGTTTCCACTTCCAGGAAATTACGGCTGTCTAAATATTCCCTCATGGTCTTAATAACTTTGGACCGCAGGCGGAAAATACCCGCCACTTCGTCATTGGCGATCAGGTCAACATAACGCTGACGGTAACGGGTTTCGATATCGGTCAAACCGTGCCATTTTTCCGGCAGCGGCCGCAGGGCTTTGCTTAAGAGCGTTACCTGGTCCACATGTAAGGTTATCTCCCCGGTCCTGGTGCAGAATACTGAACCCTTCACGCCGATAATATCACCCATGTCCAGGGTCTTGAAAACCTCGTATTCCTGTTCGCCGATGACATCTTTCTTAACATATATCTGGATCCGCCCGGCGGCGTCCTTAATATGGGCGAAACAGGCCTTGCCCATCAGGCGCATGGTCATGATCCTGCCGGCCACTACCAGGCTGCAGGTTTTATCCTCGGACCCCGGCGTCAGGTGTCCGTACTGCTTGCGGATATCCGCGCTGGAGGCAGTGACGGTAAACTTATTGGGATAAGGGTCTATCCCACTGGTTTTCAGGTCCTCTAATTTTTTACGGCGTTGCTGTAAAAGTTCATTAAGCTCTTCCACGCTAACTCCTTTATCTGCCCTATTGGGAACGACAATATATTAAATTATTATAGTGCATCTGTCCGACGGATGTCAATAGAATAAAACGGAAGGGTTTACCGGGGGGAGTTGAATCGGATGTTGATCATCTTGGGCGTGGTGGTGGCCCCCGCTTCCACGGGTTCCGGCTCAAGACCCAAATACGGCGCCGGCTGTGATATCCTGCCTACCCGGCTCAGGCCATTGATAAATTGCCTATAATGTTCTTCTTGCATCTGCAGGAATAGTTCCTGGCTATCGTTCTGCCGGAAGTATTTTTCCCGGTCAGCTACCTGCATTTCGATGGTATAAGGAGAAGCTGGAACGACTTGTGAAACCGCTGTGGCGCCGCAGGAGTCCTTAGCTGGCGCCAGGCTGAAACTATCGGCGCTTTCCTGGATCGCTCCTCCAGCCAGAGCCGGTGCGGGAGCTTCTTTCTTTTTCTCTGCCCCGCCTTTAGCCATAGATGTTTTTTCTAAAGCCCTCACCGAATTATTAACCACCGGCGCCAGCAGAGGCGCTATTTCCGTGCGGGTTGGGCTCGTTATTTTAGTGGCGTATTTGTTAATGGATACCGCGATCAGCAGTACCGCCATGGCAATAATTGCCGCTGGGACCGGCTTCCAGCTAAAGATCCCCCAAACGGGTTTACTGGCTAGTTTTCTCTCGATACCTTCCCAAATACCGGCGGGCGGTTCTACCTCTTCGAGTTCTCCCACCATCTTAATGGTCTGGCGGAGAGCGGCCAAGTCCTGCCGGCATTGGGCGCAGCCTGGCAGATGTTTATCTACCCGCTTCTTTTCTTCCGGAGAGCATATTCCATCTATATAAAAGGAAAGCAATTCGGTTACATGCTTATTGTTATCCATTTTGAATCACTCCCTTCAGTTTATCTTTTAATTCCAGCCGCGCCCGGGCCAGTCGGCTTTTCACCGTGCCCAAATTGCATCCGGCTGCCGCGGCGATCTCGTCATAAGAGAACCCTTGTATATCGCGCAGGATTATCACTTCCCGATGTTCGGGGTTTAAAGTGGCAATAGCTTTCTGCACTTTGTCCCTTATCTCGCCCGCCTCCGCCTGCTTGGAGGGATCGGGACAACTTTTATCCTGTACTTCCACGGTCATTTCATCATCTTCCGTTTCTATGGTCCGGTCCAAGGAATCGATATAGGGTTGGGAACGCCAACTGCGCAGCTTATTCTTGCAGGTATTGCAAGCGATGTAATAAAGCCAGGTGGAAAAACTGGCTTCTTCCCTGAAGTCTTTTATGCCTTTGAAAACCCGCACAAAAATATCCTGGGTCATATCTTTAGCCTCTTCCTGGTCGTTTAAGAAGCGGAAGCAGAGATTAAAGACCTTCTTCTGGTATTTAGCCACTAATTGGGAAAAGGCAACCTGGTCGCCCTTCTTGGTTAGTTCCACTAACCTGGGATCTGCCGGATCTACTACCAAGACTCTCCCCTTGTATAGACAACTTTAGTCATAAAAAGTTCCCTTAAAAACAGTTACGAGTTTCGGGTTCCGAGTTTCGGGTTTTTGAATATTTAATTTATACCTTAACTCGTAACGCGTAACTCGCTAACTTCTTTTATTAACTTCCTTATCCAGATATGCTTCCATGAACTTGTCCAACTCACCGTCCATCACCGCCTGCACATTGCCTATTTCCACACCAGTACGATGGTCCTTGACCAGGGTATAGGGACAGAATACATATGACCGGATCTGGCTGCCCCAGGCAATAGCGCCCTTATCGTCATAATGCTTCTCGGCTTTTTGCCGTTTCTTTTCCTGGTCCAGCTCGAACAGCCTGGCCTTGAGCAGGTTCATGGCCGTGGCCCGGTTCTTGATCTGCGAACGTTCTTTTTGGCTCTGTACGACTGTACCTGTTGGTAAATGCGTAATGCGGATAGCCGATTCAGTTTTATTTATGTGCTGGCCGCCATGGCCGCTGGCCCGGTAGGTATCGATGCGCAGGTCGCTTTCGTTTATCTCGATCTTGACTTCTTCGCTGATCTCGGGAATAACGTCGCAGGAGGCAAATGTGGTGTGGCGTCTCTTGTTAGCGTCAAACGGGCTGATGCGGACCAGGCGATGCACGCCGATCTCCGACTTCAAATAGCCGTAGGCGTATTCGCCCTGCACCAGGAAAGTAACACTTTTAACGCCGGCTTCTTCTCCGGCCAGGATATCGATGATCTCGGTCTGGTAGCCCTTGCGCTCGGCCCAGCGCGTGTACATACGCAGCAGCATCTCCACCCAATCGCAGGCTTCGGTCCCGCCCGCGCCAGAGTGCAGGTTGACGATAGCGTTATGACGGTCGAATTCCCCGCTTAATTTGGCCCGGAATAACCGGCTCTTAAGCTCGTTCTCCAGCCTGGTCAGGTCTGTATCCGCCTGCCGGAGGAAACCATCGTCATTTTCCGCCTGTCCCAGCTCTCCCATATCCTGTATATTCTTGAATTCCGCCGCCAGGGTATCGCCGTCGCGCACCGCAGTTTTCAACTGGTTAAGTTTCTGCATGAGCTTCTGCGCGCCCTGCTGGTCGTTCCAGAAACCCGCCGCGCCGGTCTGGCTCTCGATCTCCGCTATTTCCCGGCGCTTGTTATCCAGATCAAAGGAACCCCCGATATTTTACCAGCAGTTCCTGGACTTGTCCCATTTTTTCGGTCAAAGGATTAGGCATTGCTTTTCCTCCTGATCAAGCCCCCGAAATAACCCAGGATAACTATTAACGAACAGCCTTTGGCGAACAGGTCACCGTATTTGGTATAGAAAGACATTTTATTCAACGGCGTGACCATGTGCACGGTAACCTGCGGTTGGAACAGTTCAGTTTGCGCGTAAATAGAGCCGTAAGGGTCTATATACCCGGAGATCCCGCTGGCCGTGCTCCTGATCACCCAGCGCCGGTTCTCGATGGCCCTGAACACGTTCATATAAAAATGCTGGTAAGGAGCGGAGGTATTCAGATACCAGGAATCGATGGAAATGTTGACCAGTACCTCTGCGCCGTTCTTGCTCAGCCGGCGCACCAGGTCGGGGAAAATATCTTCATAGCAGATGCTGACGCCATAATTACTGTACGGACTTTTCAACAGGTTCAGTTTGTCGCCGGGAGTGAAGTCACCCATATCCCTGACGATAGGTATGAATTTTTCCAGGTATTTCCGGAAAGGGAATATTTCGCCAAAAGGCACCAGATGCGTTTTATCGTACTGGCCGATAATATCGCCTTCGGCGTTCACGCCAAAACAGGAAGTATAATATTTCGCGCCCTGGCGGTCCAAAGCGCCGACCAGTAGCGAAGCCTTGGCGCTCTTAGCCATTTCCCGCGTGCCCGCCAGCAGGTCCGGCTCCTCGCGCAATACTCCCGGGATGGCGGTTTCCGGGAAAACTATGACTTCCTGGAGGTCATTCTTTAACCGGTCCACGAAGTACTGGTATTGACGCATAATATTTTTCTTGTTATCCGGCAGCCATTTGACATCAGGCGGGATGTTAGCCTGGATGATAGCCGTCTTAATAGGTTTACGATCATTATCCATGTTATCCCTGGCCATTATCACCAGGCCATAACCTATAGATAAAGACATTATCAGGATGACTACCTGGATACTTTGGACGCTTTGTTTGCGGTTAGACAACTGCCAGGCATAGCTTATTATCTTGGCCACTAAGGCGTTAAGCAGGACTATCAGGAAGCCGACGCCATAGACCCCGGTAAAAGATGAGACTTGCGCTACCACCAGGTTATTCCACTGGCTGTAGCCCAGCAGGTTCCAGGGAAAACCGCTCAGCAAATAAGTGCGCAGATACTCCAGCGCCACCCATAAGCTGGCGATCAGGAATATATTGAAGGAATAGAAATAACGGTTAAAGAAACTGGTCAGCCCGCAGAACAAACCGAAGTAGATAGCCAGGTAAGCCATTAACAGGGCGCCGATAAGCAGGCTCAGGGGCCAGCTCAAAGCCCCATATTGGCGCAGGGTTTCAACCACCCAGTAAAGGGTAATGGCATAAAATACGAATCCGGCCGTAAACCCCAGCCGTAATGAAGTTATATAATCCTCTCCTTCCAACACCACCAGCAGCGGCACCAGGCAGAACCAAGCCAGGAAGGATAAATTAAATTTAGGAAAGGCCAGCGCCATCAGGACCGCCGACACTATCGCCAAAAATGTTTTGTTATATAAAATTTTAAGCATCTTTATTTATCGGCTCCACAACACTTTTTATATTTTTTGCCGCTGCCGCAGGGACAGGGATCGTTGCGTCCGATCTTGTCCAGCTTCTGGGGCTGTTTCGGTTTACTGCTATTCGACATTCCGATCTTGGACGGACCGGGTGTGCGCGAAACGCTGTCATTCTCTTGACGGCGCACGGGCGGTGGCGGACCGGCCACCAGTTTTACCTTGAAAATATAATCCGTGACCTCTTCTTTGATCCTCATGGTCATATTGCTGAATAAACGGTAAGCTTCAAGCTGGTATTCTACCAAAGGATCCTTCTGGCCGTAGGCCCGCAGGCTGATCCCCTTGCGCAACTGGTCGATATCGTACAGGTGTTCCTTCCAGCAATTGTCCACCACCTGCAGCATGACCCGCTGCTCCAGGAACCGCATCATCTCCGGGCTCAGGGACCCTTCTTTCTGTTCATAGGCTTTCTTTATATCCGCCAGTAACCTTTCCTTGAAGGTCTCCTGGGTAAATTTAAGTATTTCATCATGGCTGAAATTAAAGTCCAGGCCGAAACTTTGCTTCAGCCAGGTCAATAACGCGGCGATCTCCCATTTTTCGGGGTATTCGCTGGCCGGGCAAAATGCCAGTAACTTCTCGCCAACCACTTCATCCATCATTTCCAGGTAGCGGCCCTTCAGGTCCTCACCCTCGAGCACCATCTGACGCTGCTCGTATATAACTTCGCGCTGGGTGTTCATCACATTATCATAATCCAGTAATTGTTTCCTGATGTCAAAATTCATAGCTTCCACTTTACGCTGGGCCGATTCGATCGCGCGGGAGATCAAAGGATGCTGTATCTCCTGACCCTGCTCCATGCCTAGCTTGTCCATGACATAGCTGATCCGGTCGGAACCGAACAGACGCATTAACTCATCCTCCAGCGATAAATAGAATCGGCTGGATCCCGGATCACCCTGCCGGCCACTGCGGCCACGCAGCTGGTTATCAATGCGCCGGGATTCATGGCGTTCCGTGCCTAACACATGCAAACCGCCGGCCTGGATCACTTCCTCGTGTTCTTTATCGGTCTCGGCCTTCGTCTCTTCTACCAGTTTCTGGTACTGCACCCTGACTTCCAGGACCTTGGGATCCTCAGTGGGCGTATATTCGCTGGCTAAGGCCACCAACTCCGTATCAGTGCCCCAGTTTTTCAATTTTTCCTTGGACAAATATTGCGGATTACCCCCCAGCACGATGTCCGTGCCGCGGCCGGCCATATTGGTAGCAATAGTAACCGCTCCTTTACGCCCGGCTTGCGCGATAATATAAGCTTCATGTTCATGGAACTTGGCGTTCAGGAGGTTGTGCTGTATTCCCCGCCGCCGCAACAGGGCGCTGACTTTTTCGCTTTTCTCGATCGAACGCGTGCCGACCAGAACCGGCTGGCCGTTCTTATTACATTCGGCTATTTCGTTGACGATAGCTTCAAACTTTTCTTTCTCCGTCTTATAGATCATGTCCGCGTGATCGAGGCGGATCATATTGGCATTGGTCGGGACTTCGATCACATCCAGTTTATAAATATGGAAGAATTCCACTCTTTCGGTAGCGGCGGTGCCGGTCATGCCGGCCAGCTTGCCGTACATTTTGAAGAAATTCTGGAAGGTGATGGTGGCCAGGGTNNCGGCCCGGCATCAGGCGGCCGGTAAATTCATCCACGATGATCACTTCGCCGTCCTTGACCACGTAGTCCACGTCCAGCTTGAACAGGTCGTGAGCGCGCCCCGCCTGGTTGATATGGTGCACCCATTCGCTTTGGAGGTCTTCATACAGGTTCGGGATATTTAGAAGTCTTTCGCATTTGGCCACGCCCTCTTCGGTCAGGGTCCAGAGATTGTTCTTCTCATCCACGATGGCGTCGTAACCTTTTTGCAGGTCTATTTCCTTATATTTAGCGTCGATCTCTTCCTTCTCGGTGATAAACCGCCGTTTTAAATGCGGGATAATTTTATTGATTATGTAATACTTCTCGGTCGACTCTTCCGCCGGACCGGAAATGATCAACGGCGTGCGCGCCTCGTCCACCAGGATGCTGTCCACTTCGTCCACGATGGCGAAATTCAGCTCCCGCAGGACCCGGTCCTCTTTGGCGATGGCCATATTGTCGCGCAGGTAATCGAAGCCGATCTCGTTATTGGTGACGAAAGTAATGTCCGAGCGGTAGGCCGCCTGCCGGGCCGCGTTATCCATGTCATGCTGCACTACCCCTACGCTTAAACCCAGGTATTTATAGATCGGGCCCATCCATTCACTATCCCGTTTGGCCAGGTAATCATTAACGGTAACGATATGCACGCCTTTACCGCTGATACTGTTCAAGTAAGCCGGCAGGGTCGCTACCAGGGTCTTGCCTTCGCCGGTCCTCATTTCCGCGATCATACCCTTATGCAGGACCACTCCGCCCATCAGCTGGACGTCAAAATGCCTCATTTTCAGGGTGCGCTTGCCGGCTTCCCGTACCACCGCGAAGGCTTCCGGCAACAGATCATCCAGGGTTTCCCCGGCTTCATAGCGCTTCCGGAACTCGTCGGTTTTCGCCCGCAGATCTGCGTCAGACAGAGGCGCTATAGACGCCTCGAACTGGTTGACCTGCTCCGCCAGGGGCCTGATCTTCCGCAGGTCGCGTTCATTCTTCGTGCCGATAGTTTTGTGTAATAGCCAGTCAAACATTATTGTCTCCAATCAGTATTTTTTAATTATATCACATTAGGGTGAAAAAGTAAACCCTGCCCAGATGGACATCGGGACAGGGTTATCTTAAAATATCATTTATCAGCCTTCTATTTTCCCTTTGCACCACCTTTAATTATCTCGCCTGGTTGCTCAACCTGGGGCGGTCCGGTGGTATTGATATTCAGCAGGAAAATATCGGAAATACCCCCAGTTGACATATTGCCCATGTTACCCTGGGTATCGCCGCTAATATACAGCTCATGGTTATTATTAAGTCCTATACCTGAGCAAAAATCATTTTCACTGGTGCCGAATTGCTTTATCCAGATTATATTGCCGCTGGCGTCCAGTTTAGCCAGGAAAATATCACTTTTACCCTTGTTGGTATTTCCGCTGAAGACGCTATTGGTGTCACCGTCCAGGTAAACACAACCCAATTGGTCAGCAATGATCTTCCTGGCATGGTCGTTTTCCTTGGTGCCAAATTGCTTCAGCCAGGCCATCTTGCCGCTGGCATCGAACTTGGCCATGAAAATATCGGTTTGGCCGGCATTGGCATAGCCTTTAAAGCTACCTTTAGTATCCCCGGCTATATAAATATTATCGTTAGCATCCCTGGTTATAGTGCAGCCATAGTCACCGGCCTTGGTGCCGAACTGCCGCGACCAGATCTTCTCGCCGTAGGGATCATACTTCACCAGGAATACATCGGCGTCCCCCTGGTTATTGTTCTTGTCCAGCGCGCCGCTGGTATCACCGACTAAGTAAATGTTTTCCTGGCTGTCACAAATGACCGCTCCGCAATGATCGGGGCCGACGGTGCCGAATTCCTTGATCCAGGAGGTATAACCGTTGCCGTCATATTTAGCCAGAAATACATCGGCGTCACCGGCATATTTATTGCCCAGCTTGCCGTATGTATCCCCGGCCACGTAAATATCCCCGGAATTATTCATAGCCAGATCGATACCGTAATCGGACTCTTTGGTGCCCAGTTCCCTGATCCAAACAGTTTGTCCATCGCCACTAACCTTACCCAGCACCAGGTCAGCGCTGCCGTTATTCTTGCTGCCCGGGAAAGAGCCGTAAGTGTTACCAGTGAAATAAATATCGCCTTTGCTATCCGCTACCACCGCCAGCGCCTGGTTACTGCCGCCCGCGGTGATCTGGCGTGTCCAGAGCAAATTGCCGGCCGGATCGGTTTTGATGAGACAGATATCGGCGTTGTCGGTTTTCTCTGTTTTTGCGTAAACATTATCCGTATAGCCAACGATATAGGCATTGCTGGCTTCATCCAGAGCCAGGTCACAGCTGTAATCATTCCCGTTCGTGCCGAACTGCTTGACCCACTGCCACTTCTGTTCCTGGGCCTGCCCGTTCAGGGTTGAAGTGCCTATTAAAATCAGGGCTAAAATAAATTTGGTGCGCATGCTCGCTCCGCTACAGAAAAATAAAAAATAAGCCCGTAAACGCTTATTTGATCCCGTGTCTTTGGCTATTGTTTATACTTTAATAGTAACATATTTTTGGCGATTTGGCAATAAAAAACTCTGCCCCGATTTTGTCGGGGCAGAGTGTTCGTTAAATACTCAGTCTGTTAAAGACCGTTATATTTTAACTACATTTTTGGCTTGTGGGCCCTTGGCGCCATCTTCAACGTCAAATTCAACCGCTTGCCCTTCGGCTAAGCTTTTGAATCCTTCGCCGCTGATCGCAGAGTAATGTACGAATACATCACCGCTGCCGTCTTCTTTTTCAATGAAGCCGTAACCTTTGGCGTCATTGAACCATTTCACTTTACCTTTCATCAACAGCCTTTCCTCCTTCTTTCTACGTTCTGAAGGCGCTACTCCCACAAAAATGGTTTTACTTCCTTCATTTCAGATAATACCAGAAACCGCCTGAACTGTCAAGCGTTTTATGATATTATTTTTGTACTTTGTTGGCTTCCACTACTATGCGTTCCGCGAATTTCTGCCCGATATCCTGCAGACTGGGCACAGACGAGACGATATCCAGGAAATGCGGCCGTTCTTCGTCCTTGATCAGATAGCTGACTTTTATGACACCATTGGCGTCTGTAGTTAATTCTCCCTGGTTCATTATACGGCAGCTCGCTGTAATTGTACCGATTTGTACGATTCCATACTGTACCTTAGCATTAGCTACCGGTTTCCCATCTTCGGTGTATTTAATGGTAACATTGACCGTATCACCGTTCTTGTATTCCGGCTTGCCTGTGCTAATGGCCAGTTTTTGTTGTGCCACGGGAGTCGTATTGTTTATATAGACTGTTAAGGACTGCTGGGTATCTACCTGTCTGCCATCCTTGGTGGTATAGCGCACTTTCAGATCATATTTCCCGTCAGCCGTGGCTTTAGTATCCAGGTCCTTGGTCCACCAGTGTCCCTTATTGGCCAGTTCCTGCCAGGTACTGCCATCTAGTGTAAACTCAACTTTAGCCAGGTTGTCCAAAATGGCGGTCTTGGTATAGACCTCCACAGGAATCACGCCGGCCACTATATTAGCATCCTTGGGGTTAATTATCAGGGCCTCATAAAACTTATCCATGGCCGCGACTGACTGGTGCTGCGTACCGGCAAGATTCACATCATCCGGCATACCCACGATGCCGAACCATTCTTCCGGATCAGTAGGGTCGTGCGTGTCCTCGTCATTGGCAGTATCGTTATTTTTCCACCACTCATCCACATACGAGAAGATACAGGCGCCGTCACCCTTTTCCGAAATCATATCATAAGTATCCTTAACGATACCGGTAGCTTGTTCCTCCTCCGTATTACCACCATAGCCATAATTTCCTTCACCCCGTTTGGACATACTATAACCATATTCAGTGCCCATCAGCGGCTTACCGTTAGCAATGGTCCTTTTCATCCAGCCTAGATACCCGCGGTAACCCATGATCATGGAATGCGACTTGTCGTAGCGATAATGGTTGATACAGACAAAATCCCACTTGGAGGTATCCAGCATATCGGCCCGCGGCCAGTTAGCCAGCGACACCATCGCTCCCGGTTGCAGTTCCTTTATCCTGGCTGTTACTCGCGCGTAAAAATCATTGGTATTGGCCAATCCGCCGGCGGATATCTTCCCCGGAGGCGGCTCATTCATGAGCAAGTAGCCCAATATATTATTATGCTCGCGGTTAACTCTCATTTCATCTTCCACGTTGTTCATGGAGTTTTCCTGGAAACTCTTGTCGGCAAAATCAGCCATGGGTGGTACCCAGATGCTCATTCCCTGGATAACCATAAAACCGTATTTATGCGCCAGCTCCAGCATATATTCATCCAGATCGCGTCCCGACCAGGTGCGCAGGGTATTGAAACCGGTTTTCTTGATCAACTGCATATCTTTTTCGATCAGGTCGTAATCGCGCGGATAGGGCTTATTCGGCGAGGTGTGCGGACGGTAGGGCGCGTAGCCCACGCCGCAGACCACGTATTTTTCGCCGTTAACGTATATGTCATCTCCCCGGAACTCCACCCGTTCTTTCGGCAGGGCAATGGTGCTGGGCAGGTCCACGCTGACCTCGGCTGAGACCGCGCCTTCCTTGCCGCCCTTGGTCGCCGCCACCTTATAGACCGCCTTGACCCCGGCTGTGGCCTTTTTGTCAACATAGAAAGGGTCGCGCGCGCGGCCCACCACTTTGCCGTCCCGGTAAACATTGTAGTAGAAAGTGTTTTCCACCTGTTCCCACATCAGGTACACCTTCCCCAGCGCTTCCAGGGATGGTACCACCTTTAATTTTTTTACGGCTGTAGCGGTTTCCTGGGCAAAGGCATTAAGCGTAGCGCTTAATAGGATCACCCCTAAGATCAAGCTTATAGTTCTTTTCCTCATGTTGCTCCTCTCGTTTTTACTGATTTGCCGCGTCCTTCAGCCACATTTCCTGCAGCGCGTAATAGGATTTTTTGGGGATCCTTTTATTATTACCCCACTGGTCCAGTTCAGGGGACAGGGAAACTATGCCCCACCATTCTTCGTTCATATTCATGCCGCCTTCGACCTTGATATCAAAATAGTAAGCACCATGGCACCATTGGCCGCTGGTATCATGAACAGACCAGCTTTCCTTATTGGATTCATCCGCTTTCCACCATTCATCGTTCCATTCAAACACGCAGCCGCCGAGACAGTTACCCGTACCATCAGGATTTCCGGGGAAATTGCGGGCGATTTCCGTCCACTGGTTCTTTAAGAAAACGGCCTGTATTTCCTGGTCCTCTTTTTGTTTGCAGGCGTCATAGTCGTCACAACCGAATTCGCTGAAAATTATGGGCTTGCCCCACTTGATCTCGCATTCCTTGAATAAATTGCCGAACGATTTGCCCCGGTACACGGTAGCTCCCAGTACATCCACATGCGGGCAATACCGCTTGGCGATATCCACGTCCGCCAGGTCGCCGTTACCCATCATGATCGGATGGTCCGGATCGATTTTTTTTATCGCCTTGGCCACCTTTTCGATAAACTGGTAGTAGATCTTGGCTTTGGCGATGCGTTTCTTGTAGGGATCGCTCATGGCTTCAATTTCCTTGGTGGTCCAGGGATTTACTTTCTGCGGTCCGAAAGAGAAATTGTTTTCGTTGCCCAGGCACCACATCAAAACACCCGGTTCATCCTTATATTCATTTACCATCTTAATAACATCCTGCAAAGTCCTCTCCTGGAAAGCCTCATCGCCGTATTGAGCCGCGGGGTATTCCCAGAATCCCAGGTAATGGGTCATAATAAAACGGATACCGAATTGTTCATAAGCGGCGGTCATCAGCTCTTTTACTTCAGCCGGATTCTCTCCGGGCTGATAGATCCTGATGGTGTTAACGCCCATTTCTTTCATCATGGGCCCGTCTTCATTCAACCAGGGCTTGGAGGGATCGCCCCACCAGTTATACTCGTAATTCTGGCCGATCGGGATAGGACTATAACAGACTCCGTGGACAATATATGGCTTGCCTTCCACCAACAGCTGGTAGTCGCCGGTTTTAGTCTGAATAATACTTACCCGTGGTTCTTTGGCGCTTACCGTCATGGCTAAGAACATACCAGTCATTAGGCTTAAGACGGTAATAATCAGTTTGGCTTTCCTCACTTTTTCCTCCTCGATGATTTAAACTATCGTATAATGGCTATCTTGCCGCTGGAGCGGGAACCACCACTGTCCAGCGTATAAATATATACACCACTGGCAACTTTTTCACCAGCATTATTTTCCAGGTTCCAGGCAAAAGGCGTTTCTTCCAAGTCATCCCGGGAAAATACCAGGTCTCCGGTTAAGCCGAAGATCCGCAAATTGGCCCCGGACGGGACATTAGCAAATGATATCAACTGGCCCCGCGCCGGCCGGCAGGGATTAGGAAATGCGTAGATCGTCCGGTCACCGGTAATTTCCAGGGCCCCGGCCAGGGTACCGGCTTGACCGTCGCTGTTTATCACCGCCAGGTCCCACAGGCCAGTAGACTTACCCTTGATATCCAGCCGGCCAGTGATCCGTTCACTCGAAGGTATATTCACCTCCGTGGCGCTTATATCGGCTTCACCATTCTTAACAAGTTTCATGACCAAACCGGCAAAAAAATTCACTCCGGTCACTTCTAATTCCACATTATTGCCGTTGGCGGCGCGTACCGGATTGATTGCGTCTATCCTGGGTGCGTTCGCTGATACCAGGAAAGTATTCAAGACCGCGCTATTAATATTCCCGCCGGGATTTACCACGGCCAACTGCCATTCGCCGGGCATCAGGCCAGTCAAGTCCATTGTCGCCGTTATCTTAGTATCACCGTTCAAGGTAACGCTGTTGGAGGTTAAGGTGGCTTGCCCGGTCCTTTGTAAGTAAACTGTGACGCCCGTCTTAAAACCCGAACCTTCTATGGTTAATATGCTCAGCCCGGAATTTTGGCTGGAACTGGCCGTGATCTTGGAAACCTCGCAGGCAAAAACCTCGGCAACAGATAAGCTTTTCGCCTGTACATATAAACTGCCGCTGCCGGCCGGCCCGGAAAACGTGACCTTCTTGACGCTGGCGTCCGGATTATAAGCCAGGTAAGTTTCACTGCCGTTATTGTCAAAAGCCGCGTAATAAGGCGAGTTCGCCGTAACGCCGGTGTCTACTTTTCCCAGAGCCTGGAAATTATAGAGCCAATGGTAAAGAAAGGTGAAGCTGTCACCATCTGTATCTATAGACACATTTTCGCTATATTTGTTCAGAGCCAGGTCGGGATTGTAAAAACACTGGTATTTCCACAGGATATCGTACCAGCCCGCGAAATCCTCATAACCCCCATTATCCTTGAAAAACGAATTGTAGTTGTCCTGGCAATACTGCGAGTTATAGCCCAAGTACAGCATGCCCGCCGTCGGGGGAATCATCTGGATGCCGTAGATCCCCTCAGCCTGCCCGGTCCACCAGGTAGCGTATTCCGCTTTGCTGTCGTGCAGGATCCCTACCGTCGTATGCTGGTAGGCGGCCGGATAAATATCCCTATCTATATTCAAATAATAATCGTGTATCCCCGAATACTCGGTGGTATATCCCCAGATCCCCAAATCTCTGATCGTCTGGTTATTACTGACCATGCCCCAGAGAATTATGCCCACCCAGGCGTTCATGGCTTCCGATGATGATTCCTGGTTATTGCCGTCGTCGGATTTGGCCAGACCGTCGCAGTACGAATGCCCCATGTACGGGTCAAAATGCCGCAGGAACGGGAACATGGTATCGTCACGGCGCCAATTGGCAAAGTCTCGGATCAGGTATTCGACGAACGGCCCGTAGTCATCTTTGAAAGAAGGATCGTACATGCTCAGCATAGCGGCGGCGTAAACCATATAACCATAATGGAAATGATGGTCGGTGAAATTATAGCCGGCAAACTGGGCGTCATAACCGATCAGGCTGCCCCAGTTGGAGTCATAATAGAAAAAGCGCGTGTTCTCGCCGGAGGTATAAGTGAACCAGTTGACCAGCACCGTCTTCAGGCGGCTGGCCAGATAATCACGGCTGGTCGTATCCCCCAGCTGGTCGGCGATGGGCAGCAAATTCGCCACCTTGGCCATCTGCTTGCCGTTAAAATAGGTATCGGTGGCCGCCAGCGTGGTATTATCATCCGTATTTAAAAGAGCCTGCAAATGAGCCCGGTCATAGTTGCCCTTATCAGGCAGGAACGGAATGATGCCATGGAACGTGTTGACCGTGCTGAAACTATTACCCTCCATTAATTTCATTTTACCCAGGAGGATGTCATAAGTATACAGCGACGAGACCGGAGCGCTCGAATTCTTATATTGATGCGGCAGGAGCGCGAGCAGCGTATTAGTCTGGCCGTATTGCTTGCTCTCAGTGGTCACCGTAAAGTTGGTGGTAACCTCGTTCGTGCTCTCGTTATAGGACCAGTCCACCTTGGTAGCGGTGACGAAAGCGTAAGCGTGCTGGTAAAAATAAGCCAGCGAGCTTTGTCCGGTGATCAAGGCGATCGACATATACCTTTGGCCCGCAGGTAAAGCAATGCTTATCTGATTATTAGTAACGGTAAAAACACTGCTGGCGGGAGCAAAGATACCATAGTAACGGTCATTATATTTCACTGCCAGGTGATCGGTATTCACCGTACCCGCCGCGATATTCCCGTTCTCGTCAAAGACCTGCTGGATATCAGTGTAAAAAGTTATCTTAGGGTCGCAGTTAGCCGAATAGCCAAAATAAATAAAAGGTAAACCATGCCCGTAGGTGGCCTTAAAATACTCCGCCGTGGCGCTGTCCTGCCAGACCGGGGTTACTGTCCAATCACTGAAAGCGTCCACCTTGACGCTGTCCGCTTTCAGGTCACGACCGCTTATAACTCCCCTGACTTCCAGGTCCCGCATATGAGTGGCGGTAACCGCATCGATCGTGCCCACCACGACAGGCTGATCGAGCTGTAACCCGGTATAAGACGCTGTGTTGACTACATTCATGGCCAGGGGATAAGCGTAATGGCTGTAGGAATAAGCCGTACTGATCAGCGAAGAGTACCATTTCGTGGTCGGGACCGGCCCGCTGATATTACTGGTTACATATTTTGTGGCAGGCGGACGTTTAGCGCTGGATATGGAAGAAGGCAGCGTGGTAGTATAGCTGCCTTTTCCAACCGTTACCGTAGCCGGCCAAGCCGTCTTGGCCGCTAATAATATTAAACAAAGAGCAGTTACCCTTATTTTATTATGGTAAATCAGCACTATCTATAGCCCAGTAGAATACACCGTTAACCGACGTTAGGTTCGGGTTACTGCCTAAGGACAGCTCCAACTTGGTCCAGGTGTCGGATATGGCCAGTTTGGCGCTGCCAACATTGCTGCCTGGCACTGAATCTACGCTGGGGACACTATTATTTTTGCCGCTGTCATCACCTATGCCTATTTTCAGTTTAGAAGGAGTTTTGTTGTTGGATATCTTAGCCCAGCATGTAAGTTTTACCGCGCCGGTAGGACCGGACAGGTTCGGTATCGTCTCCGTGCCGGCGAAACTAACCCGCCACGTTCCGGTGCCGAGGAAGTAGTTGCCCGCCCACCAGGCCGCTGCGGAATCATTCATAGTTACCTTGATGCACTTCGTACCGCTGTGAGGGCTGTCCGTGCAGGCTGTGTCTATGCTGGCTATATTATCGGCCCCGTTATTCGGGCTGCCCATGTAAGCGATATTATTGGTGCCCATAGTGAAGGTACCATCGGTTATTTTGTCATCATACATCACGTAGGGAGTTCCCGTGCCCTCAAGCTGGATATCATCAATGTAAAGATAAAAAGTGGTGCCGGTAGCCACACTGGAAGTGCTGAAGGATTTGCTGCCATCGTCTCCCAACGTGGAAGCATTACCAGCGGCATTTTTGCTGTAAACATAATAATAATAGGTTACCCCGGTAGTCAAACTGGGCAGGGTTACAGAATGGCTCGTGGTCAAAGTGGTATTTTCCGGTTGAGAGCTGCCAAAGGTGTTGGTGGTCCCGTAAAACACCTTGGAGGTGGAAGGCACGTCCGTCGTCCAGGTTATCGTCGCGCTGTTAGTAGTTGGGGTAGGGGTCACTGCCGAGATGACCGGCCCGGTGGCAGTAGTAGTGAACGTTAATGAGTCGCCGGAACTGTCCGAGTCTGCCTGGCTGGTATTTTGTGAAGAGTCTTTACTTATCACCTTATAATAATATTTTGTACCGGAATGAAGACCGGGTAAGGTGACGCTGTGACTGCGGCTCATGCTGGCCCCCGTATCTTTCTCAGTGGTCAGGGTGCCGAAACTGGTGGTGGTTCCATAGGCCACTTGGGAAGAAGCCGCGGTAGAGGTGGCCCAGGTAATGGTCGCCCCCGTAGAAGTAGCAGTGCTCGTTATGCTGGATATGGCCGTTCCCGTATTTAAAGCCGTGAGTTTCGCTTTCTTAGAACAGGAGAACAGGAAAAAGCTTAAAATAACTATGCTTAAAATGGTCATTGCCAGCCGCAGATGCCGCTTCATTTTTCCCTCCGTGTTATTCATATTTTATATCGTCCAAATAAAAAGTAATTCCCGTGGGATTATCGGCCGCGGTCGCTACCCAGCAAAAACCGCCGCTGATGTAAGTCAGGTCTTTCCCCTTAAGATTGATCGAGTATTGCCGCCAGTCTTTATGCAAGATCACCGGCCCCATGGAAGCCACGTCCGTATCGGAATAGGCGCCGGAAATGCCGCCGATCTTAAATGCTTTTATTTTTTCATTACCCTTTTCACCCCGGGCCCAAAAAGTCAGCTTGGTGGCCCCGGTAAGGTTGTACCCGCCCTTCTTCTCTCCCCAGTTGCCCGGGGGATTTTGCCAGAACATGCCTGCCCAGCCCTGGTTCTGCGACCCCCTGGCGCTATAAGAGATCTTGATGCAGGTCTTGCCGCCGTGTGGTTCTTTGTTGTAACCGTAATCGAGATTCAGGTCGTTATAATCGCCCATCCAGCCACTGGGCGCGTAATGGTTACTAGTGGTGGATTTATCTTCATAAACCAGGAATCCTTTGAAAGCCGTAGCCGCGGCCGGCGCGGCTGTTGGTTGAGTCTTAATTACGTCACCGTTTGAATCATACGCCGGCTCCTCATCATCCGCCGCCCACGCTAATCCAATTAACCCAAATAATAATAAAATAACAAATAAAATTCTTTTCATAACCGTGCCTTTTCGATCAACGATCAACTATGAACGCCTAACGGTATTTCACAGCCCCTCTGACCTAAGAAACAATATAATTTTTACCTAAGACCAGGTAGTTTCTATATCTACTATAGAACTTGCCCTTCATCGGTATATTTTTATTGTTTCTAAAGGTGCAGAGGGAACTGTTATTAAATTACTCGTAAACGATGTCATCCAGATACATGGTCAAGCCGTCCGGGTTCTCGTCACCGCTGGTCGCCCAGCCGAAACAGCCCGCGATGCGGCTCAGGTCCTTTCCGGTCAGGTCGATGGTATATTGCTTCCACTCGGTCGTTAATTTCACCGGACCTATCCCGGCCACGTCGGTGTCGGCATATTCGCCCTGGATCCCGCCGATCTTGAACTCATTGAGAACCTCGCCGCCCTTTTCACCGCGCGCCCAGAAAGTCAGCTTCTTGGCTCCGGTGAAATTATAGCCGGCGTTGGCAGTGCCCCAATTATTGGCCGGCTGCTGCCAGTAAATTCCGGCCCAACCCGCGCCCTGTTTTCCTTTGGCGGAGTAGGTGATCTTAATGCAGGTCGGTGCGGAATGAGGATTGTTCGTTTCTTTCACATTGACCCTAACATCACCATAATCTCCCATCCAGCCGCTCGGATAGGAATGGTTATCTTTGGCTGCTCCATCCCTATAAACATAGAACGGGAAAGCGGCCACTTTCTTGGTCCGGCTGACTTTTTCACCCGGAGCGGAAGGACTGGCTGCCGCTGCGTTTGTTTCAGCCGGTTGTTCTACCGCGGCCGGTTCAGCAGCTGGGGCCGGTTCTTCAGCCTTCACTTCTTCTGCTTTCGCCGCTTTTGGCGCTTTGGCCACTTTGGGCGCCGGTGTGTCTTCATCATCGCCGCCTACACTGGCTCCCGGCAATGGCGCGCAGGCGCTAAACGCCGCTACCGCAAAAACGAACACGAACAAACAAATTAGAAGTCTACGAAGCTTCATTTTTACTATACCTCCGTTTTCATAGTGCTTTACTCGAACGCGATATCGTCAAGATAGAAGGTGATACCTTCTTCCGGCACGTCATCGCCGCTGGCCGACCAGTAGAAGCCGCCGCTGATATAGCTTATATCGGCACCATTCAGGTCGATCTCGAATTTCTTCCATTCTTTGGTAAGATCTATCGGTCCGATGCTTACCTTATCGCTATCGGCGTATTCACCTTCGATACCGCCAACCCCGACTTCCGCTAATCTTTCTCCGCCCTTCTCGCCACGAGCCCAGAAGACCAGTTTCTTGGCGCCGGTCAGGTTATAGCCGCCCTTTTTAGCTCCCCAGTTATTGGCCGGGTTCTGCCAGAAGCTGCCGGCCCAATTTGCGCCCTGACTGCCTTTGGGAACATATTTCCACTGAATGCAGGTCGTGCCAGCATGCGGATTCTGAGTCCAGCGATCAGTCAATCTCATGTCGCCATAATCACCCATCCAGCCGCTGGGAACATAGTGATTATCCGGGGAATTCTTGTCGGTGTAGATCGGGAACCGTTTGAACCCCGACTTGGAGCCATCCGGATTGATGGACTTGCCGATGGGCGCCGCGTTGATCACCGGCACCTGCATCATCGATGGAACCTTGCTGCCTTGCGAAAAAACGTCGATCGTCAGGAACTGTACTACGAAAAGCACTACTGAAATACCTGCTATGAGAATTATTTTTCTCATCATTGCCCTTCCCTCCTTTTAGACAAAATACGCGTTACTCAAACCTAATATCATCAAGATAAAAGGTGATGCCGCCTGCTGGTTCGTCTTCAGCCTTGGCCGTCCAGAAAAAACCGCCGCTGATGTAGCTCAGGTCCGCCTTACTGATGTCGATCTCATATTGCTTCCATTCCGTTGTAAGCTTGATTGGTCCGGTGCTTACCTTGTCCGTGTCGGCATATTTACCGGTAATGCCGCCAACCCCGACTTCCGCAATTATCTCACCACCTTTTTCGCCACGGGCCCAGAAGACCAATTTCGTGGCCCCGGTCAGATCAAAGCCGCCTTTTTTGGCGCCCCAGTTATTGGCTGGATTTTGCCAGTAAACTCCCGCCCATCCTGCGCCGTTAGCGCCTTTGGCGCTGTATTTCCACTGGATGCAGGTCGTGCCGCTGTGCGGGTTAACTCCATATTGGTCATTAACTTTAAGATCGCCATAATCCCCCATCCAGCCACTGGGTGAGTAATGATTATCGGGAGATTTGGTGTCGGAATAAACAGGAAAAGGTTTAGGAGCGTCGGCAGCCTGCAGGACATTGGCGGCCGAGATCACTAACAGCATTACCGCGAGCGCGAGCATTAATTTTCTCATTCTTCATTCCTCCTTCGCAATATTATATCTAAAACTAAAAAGTATAACGGTAGATCAGGTTCACTTGCTTCGTATCCTTAGCCGCCAGGTAAAATCCCCGGTTTGGCAACATCGATTCAGGCTCCTGGATAGCGTTAATGTTGTCGGCCGAAAAATAAGCGTCGGCCACGTTACCGATCCAGATCGCCGCCGCCAGGTAGACGAATAGATTGGCGGTGTCCACGTCTTTGGAATATGTATCGTACAGGTCGCTGGTCCTTTTGGCATCATAGTCGCTGTAGGCGCTGTTGGCTTTGGAGTTTTCCATTACGGCCGCCCCGATGGCGACAGCTGCTGCGCCCAGGAAAATATAACCTTTGGTATCCTGGCCGTTAAAGAACTGGCCCCAGCCCGGCAGGATCAAAGACCGTAGTGAAGCGTTACCAGGAGTTCTCTCGTCAAAATTATAGGTCCTCTCCGCCGCCAACAAATTAAAGGGTATTATAACTGCTAATAAAACCGCGACCAGAGCCACGCCCCAAACTTTCCCTTTTAGCCTATGCATCTGCTCTTGCCTCCTTTTTCACGCATTTTATCTCTCGTAACGTAAATCATCCACAAAGACCGTGCCGCCTTCGCCAACATCGGCGCCGTGCCATTCGATCACGATCTTGAAATAATCTTTGACATTGCCCAGGTCCGTGGTTGCCAGCGGAATGGAATATTCCTGCCAGGCCACTTCGGATATCTGGCTTCTATTAAGACGGATAAAATCATGGACCCCGCTGGCTTCCTGGGTCGGCCCCTCGAATTTAACGGTGGTATCGCCAACGGCATCCGAACCTCTGCCCAGTACCGCTTTGGCCTTAAAACTGATATGGGTGTAGCCGCCCGCGCGCAGGTCCCTTCCCGGAGTGGAATTATATAAGGTGAAATGGGTGGCGACTATCAATGTTACTCCGCCGAAGGTATGCTCCAATCCGCTCGGCGGCGCCAGAGGACTGGTCCAAATAACGTCTTTGCCGTTCCAGGAATATTTCATACAGTTGACGCCCTGGGGGGCATTTTCATCGCTATCTTTAAAATCTATGGCCATGGTATTATCGGGTGGATCGAAGTCGGAAGGAATGAATTCCACGTTACCGCCGGTACGCAGGTCCTCATCATAAATCTTCAGGACGCCGCTCCAGCTATTGATCGCCCCGTCAGGGGTAGGATCCTGCAGTTTGCTGATCGGGTTCTTTTCGCAGGAAGTCAGGACCAGCAGTGCAGTCATTATTAACAGGATCCGGGAAATGATCATCCTTATTTTCATTGCGGCGTCTCCGTCTTCTTCTCTATCGGTACCTTGGTTCCCTGGTCTTCATTCTTCATTATGATGATCTCTACCCGGCGGTTCAGCGCCCGTCCCTGCCTGGTGCGGTTAGAAGCGATGGGCCGCGTTTTGCCATAGCCGATCACCGTTAGCCGGTCAGACGCTACCCCATGTTCTTCCAGGTAGTTGGAAACGCTCTTGGCACGCCGTTCGGAAAGCTTCTGGTTGTATTCAGCCGCCCCGGTGGCATCCGTGTGGCCTTCTACGTTAACTTTATTTTCGGGATACATATTGATGACTTTGGCCACGTCCGGCATCACTTCCAGGGCCTCGGTTTTCAGGTTATACTTATCAAAATCGAATAACACCGCTGACTTAATATTCATTACCAGGCCGCGCTCTTCTTCAGTGACCTCAACCGGGGATTCTTTCAGAATTTCCTTGGCCATTTCCAGCTTAGGCACTTTCAAGGTCACTGTCTGGGGTTCGGTTTGGGCCGACAAGTCATTGAGATTGGTGGCGGAGAATATTACGATATAATCACCCTCGGCTACTACCTGGCCGCTGGCGATATCGGTACCGTCCCAATCGGTGCTGCTGGGCGGTTCCCCGTTACCCTGGTAAGACTGGATCACGTTTTCGTTTTGGTCTTGTATATCTACTTCCCAGTTCTTGATACCTTTATTATCCTTGGCCTCCAGGTCAAATTCCACGGTTTGCTTATCGCCGGTTCCGGGCATAAACACCGGGTCGGGTATGGTCAAACTGACGGCCGGCGGCGCCTTTACCTCAACTTTTTGCTTTTTCTCCGGCGGTTGGAAAACGAAGATGGAGCCGAAGTGCAGGTTATAGAACAGGCGCCATTCGTCATAAGGTCCCAGTTCCGGATACAGGTAAAGGTTATCGGTTTCCCTGGTGCCTATGTATTCTATGCCTAAAGTAGAATCGGTAGACGGTATAGGGGTATTGTCCCAGATACGGCTAAGAGAGAATTTATACAGGCGGTCGATCGTTCCGCCAAATCCCTGATGCCAGTCTTCCGGGCCCCAGACATCTTTGCCGAAAGTAAAGCTGGCCTGATAGGGTTTTTTATCGAGCGAAACAGTGCCCAGGAAGAAATTTGTTATCGGCTTGTTTTCCGTAGTTTTCACAGTATAAGCCAGCGAATAGGTGGCGACATCCTGACCCCAGCGCAGGTTGACCCAGAATTTGTAAGAACTGGCCGGTATCAGCCTGATCATGGTGTTAAAACTGTGCAGCCATGAATTGGTCGCCCAGCAGCCGGAAGGACGGTAATCAAAGATGGGTTTGGTCGGGTCATATTCCCCTTCCCAAAGAATATCATCATCGCGGGTGCGGTAGTACCAGCGGTCGGTTGTGGTTGGGTATTTCCGGGCTATATATTGGAAGGCCAGCGCGAAACTGGCGTCTTCTTTCGGATTCATGTTCCAGGATTCCAGCAGGTTCGGCTGCCAGAGATACAGCCAACTGCTGGGAGTCGGGTCAAAATTAAGCGTTACTTTATAAATAGTCGCCTGCCGGTTATTAAAGTTAACCCAGAAAGCGTCGTTCCTGGCCCTGGGCAGGGTCACCGGAGGTCCGGGATCATCCACTGTACCCTCATATAAATAAGGCATCGGGCCGATCAAGGGCTTGCGGTATGTTCCCATGAAACTCAGGCTGGTTATGGAATTAATGTCTTTTCTTAACTCACCGGTATATTCCTGTTTATTACCCGCGCTCAGGCCCAAATGGGTATAGGTAAAGGAAGCGTCATCAATAACCGGGATCGCCTGGGTGCCGAGTTTGAGTTTGTAGCCGATGGCGTCGCCGGTGCCGGTGGTTCCTGATGTTATCTGATTACTGCCGGTATTAACGGTAAAGGTTGATTCCGGGATAGTGTAGGTGTTGTTCGTGCCGCTCTGGGTAACCTTGAGATATGATTTACCGGTCCGGAAAGGCTGGTATAGTACGCCGACACTGATAGGCAGGGCTTCGAACATGTCGACCATGGAGGTCAGCTCGTAGGCCCGGATATGTTCGTCCGGTTTCTCGCCCCAGGAGATCTTTGCATCCTTAACAATAATAGCGTTATTAAAATAACCGATGCGCCAGTTATATTTACCATAGGTCGAGGCCTGGTCGCCCCATACCAGTTCCGCGCCGGTGACCAGCTCCAGCTTGCCATAGTCCCAGTTGTATTTCAGGTCGAGCCCGCGCGGCACCTGCCGGCCGCTGACCCGGCGATAGTTGTAGACGTCGAATTGTTCGGGATAAAGTTGGAAGAAGTCCCCTTCTTCCTCCCAATGGTAATGCCCAATGCCGCCGAACAGCTGGGCCTTCAGGTTATCACCCTTGTAAAAGATCTCGCCCTCGGTCCATTTCACCCGGTCATCTTTATTGCTCAGGCGGTGTTCGTCATTGATGGGGATCCAGTATTTATCGGCGTAAGAGCCGATGGCCAGTATGCCTAAAGACATGGTCAGGCGTTTGGTGGGACGGTAGTAAAAGTCCAGGTTAAGCGACTGGCCGACGGGGTAGGTCCATTTATCGTCGGAAACGCCGTCACGGGTATAGAGCTTGGCCAGGTTGCTGGCTTCCTGGCTCCACCCCGGCTGGAGTTTATGCGCGAAGAAATTGAAGGTCAGGTTACCGTCAATCCTCAGACTCTTGACTTTCAGAGTGTCTGCGGCTTGGGCTGTGCCCATGAATATCATGGCCAGAGCGATCCCCAAAATGACATACTTACCTAAGCGCATTTTTCCCCCGAGTTTTATTTGGGTTTATATACGATATAATATACCCCAAATGTAGGCACTTCGCAACTTTTTATTTCAAGACCAGTATTTTGCGGTATTTCACATCCGTACCGCTGGGACCCGCGGCTTCCACATAACAGATATAGACCCCGTTGGCCACGGCCTTACTATCATAGCCCAGCCCGTCCCATTTTACCTTATATTCTGTAAACCCGTCTCCGGCCCTGGATTGCAGGAGAACCTTGACCAGGTTACCCATAATATCATATATTTTCACGGTCACGGCGGATTGCGGCGCCACCGTAAAAACGATCGTCGTGCTCATATCCCCCGGCTTGAAGGGATTGGGATAATTCGTAATTTCCGTCTGTAGGCTGCGCGCGGTGGACGCGGCTCCTACGGTATTCGGACCCCAGAGGGACTGCACGGTATAATAAGCCGTGCGCGGGGTCTTGTCATCAGTGCCGGGAGTGATAGCTACCAGTCCCCACCACTCCTCATTCATATTGTTGCCCCCGTTGGCGTCATAATAGGCGTCATCTTCCCAATCGCCGCTCGTATCATGCACGGCATTGTTATAACCGTTCTGCGCAAAGTTCTTGGACCAGTCGTCGGCCCACTGGAAGATAGCCGCGCCGACACAACAGTTATCCGGGTTGACTGCGGATAGGTTCTGGTCAATAATGGTTAATTCATCGCCTAGTGTCTGCGCCTGGGCGGCCTGGTTTTCCTTAAGTTCAGTGGGCCTCGAGTCAAAAGCGTCACAACCGAATTCGGTTATGATCAGGGGTTTGGCACTGCGGGCAGCGTAATCGCCGAACATATTCCTGAATCCAGTCGTCGCCGCCATATACACCTGGGTCGCCCACAGGTCCAGGTCTGGCATATTAGTATCATCCGACCTATTAGCCGGGTTGGCCAGGTTCGTGATATTGGCTTCCGCGGTGGTGACCGGATGGAAGTTAGCCCCTTCGATTTCGTGGGCGGTGCGAGCGCATTCGTTCACGAGGCTGTACCAGTTGGACAAAGAAGTAGTATGGAAATTGATCTCGTTACCGACCAGCCACATCAAGAGAGCTGGGTGGTTCTTCCAGCGGTTGACCAGCACAGAAAAATCGGTGATCACCTTATCCCGGGCAGATTGATCGTTAAAGTTCTTATTCCAGTCCACCGAGGCGGTAATGATGACGTATAGCCCGGCTTCATAGGCCGCGTCCAGCACTGCGTTATCGGCAGGTATACTATGCAGCCTTATGGTATTGGCGCCCATGGCTTTGATCAGGACGAAATCCTTTTTATAATTCTCCGGATGGATGGTCCAGTCATAAGTCCGATAACCTCCGCCCACCGGCGTGTAACCGTAATTCACTCCCCTGACTGTAAAGAGTTTGCCGTTTACGTATAACTGGCGGCCCACGATCTTCACATCCGCGGCGAAGGAACTGCCGGACGACAGACAACAGACGACAGATAACAGTATCAGGATCAGTAGCTTAACTTTTTTCAAGAACGTATCTCCTTAGAACATAAAAGTAGTAGATACACGATTGGTGTTGCTCAGGTCCTCATGTATGATATAAGCGTAATCCAGCTGGAAAAATCCCAGTTTTAACGACGCGCCCAGGCTGAGATTGTTGTAAGCTTTATGACTATGCTCAAGATCGTTCCAGTTGAAGCCGGCGCGCAGGGCATAAATCCGGTCCAGCCAGACTTCCACACCCGGGGCCAGTCCCATTCTCTCCGCGCTATCCGGAGTATAAGAAAGATCCAGAGCATAATTTACTTCTACCGGCAGATTAAAGGTTATGCCCTGGGCGGCGGCCGGAGCTTCTCCGGTAGCTACTTCCTGCTGGTTGGGAGGCGGGGTTGGGACCCAGCCCTGTCCTACGTCATAATTCGCCGAGTTATAGGCATTGACCGGAGCTGGGACCGGTTCCGCGGCGGCTTTCTTACGCGTCTTGACGACCTCGCCCATCTTCGCCACCTTTTTATATTTGTACGCGAACCCTACCTTCAAAGTCATCGGGATCGTTTCGCTGACGGTAGTGCTGTTGTCCCAGTAAGAGTTACCTTCCAGTTTCGGACTGTTAATATTCTGCACGTCAACACCCACGCGCAGCGGCTCCAGGTCCAGTAACAGGCCCAGGTCGAATCCCAGCGCTTTAGCGCTGAAAGTATCTATATTCTGATTGATCATCTTGGCGGTCACGCCGAATGACAGGATCTCCCCTAACGGCTGGCCGTAACCTATCAGGATGGCAGTGTTCTTGGCGTCTGTTTCACCCAGTGACTGGCCGACCGCATCGGTCTTCTCGATCTTACCGGTGGTCTGCTGGATGTACCCGCCGCCGATGGACGCGAACGGTAAAGGAATGACCACGCCGGCGTAATTGTATAAAGAATCATAACCCAGGTCGGCATACATGGCGGTCAACTCAAATTTCTCCTGCCAGGCCAGCTGGGCGGGATTCCAGTAAAGCGAAGACGCGTCGTCGGCCAGGGCGGTGTAGGCGGTGCCCATGCCCAGCGCTCTCGCTCCCAGGCCTCCTCTTAAGAATACAGCCGGCTCGCCGGCGGCCCAGAGGGAGACGGACGACAGATAACAGATGGCAGATGACAGTAAAATCACTAACAGTTTTGAGGTTTTCACTTTATCTCCTGCACAAAAAAACCCAAAGGAAAAGATTAATCAACCTTGAGTTAGTCCTTTCCGCGGCTTTGGCTATTCTGGCTGTGAATTTCTCTTAACATAAATAAATATATCATAATATTTGATTTCCGCAAGCTATATTTTAGTGTCCTGTGACTAACATTAGCGGGAGGTATTTCTCCACTCCGCTAACCTTTTACTGCGCCGGCGGTCAAGCCGGAAATAATATGTTTCTGCAGTAAAACATAGACGATGATAACCGGTATGACGGTAATGATCACGCCGGCCATCAGGAAATTCCATTGGGTCTTGTACGTGCCCTGGAACGCCAGCAAACCCGTCTGGATCGGCATCTTGCTGTTATCGCTGAACACCACGACGGCGAACAGGAATTCTTTCCACACGCTCAGGGCGCCAAAAATGCCCGTGACGGCCAGGATCGGCCGGCTGAGCGGCAGGATGATCTTAAAGTAAATACCCAACCGGCTGCAGCCGTCGATGCGGGCGGCGTCTTCCAGGTCCACGGGTATCTCTTCAAAAAACGAGCGCATTAAAAATATCGTGTAGGGCAGGCCGCTGGCGATCTGCGGCAGGATATAGCCGGTGCGGGTATTCAGCAGGTTGATGTTGGTCAGCAACAGGTCCAGTAGCTTCTTGGGGCCGTCGGGACTGCGGGCGGCCATCACGGCATAACTGCCGCCGGCCACTATCAGGATGCCGAGCGCCAGCCAGAACAGCCGCCGGTACGACCCTAAGCTGAATATCAGCAAACTGCTCAGGATCAGGAATATAAGTATTAAGTAAATGGGGAAATTTTGCAGCAGGATGTAGATGGTGATAAATATCGTCGGCAAAGGCATGACCAGGCTGGCCAGGAACAGGTAAAAAATAAATTCTTTGCCGGGAAATTTAAGACGGGCAAAAGCGTAAGCCCCCAGCGAGGAAAAGAACAGCATGAAAGCCACTACCGTGATCATATAAAAAAGGCTGTTGCCGAAATATTTGCTGAAATGCCCGGTATGCCAGGCCTCGACGTAATTGTGCCACTGGATCGGCGCCGGCGGGAACAAGCTTTTAAACAACTGCACGCTTTTATGAAAAATATTACCGGAGGCTGCATCCATATCCGTGCTTACCTGATAGATACCTTCAAAAGTGCGCAGTGAAGTGGAAACGCCCCAGAACACCGGGAACAGCACCATGAACGCGAAGACTATCAGGATCAGGTGGAAGACGGTATTGGTCGCTATTTTTTTGATCAGGCCCTTATCGATCTTTTTCATTACCAGTCCACCAGCCATTTCTTGATCTGGATCTGAACTATCGATATCGCGAACAGGACTACGCCCAGCAGTACGCCCAGGGTGGTGGCGTAACCCCACATACCGTTCTGGAACGCCTGCATATACATCTGGTTGACCGGCACTTCCGTCGAGCCGGCCGGCCCGCCGCCGGTCATCACGTAGATCAGGTCAAATTGCTGCATAGCGCCCAGGATGGTCAGGATCGAGACCGTCACGATGATCGGTATCAGCAGCGGGAAAGTGATCTTCCAGAATTCCTGGAAATTATTGGCCCCGTCTATACGGGCGGCTTCGTAAACATCCCTTTCGATGCCCTGCAGGGCCGCCAGGAACATGACAAACCCCCAGCCGAAACTGGCCCAGATATTGACCATAGCCACGGTTACTAATGCGGTTTTGGGCTCACCCAGCCAGGGAACCGCGGTCGCGTCAGGTAAATGCAAAACTGACAGCAGCACTTTATCCAGGCCGACATTGTGCAGGAAAATGTTCAGGATGCCGTAATTTGGCTCCAGTATCCATTTCCACAGGAATCCGATCACCACGAAAGATAACATCGGCGGAATGAAAAATATCAGGCGGTAAAGACGCGCGCCGCGGATCTCTTTGTCCACGATCCAGGCCAGCAATAAAGCCAACCCGTTCTGGATGGTGATACCCATTAAAGCCAGGAAAAGAGCGTGCCAGATCGGCGCCCAGAAATCGGGGGACTGGAAGAGCGCCTTTTTATAATTTGCCAGGCCGACGAATACCATATCGTTGATGCCGTCCCAGGAATGGAAAGTGATCAGGAAATTCTTGATGAAGGGATAGATGACAAAAACGCCGAAAAATGCCAGGGCTGGCAAGATGAAAAACAAATAAAAATACTCACGGCGTTTCCAAGGACGCTTGATCATAAGGACCCTAAAAGTTTTGAGTTTTTCTTTCTTTATTCTGTGTATCTGGCTTTAACCCTGGCGTATTCCTCGTCGAGGAATTTACAGGATTGTTCGGGAGTTTTCTGTCCCAGGATAATGGACTGGATCTCCACGTTTATCTTGCTCAGGATCTCGCCCCACATTGGCGGGTTCTGGTAGTGTCCGTAATAAAGCTGGTCCATCCAGGGCACGTACCGGGCCAGCTTGGGCCCCATTTTCATTTCCTTCAGCGCCACTTTGTTGACCGGTACATTCTGGCTGGTTTCCGCGTAAAGCATCTGCGGACCTTTGCTGGTCAGGTACTTGGCGAATTTAACCGCCGCTTCCAGGTTCTGGCTGCGGGCGTTGACGGTAATAGCCGCCCCGGGACCTCCTGGCAGCAGGCAGGCGTTAGCTGCGTCCGCCGGTTTGGGGGGATAAAAAACATCGTAATCCTGGAAATTGGGCGTTGTTTGTCTCCAGACCCCTATCTCCCAGGAACCGAACCAGAACATTCCCACTTTACCCTGGGGAAAAATATCTTCCCCGTTTATTCCTCCGGTGATACCGTTCATGAACATTTTAGCGTCACGCATATCCGCAAAAACCTTGAAGCTCTTGACCACGCGGGGGTCGGTGAATTTCACCCGGCCAAAGGTCAGGTCGGAGTACCCTTTAGTTCCCAGGTAGGCGAACGCGTAATTCATCCAGAACGTATGATTTTCCCATTGCTGGCCGTAAAAATTGGCGACAAAAGGTTCAATACCGGCGGCGCGCAGTTTCCTGCCGTCGGCGATGAACTCCGCCCACGTTTTGGGCGGATCTTTCAGCCCCGCTTTGGCCCACAATTTGGTGTTATAGAATATCGCCATACAATTGGCGTCAACCGGCAGGCCGTATAGTCCCGGTTTCTTGATCATATACGTATCCGCGTCTTCCTTGGTGAAGGTAAAGCCGCGCAGGTAATTCTCGGGGATCAAAGCTTTCCAGTCTTTATCCATATACGGGGTGAAGTCCAGGAAATGCCCGCCGCGGACATAAGCGGCGTAATTGGTTATATTCAGGGTGATGGTGATCAGGTCGGGCAGGGATTGCGCCCGTGCCGCCGCGCTCAGCTTGCGGTCATACGCTTCCGGAGGGCCATAATTGACGACATCCACCTGGATACCGGTCTCTTTCTCAAAATCGGCCGCTATTTTCTTCAGCACAGCGTCGCGGTCGGTAAAATAATGCCAGTAAACCAGCTTGACCGGCTCCGCGCAGGCGAATGACGCGACCAGCAGCAAGACAACGAACAAACCCATTCCCGATAATTTTCTCATTTTCTCTCCTTAAATAAAAAAGAGGAGCATTTAAATGCTCCTCTGGTTGTTATTTTGTCTTAGCCGGTGCTTCCTCTTTTACGTTCAGTAGCTCCACCTTGTCAAAGTTCCACTCGCCCTCATTTTTCGGGCGCGGTTCGAACTGGTAAGTCATTATCGGGAAATCTATCACTTTATTTTTCACGGCGTTGTTCGGCTGCCAGTCGGTTCTTACTTCAAAAGACTTGAAAGGTACTATGACCTGTTTCCACTGGTCGCTGTCATCTTTGACCATGTAGCGGAAATATTCCTTCTTGGCGTCGATGATATCCAGAGCTAACTGCTTGCCGCTATTAGTGCCCTTCATCCAGAAACCGAAGGCGTTATACTGGTCCCACTTGATATCCTGCGGTTTTACCGCCCAGGCACCAGCGCCCTTAACGTCTATGTTGTAACCCCGAGCCACCCAGATCCAGCCGCCCGGCATGGCAAAAAATACCACTTTTAATGATTGCTTGCCTTCCACTTTTTCCGCGTTATCAGCGTATACTTCTACCGAAGCCCCGCCGCCCGCACCGTAATCCACATTACCGCTCATCGAACCGGAGGTTATCCCCGCCGGCGTGATCGGCCCCTCGAAACCGTCTATCAGCAACGGCTCTACGGCCAGAACTGTCATCGCACCAAGCATCAGGATTCCCAAAATAACCGAACTTAATAAAAGCTTGCGCATATTTCCCTCCCCGTCTTGATTTTAACCATTTATAAAGACAAATAAGATTACACCGATTTAAGAAAGATTACACCGATTTTATAATCTGAATAATCAAGTTATAATCTGTGTAATCATTTTTCTTTGTAAATAGTTAAAATTTCAAAGAGCTTGTATTGATAACGGGGTCTTTCCCTGAATCACAGGGAAAGACCCCGCTTTTCTCTTACTATTATACTACTAAACTACTGTTTTGTCAACACATTCGACTTTGCTCAGTGTTGATCCTGAGCTTGCCGAACGGATCAAGAACTACCAGAGATAGCTGACCTTAACTTCGTAATACACAGGATTGATCATCTCTGAATGTTCCGGGTCCATCGAGCTGCCCGTAAAGAAGTGCGTATTCTGCAGATTCTTTCCCAAGATGCTCAGGTTAAGGTTCTTGATGACGACGTTCTTGGCTGTGGCTACGAGGTCGAGCTGACTGCCGCCCGTCCAAATATAGCCGCTGTCCCAGCCGACCGCCGGATCATTCCAATTCTCACCGCGCGTCATGATCTTCTCGGCTACTTTGTAAATGCCAGATACGCCGTAGTTTTCGGTGATATCAAAATAACCGCCTATGGACATATTCCATCTCGGTACAGCCGCTTTGTTGAAGTTGGAATCTTGCTCTCCGGTGATTCCGCCAGAGCCGCCGTAGAGAGCCGGGTTATAGTTAGCGAGCCGGTCCTTCAGCAGTTGGCTACCGGAAATGAAGCCACCCATGTTGTTCCAGTCATAAGAGACGTTAGCTTCGATACCTTTGGTTTGGATGTCTCCCACGTTGAAGAAACCACGGAGTTGTCCTAGTGAAGCGTCCAGAGCCGGCCACGCCACGCCGGTGTACACAAAGTTGACCCAATCATACATGTTTTCCTGGTAATAGCTGGCCAGGACCTTCATGTTCTTGATTGGACGATAATCAACGACGAATTCCGTTGATTCGGCAGTGGTTGCCTTCTGGGTGCCTCTCAATTCGATATTATTCTGTTCAGAGTATCTTTCGAAAGTATTCAACCGGGTGAAGCCCTGTTGGTAGATGCCTTTCAAGAAGAGGTTCTCCAAGGGGTTAAACACGACGGCTGCTTTCGGGAAGAACTGGTGCAATTTCTCACGAGCGTCACGGTGCTGATCGCCGGGGTTGAACTCGCCGACATAGCGTCCGCCGCCGGTTAAGCTAAGGTTAGGAAGCAGTTGGAACTTCGCGTCGACATAACCTTCGCCCGCGGCAATGTCATTGCCCATTTCTGTGAAGGTGGGAATGAATTCCGGTGGATCATAGATGTTGCCGCTGCCCGGGATATTGGGACTCCAACCTCTGGTATTCGGATCCCAGTTAGCAGACGGGCCGGAACCTTGCGGTGACCACACGCCACCCTGGGCGCCGAGGACAACGTCCAAAGCTTCGATGGGCTTCATGTCCACGTTGCTGTCAACTTCATACCTTTTCTCGGTCTTCATTTCATACCCGCCGCCATGATTCTCGGCGCTAAACACATCATACATCTGGTAGAAGTTGTTGAACCTGACCGTGGTGTTCCAGTCAGTGTTCTTCCAGTATTCCGGCTTCTTGACCATGATGTTGATATCATCAGCGAAGTTTTCTACGCGGACAATATTTTCGCCTGCGCTGATGTTATGACGGTCCGTCCTGGATTCCAATCTGCGATAAGCAATGGTGAAATCCTTGTAGGTCATATTTGCGAATACCTGATAATCCGGTAAAGGATTCGCCGCGGTATGGCCATCTAATATTCTGTCACTCCATCCGCCCCATTCTTCAATGTGCTTCGCCATACCATAATAATAGGTAGAGTTCACCAAGAACTGGTAGCTCAGGTCATCGGTCGGCTTCTGCGCATAGTTAATATTGTAGCGAGCCATAGCTGCTTTGCCAAGCACTATGCTAGTAGACAGGCCCTGGAACTGCTGAGCGCCCTTGTGCACGATGTTGATGGTGCCTTGGGTTCCCTGTCCGCCCCACACCGAGGTGTTGGGTCCTTTGATGATTTCGATCCTCTCGACATCATCAAAAGAGTTGGGCCAGTTGTTCTCGCCCAAGCCTAAAAATGTCGGGAAAAGCATGCCATCATACAGGAACAAGACTTTGTCATTGGCATATCCGGATACGCCTCTCAATACCAAGACTTCATCCTGACCTTTGTATGTATGCCAACCACCCTCGATCACTTCGAACAGGTCATTGATGTTCCTGATGGCATATCTTTCCAGGAACTTTCCGGGAATAACGGTAACGTTGGCGGCCGCTTCGTACGTTTTTTCCGTACGTTTCGTGACGCCGCTGACCATATCTTCACCAAACAGGGCCAGCTCGGTAACAGCCGCATCTTGCGCAGCCATTAATGGAACTGCAATACTTAACATGATAACTGAAATAAACAAACTAAAAAATACGATTTTCCAAGCGTTTCTTAATCCCATTAGTTACACCCCTTTCTTTTATTTTATTTGCAAAAATTCTATTAAGTCTTCGTCACCTCCTTCTGTAAGTGTTCACAAAAATACTGACTTTATGGAACTATTTACTATCCTATTTCATCTTATCATTAATCAATATTTTTGTAAAGAAAAAAATTCAGTTTTTTATTTTCCCGCTCAATTCAGCTTGAATTTGGAAGCCGAATCTTTCAGGCCTTCGGCGATCTCTTTCAGGTTTTCAATCGAAGTTGATATCTCCTCGAAAGTAGCCACCTGCTCTTCGCTGGAGGCGCTGGCTTCTTCAGCGCTGGCCGCGGTTTCTTCGGAGCTCGCCGCTATGTCTTCTATCTGCCCCGCGATATTCTTGGCGGCCTGGCTGATATCCTTGAAGCTCTTGCCGGCCTCGGTGGTCACCGCCGCCGATTCGCCGACTTCCTTGGCGACGATCTCTACCGCCGCCACGGCTTTGGCCGTCTCGCTCTGCACTTCGCTGATGAGCCGGGCGATCTCGCTGGCGCTTTGCGCCGAACCTTCGGCCAGTTTCCTGACTTCATCCGCGACTACGGCAAACCCGCGCCCCGCTTCGCCTGCTCTCGCGGCTTCGATGGCTGCGTTTAAAGATAATAGGTTGGTCTGGTCCGCAACCTTAGTAATATAATTGATGATCTCCCCGATCTGCATGGAACGCTTGCCCAGGTTCTTGATCAAGTCGGCGGATTCGGAGGCCGTGTCCTTGGAACGCGTGACCTTGCTGATGACGCCGTTGATATTATCATCTCCGCTCTCCGCGGTCTTGGCCGCTTTTTGCGCTACGGTCGCCACGGTCTGAGTGGTATCGGATATCTTGGTAATGGATACGGATATCTGGCTGACGTTGGAAGCCATCTGCGATATTGCTTCGCTGGAGGTTCGCGACAGGGAAGCCATTTCATTGGCCCGTGAATGGATCTGGTTGGATGATTCCTGGATCTGCGAGATCAATTCTTTCAAACCGGTGATCATCGAAGAAAGAGCGTTGCCGATCAGGTCCTTGGCCGAACGCGGCTTGATGGAGGTGGTCAGGTTACCCTTGGCCACTTCTTCGGTGATGGTGGCCATCTCCTGCAGGTACTCTACTATCTGCTTAAAAGAATTACCGAGAACGTCAAGTTGCGAGCGCACCCGGATATTGCCGCCGATATTGCCCTGGGAAATCTCCTGCGCGAGTACGGACATTTCCTGGAAATAAGAGATCATCTCTTTGAAGGCTACGCCCAGGATGTCTTTTTCACTGCGCGGACGGATATTGCCGGAAATATTGCCCTGGGAAATATTCTGGGCCAGAGCGGCCATTTCCTGGAGGTAACTTACCATTTCCTTGAAGGCCGTGCCCAGAATGTCTTTCTCCGAACGCGGCGTGATCTCCGCGTTCAATTCACCCTGGGAGATCAGGCGGGCGTTGGAAGCCGTCTCTTCTATATATTTAGCCATCTCGTTAAAAGCGCGAGCCAGGTCACCTATCTCGTCATTGGTCTTGATCTCCACCTGGGATTCGATCTCGCCCTGGCTGATCTTTTGTATCTTGTGGATGACCTGTTTCAGCGGGTTGAACATCTGCCGGGCGAAGAACACGATGAAGAGTATGCCGATCAGGCCGATGCCTAAGGTGAACAGTAAGATCCTGCCCTTAATGTTTCTCAGCTCCTTGTTTATGGTATCCGTGGTCATGCCCACCTGCACGTAACCGATAATTTCTTTTTTGACCTCAGCAGGGGCGGTCCCGGTCGCGGGCGCCGCGGCATTGTTACCCAGCCCCATCATCGCTTCCAGGTCGCTGCCGCCGGCGGCGGGCGCGGACTGGGTGATCTTGGAGACTACGGGTACCGATATAAAAATACTTTTCGAATCGGGATGCTGGACCAGCACGTCCTTGGCTTCCAGGGATTTCTTTTCAATATCCGTCTCCACAGTTTTATCAACTTTTGCCTGCAGGCTGTTGGCCAGGAAGCGGCCGTCCTTATTTATGATGTTCACGTCGGAGACGTCTTTTTCCTTCATGGCGCTGTCAACGAAATTGCCCAAGCTGGTCTTGTCTTCCGCCAGCATGCTGAACTGACAATTGTTGGAGATACCGTTAGCGATGGTCTCGCCCCTTTTCTCCAGGGAGTTCAGCAGGAGATTAGTTTCGTGATTAATAAGGTAGGTACTAAAGATCAACGAAACGGCGATAATTAAACCAGTCGTATAGATGATTAATTTGTTTTGTAAATTTAATACCACCTTTTATCTCCTTATTAAATTAATTATATGTCTCAACTGCGCGTTTAGTCACGTCACTGCTGAACTTGATGCCCAGGGCGCCGGCGACCTTAAGATTAAGCGCCAGGTTCAAGGTGCGTGGATAACCCAACGGCGGCATACCGCCCTCCGTGCCTTTGGTCAGGATATCCGCGGCCATAGCGCCTGACTGCCGGCCTATATCCTCGTAGTCCAGCACCGGCGAAGCGATGGCGCCGACTTTTACTAAAAAGGAAGCAAAACCGAAAACGGCTATATTATTCTGTTGGCATTGATTGATGATGAACGGGAGAGTATCTTTAGTAGCTACGGTAGGATCGAGCAATAGCCAGTAAGCGTTGATCTTACCGACCATGTCCTTGATGGCTTTGGCCACTTCAGGAGAGGAGGACACAGCGGTGTCGGTGATGGACAAGCCCATGCTGCCAGCTGTTTTTTTGGCTTCATCTATCTGGGCCTGGCTAAAGTTAGAGTCATAAATAACCCCAACGTTTTTAGCGTTGGGGTAAACTTCTTTGATCAGTTCCAGTTGTTGTTTGACCGGGACATCCAAGGCGATACCGGAAACATTGCCGCTCATGATCTTATTCTTCAGCGGGTTCAGCACCATGGAGAAGATGATCGGTTTATCTTTGGTCTTTTCTATCGCCGCTTTTACCGCTTCGGTGCCGATACAGAAGACCAGATCGAATGAAGCCAGGCTGCCCGGTATGCTGGACATATCGGCGTAAGTCACTTTAAGATTGCCAGCTTCGGAATAACCCCGGTTTTTCATCTCCTTTTTAAACCCTTCCAGTGCCATATTATACTGGGGAAGATTTTGGCTTTTGATAATAATAATATTCTCAGCCAGAGCGATACCGGTTAATAATAATACCTGAATGAAAACTGCAACTTTTATAATGTTTTGGAAGGATCTTTTTGGTTTTTTCACCACCACCATATTCCCTCTGAAATATTTGTTTGTTTTCTGATCCCTTCCTATCCCTTTACAACAAAATATAGTGGACATCAAGGTTGTTACTACTGTATATGGTATGATACTGTTGTTGGTGTTATTTTAGTAAAAAAGAAAAAATTTGTCAACAAAAAAATTATTTTTTTATTTTTTCTTCGCCTCTGAACGCAATAATTTTAGTTTTTTAGCCGTTCCGCCGGCGAAACCGCCGATGGCGCCGTCGCTCCTGATCACGCGGTGGCAGGGCACCTGCGGTGCGAAAGGATTTTTATGCAGGGCGTTGCCGACTGCTCGGCAGGACCGGGGCCGGCCGATCCTGGCGGCGATCCACTTATAAGTCCTGGTTTCGCCTTTAGGGATCAGCTTACACGCCGCATACACGGCTTTCTCAAATTCTGTAATTCTTTCGTTTCTCTTTTTTCTTTTCATTTTTTCTATCAACAATCAACAGTCAACTATCAACAAATTACTGTATTCTCTTATAATTCTTATTCACCGCCGCGTCGGACAGGAAAATATTACCTTTCTCATCGGTGAACATGTAGATCGGCTTCTTGATGCTGATGGGATGCGTGGCAAAATACTGCCAGTAAGTCAGGACATTGGTTATGTAACTTTTGGTTTCGCGGAACGGCGGTATGCCGTTATATTTTTTCACCATCTCCGGGCCGGCATTATAAGCAGCCAGCGCCAGACGGACATCGCCAAACACCCGCAACTGTTCCGCCAGGTAACGGCTGCCGCCCTCGATATTCTGGTGCGGACTATACACGTCGAAGACCCCCAGGCATTGCGCGGTATGCGGCATCAACTGCATCAGGCCCTTGGCCCCCTTCCCTGAGACGCAGTACTGGTTGAAATCGCTTTCCGCTTTTATCACCGCCTTGATCAGCGCCGGGTCGAGATTATATTTCTTGCTGTAGTAGATGATAAGGTCGTCAAAATTGGTAATGGATTTAGGCGTAATCTTTTTTATCTTTATAGAGCCAACGTCTTTTATGGTCTTTACCCTGATGGTCTTGCCGGTAGGGATCAGGTCTTTGACCTCGATCTGCTGGAAATCTATCTCCCCGCCTTTTATCTTGAACACATAGCGCCCGGCGGTATGTTCCTGCAATACACCAATAAACGTATTGCCATTATTCAGCAATACCTTGTATTCACGTTCCTGCGCCGCGGCCAGACTCGCGCTGCCTAACAAAATGAAGATAACTAAAAAGCGTAGTTTCAATTTTTTCTCCTTTGAGGTCTTAATTCCTGACCGCTTTTTTTCGCAGTAAGCGGTGATAGTTGATGGCGAAGCGATGAGCTTCGTCGCGGATATGCCTGACCAATTGCAGTGCCGGTGAGCGCTGGTCGAGCACAATCGGCGTCTCCCGTCCCGGTCGGAAAATATGCTCTTCTTTCTTGGCGATACTGGCGACCGGAATGGAAGTCAGTCCCAATTTATTCAATTCCTTGATCCCCTGCGCCAGGTGCCCTTTGCCACCGTCGATCAGTATCAGGTCCGGGCGCGGCTGGTTCTCCTTTAATACTTTGGTATAGCGGCGCCTGATCACTTCCCGCAGCATGGCGTAATCATCCACCCCGCTGATGGTCCTGATGCGAAACCGGCGGTAGAGGTTCTTGGCCGGACTGCCGTCAACGAACGTCACCATGGAGCCAACGGCGTTAGTACCGCTAATGTTGGATATGTCAAAAGCCTCGATGGTCCGGGGCACCGTGGGTAAATTTAATTCGCGTTTCAGCACCGGCAGGATCTGCTCCTGGGGAAGTTTGTCCAGAGTGGCCTTGAGCAACTGCGCCGGGTCCACCCGCCGGAAGCGTATCCTCTCCAGGAGATGGCTGATAACTTCTTTCTCCTGGAACACGCGCCGGGCCTGTTCATATTTCAGCTCGCGGCTGTATTCCCGCATCTGCCCCTCCAGGTACTCCAGCAGTGACTGGTGCTTGTTTTTCAGGAACAGGTCTACTTCCCTGACGATCTTGGCGTAATCTGCCGTGCCGATCTCGCCGATGCAGGGTGCCGCGCATCTTTTCAAATGATAATAAAAGCACACCTTGCCGGGCAATTTTTCTTTTTTACACACGCGCAGCGGAAAGTATTTCCGGATAAAATAAAGCACGCGGCGCAGGTGGCTGCCGTCGGGATACGGTCCGTAATAACGGGCCCGGTCCCTTTTCCTGGCTGCGCCCCGGTGGGCGATCCGGGCCAGCAGAAGGCGTGGATATTTTTCACCCAGCATTAATTTCAAATAAGGATAGCTTTTGTCGTCCCGGTACATGACATTGTAGCGGGGACGGAAGCGCTTGATCAGCTCAAATTCCAGTAGCAGGGCTTCTTTGGCCGAGCACGTCGGCAGGTAATCGATATGAGCGATCTGCGATACCAGGGCCTGGGTCTTAGGCGCCGCGTCGCGGCCCTGGAAATAGCTGTTCACCCTTTTCTTCAGCGAAGTGGCCTTGCCGACATAGATGATCTCGCCCCGCCGGTTCTTCATCAGGTAAACGCCGCTGGCGTCAGGCAAATTTGCTAGTTGCTGTAAAAGAGTTTCCATCATGAGGCCTACAGTTCACTCACTTGTTTCTTCAGGATAATATTTTTCAGATATTTGAATTCTTCCATTTTTAGCGCGTGCATCATGATAATAAAAGCCAGCATTCCGCCGGCCAGTCCCAGCAGTACCCAATGGCGGAGCCAGAAGCAAACCAGGCCCATAACTAATGACGCCAGGATGACCTTTTCCGAGCTTTGCCATATTCTCCTGGCCCCCAGCGGGCCCAAACGCCGCCGCAACAGATAGGTCAGTACGATCATATTGACTGCCGACGCCAGCGTCGTAGCCAGGGCCAGGCCGCCCACCTGCAGGTAGCGCATCAGGATTATATTGAGCAGAGCGTTCAGGATCATGGCCATGATAGCGACCTTCACCGGGGTTTTGGTGTCCTGCATGGCGTAGAAAGCCGAGGCTACTATCCTGGCGCCAGCGAAGAATACCAGGCCCAGGGAGAAGAACGCTAACGCCAGATTGGTAAGGTTCGTACCATAAGCGGTGAACTGTCCGTGTTGGAACAGGATCCTGATCAACGGCTGGCCCAGGACTATCAGGCCGACCGTGGACGGGACCATGGCCAGTATCATCATGCGCAGACTAAGCGACAAGGTGTTTTTCAAACCATCCATATTTTTTTCCGCCACAGCTTGGCTCATATTGGGCAGAGCCACTGTAGCTATGGACAGACCGAACAGGGCCAGGGGCAATTGGTAAAGGCGGTTGGCGTAATACAGCGCCATGATACTGCCATCCGCCAGGAAGCTGGCGCAAACCTGGTCCACCAGGACATTTATCTGCCTAACCCCGCTGCCAAAAGCCACCGGCACGATGAGCAGGCCAATTTTCCTGATTTCCGGCGTTATTGACAGAACGACCTTATGCAAAAAACCATTTTTCACTAAAGTCGGGACTTGCCAGACGAATTGGAAAAGTCCGCCCAATAATACGCCCCAGGCCAAGCCTTCGATCGATCCGTGCATCAAAGGCACCAGCAGGAAAACAGCGCCTATCTCAAAGATAGAGACCATCATCGGCGCCACCGCGGGCACAAAGAACACCTGCATTGAATTCAGCACCCCCATGGCCAGAGCGGAGAGGCTGATAAAAGCGATAAAAGGGAACATGATACGGGTGAGCTTAACCGCTTGCGCCATTTGCTCGGGTTTGTCCCACCAGCCCCAGGCTATCAGCCTGACAATCACCGGAGCGAAGGTCATGCCGAGCAGGGTGACGCCTGAAAGCACCAGCAGCAGTAATCCCAGGCAAGCGCTGTAAAGCGCGGCGGCCTCTTTTTGGCCTTTTTTCACTAAGCATTCCGTGAACACCGGGATAAAGCCGCTGGACAGGGAGCCCTCTCCCAGCAAGTCGCGCAGCAGGTTGGGTATGCGGAACGCCAGGTAAAACGTATCCGCGGCCGCGCCATTGCCGAAACGGCTGGCCACCACCATATCCCGCAGATAGCCGAGTATCCGGGATAACAGGGTGGCGGCGGTAACGCTGCCTATGGACTTGGTCATCTTAGTGGACATTTAGCTTGACACCTTTTAAAAATTATGTTATATTTGCAACCTAAATCACTAAACAATAACCGGGAGGATTGACGCAATGACGAAACTGAAAATGGGACGGCACACGTCGGCGATCAAAGAATCGCGCAAAAACACTGTCCGTCGCCGCACCAATACCAAGATCAAGAACGAGATCAAGCAATTGATCAAGGAAGTTAACAAGGATATTTCCGCCAAGGACCTGGCTGCCGCCCAAAAAGCTATCCAGCTGGCTTTCTCCGCCCTCGATAAAGCGGCTAAGAAGAACATCATCCACAAGAACAACGCCAACCGGAAAAAATCCCGCATGGCCCAGAAGTTAAGAGCCCTGCCGGCATAACCCGATCACTAAAGTCTCCAAAGCTAATAGCGGATCTTTTTTGCCACTCTTGATGGCCAAATCAGCGTCCGCTATTTTTTTATGTTTCCGCAGTAATTCCGCCAAGCCGTAATTAGCCAGGCTAGCCGCGAGCAGCCGCTGTTCATCAAATTTCTTGATCCGGAATTTCTTGGCTATTTCCTGCGGGGTCACCCCCTGCGCCTGCAGTTCCTTGGCGACGATCAGCTGGCGCCAGGATTTGGCGATGGCCCCGATGACCACCATGTCTTTCTCGCCTTCCAGCAGGAGATCCCTGACCGCAACCAGGGCTTTGGTCAGCTGGCGGCCGGCGATATGCTTTTCCAACTGGGCGGCATTGTCTTCATAAAGCCGGAACAGGATATTTTCAATATCTTCTTCTTTGATGACCGTTTGCTTGTTTACTGATGATAGTATCTTGGTTATCTCCGAATCGAGGCTGGACAGGCTGGTTCCCACTTTTTCGATCAGCAGTTCGCAGGCGCCGGCGCTGATCTTCTTGCCCTCCTGCTGGAATTTCCCCGCTACCCACTGCCGTAATTCGTTGGCGAACGGCGGGAAACAGATCACTTCAAATCCCGTCAAGCTCTGGAAGAATTCATTTTTGCGGGCGCGCTGATCCAGGTTCCCGGCTACCAGTACCAGACAGGTGCTGGGATTAGGATCGGCTAGATAATCCCGCAGTTTGTCTTTATCGCTTAACTTTTCTATTTCCTGCAATACTACCAGGCGTTTCTCCCCCATAAATGGGAGGGCTTGAGCCTGGTCCAGCACCTGGTTCGCGGTGGTATCCTTGCCATACAGCAGAGCGTAATTAAAATCTTTCTGTTCGGGCGCGATCAATAATTTAAGCAAAGCGGCGACCGCTTCCCTTTTAAGAAAATTCTCTTCCCCGGTAAAAAAATATACCGGGGCGATCTTCTTCTGCCTTAGCTGTACTAAAAATTCTTGATATTTCATCTAAGTCCAAACATTATGTCCTGTATTTAACCACGAACGGCGAACGACGAACGGTTTTTACCACCAGCCCACTATGGTCCGCCGCACGATATCGCGCGCCAGCAGGTCGGTCACCTGTTCTTGCGCGTCGTTCTCCGACAATACCAGCTGGCCGGCTTTAGCGGTCACATAATAAGTAAAATCCTCATGGATGTTATTTTCCGTCCACAGGACCGAGTTTATGGTCTGGTCTTTAAAGGTAATATCCACGCCAATGTAAAGCTTATATTGCTCTATCACTCCTTGAGCGTCATAACTGACCGGTTCCAGGGTATAATATACAATATTGCCGCTAAGCAGCGCGTCTGCCTTTTTGGCGTCGGTTACTTCCAGCCGTCCGTCGCGCAGGAACTCATCGGTGACTTTCCTGGTCAGCTTATCCTCTATCCCGTAGTGCACGGTGCCATTGGAAAAAGTCGGGATGGCGATTTTCTTAAGGTTCGTGGGCAGGACCGAGACCGGCTGTTTGCCGCATCCGGCCAGCGTTAGCGAACACAAAAACAGGGCGATAACCAATAACTTGACTTTCGGGAACATAATTCCTCCTCTGCCTGCGATCAGGCGACTACGATGTTTATCAATTTTCTGGGCACATAAATTACTTTTACGATCTTCTTGCCGGCGACCAATTCCTGGATCTTAGGGTCAGCCAACGCCCGTTCCCTGGCCTCGTTCTCCGCGGTTTCCGGAGACAGCAGCAGGTGGGAGCGCACCTTACCGTTTATCTGGACCACCACTTCCACCTGTTCTTCTATCGTTGCTTTTTCATCGTAAACCGGCCAAGCCATAGTCGCGATGCTGCCGGACTTCCCCAGCCGCTGCCACATTTCCTCGGCTATATGCGGGGTGAACGGCGCCAGCAGTAATACCGCCGCCTCCGCCGCCCGGCTGAAGTCAGCCGGCGTCACTTTATTCTCCAGGGTATAAATGGTATTCACCAGTTCCATCAGCGCGGCAATGGCCGTATTAAAGCCAAATGATTCATCCATATCCAGGGTAACTTTCTTGATGGTCGCGTGGACCTTGCGATTCAATTCCTTTTGCGCCGCGGGATCCGGCACGCTGCCTTTTAATTCCTGGTTACTGATCTTTTCTACCAGACGCCAGACGCGGCACAGGAACCGCCAGGACCCTTCCACTCCCGTATCGCTGTACTCCAGGTCCTTTTCCGGCGGTGAAGCGAACAATATGAACAGGCGCATGGTATCAGCGCCGTATTTTTCTATTATATGGTCGGGGTCGACAATGTTGCCTTTGGACTTGCTCATAGCTGACCCGCCCAGGGTCACCATACCCTGGTTAAGCAGTTTAGTGAACGGCTCGTCGCTTGACAGCAGGCCCAGGTCCCTCATGACCCGGTGGAAGAAGCGCGCGTAGATCAGATGCATGCAGGCGTGCTCGGCCCCGCCAATATACTGGTCAACGGGCAGCCAGTAATCCGCCGCCGCCTTGCCAAAAGGAGCTTGATCGTTATGGCTGTCACTATACCTGGCGTAATACCAGCTGGAATCCACGAAAGTATCCATGGTGTCGGTTTCACGCCGTGCCGGCCCGCCGCATTTGGGGCATACCGTTTCCACGAACTCTTTAACCTGCGCCAGGGGTGATTCACCAAGGCCGGTGAATTTAACGTCTTTCGGCAGGATGACCGGCAGGTCCTTTTCCGGGACCGGGACGGTACCGCATTTAGGACAATACATAACCGGTATCGGCGTGCCCCAATAACGCTGACGGGAAATGAGCCAGTCCCGCAGGCGGTAATTGACCACGCGCCGTCCGCGATTCTCTTTTATCAAATAATCGGTAACCTTATCGATCCCAACACCTGACGGGGTGCCGTCAAATTGTCCGGAGTTGACCATTACGCCTTCAGTGACAAAAGCTTCTTTTAATCCGGCCGCGGTGGTTTTACCGTCGGGGTTGATCACTTCTTTGACCGGCAACCCGTATTCACCGGCAAAAGCAAAATCGCGGGTATCATGAGCGGGAACCGCCATGACCGCCCCGGTGCCATACTCGGGCAATACATAATTGGCGATCCAGATCGGGATCTTGTCACCAGTGACCGGATTGGCGCAATACGCTCCGGTGAACCTGCCCTCTTTTTTATTATTATCCGCCGTGCGGAATATTTTATTCTGCTTCTTTACTTTTTCCGTGAACGCTAAGACCTCTTCCTGGGTTTTGTTCCCGCTGATCAATTCAGCTACCAACGGGTGCTCCGGAGCCAAAACCATATAGGTGACCCCGCAGACGGTATCCGGGCGGGTAGTGAACACCTTGATGGTTCCGGTGGCTCCCACTAACGGGAAATCTATCTCCGTGCCAAAGCTCTTGCCGATCCAGTTCTGCTGCATGGCCAGGACTTTGTGGGCCCAGTGGCCGGTAAGCTGTTCATGCCCCTGCAGCAGCTGTTCCGTATAATCCGTGGTACGGAAATACCATTGTTCCAGCTCTTTCTGAACCACTTCCGAGTCGCAGCGCCAGCATACGCCCTGCTCCACCTGTTCATTAGCCAGGACCGTTTCGCAGGACGGACAGAAATTAACCAGCGACTTTTTCCGGTAGACCAAGCCTTTTTCCAGGAATTTAATAAAAAACCACTGGTTCCATCTATAATATTCCGGGTCGCAGGTGGCGAACTCTCTGGACCAGTCGTAACCGATACCCATTTTCTTCAGCTGGATCCGCATGTAACTGATGTTATCCTTGGTCCATTTCTCCGGGTCGATCTTGTTCTTGATGGCGGCGTTTTCCGCCGGCAGGCCGAAAGCATCCCAGCCGATGGGATGCATAACGTTAAAACCGCGCATCTTCTGGTAGCGGTTGATCACGTCGCCAAGCGTGTAATTACGGACATGCCCCATGTGCAACCGCCCGCTGGGATAAGGGAACATCTCCAGGATATAAAATTTCTTCCTGCCCTTTTCTTCCCGGGCAGTGAATATTCCCTGTTTTTCCCAATAACTCTGCCACTTGGTTTCTATCTCTTGGGGATGATAAGTCTGTTCAGCCATTACAACTACCTCACTTATGATTTTACAAGATATATAAGAAATTCTTTATTACCGGCGGGGCCTTTTAAGGGTGATTCTATCACTCCCCTGACCTCCATCGCCTGGATCTCGGAAAATAAAGTAATACGGTCGATCACTTCCTTATGCACCTCGTCATCCCTGACCACCCCGCCCTTGCCGACATTTTGCGGGCCGGCTTCGAACTGCGGCTTGATCAGGGCGATGATCTCCCCGGTTATTTTGATCAGGTCGTAGGCCCGCGGCAGGACTTTTTCCAGGGAGATGAAACTCACGTCGATAGTAGCCAGGTCAGGAGTCTCCGGTAAGGAGTCCTTCTCCAGGTAACGGATATTGGTTTTTTCAATATTGACCACGCGGGGGTCATTGCGTAATTTGCAATCCAGCTGGCCCTTGCCCACGTCCACCGCGTAGACCAGCTTGGCCCCGTGTTTCAGCAGGCAATCGGTGAACCCTCCGGTGGAAGCGCCGATATCGATACAAGTTTTACCTTTCACTTCTATGCGAAAAAAATCCAGGGCCTTTTTCAGTTTCTGCCCGCCCCGCGATACATAGGGAAAGATCTCATTCTTGACGGCCAGCAGGGAACATATATTTATCATCGCCGAAGCCTTGGTCACCACCTGGTCATCGACTTTCACCTGCCCGGCCATGATCAGGGCCTGGGCGCGCACTCGGCTCTCCACCAGCTCCTTGGTCACCAACAACTGGTCCAGTCTCATCCTGGCTACCGTAGCGCTCATATCAACCCTTCAAAAATGATTTTGTGACCTGGGCGATGCCTTCCGCCGTCAGGTTATATTTCTCCCGCAGGATACTGCAGGCTCCCTGTTCAATGAATTCGTCCGGCAAGCCGATACTCTTGACGCGCGCTGCGTCCGCCGCCAGTAACTCCGCCACGGCTCCGCCGAAGCCGCCGCTGGCCACGTTCTCTTCCACGGTCACGATGGGCAGACCGTCAGCCGCCAGTTTCCTGATAAGTTTCTCGTCCAGGGGCTTGACGAAGCGGGCGTTCACTACGGTGGCCTTGATCTTATCCTCAGCCAGCAGCGCGGCGGCCCGGACCGCCGGCTCCACCATGTTGCCTATGGCCAATATGGCCACATCGCGACCGGTGGATAAGACCTCCGCCTGGCCGATGGGTAATTTTTTATATTCCTTATCCAGCTTAACGCCCAGGGCCTTGCCGCGCGGATAGCGCAAAGCGATCGGGCCCTGATGCCGTAATCCGGTATAAACCATATGCTGCAACTCATTCTCGTCCTTGGGCGACATGACCACCATATGCGGTATATTGCGCAGGTACGAAAGATCAAAGACGCCCTGATGGGTCGGCCCGTCCTCGCCCACCAATCCGGCCCGGTCCAGGATGAAAAACACAGGCAGGTTCTGCAGCGCCACATCATGGATCAGCTGGTCGTAGGCGCGCTGCAGGAAAGTGGAGTAGATGGACACCAGCGGCCGGAAACCGGCGCTGGCCAGGCCCGCGGCAAAAACCACCGCGTGTTCTTCCGCTATCCCCACGTCAAAAAAACGGGTCGGGAACTCTTCGGCAAAATGATTCAAACCGGTCCCGTCGCTCATGGCCGCGGTAACGCCGAGGATCTTCTCGTCCTCACGGGCCAGCTTCACCACTGTTTTGCCAAAGATCTCGGTATAAGACAGAGCTTTATCCTTATTTTCGGACTCGCCGGTTATAATATTAAATTCACCGATGCCGTGGAACCTGGTCGGTTCCTTTTCCGCGGGCTTGTATCCTTTGCCTTTTTTGGTAACGACGTGGATACACAGCGGTCCGGTCACATCCTTGGATTTTTCCAGAACGTCGATCAGGGTATTGATATCGTGCCCCTCATAAGGCCCCAGATAGGCAAAGCCCATTTCCTCGAACAACATGCCGGGGAAAAGCAGCACCTTGACCCGCTTGGCAACGGTAGTCATCCGGACGCCCATTACGGACACCCTGGTCAAGAACCTCTCGGCCCGTTTGGTAAGTTTTTTATAGAGGTCGCCGGTCAGGATCTTGGTCAGGTAGCCGGCAAACGCGCCCACCTTGCGGGAAATGAACATTTCATTATCGTTAAGGATGACCAGCAGGTCCTTTTTGAGGTGACCGGCGTTATTCAGGGCTTCAAAAGCCATACCGCCCGTCATGGAGCCGTCACCGATGACCGCGATCACTTTATGGTTTTCCTTTTTCAGGTCCCGCGCCACCGCCATGCCTAAAGCGGCACTGATGGAGGTGGAAGCGTGCCCGACGTTAAACGTGTCGAAAGGGCTTTCATCCACTTTAGGGAAGCCGCAAATCCCGCCGTACTGGCGCAGGGTCGGGAACTGCTCGCGCCGCCCGGTTATCAGTTTATGGGCGTAAGTCTGGTGACCCACATCCCAGACGATCTTATCCTGCGGGGCGTTAAAAACGTAATGCAGCGCCAGGGTCAGTTCCACCGCCCCCAGGCTGGAAGCCAGATGCCCGCCGGTATGGGAAACCGTCTCCAGTATCTTATTCCGTATCTCTTCCGCCAGCTTCGGCAGCAATTCTTTCTTGATAAGCTTAAGATCCGCCGGTGTGTCGATCTTTTCCAGGATACCCATTAATATTCTCTCTCTATGATAAAATCGGCTAAACTCTCTAAAATATATTTTTCCCGGCCAAAAACTGCCAGTTCTCTTTTGGCCGCGGCGACCAGGCCTTTCGCTTGGCGCCGTGCTCCGTCTAAACCGTATAGGGAAACGTATGTTAATTTTTTATTCTGCGCGTCACTACCCTTTTTGCCTAGTTTCTTCTTATCCCCGACCACGTCCAGGATGTCATCCGCTATCTGGAAAGCCAGGCCGATGTCCGCACCGTACCGGTCCAGGGCTTTTATTTTGGCCGGGGAAGCACCCGCCAACATGGCTCCCGCCGACAAACTGGCCTGGATCAGGGCTAAAGTCTTATGGGTGTGTATATATGCCAGGGTTCTCTTTTTCGTTGCTTGTTTGCCTTTTTTAACTAGTGAATCTTCACAGGTATCAACCAGCTGTCCGCCGATCATGCCTTCTACCCCGCTGGCCCTGACCAGCAATGCCAGGACATTGATCACGCGCTCCGCGCCAATCCCCTTTTCCTGGGCATTTTTGGCGACCAAACCTAAAGCCTCCGTCAGCAGGGCGTCACCGGCCAAGATTGCCACGTCTTCGCCAAACTTCTTGTGGCTTGTCAACTTACCCCGGCGATAATCGTCATTATCCATGGCCGGCAGATCGTCGTGGATCAGCGAATAAGTATGTATAAACTCCAGCGCGCAGGCCGTCGGCATAACCGACTGTTCCCGGCCGCCGCAGAGCCGCGCCCCTTCCAGCACCAGTATCGGCCGCAGGCGCTTGCCGCCGGCAAACATGCTGTAGCGCATCGCCCGGTATATGAGCGGCGGATACTTTACCTCTAAATATTTATCCAGGGCCGCGTTAACCACGTGTGTTTTGGCGGCCAGGTATTTTTTTAAGTCAAAAGAGTTCTTTGTCATCGGTTTTCGCGTCAGTGCCTTCTCCGGGGAACGGTTTTTTCTCCAACTGTCCTTCCTTGTTCTTCATCAGGATCTCGATCTTCTTCTCCGCCTCTTCCAGCTTGCCGGAACAGAGCCGGGATAATTTGATCCCTTCCTCGAACATTCTCAGGCTTTCGTCCAGCGCCAGTTCTCCTTCTTCCAATTGGGAGACGATCTTTTCCAGCTTGCTCAGCGCTTCTTCAAACTTGATCTTTTCTCCGCCCTCTTCCTTCGCTTTAGCCATAGATCCTCCGGATTAGTTGATAGTTCATTGTTGACTGTTGATAGAAAATGCACCTTCAATCAACTATAAGCTCTGATCGTAGATCAGAGCGGACTATCAACGATCAACTTTCTTTAGTATCTTTCACTGTTCCTGTAATCTCACCCTGGCTCAATTTCACCCTGATCTCCCCGCCTATCTTTACCTGGGATGATTTATTGATTATCCGATCGCCAGGCTGGGCGTAGACGATAGAATAACCGCGCTCCAGCACCCCCAGCGGACTGAACGCGTTAAGCTGGCCCGCCAGGTAAGACATCCCGGTTTTCTTGGTTTCAAAGTAATGTTCAAAACGGATAAAGAGCATATTCTCCATATCCTTAAATTTGCTGCGGTAGATCTCAAAGACATGGCCGGACTTAACGGCGATGCGTTCCAGGAGTTCATCGATATGCTGCTGTATCTCTTCCAGCCGTTCCCGGGGCCGGGTCAGCACCGGCGAATTGACGGCGTAGTTCACCCGCATCCGGAAATTTTCCACGACATGGCTGAAATAGGTGATCAATTTCTGCCGGGCGTTCTGCACCCGCTCCACCAGGGCCTGTTTCTCCCTGACCACCAGTTCAGCGGCGTTACTAGGTGTGGCGGCGCGCAGGTCGGCGACAAAATCGGCGATGGTGACGTCATATTCGTGCCCGACGGCGCTGATAACCGGTATCCTTGAATCATAGATGGCGCGAGCGACTATCTCTTCATTGAACGCCCACAGGTCTTCGATGCTGCCCCCGCCGCGCCCGACGATCATTACGTCCAACCCGGGATAATAAGCGTTCAGTTCGGCTATCGCCTGGCTGATCTGCTCCTTGGCCCCGTCGCCCTGAACCAATACCGGATATATAAGGATCTCCAAATTAGCATAGCGGGTGGTCAGAATCTTCAGCATGTCACGGATGGCGGCGCCGGTCGGTGAGGTAACTATGCCTATTGTCTGCGGCAGGACCGGGATCGGTTTCTTGTGTTCGGGAGCGAACAATCCTTCTTTTCTTAATTTTTCTTTTAATTGTTCGAAAGCCAGGGCCAATGCGCCCAGACCGGCCGGCTCCATGGCGGAAACTATTATCTGGTATTTCCCGCCGGCCACGAAAATACTGATCTTACCCCTGACAATGACTTTTAAACCGTCTTCTATTTTAAATTTAAGATTAGGAGCGGAGAAACGGAACATGACCGCGCTGATCTGCCCGGTTTCATCCTTTAAGGTGAAATAATGATGGCCGCTGACATTGGGGCGGTAATTGGAGATCTCGCCTTCGAGCCAGATCTCGGGGAAATTACCCTCCAGCAGCTCTTTGATGACAATGTTGAGTTCGCTTACTTTGTAAACATATCTTTGTTGTTCCATATTATGTTTTTTGCTGTAATTTTTTGGCTTGTAAAGTATTTTGCAACAGCATGGTGATGGTCATGGGGCCGACACCGCCCGGCACCGGCGTGATCTTCGCCACCTTCTGCGCTACCGCATCATAATCCACGTCGCCCACCAGCTTCTCGCCGACTTTATTCTGTCCCACGTCGATAATTATCTGCCCCTCGGAGACCATATCCGCCGTCAGGAAATTCGCCTGGCCGATCGCCACTACGATTATATCCGCGTTTTTGGTGATGGCCGGGATATCCAGGGTGCGGGAATGGCAGATGGTCACCGTGGCATGTTCCTGCAGCAGCATCATGGCCATAGGTTTGCCGACAATATTGGAGCGCCCGATAACTACGGCTTTTTTTCCTTGAAGATCAATATTCTCATGTTTAAGCAGTTCCATTATCCCTGCCGGCGTGCACGGCAGGAAAGTAGGCTTGCCTAAGAAGAGGTTGCCGATATTCATGGGATGGAAGCAATCTACGTCTTTTTCCGGCGCGATCAGTTCCAGCATGTTTTTTTCCTTTAGCCCCCGTGGCAGCGGCAGTTGCAGCAGGATGCCGTGTATCCTGGGGTCAGTGTTCAGCTTGATGATCAGGTTTTTCAGTTCCTCTTCCTTGGTGCTAGCCGGCAGTAGGTATTCCTCAGCGTAAAACCCCACTCTGGCGCAGGACGCCTTTTTGTTGCGGACATAGATCTGGCTAGCCGGATTTTCCCCGACCAGGATCACCGCTAATCCCGGCGGCGGCAACCCCTTCTCCACCATTTGTTTAACTTCCTGCGTGATCTGCTCCTGGACCGTTTTCGATACGGCCCGGCCGTCAATTATGGACGCTGTCATGATCCACCCCTTTAGCTATGCTTTGGCTTGAATTCTTTTTATATCCAGGGCTTTCCCGGTTTTTTCATCAATATCCAGCAAGACCGCGTTCAGAACCACGTCTCCACCAGCCACGTCAAAACGTATCGGCATACCCAGCAGGAACCGCTGCAGGATGATCTCCTTTTTTATGCCGATGACCGAATCAAAAGGCCCGGTCATGCCGGCGTCAGTGATGTAAGCGGTGCCCTCAGGCAAAATACGTTCATCCGCCGTTTGCACATGGGTATGCGAGCCGATAACCGCGCTGACTTTCCCATCCAGGTACCAGCCCATGGCGACCTTCTCGCTGGTCGCTTCGGCATGCATGTCCACAATAATGACCGGTGTTTCCTTTTTCAGCTCAGCGATGATTTTCTCCGCCGCCCGGAAAGGACAGTCATTAGGCGGCATAAAAACCCGGCCGACCAGGTTGACTATGCCAACCTGGAATTTACCAGGCGTGGCTACCAAAGCCGCGCCGCGCCCTGGTACGCCCGGCGGATAATTAGCCGGCCGGACAATATTCGGGTCGTCGATGATCTCCATTACTTCCTTCTTGTCCCAGGTATGATTGCCCATGGTCAGGACATCAATACCCAGGTGAAAAAGGTCACGGGCCACATTGGGGGTTATCCCCAGGCCGCCGGCCGCGTTCTCGCCGTTGGCAATAACCAGTTCCGGGGCTTCCTGCTTCCTCAGCTCCGGCAATAATTTCGCCACGGCCTCACGTCCCGGCTGGCCGATAATGTCTGCAATGAATAAAATCTTCACAAATACTCCAAAATCAGTTTTAAGTACACTTAACACTTTCAACTTACAACTGCTTTTATTTAGCTGTTTCTACGACTCGGACTTCCCTGATCAAAGTGACTTTGATCTGACCGGGGTATTCCAGTTCCTTTTCGATCTTTTTGACGATATCCCGCGCCAGCTGGGCGGATTGTATATCGTCCATGGCCTCCGCGTCAACCATCACGCGTATCTCACGGCCAGCCTGTATGGCGTAGCATTTCTCCACGCCTTTAAATGACTCAGCCAGGGTTTCCAGCTTTTCCAGGCGCTTGATATAATTTTCAAGCGTTTCGCGCCTGGCTCCCGGCCTCGACGCGCTGACCGCGTCGGCGGCCGCCACCAGCACTGACTCCACACTGTTGGCCTGACCGTCGCCATGGTGCGTACCGATGGCATTCGTCACCCGGGCGGATTCGCCGTACTTATGCGCGAGATCCACGCCGATCTGGGCATGGGTGCCTTCCACTTCATGGTCCACCGCTTTGCCCAAGTCGTGCAAGATACCGCTACGCTTGGCCAGGGCCACATCCACTCCCAGTTCGCCCGCCATGATGCCGGCGATATAGGCCACTTCCTTGGAATGCTGCAGCACGTTCTGCCCGTAGCTGGTACGGTATTTTAGACGTCCGATAAGCTTGATTATTTCCGGGTGAACGTTCTGCACGCCCAATTCAAAGAAGGTTTGTTCACCAGTTTCCTTGATGGTTTGGTCCAGTTCCTGCTTGGCTTTATTAACTTCTTCCTCTATGCGCGCCGGGTGTATCCGGCCGTCGCTGATCAGTTTTTCCAGGGCGATACGCGCGATCTCCCGCCGGACCCCGTCAAAAGCGGACAGGGTTATGGCTTCCGGAGTGTCATCGATGATCAGGTCTACGCCGGTGGCCGCTTCAAAAGCGCGGATGTTGCGTCCCTCCCGGCCGATCACCCGCCCCTTCATCTCGTCATTGGGCAGGGCCACAGTGGAAATGGTGGTTTCGATGGTATATTCAGGCGAATAACGCTGGATCGCCTGTGAAAGTACTTCTTTAGCTTTCTTGGAAGCACTTTCTTTCGCTTCTTCTTCGATATTGCGGACCAGCACCGCGGCGTCCCGCTTGGCTTCATCCTGCAAGCTGTCGATCAGCAATTTCTTGGCCGCGTCGGCGCTTAAACCGGAGATGCGCTCCAGGACCTGTTTCTGCTCTTGGGCCAGCTTGGCTAGTTTGGCTTCTTCATCCTGCAAGCCCTTTTCCTTCTGCTGGATCTGTCTTTCCCGGTTAACGTTCTCTCTTTCCTTCTTGTCTAAATTTTCGATCTTATGGTCTAAATTCTCCTCTTTTTGGATCAATCGTCTTTCCAGTCTCTGCAGTTCCTGCCGCCGTTCATGGGTTTCGCGTTCAAATTCCACCCGCGACCGGTACAATTCGTCCTTTATGTGCAGGATGCCTTCTTTTTTCTCTGCCTCGGCCATTCTTTTCGCTTCCGCGATTATCTTCTTGGCTTCCCCTTCGGCCGAATTGATCTTAGATTTGGCATATATTACCCTAACGGTAAATCCGACGATTAATCCAACTAGGAGGGCTACACTGGCAACGTTCCATAAAGTAAGCATGACTTCCCCCTTAGCCTTTCGTTTATTTTAGTGCTTGAATTCGATAACTCTTTTCTCCGTTATAATTTTATCCATGTGCACGTCTTGCCTGGTGCAAGGTATTTTCTCGGTTAACTGGCTGGCAAAGGCCAACCCGATCAAAGTCGTATGGGGATGGCAGCCGCTCAAGAACCGGTCGTAAAACCCCCGGCCAAAGCCGAGCCGCGCCCCTTTTTCCAGATCAAAACATATTCCCGGCACTACGGCCAGGTCTATCTTTCGTTTGTTTATGCTCCTCCTTTTAGAGTGTCTGGGTTCCAATATACCGAAACATCCTTTTTTGAGATCTCTTTTAAAATCTTTGATTTCTTTAATAGTTAAACTTGCATTTTTTCCTATTTTCGGCACCACCACCCTTTTATTAAGTTTAAGCGCTTCGCTGATCATATCATGGGTATTGACTTCGTTGGCGAATGAAACATAGAACATGATCGTTGCCGCGTTTTTAAATTCGGGTAAAGCGAACAGCCAGCCGGCGATCTTCCGGCTTTTTCTTTTTATCTCCGCCGGTGTCAATTTGTTCCTGGCGGCCAGTTTTTCGCGCCGCAATTTTCTTCTTACTTCTTCCATTTTTCCAGTCTTTCTTTGATCTTCTTTTCAAAGCCGATATCTTTGGGCTCGTAATATGACCGTTCTTCCGGCAGGTATTTCTGTTTCACCTGTCCCTCCGGGAAATCATGAGGGTATTTATAACCCTTACCGTGTCCTAGCTGTTCCCGGTCGGCATGCGCGTCCTTCAGATGGTCCGGCACTGCCAGGATCTTGCCTTTTTCCACGTCAGCCAGGGCGCTGCTGATCCCCAGATAGCTGGCATTGCTTTTAGGCGCGCAGGCCACGTACACCGCGGCTTCCGCCAGGGGTATCCTGCCTTCCGGCATACCCACCAACTCCACGATCTGGAAAGCGGCATTGGCCACTATTAGCGCCAAAGGATCAGCGGTGCCGACATCTTCCGCCGCGCAAATGGCTATACGGCGGGCGATAAACCGCGGATCTTCCCCGCCATAGATCATTTTGGCCATCCAGTACAGCGCCGCGTCAGGATCGCTGCCCCTCATGCTTTTGATGAACGCGGATATGGTATCGTAATGCTGGTCGTCTTTTTTATCGTAAACGATGGCTTTTTTCTGAATGGACTCTTCGGCTACGCCCAGGTCGATGGCGATGACCCCTTTTTTATCGGCCGGGGTTGACAACACCGCCAATTCCAGGGCGTTCAGCATCTTCCGGGCGTCACCGTTAGCCGTACCCACCAGGTGGGCTGCAGCTTCCTCGGTCAATTTTATCTTGAGCTTGCCGAAGCCTCTCTCTTCATTGGCCAGGGCTTTGCCCAGGATATCCCGCAGGTCCGAAGTCTGCAAAGCCTTAAATTCAAAAACCTGCGATCGTGAAACCAGCGCGGCATTCACGTAAAAATACGGATTCTCCGTGGTTATGCCTATCAGTATCAGGTTGCCCTTTTCCACGTCCGGCAGCAAGGCATCTTGCTGGCCGCGGTTAAAATGATGAATTTCATCCACCAGCAGTATCGTTTTCTGCTGCGAGGCCTGCCAGCGCTGTGCGGCCTGCGCGGAGATCTTGCGTAATTCGTCTACCCCGCTGGTAACGGCGTTAATCTCCTGGAAACTGCCCTTGGTGATCCGGGCGATCACCTGCGCCAGGGCGCTCTTGCCGCAGCCCGGAGGACCGAACAGGATGATGGAACCGGCTTTATCTATTTCGATCAGCCGGCGCAGCAGCTTGCCCGGGCCGAGAATGCCTTCCTGGCCGACGAATTCATCCAGTGAGCGCGGCGCCATCCTGGCCGCCAGCGGCAGTTTCTGTATATCCTTTTTTTCTTCTTTTTCAAATAAGTCTTGCATAATTTCAAGCCCCAAAACAAATAACCCCACCTATGCCGTGTGTTCTGGAATTTAAACCCAGCAATTTCAAGTGGGTTTCTCGTTTGAATCGCCAAAGCGACCCAAAACGGCAGAATCCCCTTTACTAGGTATCGGGTTAAAAAATTCCCAGAACATCACCAACAAGGCAGGGATCTATTATCGTTTCTTTTATCTTCACAAACGCACAATGATCGGAAAATTTCATTTAGTTCCTTCTTCCAACATACCCACTAATTGTTCGGTTTTGTTTTTTATTGCCTCTTCCATTTCCTTGTTCTTCAGTTTTAGTTCGAAAACCTCATTGGCTATGTCCAAAGCCGCCATGATGGCGATTTTCATGGAAGTTACCGAATTAAAACCGGCGTTTTGCGTGATCCTCTGCATGCGCTCGTTGACATATTCGGCGATTTTTTTGATGTATTCCGGGTCTTTGTCGGTCCGGACGGATATCTCGACGTTCTGGACGTTTACTGTTACTTCGTTTTTCTGCTCAGGCATGGCTATCCTCAGCTGTTTTTTCCGGTTTCAGGCCGTTAAGCCTGTTTAAGATCTTTTCTATCTTCAATTTTAGCACTTCTTGCCTTTTTTGGAAAGCAAAATTTTCCTTTTTAAGGTCATTCAGCATGGCCTCGCCTTCCTGCATTGCTTTCAGCCTGGTACGCAGGCTTTCATTCTCCCGGCGCAGTTCATTGATCAATTCAACCGCCCGGCGTATCTCTTTTTCCAGTGAGGCGAAACTTTTCATCTTACCTTAGCTCCCAGTTCGGCGATAACTTTCCTGACCAGTTCCTGGTGCAGTTTGTTGACTTCCTCATCTTGTAAGGTGCGGTCCTGCGCCTGGTAGAGGAAAGTATACGCGTAGCTCTTGAAACCCGCCTCCATTTTATCGCCCTGGTACACATCGAACAAAGCCACTTCCCTGACCAGGGGATCCGCCAGACGGCGCAACTGGTTCATTACCGTTTCATGGCTCACTTTTATCGGCAGCGACAGCGCCAGATCGCGCCTGATACCGGGGAATTTGGGAATACTATGGAACTTCTTAGCCGTGGTCGCCAGGGACAGGATCTTCTCCAGATCGAATTCCGCTAAGTAGACTTCCTGCGGGAAATCATAATTTTCCGCTACCCGCGGGGATAACCTGCCCAGCGTACCAGATACCTGACCGTCCAGCACCAGGTCCAGGCTCAAGGCCGGATGAAAAATCGTATTGGTGCTGGGTTGGAACTTATATTCCGCTATACCCAGAATATCCAGTAATCCCACCGCCAATCCTTTCAGGTAATAGCTGTCGGCTGTGGCCGCTTTCCTGTTCCACGACGGCTCCAACTTATGTCCGGAAACCGCCAGCGCCAGCCTCCTGTCTTCCCGGGCGTAAGTCTCCTGGGCCCGGCCGAGAAAAACCCGGCCCTGTTCGAAGATCTTAACTTCCGTACTCCCGTGGTTAATGTTCCAGGCCAGGTTATTCAAGAGTCCGCATACCAGAGAAGTGCGCATAATGGACACGTCCTCCGTGAGCGGATTGGCGATCTTGATGCAATCCCGGGCCGCCGGATCTATCCCCGTTTTAGCGTAATCTTTTTCGCCGATAAAACTATAGCTGATAATTTCCGCGAACCCCGCCGCGCGCAGGAACTGCGCGATGGTTTGCGCCATTTGCCAATCACGATTACCGCCCACTTTGACCATCCGGCCCTTAGGCAGAGCCGCCGGTATTTCTTCGTAACCGTTGAGGCGCGCCACTTCTTCTATCAAGTCGATCTCCCGCTCGATGTCATGGCGCCAGGGCGGAACCAGAACGTGGAAAGATTCAGTGCTGGTATTTTCCGTATAAGCGAAACCCAGGTTCTTCAGGATCTTTTTAGATTGGGCAAAAGTAATTTCCACTCCGAGGATTTTGTTTATCCGGTCCTGTCTTAAGGTTATCTTTGGCTGCTTCAGTTTGTGCGGGTAAGTGTCTATAATACCTTTGGCCACTGCCCCTTCGGCCAGGTCCTGGACCATTTGCGCCGCCCGGTTCAGGGCCAGGATCTGATTATCAACGTCGACGCCGCGCTCGAAATGGTAACTGGCGTCGGAAGATAGACCGAGAGAGCGCGCGGTCTTCCTGATGCTCACCGGGTCAAAATAAGCGCTTTCTAATACCACGGTTGTGGAATTTTCCTTAACTCCCGTTAATTCCCCGCCCATCACCCCGGCCAGGGCGACCGGTTTTTTGCTATCGGCGATCACGAGCATGTGTTTTGTCAACTTCCGAGTTTGCCCGTCCAGAGTTTGTATCTCTTCGCCTTCCCTGGCGGTGCGCACGATTATCTTTGCGTCCTGCAGGGTGGTACTATCGAAAGCGTGTAACGGATGACCAAGCTCCAGCAAAACATAATTAGTGATATCCACAATATTGTTGATCGGGCGCAGGCCGCAGTTGCGCAAACGGTTCTGCATCCAGAGCGGACTGGTTTTAACCTTAACGTTGCTGGCGAAGCGCGCCGCGTAACGCGGGCACAAATTCTCGTCCTTGATCTCCACAGTGACAAATTTTTCCGCTTTATCCGCGGTTTCCTTCAGCACTATCTTGGGCATTTTAATCTTCAGGTTCAAAATAGCGGCTATTTCCCGGGCTAATCCAAGGACGCTCAGGCAGTCGCCCCGGTTCGGCGTCGGTTCAGCTTCCAGAATGACGTCATCCAACTCCAGGACGGTATTAATATCCAGTCCCAGCGGGGTATCCTGAGGCAGGATCATAATCCCGGCATGTTCTTCTGAAAGTCCAAGTTCCCTTTCTGAACACAACATACCGTAAGATTTTTTCCCGCGTATCTCGGCTTCATTAATTTCCTTGTTCCCGGGCAGTACCGCTCCTACTGTCGCCAGGGGCACCCGGTCACCCGGCTTGATATTTTTCGCGCCGCAGACGATATCCACTTCCGCCTGACCGTTGAATACTTTGCAGAACGTCAATTTATCAGCATTAGGGTGCGGTTGCACATCCCTGATCTCCGCCGTAATGACTTTCCTGATCCCTTTATCCATATTGATCACCGCGGAGACTTCGATGCCGCCCATGGTCAGCTTATCGGCTATTTCTTTGGGGGACAGTTCGGTATCGATGAATTCTTTTAACCACTTGTAAGATAACTTCACCATTTACTCCTAAAATTGTTTCAAAAATCTCAAATCGTTCTCATAGAACAAACTGATATCGTCAATAGCGTATTTCAGCATGGCGATCCGCTCCACTCCCATGCCGAAAGCGAAACCGGTATATTTTTCCGGATCATATTTCACGTGCTTGAATACCGCCGGGTCGATCATGCCCGCCCCCAGTATCTCAATCCAACCGCTCTGTTTGCAGACCCGGCAGCCAGCGCCCTTGCAGGCGAAACAGCTCATGTCCACTTCCGCGCTGGGCTCGGTGAACGGGAAGAAGCTCGGCCGGAAACGAGTCGAGAGCTGTTCCCCGAACATTTCCTTGATAAACGCGGTAAGAATGCCTTTCAGGTCGGCAAAAGTCACGCCTTCATCCACCAGAAAACCTTCCACCTGGTGGAACATGGGCGAATGGGAAACGTCGGCGTCATGGCGGTAAACCTTGCCCGGTACGATTATCTTGACCGGCGGCTTTTGTTTCTCGAATACGCGCACCTGCACCGGTGAAGTGTGCGTGCGCAACAGCACCTTATCTTCAATAAAAAAAGTATCCTGCATGTCCCGCGCCGGGTGTTCCGGCGGGAAATTCAGGGCTTCAAAATTATAATAGTCGGTTTCGATCTCGGGACCTTCCACGACGGCAAAATTAAGGCGTGTGAAAATAGCGACTATCTCTTCGATAGTCTGGTGGATGGGATGCAGATGGCCGAACCCGACCGGATCGCCGGGCAGGGTTAAGTCGACCTGGAGATTACTCAAGGCCGTAAGTTCGGATTTTTCTTTCAGTTCGCGGAATTTACCGGAGATCTTTTCTTCGAGGCGGGTTTTGATATCGTTAGACAGCTTACCGATCAGGGGACGTTCGGCGGCGGCGATATCGGCCATGCCGCGCAGGATGGCGGTCAGTTCCCCTTTTTTGCCCAGGTACTTGACCCGGATGTTCTCTATATTATCTTTAACCGCTTGTTCCAGTTCGCCTAAAGCCTGCTTTTCCAATTCAGCTAGTTTATTCCTAATATCTTCAAGGCTCATGATTATCCTCTTTTTTATTTCTATCAACGATCAACAATCAACTATCATCGCGCCGAAGCCTTGGCGGAGGCGGACCCTTTCTCCACCACCTGGTACATTATTATCGCACTGGCTATTGCCACGTTCAGCGATTCCACGCTGTGTTTTTGCGGGATCTTCACGGTCTCATCTACTTTATCCAGGATCTCCCGGCTTAATCCCGCGCCTTCATTGCCGAGGACCAACGCCAGCGGCAGTTCCCAATTCGCCTGGTAATAGTACTTCCGGCTATTCAGATCGCTGGCTATTATCCTGATCTTTTTGGTTTTCAGTAAGGCCAGCAACTTACTCATATTGCTATCACGCACAACCGGCATCCGCAGGATGGATCCCATAGACGCCCGCACCACCTTGGAGTTATGCGGATCTACCGAATCCCGGCTGATGATGATACCGTTAACCCCTGCCGCTTCCGCGGTACGGATGATCGTGCCTAAATTGCCGGGATCCTGGATCTCATCCAGGATCAGCAGGAACGGTTTCGGCTGCTCCAGTATTTCAGCGAGCGAATATTCTTTGGCCTTAACAGCGGCCAGCACGCCGGAGGGAGTATCGCATTCCGACAACTGTTCCATCTCCCGCTGGCTTATCTGGTATATCTCGATTTTATTTTTTTCCAGGTTATCCAGCAACAGTTTGCCGCGGCGGTTCTGCTCTAGCTCCGCGGTATATACCGCCTTGAAACCGGTACCGGGGGTTTTTAATAGTTCTTCCACCGCCCGGATACCTTCCACAATAAACCGGTTTTCCAGAGCCCGGATCTTCTTATTCTGCAGTGACTTAATGTACTTAACAATGCCGCTCATACAGTGATCAAGCGGACAGCTGCTGTTTGGCCACGTCCACCAGGGCATTAAAAGCCTTGATGTCGTTCACGGCCAAATCGGCCAGCATCTTGCGGTCNNGCGATGGCCTGTTTGACCAGTTCCACGACCGTCTCGAACCCCTGGGGGTCCACGACGGCCAGATCGGCCAGCATCTTGCGGTCCAGCTCGATCTTGGCTTTCTTCAATCCGTTCATAAATCGGTTATAAGAAAGGCCGCCCATACGGGCCGCTGCGTTGATCCTGGTGATCCAGAGCTGACGGAAGCTTCTCTTTTTAACCCTTCTGTCCCGGAAGGCGTAGTTCAAACTCTTATCTACCTGCTCTGTAGCATGGCGATAGAGCTTGGACTTGCCCATGCGGTACCCTTTGGCTCTCCTGAATATTTTTTTCTTTCTGGCGCGGGTGGTAACTCCACCTTTTACTCTTGACATAACTTATCCTCCAAAAGAATACGACGTATAGCGGCTAGCGTTGTGGCTGCGCGCGGTACGTGGTTTTATGCGTATGGTAATAGTTTTTTGATGATCTTGGTTTCGGTATTGTTCAGCGTTCCGGCTTTGCGCAGCTGTCTTAACTTCTTCATTTTCTTTTTGGTCAAGATGTGGCGGCCGAAAGACTTTTTGTATTTCACTTTACCGGTGGCGGAAACGCGAAAACGTTTCTTGGCCCCGCTGTGACTTCTGATCTTGGGCATGCGAGTCTCCTTCCTTAGGGTTTATATTTATTTTTTTATGGGCCCCAGCAGCAGGTGCATGCTGTTGCCTTCCATTTTTGCCTGTTGCTCAATGACCGCGGTGGCGGCGAACCTGGCTTCGATCCCCCTCATGATGCTCACGCCCAGGTCCATGTGGGCCATTTCCCGGCCGCGGAACATAATGGTGATCTTGACCTTGTCCCCTTCGGCTAAGAACTCTTCCACGTGGCGGAGTTTCACGTCCAAGTCATGCTGGCCGATCTTCGGCCGGATCTTGATCTCCTTGACGCGGATAATGTGATGGCTCTTGCGAGATTTTTTATCCTTTTTCTCCTGCTCATACCGGTATTTACTGTAGTTCATTATCTTGCATACCGGCGGCTGGGATTGGCTGGCCACTTCCACCAGGTCCAAACCGCGCTCTATGGCCAGGTTCAAGGCCTGGCTGGTAGGGACTATGCCCATGGCTGTTCCGACTTCATCGATCAATCTTACTTCGCTGGCTCTGATCCGTTCATTGATCCGGAAATCTTCTGTAACGATAAATTCCTCCTCTCGTACCTGTCCCCTTTAGGGGGAAAAAAATAACCGCTGACCGTCCCCACCGTAATAGGAACAAACATCAGCGATCTAATGCAGATTATCATATGATAACCCTTTGGCGACTAATGGCCATACGGTGAGAAGTTTTTCACTTCTTCTTTCATGTCTAATTTATACCAGAGACGGCGTTAATTGTCAAGATTTAAATATGACGGTGCCTTTGCCCAGCAGGGTTTCCACTTCCTGCCTAAGTAACAGGCTGGCGGCTACCTTTAATCCGGCACCGGCGCTCACCACCACTTCTCCCTGGTGCGGCGTGGTCAGGTGCAGCTGAACCGGGCAGATACCGGGGAATTTGGCCAGCAGGACCTTCAGCTTGTCCAGGAAATCCTGCTCCAGGCCTACGGTCTTGATATGGATATGCACAGATTGGGTCAGCCGCTCCCGGGCCTGGTCCAGGGGAATGATACGGTCCATGATTATCTGGGGTTCGGCCCGCCTTTTATCCAGCTGGCCGCAGACGATCACAGTCTGGTCGACGCGGATCATGGCGTTCACATCCGGGTTGTTGTAACGATCCGAAAACACTACTACCGGTATCTCGCCTTTCAGGTCCTCTAATTCAAATACGGCCATTTTGTCGTTCTTCTTGGTAAAAAGCATCTTCACTTTTTTGATAATACCGCCCACCCTTACCGGCTTTTCCTCCAGGTTAACGACATCCTGCAGGTTGGTGGTAGTATAACTGGCCAGTTCTTCGGCAAAACGAGCCAGAGGATGCCCGGTCATATAGAAACCCAGCACTTCCCGTTCATGCTCCAGCATTTGATTTTCATGCCATTCCTTGTGATGTCCTTTGGCTAAAGCCGCAGCCGGATCCTCGACCGGCATGATCTCCAGGAAGTTGGCCTGTCCGCTCAGGACATCCTGCTGTAATGATTGGGCCTTTTGCATCTCATTTTCCAGCGTGTCAAACATCTCCATCCGTGTCTGGCCCAGTCCATCCAGGGCGCCGCACTTTACCAGGCTTTCCACTACCCGTTTGTTGACTGTGTGCAGGTCCACGCGCTTGCAAAAATCATAAAATGATTTGAAGACCCCATCTCTCTTGCGGACGGCCACCATCGTTTCAATAGCCCCTTCTCCGATATTCTTAACCGCCGCCAGGCCGAACCTGATGGCCTTATCTTCCACGCTAAAATTAGCCATACTATTATTAACATGGGGCGGCAGTATCTTAATGCCCATATCTTTGGCTTCTTCTATGTACAGAACGATGTCGTCCTGGTTGCCGATCTCCGAGGTCAATAGAGCGCTCATGAACTCCAGCGGATAATGGGTTTTCAGGTAAGCGGTCTGATACCCAAGATAGGCGTAAGCCGCAGCATGCGATTTATTGAATCCATATCCGCCGAATTGCGCCATTAGGTCGAACAGCTTATTGGCCTTTTCCGGTTTAACTTTGTTTTTCTGCGCTCCTTCCAGAAAAGCTTTGCGTTCTTTTTCAATGGCCTCCGGGTTTTTCTTGCCCATCGCCCGGCGCAGGAGATCGGCTTGCCCGGCGCTGAAGCTGGCTACCGCCATGGCGATCTGCATAACTTGTTCCTGGTAAACGATCACGCCGTAGGTCTCTTTCAGTATCGGCTCCAATACCGGCAGATCATATTTGACGGGGATCTTGCCATGCTTGCGGCCGACAAAATCATCCAGCATACCGCTGCCCATCGGACCCGGCCGGTACAGGGCGTTCAAGGCGGTGATATCTTCGATCGCGGTCGGCTTCAACTTGCGCACCAGGTCGCGCATGCCGGCGGAATCCAGCTGGAAAATACCCAGGGTTTGGCCGCGGCTGAGCAGTTCGTAAGTCTCTTTATCATCTAAGGGGATTTTGCTGATATCTATATCTATCTTACGGTCATTAGCCAGGGTTTTACAAGTGGAATCTATAACGGTCAGAGTTCTCAGTCCCAGGAAATCTACTTTCAGCAGGCCCATGACATCGGCCAGGGTCTTGCCGTCATATTGCGTGGTCACCTGGCCCTTGGCGTTTTTGCAGAGAGGGACATAATTGGTCAATTCTTCTTTAGTAATGACGATGCCAGCCGCGTGTTTGGACGAGTGCCGGGTCAAACCTTCCAGCGTCAATGATACCTGCAATAACTGTTTCATCTCCGGGCTGGCATTCATATTCTTTTTTAGTTCGGGATTGGCTTTTATCGCGTCGGCCAGAGTGATGCCCGGATCCCCCGGGATCAATTTCGCCAGCCGGTCCGCTTCGTCCAGGGAGATGCTTAATACCCGGGCCACGTCCCGCACTACCAGCTTGGCGCCCAGGGTACCGTAAGTGATTATCTGCGCCACGTTCTTTTCCCCGTATTTATTCCGGACGTAATTGATAACCTCTTCCCGGCCATTGTCGCTGAAGTCGATGTCCAGGTCGGGCATGCTGATGCGGTCCGGGTTCAGGAAACGTTCAAAAAGTAATCCATAGCGCAGCGGGTCGATATCGGTTATGGCCAGCGTGTAGGCCACCAGGCTCCCGGCGCCGCTGCCCCGGCCTGGTCCGACCGGGATGCCGTGCGTTTTGGCGTAATGGATGAAATCCCAGACGATCAGGAAATAGGCCGAATAGCCCATCTTCTTGATGACGCTTAATTCGTAATCCAGGCGCTTCTCGATCTCCGGGGTTATTTGCTGGTAGCGTTTCTTCAGCCCCTCTTTACATAACTGCGCCAGGTAAGTATCCAGGGTCTGGCCCGCCGGCACGGCAAAAGCCGGCAGCGATACCTGGGAAAAGTTCAGTTCCAGGTGACACTGGTCGGCGATGACCATAGTGTTTTTAATGGCTTGCGGCACTTCGGCGAACAATTTCTCCATCTCCTGCGGGGATTTGAAATAAAATTCCTGGGCACTCAGGTGCAAGCGGTCTTCATCCGTGATCTTCTTTCCGGTGCCGATGCACATCAGCACTTCATGGGCGAAAGCGTCTTCTTTACGCAGATAATGTATATCGTTAGTGGCCACCAGCCCGACGTTCTCGCTTTTGGCCAACTTGACCAGTTCCTTGTTGACGCTTTGCTCCTCGGGCAAGCCGTGGTCCATTATTTCCAGGAAAAAGTTGCCGTCGCCGAATATCTGCTTGTACTCGAACAGGGCCAGGCGCGCCTGCTCCTGGTTGTCCGCCAGCAGGTTATTGGAAATCTCTCCTTTGAGGCAGCCGCTCAACGCGATCAGGCCCTTGCTGTACTTGGCCAGTATCTCCTTGTCGATACGGGGACGGTAATAAAAACCTTCCAGGAAAGAAGCGGTGCTGAGCTGCAGCAGGTTCTTGTATCCTTGCAGGTCCTTGGCTAACAGGGTGATATGGTAGGCGGCATCGCCGATACCGGTGGAGCTGCGGTCGAAGCGGGACTTGGGAGCGATGTACATTTCCGAGCCGATGATGGGCTTTATGCCGTTCTTCATCGCCTCTTTATAGAACAGAACCGCGCCGTAGAGATTACCGTGGTCGGTAATAGCTACTGCCGGCAGGTTCATCCCGCCGGCAGCTTTTACTAATTTTTCTATACTGATAGCCCCGTCCAGCAGGCTATACTCGGTGTGGTTATGCAGATGGACAAACTCAGCGTGTTTCATAGCTTATAATTCTAAAGCTATTATAACTTTTTGTCAACTAAAAACCCGGTTAGTTTACCATTGCATAAAGACCCGGCCGATGGGGCCATAACGGAATATGCTGATCGGCGAATTAACGCCCAGTTGGCCAGGCTCGGTGGCAAAACCGCTCCACTGCAGGTTGACGGCAAAGGACACTTCGTAGCCCACGCCCAGTACCAATTTCAAGTATTTGTAAGCATGGCTCCATTTAAAGCCCATGTCGGTATCGTTCTCCACGAACCCGCCGAATAGTTTCTGCTCGGTCGCTTTCAGTCCCGGGTTAAGGAATTCCGCCGCTTTAATACCCGCGTCGCTTATATAGCTATAGCCTAAACCGAACCGATCCTCACCCGAACCGAAGAAACCAAACCCCTCCTCGAATTTGCCTATCCCGGTTCCCAGTGTTTCACCTGAGAAAGTATCAAATCCGAAAATAAAGGAATAGCATTTTACCTGGAAATCCGGATCAAAGGCCCTGACTCCCTCGACTTGCCCTTGCCGGTTAGTGTAGGTGAAAGTGGTTTGTATTTCCGCCGGTAGGTTAAAGGTAGTGTACCCGACGCCCCAATAACCGGTACCGTCCAGCATGGAGTTAGAGTGCAGTATCAGGTCAACGTGCATGAATTTATTGTCAAAAGCCTCATGAGCGGACTGCCCCGGAGCCAATAGCCCGTTCCAGTTAGCCACGCCTTTCATATTCCCTTTTTCCAGACGCAAAAAAAGCCGCTTAATCCCTACATAGGCGGCAATTTTGTTCGCTTTACCTACAGCATTATCATCTACATTAATATCCGCTCCGGCAGCCAGGCCGGTCTGCTTATCGCAGAAATTGCCTTCCAGTTTGGTGAAAGCCGTTGTATCCATGCTATAAGACAAAAAGTTATAAAACCCGAAAACATCCTGGGCATATTTCGCGTGAAAGTCCCGGTAAGCCGCACCCGTAAAGGTAAAGGGCAGAACACTGTCTGCCCAAACAAAAGAACTGCTAAATAATAATGTAATGAGAACCAATAACACTGTCTTTATTCGACTAGCGTTCATTATTGCCTCCTTCTCTCCATCATTAATAATACCATATATGGCAGTTATGTCAATCACAAATCAAAACCCCTGCGTCTTTGGACACAGGGGTTTTGTTTTTTCTATCAACAATCAACTATTAACTATCAACTGCCTTTAATACTGCGGCATTTGCGGCATTTGCGGCATGTCTTTCTTCTCTTCCGGCTTGTCGGTGATCAAGGTCTCGGTGGTCAGCAACAGGGCCGAGATACTGGCCGCGTTCTGTAAAGCTGTTCTGGCGACTTTGGCCGGGTCAACAATACCCGCTTTAACCATATCCACATACTCGCCGGTCTCCGCGTTCAGTCCGATACCGAATTTCTCCTTATGGACCCGGTCCACTACGATCGAGCCTTCCATGCCGGCATTCTCGGCAATTTCCCTGATCGGCTGCTCCAACGCGCGGCGGATAATATTGATACCGGTCTGCTCATCAGCGTCATCGGCTTTGACTTTATCCAGCACACTGACCGCATTCAACAGGACGATGCCGCCGCCCGGGACAATGCCTTCTTCAACTCCTGCTCTGGTGGCATGCAAGGCGTCTTCGATCTTGAATTTCTTATTCTTCATTTCGGTCTCGGTGGCCGCTCCCACGTTGATCACGGCTACTCCGCCGACTAATTTAGCCAGTCTTTCCTGTAGTTTCTCTTTGTCGTAATCAGAAGTGGTTTCCTCGATCTGCTTGCGGATCTGGGAAATTCTCTTCTCGATGGCTTTCTTATCGCCTTCGCCGCCGACGATCGTGGTATTCTCTTTGTCCACTGTCACTCTCTTGGCTTTGCCGACCATGGTCAGGTCAGCTTTGTCCATCTTGATGCCGATGTCTTCACTGATGACCTGTCCGCCGGTGAGAATGGCGATGTCTTCTAGCATTTCTTTCCGTCTGTCGCCGAATCCCGGAGCTTTAACCGCGGAGCACTTTAAGGTGCCTCTCAGTTTATTGACTACGAGAGTGGCTAAAGCTTCGCCTTCAACTTCATCGGCGATAATGACGAACGGCCGTCCGGTCTGGGCGATCTTTTCCAATACCGGCAGCAGGTCCGCCATAACGGATAACTTTTTATCGGTGATTAACAGGTAAGCGTCTTCCAGCACGGCTTCCATTCTTTCCGGGTCGGTCACGAAATACGGCGACACATAACCGCGGTCGAACTGCATGCCTTCCACCACTTCCAGGGTGGTTTCCATGGATTTGGCTTCTTCCACGGTGATCACGCCGTCTTTGCCCACTTTTTCCATTGCTTCGGCGATCAGCTTGCCTACTTCTTTGTCATTGGCGCTGATGGAAGCGATCTGTTCGATCTCTTCCTTGGTGTTTACTTTCTGGGCCACTTTCTTGATCTCTTTCACTACCGCGTCCACGGCTTTCTCAATACCCTTCTTTATATGTAAGGGATTAGCGCCGGCGGTAATGTTCTTCAGACCTTCCTTCATTATAGATTGGGCCAATACGGTCGCGGTGGTGGTGCCGTCACCGGCTACGTCATTGGTCTTGGAAGCTACTTCCTTGACCAACTCCGCGCCCATGTTCTCGAACGGATCTTCCAGTTCGATCTCTTTGGCAATGGTCACGCCATCATTGGTGATGGTCGGTGAACCGAATTTCTTGTCTAGTACTACGTTCCGTCCCTTGGGTCCAAGCGTCACTTTGACTGCGTCGGCCAGGATATTTATGCCTTTTAATAATGATTGTCTCGCTTCTTCACCAAACTTTAAGATTTTTGCCATTTACCTCAACCTCCCTTATTATTCTACGATTCCCATAATGTCATCCTGATGCATGATCAGGTACTCAACGTCATTGAGCTTGATTTCCGTGCCGGAGTACTTGCCGAACAGGATCTTATCCCCAGCCTTCACGTCCATAGCGATCTTTTTGCCATTGTCGTCAATTTTGCCGGGTCCTACCGCGATCACTTCGCCTTCCTGCGGCTTCTCTTTCGCTGTGTCCGGGATGATGATGCCTCCCTTTTTCACTTCTTTGGCCTCTAAGGCCTTTACCAGGACTCTGTCACCAAGCGGTTTAAGCTTCATAACTCGTCCCTCCTTTCCTCTGTTTTTTATTTTTGCCGCACTAAGCCTATAAAATGGTAAAACTTACAATCCTGAGCGCAAATTGTAAGTTAGCTTGTAGCTTCAGTGTTGATTATATAGCAAATACATAATTTATTGTCAAGTAAAATTTTAGCACTTAGGTCGTTAGTCTGCTAATTTTATTTAATGATCTCCGCGGCGGTCTTGATAACGCTGTCCGGGATGATCAGGTCTATCGCCTTGGCCGTGTTCAGGTTCACCACTAATTTATATTCCGGGATCGTAACTACCGGTACTTTACCCGGGTTCTTGCCCTTGAATATTTCCATGGCCTGGCTGGCTGTGGCTGCCGCGCCTTTGGGAAAATCAAAACCCAGTGACATAAGCGCTCCCTTTCTAACCAGGCTGTTCAGGGAAGCATAAGTCGGTATCTTGTTCGTGTTGGCCACTGCCACCATCCCTTCGCCATACGCCGATACTTTAGCGTCCGCGGTAGTAACTATGACATCCACTTTCCCTATCATGGCCCGTGTAGCGTCCGCCAGCGTGTCCGCTGAATTAGCGTATTCCGGGATGGGGAATTCGATACTCTGCAGTCCCAGTCCCGCTATGGCTTCTTTCCAGTGCGCCACCTGGCTGGCCGGCGCCTGGTCCTAGGGATTATAGAGAAGACCGATCTTCTTCACCTGAGGGATAACGAAAGTAAGCGCGCTCAATTGCCTCCTGATAGAAACAGCGCAATGGCAGCCGGTGAAATTGGTCTTGGGAACATCCAGGCTATTCACTAATTTCGCGCCCACCGGATCCGCCACCGCGGTAAAGATCACCGGCTTGGTGATACCCGCTTCCTTGACCGCCAAGCAGTTAGGCGTACCGGCGACAAAGATCAGGTCAACCTGCGGTTCCATTTTCTTCAACTGGGAGATGAATAATCCTTTGGACCCCTGAGTGTCCAGAAGCATGAAATCGATTTTCACATTAGCCGACTTGGCTTGCTTATCCAGCTCTTCCCGGAAAGCCTTGCGGGAGCTTTCATAATCGGGATTGTCGAAGAACACCGCCAGCAGCACTTTCTTGCTTTTTGCCTCTTTAGCCTTATCAGCCGCCTGGACCGTACTAAAACCGATGGCCGCTACCGTTAATACTACTGCCAATAATTTAACCAGCTTCATTTTTCCCTCCCGTTATATCAAGCGCTACCGACAAATTTAACTACATAAAGGATGAGCATGATAATTACACCGTAAAAGCAGAATAGATGGAGATTGGCCGCTAGAGGATTGCCTTTTTTCAGTATTTCTATGTCTCCCACGTAGATGATCTCGCAGGCGCCCGGACCGGTATCAGTGCGTATGGTGCTGGTCTGCCAGGTATAACCGGCATCCTTCTCTACGCCGGTAGAGCTGATGTTCCGGGCCGCCACATCCACCAGGAAACCGGTGATCTTGACCTGGTCGCCGTTGTTCAATTCCTTAAGTTTCTTCTCCAGGGCCTTGCTGTTTATCAGCAGGTGATTATTGGAGATCTCCGTGGTATTGAAATTCAGGGTGCCTGTCCACTGGTAATAAGCGAACCGGCCATCCTGGGAAAAGGTCAAGTTCGGGCTCTGGTATATGCGATTAGTGACGTTACTCCCCCACAGGAGGCAGAGGTCCTCCTGGAAAACACTGGCATAGGAGTAAATGCTGAATTTTTTGTAATTGAGACGGTGCACCAGCAAACCATTTATCTCATAATGGTAAAGAGGTTTTAGGTCATACTCATAACCATTGCTGGTGAACTTTATGGGTTCTTTGCTGGTGGTATCCAGCTGAATAGGCGGTTTCATCACCGGCGGCGCTATGTCGGTGACATCGCGGTAGCTATCCTGGGTAAAATAAGTAATTATCCAGGTCGCGAGCAGCAGGATGAACAGGAGTTTGCTAAGTTTACTGGCCATAGGAGATCAAGCTTTCTTTTTGCCGGTACAGGATATATCCTCCCCAGCACAGCGAGAGTAACATTATTATTATGCCCAAGGCGAAACAGAAACGGGCGAGCAGGTGGTCATATCTGATCCAGCCCAGCATACCCAGGATATTTTTCCAATCGTGGACATCGGGCGCTTCCTGGCCCGTCACGCCGCCGGTCAGCATCAGGACCCCGTCCCTGGCGTCGTTGACATAGGGCGCGATGTCCAGGAAATTCTGCCCGAACCACCAGCCGGCTACGGCGGCGGCGAACGCGTCCCGGTTCTTCAGCAGGAAGGTAAAAAATACCACTAGGGGCATGATCAATTGCAGAAGCGTACCGCCCAAATATTGGATAAATTCCCCCAAAAAGGAGAAAACGAGATGACCGGTTTCATGGATCGGCAGATCTATATTGTGCAGGAACGAATTCATCGATTCGTCCAACGGGGTTTTAAATAAGGCCACACTCCATACAGCCAGGAAGATCAGCAGCGCGGCCCGGCCATAGAAATATAGCGGTTCGGTCTTCTTCTGTTCAGGTAAAAATATATCTCTCAGGTTTCCCAGCATAATATTAGCGATTTATGTTGAACGCGGTGGCTAACACCAGCGCCACCAGTTCTTTTTTCCGTTTCACCTCGATAAGGGAAACCGTGGTCTTCTTGCCCTCTTTGATATTCCGGG
>PMCA01000033.1 GCA_003153935.1 Elusimicrobiota bacterium
ACCACTGGACCTATAACCTGGACCTGCTGGAAAATTACCTGGCGATCTATCCGGAAAAAGAAAAAGAGATCCTGCTGGAGAAAAAGGAATTTACCTTTTATGATAACGTCCATGTGGTCCTGCCGCGGAGCGAAAAATACGTGGAGGCAGAGGGCAAGATCAGGCAGTTCGGCGCGGTGGTTACCGACGCGGAAAAGCTGGAGATATTGAAAAAACGCACCCAGCACGCGCACCTGGTCAGGACGCATCACGGCTCGGGGAATATCTACCACACCACCCTGCTGGTGAAAATGATCTGCCTGCTGGTCAATAAACTGGCCACCCTGGACGCGGATGGTATCGGCATGGAAATGGAAGCGGATAAACCCAGCTGGTATGACGCCTTGAACGGTTTACCGGGAGTATTCGGCTCTTCTGTCCCGGAGACTTTTGAATTAAAACGGATGATCCAGTTCCTGCTGGCCAAGCTGACGGAACTGCGGATCGGACCGGCACACCAAGTCATGCTGCCTGAGGAAATGGCCAGGTTCCTGTGCGGGCTGGAAAAGCTCCTATCAACCGTGCCGAAAATACCGGCATTAACTTTTTGGGATGAAGCCGCCAAGTTAAAAGAAAAATACCGTGCGGAAACAAAATTGGGGATCAGCGGCCGGGAAAAACCTATAAACGGTGAACGCTTGTTCAGGTTCCTGGAGCTAAGCTTAGCTAAAATTGACCGGGGACTGGCCAAAGCGATAGACAAAAAAACCGGTCTATACCATACCTATTACCAGCACGAAGCAGTCAAGTTCTCATATAATAAGAACCGTCGCGGCCAGAAACTGAATCACAAAGGCTGGCCGACCGTTTCGGTCAGTCAGTTCAAGGCCAGACCCTTGCCGTTGTTCCTGGAAGCCGAAGTGCATTATTTGAAAACTGTCAAAAACAGAGATAAGGCCGAACAACTTCATCAGGCTTTAAAAAACAGTCCCTTGTATGATCGTGAGTTGTCTATGTATAAAGTAAACGCTTCCCTGGCCAAAGAAGCAGCCGATATCGGCCGCTGCACGGTTTTTGCCCCGGGCTGGCTGGAAAACGAATCGGTCTGGCTGCATATGGAATATAAGTACCTGTTGGAACTGCTTAACTGCGGCCTGCACCAGGAATTTTTCGCGGAATTCGAGAAAGCGGGGATCTGCTTCCAGAAAGCGGATGTTTATGGCCGCAGCATCCTGGAAAACTCCTCCTTTATCGTCTCCAGCGCCTTCCCTGATCAACGGATGTGGGGCCGGGGATGCGTGGCCCGCCTGAGCGGCTCAACCGCTGAATTTATTGAGATCTGGATATTGATGACGGCTGGCGCCAGACCCTTCAGGCTGGACCCGGCGGTGGGCTTGGTCCTGGAATTTAAACCTTTACTGCCGCAAAAATATTTCACGTCGTATAATACTTTTACCTGCATGTTTTTGGGCTCCACTAAGCTGATCTATCATAATGACAGCAACATTGATACTTTTGCTCCGGGGTTCAAGATCAAAAGAATAGAGATCGGCTGGCAGGATGGCGGTCATGATACTGTGACGGGGGCGTTGATCTTGCAGGATCAGGCCGAGCGCGTCCGGAACCAGGAAGCCGCCCAGATTGACATTTACTTTTAAGAAGGGATTACACCGATTATGAAAGAGATTTCACCGGTTAGAGCCTTTAATCTGTGTAATCTGTTTCTTAAATCTGTGTAATCATTTTTTTATGAAGCAATATTTTTCCTCGTTACGTCACCGCAATTTCCGCCTGTTCTGGTCCGGACAATTGATCTCGCTGTCCGGGACCTGGATGCAGAACATCGCCCAGGGTTGGCTGGTACTGCAACTCACCAATTCCCCTTTTTTGATGGGCATCGTCAGCGCCGTTGCTTCACTGCCTATCCTGCTGTTCTCCCTGGTCGGCGGAGTGATCTCCGACCGGCTGAATAAACGCAAACTCATTATTTTAACCCAAACTGCGCAAATGCTGCTAGCTTTCATCATGGGGGTGCTAATTTCTACTAAATACATTGCTCTGTGGCAGATCATCATAATTGCCGGAGCCCTGGGCTTGACGAACGCTTTTGACGCGCCGGCACGCCAGTCATTTGTCATTGAAATGGTGGGCAAAGATGACCTGAGCAATGCCATTGCTTTGAATTCAATGATCTTTAACACGGCCCGTATCGTGGGCCCGATGATCGCGGGATTTTTGATGGGATCCTTGGGGGTTGCTGCCTGTTTTTACCTTAACGGTATCAGCTTTTTGGCGGTCATTGCCGGGTTATTGCTTATGCGCGGCGATTTTGCCTCAAAAAATCTACGGCAAGATTCTTTGAAAGAAAGTACTCTGGCCGGAGCCAAATATGTATGGCAAAAAAAGGAAATAAGGAATTTGATCATTCTTATAGCCGTATCCAGCCTGTTTGGCATGAGTTATATGGTCTTAATGCCGATTTTCGCGCGTGATGTTTTAAAAATTGGCCCAAAGGGGTTAGGAATATTGGTAGGGGCGATTGGCTGCGGGGCGTTGTTAGCTGCCTTTTCCCTAATGATCTTCAGCCATTCCCGCAAAAGCAGTCGTTTTGTTTCTCTGGGCGGCATGGTGCTGGGCGGAAGCCTGCTTATTTTCGGGTTTTCACATAATGTTTACCTTTCCTTATTGGCGTTGGTAGGGGTGGGGTGGGGCCTGATAACGCAAACCGCTACTATTAACAGCCTGCTGCAAAAGGATACCCCTGATGAACTGCGGGGCCGGGTGATGGGCTTCTATACCCTGATGTTCCTGGGCATGGTGCCAGTGGGCAGTTTCCTGGCCGGTCTTTTAGCGGAATGGTTAGGTGTGCCCACAGCGGTGGGGCTGGGCGGTTTGGTCTGTTTAGTAGCCAGCAGTATATTCTCTCGTGGCTTGCCGGACTAATTTGTACTTGACAATAAGAGGTCTATAAGTGTATGATAAAAACGATTGCTAATACATAGAACCTGAGAAAAGAGGTGAAAACTATGGCCAATTCGCACACTAATTCCAAAGGCGTTACCTATTACTTCCATAAAAAAGGGCATTTACAGTATTTCAGCAAAGATGCCACCGGCGCAGTAGAGATCCCCACCGAATTCGAAGTGATAGAAAACCAGAAAACCGGTTTACCTATAGCCAGGAGAAAGAAATAAGTTATTATAATTTCTTTTAGTTAACGACCCATAAAGCTATTTACTTAGCTATATGGGTCTTTTTTGTTGATTTTTTACCCGGAAAGCAATACAATTGAATCCTGATAAACACTACTGGCGAGGGGTGAATATGGACCTGCTTAAGATCAGTAAGGGGAAGATAGTTAATTCCCGGGACCAAGAAGTAATGTTACGCGGCGTGAACCTGGGTGGCTGGCTGATGATGGAAGGCTACATCCTGGGCGGGCGTAATATTGCCGAGAACCAATTCAAAAAAGAAATAGCCGCTAGTTGCGGCCAAAAAAGCCTGCTTAAATTCGAAGAGACGTTTCGCAGCAATTTCATAACCGCCACCGACTTTGTGAATATAAAGAACCTGCGGGCCAGCGTTGTCCGCCTGCCTTTTCATTACCGCATCGTCACCACGGGGAAATGGTTTTATCTGGATAACGCCATCGCCTGGGCTAAAAAGAACGGTATTTACGTTATCCTGGACCTGCACGCCGCTCCCGGGGCGCAGAACGGAGACTGGCATAGCGATTCAGAGGGTAAAGCCAGGCTTTGGACGGATAAGAAATACCGGGAAGAACTTTATGACATCTGGCGCCGTCTGGCTGAGCGCTATAAAAACGAACCGGCCGTCGCCGCGTATGACGTGCTGAATGAAGCGGTCGGAAAAAACACCAGGATCATCAAGGAAGTTTATGTACAGATCACCAAAGCTATCAGGGCCACCGGCGACCGGCATATAATCTTTATCGAGGGCAACACCTGGAGCCAGGAATTTGAGTTTTTGGGTAAACCCTGGGATGACAACCTGGCTTTCAGTTTCCATTATTACCTGCCGGGAGACTTCACTTTTAATTGCACGCGGAATTCGCGCTATCCCGGGAAAATAAACGGCGAACTATGGAATCGTCAAAAAATGGAAAAAATATTGCTTCGTTACGTCAAATTACAGAAGAAATATAAGATCCCCATATATTGCGGTGAATTCGGGGTTAATTTGCGCTGTCCCGATTGCGGTACGGAACTGGCCTGGGTCAGGGATGTGCTGGAGATCTTTAAGAAGTACGGGATACATTATACCTATTGGACTTATAAGGCAGTGGCCGGAGGATATTTCCCCGATGGCATCTACCAGTACCTGGATAATCCGCCCTGGATCAACAGGTGGAGCCAGACCACGGGAGTGGAGACATATTGCCAGGTCTGGCATAAAAACACCAAAGCCATGGGTGACTCGTGGCAGACGAAAAATTTTGTCAAGAGCGCGGGCTTAAGCAAATTATTGGCTAAATATAACAGGAGTTAACACCAATGTCCAGAATAGCTATTATCGGCGCCGGTTCAGTAGGGGCCACTTTTGCTTATTCGCTGATGATCAGCGGGTTAGCCGAAGAGATAGTTTTGATCGACCGCAACCAGGCCAAGGCCGAGGCGGAGGTCATGGATCTGAATCATGGCCAGCCTTTCGTCAAACCTTTAAAGATCTGGGCGGGAAGCTACGTGGATTGTCGCGTGGCGGATATCGTGGTGATCACAGCCGGCGCCAAACAAAAACCCCAGGAGACGCGCCTGGCACTGGTGGACCGGAACGTGCTGATCGTAAAAGATATCGTCACCCAGGTTACTGGTGCGGGTTTTAGCGGCATTTTCCTGATGGTTTCTAACCCGGTGGACGTGCTGACCTATTTTACCTGGAAATTTTCCGGGTTCGACCGGCAAAAAGTGATCGGTTCAGGCACCGTCCTGGACAGCGCCCGGTTCCGGCAGTTATTGGCGGAACACTGTAAAGTGGCGTCACAGAGTGTCCACGCCTATATTATCGGCGAGCACGGGGACAGCGAGGTGCCGGCCTGGAGCCTCACTAATATTGCCGGGATAAAAATGAAAGAGTTTTGCCCATTATGCCAGAATAAGGGCTGTAATAATAGAGAGGCGATGAACGAAATCTTTAAACAGGTTACCCTGGCGGCTTATAAAATAATCGAAGCCAAAGGCGCCACCTATTACGCCATCGGACTGGCCCTGGTGACCATCGTGCAGGCGATATTGCGGAACGAGAACCGGGTGATGCCGGTGTCGTCGGTGTTGACCGACTTTTACGGCATTAGCGACTTAGCCTTAAGCGTGCCGACGATCGTGAACAGCGCCGGCGCCGACAAGATACTGGAAGTGCCTTTAGCCGAAGCGGAGATTGCGGCCCTGCAAAGTTCCGCGCGGATCCTGAAAGAGAGCATCAGCGCCGTTAAAGCATAGCAATCTATTGAAAGGTCCCCTTTTCGGCTGCAATTTTTAATTTTTGGCTGCAACCGATATTTTACTCGACTTACATAGCGCGTTGCTTATATGCTCGTCTCATAAAATTCGGTTTCGCTCAAAAATTATAAATTTCGCTACGAAAAAAGACCTTTCAATAAATTGTTTTTTCTTGACAAAACTTTTCAGAAGTATTATCACGATGTTATAAGCAGGTTAAATTAAAAATTTCCCAAGGAGGTAGAGGCATGCAGGATGTGCAACAATTTGTTGACGAGTTGAGTAAGACCGAGTATCTGCAGGTTGTGGAAGAGGACCATAGCGGTGATGCGGCCGAGGATTACTTAGTGGTAAAGAACAGCCTTAACGATGCTAAATATAAGATACTGGTAGATAGTATCTATAAATATGACTGGGCCAATCTGAAAAGGGTACTGGACGGCGGCGAAGCCAAGGTGATCGACCATATCACTCGGATCGTCGGCTACTTCAGCAAAACCTCAAACTGGAATAAGTCGAAACTGGGGGAATTGGAAGATCGGCGTGCCGGAGATTACGCGGTCAAATAAAACGGAAAAAAGTCAATAAAAAGCGGAATGGCCCCATTGGCTGTTCCGCTTTATTATATTATAATAGTCGCATAAACGTTCATCCGGCCTGGCCGGGAACTAACAGAGAGAGAGAGGTACTATTATGAAATTGTTTGTGTGCAGTATGTGCGGTTACATAGAATTTAATGACGCCCCGGATAAATGTCCGGTTTGCGGAGCGCCCAAAACGGCTTTTACGGAAGACGCCAACGCCCTGAAAAAACCCGCCGACCCCAACAACTTGTCCGACCTGGATAAAAAACACATCCCCATGTTCCTGGTAAAGAAACAATGTGGTTTGATCCCGGACGGTTGCGTAGACGTGAATATCAAGGTCGGGGAAATAACTCATGTCATGGAAGCCAAGCACTGGATCCTGTGGATCGATCTGTATCATAACTATAAGTACATCGGTCGGCATATGTTCGTTCCGGAGAAGGTTAACCCGGCGGTTGGTTTGCATCTGAAGGTTAATACGGGCAAGATCACGGCTATCGAGAACTGCAATATTCACGGGAAGTGGCTGGGCGAAGCGGAACTGTAAACACCCTCACGACGATAAAAAATGCCGGGTACAAAATTACATTGATATTGTAACTTTTGTACCCGGTTTATTATTGACTACTTAAAGCCAATCTGCTAAAATCTGGTTGTGATCCCAAAATCCCAGAGGGGGCTTAAATGAAAGAGCCAATGATCTCCATTATAATCCCGGTGCGTAATGCCGAAAGAACGCTGGAAAAGACTTTCGATTACCTGTTAGGAGTTGATTATCCCAGGGACCGAATGGAGATCGTAATTGCCGATGGCGGCAGTACTGATAAAACCGTGGAAATCATCAAGACATGGCAGAAAAAATATCCTTTTATCAAGCTGGTAGATGTACCCAATTGCCCTTCTCCGGGGTATGCCCGCAATAAAGCCCTGGATGTAGTACAGGGAGAGTATTTATTCTTTACCGATGGGGATTGCGCGCCGACTAAAAATTGGATTTATGAAATACTCAAGCATTTCCGCCAGGATCCGGAAATAGGTATTGTGGGTGGAGAGATCAAGACTATCAGAGTGGAAAAAGATAATTTAGTAGAGGCTTTTTGCGAATATTTTGGCTTTAACAATGTGAGCTGGCGATATGGTGGTATCGGCGAGGGGTATTTTCCACCCATGTCTGATAGGTCCCCCACGGAAATATGCGGTCACCGGGCTTATTTTATGGTTACTGCTAATGTGGCGTTTCGCCGGGTGGCCATAGAACGCGCCAAAGCCCGTTTCTGGGATTTACCGACTGGTGAAGATATAGAATTCGGCTTGAAGATCAAAAAAGACGGCTGGAAGGCTTTCTTTGCGCCAAAAGCCAGCGTAGAACATATGCATCGGGCAACCGATGTCGCTCTATATAAAGTTTGGGCCAGTTATTCCAAAGGCCATTTAGCTTTGCTTGATAAGTATGCTACTAACCATTTTGAACTCGTGTTCCAATTCCTGAAATCCTGTCCGCGTATCAAGATCCCTTCCCCGATCAAAGGATTTATCTACTTTGGTAATTTCCAAATGATGCATATTGCCGGCCTGGCTGCTATTATTGCCTTAATAAAGCTGGTCGCGGGATTATTTGCTAGTACCGCTACCTGGGTAACAGCCGGCTGGTTTGTGATCGCTTTGCTTTTGTTTATATTTTTTGCTTATCGCTTTTTCTACTGGTGCTTTTTCTGGGAGCCGAAGAGCAAATTGCTATACTGGTTCAAAATTAAATATCTCTCCAACTGGCATTTCATGCGCGGGGTCTGGCAGGGAATGAGCAAATATAATTACCGCATCTTCTGCATTGAACCGAGCTTTTAACAGGCTGGCGCTAAACTTGCCAATCAAGCCCGGCCATTAACCACCGCCCGGGACGGGGCACTCCGCTGCTTTCCTCATAATAAGTGTTTAATAGATTATTGCCTTCAATATAGGCGCTCCAGCGAGCGCCTATTTCTTTTACTACTTTCAGGTCCAGTACCCAGTATTGTTTTAGTTGGTTGGGTTTGCGGTAAGTGATGACCAGATCGGGCCTGATCCGGTAAGGCAGGTCGCAACCTATCCGGCCGCTGACTTGGTGTTTCAGGTAGGTAGAACAATATTTCGATTCCTGGCCCGAACTGTCAATAGCGCTGTTCAGGTATTGATAAGTTATCGTCGCCAGGGATTTATAATTCATAATGCTTTCCCAACCATAGGAATTAATAATAGTAATGTTCTTGGCCTGGAATACACCGCTGGGATCGGTCCTTACCCAGTCGATCGCATTTCTGATATCCCGCCAGAATACGGTATTTTGCCAACCCCAGGCGGTTTGTTTGTATTTAATCCCCGTCTCATAATTCCAGCCTTTTTCCGCTTGTAGCGCAGCGTCGCCCCGGCTGGAAGGATCCGCATAATAAAGCTCGGTAAAAGTTGGGACCCGGAAAGAGCGTCCCAATCCCGCCAGATAAGTAAATCCGGGAGTCAAAATATAATTCAGGTTAAGTGACGGGCTGACAATGCCGTGTCCGGAATAATTGTCATAAAAATCATCCCTCAAGCCCAATTGCAATTTCCAGAGTTTAGGTAATCCGGGTAAATATTCTGTATACACGGAATATAGATTACGGTGATGCTGGCCCAGATTAGTGCTGTCGATGGCGTCCTGTTTGATATCGGTGCCGATAATGGCGGTATGACCTGAGAGATGAAGAGTATAAGGCAGGCCGAAAGCGATAGTGGTATTAGTATGGTCGTTGAAGAAGAAATCCGGTCGCTCGCGGTCCAGGATAAAATAGTCATGGTGCTCGCGAAAACTCACCTGCGGCTGCAGCTCCTGGCACGGCCAACAGAGCCGGGTCCGACTGGTAGCCAGGAATGTCCGGGTTTTTTCGAATTCATCCGGGAAGGCTTCGGAGTAAAATTTGTAGGCGCCGAAGTCCTTGGCTACATAGCCCGCGGAAAAACTGGTATCGCCATAGGGATGGGTTAATTTAAGCTGATAATTAAGGATATCGTCGCGAAAATCCGTATCGTCGCGCCAGCCACTGGAGCTAAGGTGCTGTAGAGAAAAATTTTGGGCTAAAATCTTAGTCGGCAAACTGGCAGAAAACTCGGCTCCGGCCAGGTGATTCTGTCCGGCGGATAACGAGGCGCGATAGCTGCGCTCATAATCCGGCTCAGTGATGATATTGATCACTCCCCCTTGACCGTAGCTGCCGTAGAGGCTGGAAACCTGACCACCAGTTATTTCGATTCGGTCGATGGCGTCCAGGGGCATAGGCAGATCCAGGTTGTGATGGCCGGTCTGGGGATCATTTATCGGGAATCCGTTAACCATGATCAGATACTGATCGAAAGTGGCGCCACGAAGGCTGATATCGCCTTGTAACCCGAAGGCGCCGCGTTGCTGTATATTGACCAATCCGGTCTGCTCCAGCACGTCAGCAACGTTGGTAGCGGTCATATTCTGTATGTCTTTACGGGTAATCACCAGGCTGGCGCGCTCGGGGATCGTATCGGCCTCACCGCGTGATATAGTGCAAACCGAGGTTTCCAGGTAGATATCCTTAGCTTCACACCAATTGGCCAGGCTCGCCAGTAACAAGAAAAGCAGCAAAATTTTAACGCGCACGTATTTTCCCCTCTCAAATGTTAACCATTATTATAAAGCGGTTAACTTATACCAGATCGCCGGTATTTTGTCAACGGCCCAGCTTAAGATTTGACAGGACGGGGGGAAATAAGGTAAAAGATATCCATGGACAACCTGAATGAAATTATAGAAAAATTGATCACCATAGCCGGTAATGGAAACGTCTTAACGGACAAGGAACAGTTAGCCGATTACTCCCATGATGAAACCATGGGGTTACAAAGTTTTCCGGACCTGGTAGTGAAAGCGGAGAATACTTACCAGGTAGCCGAGGTATTGAAACTGGCCAACCGGTTCAATTTCCCGGTGGTACCGCGCGGCGCGGGCACCGGATTGAGCGGTGGCGCTGTGCCCAGTAGCGGCGGGGTAGTGTTGAGCCTGGAGAAAATGAACAGGATACTGGAAATAGACGAAGAAAATATGATGATCGTTACCGAACCAGGGGTGATAACGGGGGTCCTGCAAGCGGAAGTGGAAAAAAAGGGATTGTTCTATCCGCCTGACCCGGCCAGCCTGGATTCGTGCCACATAGGCGGGAATCTGGCAGAATGCGCCGGCGGAGCCAGGGCGGTAAAATACGGCGTGACCAAGGATTACGTGGTCGGTATCGAAGCCGTACTGCCCAATGGCGAGATCATCAAGCTCGGCGGCAAACTGCTTAAGAATGTGGTCGGTTATGACCTGATCAGCCTGATCGTGGGCAGCGAGGGCACACTGGCCGTGATCACTAAAATAGTACTCAAACTTATCCCCCTGCCCAAAGCGAAAATTGACCTGCTGGTCCCCTTCGATAATTACGAAACCTCCTCCGCGACCATCGTGGAAATAATAAAAAGCAAGGTAGTCCCGGCGGCGATAGAATTTATGGATAAAGAAAGCCTGCGCGCTTGCGCGGAATGTTTGGGCAGGGAGCTGCCGTTCCCGGAAGCGGAAGCCCAGATCTTGATCGAACTGGACGGCGACGATAAGGAATACCTGGAGAAGCAAGCGGAAATGGTGGGCGAGCTCTGCCTGGAAAAAGGAGCTAAGGACGTGCTGGTGGCCGATACCAAAGCAAACCAGGATAAACTCTGGGAGGTGCGGCGGAAAATCAGTGAATCCCTGAAAATAACCGGCGTCCTAAAAGTCAGCGAAGATATTGTGGTGCCCATCAACCAGATGCCCACGGTTCTCCACGACCTGCAGGAATTGAGCAAAAAACTAAATGTCAAGATAGTTTGTTTCGGGCATTTGGGCGATGGCAATATTCATGTGAACCTATTGAAAAAACAGCTGACGGATGATACCTGGAACAGGATACTGCCGGAAGCCATTAACGGGGTTTTTGATATAACCGTAGCCGCCGGCGGTACTATCAGCGGCGAGCACGGTATCGGCTTGACCAAGAAAAAATATCTGCGGCGTGTACTGTCCGAAGCGGAGATTGACATCATGAAGCAGATCAAGAAAACTTTTGATCCCAACAATATCCTGAATCCGGGAAAGATATTCGAATGAAAATACTAGGCACGGGCATCGACATTATTGAAGTAAAAAGAATACAGCAAACTTTGCGCAGTAATAAGAGGTTTAGTGAAAGAGTGTTTACCGCCAAAGAGATCGCTTATTGTGAAGGCAAGGTTAATAAATACCAGCATTATGCCGTCCGCTTTGCCGCGAAGGAAGCCATTCTGAAAGCTCTCGGCTCCAAAGGCATCGCCCTTAAGGATATAAGCATACGGAACCTGGACACCGGCAAACCTGAACCGGTATTGACCGGTAAATTGAAGAAACTGGAAAAAAATATTATCGTCTCCCTGTCACACTGCCAGGAATACGCGGTGGCGCAAGCCATATATTATCGTTAAGAGGTTGCTATGACGGAAAAACTGATCACCAAAGAGGAAATAAGGAAACTTCTGCCGAAGCGCGCCAAAGACTCTTACAAAAACGTTTTTGGTCATGTGCTGGTACTGGCAGGCTCAGCCGGCATGACCGGAGCGGCCGCCTTAGCCAGCGAGGGCGCGATCAGGATAGGGGCGGGTCTGGTAACTCTTGGCATTCCTAAAAGCCTGAACCAGGTCATGGCGGTAAAGCTGACGGAAGTTATGACCAAGCCCCTGGCGGAAACAGAAGAACAGACTTTAAGTTTGAAAGCCCTGGAAACCATCAACAATCTTATGCAATTGCGCAACATTAACGCCGCGGTCATCGGGCCGGGATTATCCACTCATCCGGAAACGGTGGAACTGGTGCGCAGTTTTGTCTCCGCCAGTAAAGTGCCCTTAGTGATCGACGCGGACGCTCTTAACGCATTGGTCGGCAAATTAGAGATTTTCAAAGCCGCGCGGGGTCCCATCGTCATAACTCCCCATGCCGGGGAACTGGGTCGGCTGATCGCGCAGCACGCCACGCTGATCAAGAAGGAAAGGGAGAAATATCCGGTTGAATTCAGCCGGGAAACGGGCGCTGTTTGCGTGCTCAAAGGTTACCGAACCATCATTACCGATGGGGAAAAAGTATTCGTGAACAATACCGGCAATCCCGGTATGGCAACGGCTGGGAGCGGCGATGTATTAAGCGGCATCCTGGGCGGATTGCTGGCCCAGGGGTTGGAGGCCATGGACGCGGCGAAAGCGGCGGTATATATCCACGGGTTAGCGGGGGACCTGGCCATAAAAGAGACCACAGAGATGGGACTGGTGGCCAGCGATATCATAAAAGCTATACCGAAAGCGTTGAAAGCCATTATTAAATAGAAGCAGTTGTAAGTTGTAAGTGTTAAGTTTTAAGTTATGGTAAAAAAATTAAAGTAACCTTAACTTAACACTTTTCACTTAACACTTAAAACTGCTCTTGGGAGCAGATATGAATTTCTTACAGGAAGCAAAAAAGTTAAAAGCTGAACTGGTGGCTATCCGGCGTCATCTGCATCAGAATCCGGAGCTAAGTGGCCAGGAGTACGCGACCAGCAAATATATCAGCGGCCTGCTAAGGAAATGGGGCCTTAAAGTAAAACAGGTTCCTAATACCACGGGAATTGTAGGTTTGCTTGAACCGCCAACGACTAACGGCCAACGGCGAACGGGTTGTGTTGCTCTCCGGGCGGATATGGACGCTTTGCCAATACAGGAAGAAACAGGTAAAATTTACGCTTCGAGAAAATCCGGGGTTATGCATGCCTGCGGCCATGACGGCAACATGACCTGCGTACTGGGAGCGGCCCGACTGTTGGCGCAGCAAAAAAAACAACTTCGTAAAACCGTTAAATTCATCTTCCAGCCGGCCGAGGAAATTTCTGGCGGAGCCAAATCTATGATCAAGGGTGGGGTTTTGAAAAATCCACCGGTGGAGATGATCATGGGTTTGCATGTATATATGCCGCTGGCGGCCGGTACCATCGGGATCAAATATGGCCAGATGATGGCGGCGGTGGATGAATTTACTTTGACAATTTTAGGCTCGGGTGGGCACGGTGCGGCGCCACAACGGGGCGTGGATGCGATCGCGATCAGCGGGTCGGTGATCACCGCTCTACAGCAGATCATTTCGCGTCAGACTGACCCGCTGGATCCGGTAGTATTGACCATCGGAACAATAAACGGCGGTAGCCGCTATAATATATTGGCGGATAAAGTAGTAATGACCGGCACCGTGCGCACTTTAAATGAGCAGACGCACCACTCCATGCCGGTAACGATAGAAAAAGTGGTCAAAGGTGTGACTGCGGCTTTCGGCGCTACCTACAGGCTGGAATATAAAGTCCTGGGTTGTTCGCTGGAAAATAACGAGAGCGTCCTGGATAAAATAAAATACGAGACCGGCCAACTTTTAGGCACGGAGAAAGTGATAATCCTGAAGCGCCCCTCCATGGGCGGAGAGGATTTTGCCGCTTATCTCGAGACTGTACCGGGCGCTTTTATTTATCTGGGCGCGGGTAATCCGGCCAAAGGGATCAAATATCCCTGGCATCACTCACGTTTTGATATAGACGAAGAAGCCTTGCCTATAGGGGCGGCTGTCCTGGCGGAAAGTGTCTGGACCTGGCAATGAGTACGTTCAAAGTCGCCGCTGCTAAATGTAAGACCTATGAAAAAAGCGAGGTTACGAAAGCTTTAGCCGATCTCCTCGAACCTATCGGCGGCCTTGGTGCCTATGTCAAACCTGGCCAAAAAGTGCTTATCAAACCCAATCTCCTGGCTCCACGCTCTCCGGAAACAGCAGTTACTACCCATCCTGCGCTTATTACCGCTATTGCCGAAGCCATCAAGAAACAGGGAGCCTTGCCGTTTATTGGGGACAGCCCTGGCGGAATGGGCATACTAGATAGCGGATTTAGCATACTGAAACGGATCGAACAACTATGGGAAATTACTGGCATGAAACAGGCGGCCGATGCCAGTGGGGCCACCCTGGTCAATTTTGAGAAAAGCCGATTTAAGGAACTGGAACTTTCTCTCGGAAAAAAGAAAATTAAAATACCTATTGCCGCCTGTGTGCTGGAAGATTTTGATGTGGTGATCAATGTCCCCAAATTCAAGACCCATAACCTGACTGTCACTACCGGCGCCATTAAAAATATGTTTGGCGTGATGCCAGGCATGACCAAAGCGCAATTTCATAAAGTAGCGCCGAAAAAAGAAGACTTTAGCACATTGATGGTAGCTTTATTTAACCAGGTTGTCCCCCAGCTCAATATCATGGATGGGATAATCGGAATGGAAGGGGAGGGCCCAGGCTCTAGCGGCACTCCTATCGCTACCGGTTTTTTGCTAGCTGCGGATAATGCTTTGGCCATGGATATTATACAAGCCAGTATAATGGGAATTGCTTTAGAAAAGGCCCCGGTCATTGCGGCGGCAATAAAAGCTGGCCTGGGGCCAAAAACCCTGGCTGAAATTGACCTACAGGGAGCATCGCT
>PMCA01000006.1 GCA_003153935.1 Elusimicrobiota bacterium
ATGGATAAATTTATCTATCAATTGCCGGAATTATTCCGGTTGAACCCTGATTGCGCCTGTATCATCGCCCATAGCGGTCCGGACCGGGAAAGACTGCAGGATTATGTTCGGGAGCAAAAAATTGCCGACCGGGTCATCTTCACCGGCACTGTGGAAAAGTCATATGTGCGGGAACTTGTCAAGGCGAGCGATGTATATATTGCCTTAAGCCGGTATAGCAATGCCAATAACTCATTATTTGAAGCTATGGTGGCCGGTAAGGCTATCATCGCTACGGAAAATGAGGAGATAAAAGAATTGATAACCTCGGGAGAGAACGGATATCTGCTAAAAGAGGAGGAATTGGACCATCTGCCGGAAATACTGAACCGAATTTTGCTTAATGAACCAGCTCTGCTAAAATATCAAACCAATGTCAGAAAAACTGCCCAGGAAAAATTATGGACTTGGGAGCAACGGATGGCAGAAGAGATCAAGTTGTTGGAGTCATTGTGATTGTAAATATGGTTTCGATCATAATAATTAGCAGAAAAAGTGAAGATACTTCCGCCTTGCGCGCTGACTTGGCCAGCCAGGAGTGTCCGTGGCCGACAGAAGTGATAAGTATTGTCGGCGTTTCTCCTACGGGCCAAGCCAGGAACACAGGCGCCCGTAAAGCGCAAGGTGAGATATTAGTTTTTATAGACAGCGATATCCGGCTGGACCAGAATAATTTCCTGGCCTGCCTGGTAAGCGTGCTGGAGCTAAATCCGGAAATAGGGCTCTGCTGCCCTGCTTTTCTTCAGCCGCCTTGGGCCAATGCTTTTCAAAAGCGTTATGCGGCGGAAATTGCACATAGCGAGACACCGGTGGAAGAAAAAATTACTGATCTTCATGCGGTCCCTTCTACCTGTTGCGCCATGCCGCGGGAATTGTTTTTTAAGCTGGGCGAATATCATGAGGTAATGATCAGGGGAGAAGATTCCGAATTAACCGAGCGCGTGAAAAGCGCCGGTTATCGCACGGTCCTGGTTCCGCGAACCTGGTGCTATCATCCGATGCCGGCAAATTTCCGGAAATTGGCCAGGATTAATCTGCGCAACGGTGCGGGGGTAGCTTATGTAGATGTTTTATTTCCCCGTCTGAACTTCGACATCCATCCCGCCGGTCACAAATATTTTTCACCGCCGCAGACCTGGAGCCAAAGGCAAAGCCGATTTTTCAGAATGACCGTTCGATCCATACGGGAAAGAAAGTGGCTATTATTATCGAGTAAGATCTTCTACGCCTGTGGGTACGCCTTTGGCTATGTCAAATATTCTTTCGGGCAAAGGGATAGGGCAATAAATAAAGACAATATTAAAAAGGTCCTGGTTATACAACTGGGCGGCATCGGTGATCTCTTCTTGTCGGTGCCGGCTTTGAAAGCCTTACGGGTGCATTATCCCCAGGCCCAATTGGCGGTTCTGGTAGCCTTAAAGAATAACCAATTAAAAAACTTTTTTCCTTATTTTGACCGGGTTTATACTCTCGACATACGCTATGGCGGGAAGATACCGCTGCGCAATTTGTACCTGGACTTGGCCCAGTTGTGGCAGATATACCGGCAAAAGTTTGACCTGGCTATAAACATGCGGACCCTGGCTTCCGCGCGAAGCGCCCGGAAGATGCGGTTGCTGCTGGGTCTCATCGGCGCGAGAACAACCGCCGGCCGGGATACTGATGGCCGCGGAAAGTTCTTTGATGTAAAAATACCGGAAACAATGAATGCTCAAAAACATGAGACCGAATATAATATTGATACTGTCCAGGTCCTGGGAGTCCCGGTAGCGGACAGGAATATCAATATTGAAGTGACCCAGGAAGTAGAAAAGCGGGTCGCCGAACTTTTAGGCAGCAAAGGAGTTGCGCCTGCTGATCTTCTGATCGGTTTGCATGTCGGCGGCAGCCACGCTAATCAATGGCCGCTGGAGAATTATAATCAGGTTGTACAGCTGCTTAAAAAGGATCTCCCGGCAAAATTTATAATAGCTTTAAGTAAAGGGGAACTCGAGCTAGCGGCTAGATTTACCAGACTGGCGGACGGAGCGGTCATCGATCTTTCGGGTCTTTTGGACATGGAAGAACTGCTAGCTTTGATCAAAAGATGTTCTTTGTTCATTTCCAACGACACCGGCCCGATGCACCTGGCCGCTTTACTAAAAACCCCTTTAGTCGCCTTGATAGGCCAGGGAGACTTGCCGCGTTATGATGTGCGGCGCTGGTCGGATAAAGCCATTGTCCTGCATAAAGAGGTTACCTGTTCACCATGTTACAGGTTGGAATGCAAGGACCTGCGCTGTTTAACGACCATTACCCCGGAAGAGGTCGCGCAGGCGGCAAAAAAACTGTTGCTAGCAGGTAAGCCATGAAAATACTGGGAATAATAAAACCTGAATATATTTTTCAGCCGAAGGTACTTTGGCGGCGTTTATTGCCGTTGCGCCGGCTGCCGGAAAAGGAATTTATTGATTATAGATTGCCGTGGGGGATGAGTATCCGTTTACCGGCGCAGGAAATTCAAAGCGCTAAAATGTGGAGGTTCGGGATTTATGACCTGACGGTTACGGAAGCGCTTTGGCGGCTGGCCGACCCGGGAGAAACGGCAATTGATATAGGCGCTAACGCAGGGTACATGACATCCGTGCTTATCGCCAGAGTTAGTCCCAAAGAAGGAGGACAAGTCTATGCTTTTGAGCCGCATCCGGAAGTTTTTAAAGAGTTAGAATATAATGTTTCGCAGTGGCAAAAAGGCCTAACAACTACGCGCCTGGAAATTAAGCGTTTAGCGCTTTCCGATACAAAAGGGCGGGCGGACCTGGTGGTTCCTAAACTGAAAATTTTCAGGATAAACAGCGGTCTGTCTTCTTTAGCCGATACATCCGGGAGAGATAATTTTTCATCCGACGATGAAAGAATACAAGTGGAAACAGATCGTTTGGACGGTTTATTCAAGGATCCAAAAGAGATAGGGGTTATGAAGGTGGACGTGGAGGGCTATGAAGAGCATGTTTTTAAGGGGGCTGAGAATCTGCTAAAGGGGCAAAAGATCAGGGATATCGTCTTTGAAGAAAATTATGGCTACCCAAGCTCAGCTTCAGATTATTTGGAGAGCTTTGGCTATAGGGTGTTTATGATCAAGAAGTCATTTTTCGGACCAAAATTAATAGATCCTAAGCCGTTAAGCGCAGAAGCCTTGAAACAAATATATGACACAAAGTGGGATTCAATAAGCTTTTTAGCGACTAATAACTCACAGCGCGCTCTTAATAGATTTAAAGAAATTTGCTGGTTGTCACTGAGGAAAGGTTAATATGGCGGATTCACGGGTAGTCACCTTTACCAATAGATTTAAAGAGATTTTATACCAGGCGGTACTGGAATATGGCCAGTCTGGGCAGGGTTATATCCTGGACATAGGGTGCAACGATGGTCAGGATATAAAACATCTCAGCCTGGCGGGTAAAGATCTGAAATTATTCGGCCTGGACATGAATAGGGAGGCTTTAAAGAAGGGGTTAAATAGACTGGCTGGCATTAAAAACGCTTATCTTGTGCAGGGTAAGGGGGAAGCTATCCCTTATAAGTCAGGTTCATTTGATGTTGTATATTCGTCTGAAGTAATAGAGCATACCCCGGACCCAGGAGGATTTATTGCTGAAGCCTGGCGGGTGCTGTCGGCAAACGGGGTATTTATTGTCACTACACCCAGCCGATTCAATTACCCTAAGCTGGCAGGTGCTTTAGTGCCTGGTTCCTTAAAAAGTCATTTGCGCAGATTCATCTATTACGTGAAGCCAGGACCGGATATTGATCCCCATTTCCGCGAGTACACTCCGCGGGAACTAAAAGAACTGTTCCAACGTAACCATTTCCTGGTGGTTAAAATAATTCCCGGAGTAATGAGAGTGCCCTTTTGGTATCTTTTTGAGAAGTTCCCTGTATTAGTCTCTATCTGGGAGAAATTCGATAAGCTGGTCGGGTGGGTACCGTTCGGGAATCACCTGAAAGCTAATTATGTCCTGTTGGCCAGGAAAGCCGGTAAACCATGAAATATGAAGGATGGAAAGGCCAAATCAGGGAAACATTACATGCCCTTTTTGCTTTTATTTTCACCGGGGAATACAAATTAATATTACGTCTGGCAAGATCTTCGCGCTTGGGTGATTTGAGCTCATATGTAGAAAACATTGCGCTCTACCGCTGCGCAAAAGAAGGCTGGGGGGAAGGCAGTATAGTAGAGATCGGCAGTTTCAAGGGGAGGACGACCACTTCCCTGGCCCTGGCTTCTAGCCAGAGCAAAAAACAAAAAGTATATGCCATTGATCCGCTGGAGGACCCTGGGGTCAGGGCGCAATTCCTGGAGAATATAAAAACTTCCGGGATTGCTGATTATATTATACCTATTTTCAAAAAATCAGCTGCAGCCGGCGCGGACTGCCAGGTGCCAGTCAGGTTATTATTTATCGACGGGTGTCATGAGTATGGCGCGGTGAAAGAAGACATATTGCAATGGAAAGAAAAATTAATAGATGGCGGTATTATCGCCATGCATGACTATATAGCGCAAAACCCTCCGGAATTTATCAGCGGGGTGAGAAAAGCGGTGGAGGAATGTATTTTAAATTCACCTGAGTTTATTGCCGAAGGCCAGATCGACACGCTCTTTTTTGCTTCCAAACGTATTTCACAGAACAAAGGATTATTCACCAAGATCCGGTCCTTGGAAAAATGGCGGCAACGTTTTAAGGCGTTGATCGATAAGGGAGTTCTTAAATACTGATATGATAAATGAAAAGAATTCACTGGTAGCAAGATTATACCGCAAATTCATCTGGCTGGTTTCCCGTCCGCAGGAAAGGGGCGTCCATTCAGCTGGTTACTGGATGGGCAAAGTCAGGCAAAATACTGTGACCCTATGCGTTAAGGATACGGGAAATCTCCTGGAGATCGGCTGTGGCGACGGGTTATTCTTAAGCGAGCTGGCCAGTGCCAATAGCCAGGTACATCTCTTTGGTATAGACAATATGCCGGAAAGATTGGCCGTAGCTGAAGAGAGGCTGAAAAAGCAGGGCGTAAATGGAGCGCAGTTTTGCCTGGGAGACGCTACGCATATGCCTTTTCCGGAGGCCCACTTTGAAACCATAGTATGTATTAATCTTTTATTAAACCTTCCCACTTTGGATGTGGTAAGATCTTTCATGAAAGAGATGAAGCGGGTAGTTAAGGGCGGGGGCAGGATAATCTTTGATATCAGGAATGCCGCCAACCCTTTGCTATACTGGAAATACCGGCTGGCCCGCTGGTATGATCCCAGCGTCAAGGATCTTGCTCTGAAGACATACAAACTTAAGGATATTGCTCGAGTATTGGCAGAAATGGACTTAGCTATTAGGGAAAAGACAGCTATTGGGTTTCCCTGGTTATACTTGGCGCCGGTAATCCTTATAGAAGCGGAGAAAAAATAGAATATGTTTCGCCATGTGTCGCAAGTGGGAGAGGACTACAGTTTAAAAGATTTCCTGGCCGCGGGTCAGGGAATAATTACCGATCCTGAGCCCGAACTGGCGCAGGAATTGTCACGGTATCTTACGCTGGCGAACATATTTCTGGTGAATTCAGGACTGGCCGCGTTTCAGCTTATCTTGAAAGCGCTGAAAGAGCTTTCGGAGAAAAAAGAAGTCATCTTGCCGGCTTATACCGCTCCAGCATTAGTGCCGATAATCCTGTCATGCGGCTTGCGTCCGGTATTATGCGATATTAACTTGGAAGATTTTAATATCGATCTGGCTCAATTGCCTCAGGCGGTCTCGACCAATACTCTTTGTATTTTGCCTACTTACTTATTTGGTTTGGGCATCAGGGGAGTGCAGGATTTGAAGAAGAAATACCCTGATATTTATATAATCGAAGATTGCGCCCAATCCCTGGGAACGTCTATCGGCGGTAAGCAGGCAGGCTCTTATTCCGACATAAGTTTTTTCAGTTTTAATCGCGGCAAAAACCTGCCTACCTACGGCGGCGGTTTTATAGCCACAAATTCCGACTCCCTGGCGCAGCTCCTCAAAGAAAAAACCGGCACGTTGCCGCGGGCCGGTTTTTTATCCAGGATGTTTCTGTCGTTCAAGATGGTCTTGTTCGCCCTTGCGGTCAGGCCGGGGTTGCATTACTGGGGCTATCCGTTCATTTCTTTTTTTAAGGAGCGGCCAGTAACGCCGGAACTAAAGATCACCAGATATACCCGGTTCCAGGCGGGAATGGCCAGGTCCTTGTTGCATAGAGCCGAAGAACTAGCGCAGCAGCGGTATCAAAAAGGAATGAAATTGATCAATGAATTGAAAGCCTGCACTGGCTTGACCGTACCCGGTATACCGGCAAATATCATTCCGGCTTTTAGCCGGATACCGATATTATTTAAGGATATAGCGGCCAAAGAAGAGGCCAGGAAACTGCTGGCCAGAGCGGGGATCGATACTTCATACATGTATGGTAAACCGTTACATCAAATTTTCTCTCTTGGTTACGGGCCGGCTGATTTTTCCCAAGCCGTTTACTGCGCAGAACGTATATTGACCCTGCCTGTGCATTCTCTGGTGCGAGAGAATGATATAATAACCATGGTGCGCGTAATAAAGGAGGTAGTCGCTTGAATTTGTTGAGGAATGCCTCCAGGTTCTATTATAAAACGTTGAAGCAACCTGCTTACGCTTTTAGGGTATTGCAAAAACGGCTTAAAGGATATGCGTTCTATTATCTGGGCCGCGGTAAAAGCAGTTATCCGGAAGCGGTCACTCTCTTCCTAACCCATAAATGCAACCTGCGCTGCAAGATGTGCGGGCAGTGGGGCGAAGGAGGGGTAACAAAAAAAGATACGTCCCAGCATATACGGGAAGAATTGTCCAACTCCGAGTTAAGGTCGTTAATAGATGAACTGGCGGTTTTCCGTCCCAATATTACTCTTTTTGGCGGGGAACCCCTATTATATCCGGCGGTTCCTGGACTGATCGCTATGATCAAGCAAAAAGGCATGCACTGCCTGATGATCACGAACGGCTCCCTGCTGGAAAAGGTAGCCGAAGAGATCGTGGACAGCGGCCTCGATGAATTAAATCTGTCCCTGGACGGCAAAGCGGAAGATCATGACCGTATCCGCGGTCTGCCGGGATTGTTCAACCGTATCATGACGGGTTTGCAGAAGGTTAATTATTACAAGGAAAAGAAAGGCCGCAAACATCCATTGATCAACCTGCAATGCACGATCAATCGGGATAACTACCGGCACCTGGAACAGTTGCTGGAAGTGGCCAGTGCGGCACAGGTTAACTCCCTGACTTTCCATAACCTGATCTTCCTGGACCCGTCAATTATCAAAGAGCAGAAAAAATACGACCAGGAACTGGGATGCGATTCCAGCGCCTGGGAAGGGTTTGTTTTTGAACCGGGCATGGAAGCGGAGCAGCTTTTCCAGGAGATCACCAGGATAAAATCCGGAACTTATCCTTTCAGCATTGATTTCTATCCCAATTTCAACCGGGAGGAATTCCTGGACTATTATCGCAACAAGAATTACCGGCCGGGAGGCGGATCTGCGCGCTGTCTCAGCCCCTGGATGGTGGCCTATGTTTTTCCGGACGGCGAAGTAAGGCCGTGCCTGAATTTCAATTTTTCCTACGGCAACATAAAAAGCAGCCGGTTCAAGGATATCTGGAACAGCTCCCAGGCGGTCAAATACCGCCGGGCCTTGAAGAAGAACAAGCTGTTCCCGGTATGCTCACGCTGCACTGAACTTTACAGGTACTGATGATGAAAAAAATAAAAGTTGCGCAGGTCATCACGAGAATGGATTGGGGCGGATCACCGGATATTATCCGGCTGCTCTGCGAAGGTTTGGACCCGGCAATTTTTGAAGTTACTCTTATTACCGGGCGTTCCACTCATATTTCCCAAGCTAACAAGCAGTTCCTGGACCGGTTCAGGGAGCGGACCATCTATATAGAGCCGTTACAGCGGGAGATCAACCCGCTGAAAGATCTCAGGGCCCTCTGGAAGCTTTACTCCATTTTCCGCCAGGGGAAATTTGACCTGGTGCAGACCCATACGGCCAAAGCGGGTATACTGGGACGTTTAGCCGCCCGGCGGGCCGGGGTAAAAAAGATCGTCCATTGCTCGCATGGGCATAACTTCTACGGGTACTTTCGGTTCTGGGGAAGTAAACTGGTAGTCACTATCGAAAGATTTTTTGACCGGTTTTCCGATAAATTTATAGCTTTGACGGAGTTGGAAAAAAGCGACCTGGTCAATTATCGGGTCACCATCGCCAGTAAAGTGGCCGTGGTTCAGAGCGGTCTGGAGATAGAAAAATACCACTGTTCCCCGGATGAGCTGGCTCGATTGAAAAAAGAATGGAGCCTGCCACCTGCCGCCCCGGTAGTGGGTATGGTGAGCAGACTGGAGCCGATAAAAGGCCCGTTATTACTGGTTGAGGCAGCTAAAATTGTGGTACCCGCCTGTCCGGAGGTTAGATTCCTGGTGGTGGGAGAAGGCTCTTTGAGAAGGCAAATGGAACAGCAGTGCCGGGAGCTGGGACTGGCAGGCAGTTTTATTTTTGCCGGCTGGCGGGAAGACGTGGAGCAACTGCTGGCCGTACTGGATATACTGGTGCTTACGTCCTTGAACGAGGCGGTTGGCAGGATAATTCTCGAAGCGGCTGCTTACGGCGTGCCGGCAGTAGCCACCCGAGTCGGCGGCGTTCCGGAAATAATTAAAGACCAGGAAACAGGGATATTGGTGCCGCCGCAGGATGCCGGCAGTATAGCCAACGCTCTTATTGAGCTTTTGACAGACCGGGCTAAGAGGGAGAGACTGGGCCGGGCTGCTAAAGCACGGATAAATGAACGATTTAGCGCGTCCAATATGATAGCTGGAGTAACGGCAGTTTACAAGGAGCTTCTAAAAAATGAAAATTAAGTTTGGGTTATATCTAGCGCTGGGCTTGATTTTACTATTATGTGAATATAGTAACATGTACGCTGACGAGGCGCTGCAGCAGGTGCCGGTAGCCATTCATATCAGTTCCAACATTAGCGACGGAGACCTCTCGCTGGATGAGATCGTCCGCCTGGTACGGAATAATGGATACCGCGCGGTCATAGTCACAGACCGTGATAATCTGGAATGGGAATATGGGGTATGGCCCTGGCGTAACATAATCAGGACCAAAGAAAAAATGGCGTCGCTAGCCACATACGGCGCGGCCCGCTATCTCCAGAAAATAGCTGATCTGCAAAAAAAATATAGCGATGTAGTCATAATTCCCGGAGTGGAAGCCGCGCCTTTTTATTATTGGACAGGCAGCCCATACGCCCATAATTTCAAGCTGCGCGACTGGCATAAGCATGTGCTGGTCATAGGCTTGAACCGGCCCGAGGATTATGAATACTTGCCGTCCGTGGCCAATAAAAAGAGCTTAAGGAAACATTTTGGGACCGAAGACCTGTTACCCTTGTGGCCCGCGCTGATCATTATATTAGGCGTGATCAGCTACAGGAAAAGAAAGTATAGTTATACAGACGCTCAAGGACACGCATTAGGGCCATATTCCAGTTTTTGGCATTTGTCGGGTTTGATTTTGATCTTTTTTGGGATTTTGAGTTTGATCAATAATTATCCCTTCACGCGGGTAGCTTACGACCAGTATCACGGCGAGCAAGGCATAAAGCCATACCAATGCCTGATCGATTACGCCAATAATATTGGCGCCCTGACTTTCTGGGCTCATCCCGAGGCCACCAATATAAGTAAACGGGGTGATATAAGCATCGAAACCGAATATTATGCCGAGGATATGCTGCGTGCACGCCGGTATACGGGCTTTGCCATATTTTACGACGGCTTTAAAAAGGTCGGCAGCCCGGGAGGAATATGGGATAAAATATTAACAGAATATTGTAACGATGCGCGAACCGCGCCAATATGGGCCATAGCTTCTCAGGAATATGATCAGGGAGGGAGTCTGGCCAGCCGCTTGCAGGGAGTGGAAACCGTAGTTTTGGTTAAGGAACTTAACCAATCATCGATTCTGAAGGCCTTGGGAAAAGGGCATGCCTACGTAATTGCAGGAGACAGAGCTTTAAGGTTGGAGCGATTTGAAATAACCGATACCAGTACGCCGGCTACAGGCCTGATGGGTGAGAAAGTAAATATAAAGGGATTCCCCACGCTTAATATTTCCGGGGGGAATAAAGCGGGCGACTCTTTGCCGGTAACAGTGCGGATCATCAGGAATGGGAATATTATTGAAACCCTTAATGCCGGGAGTCTTTTTTCGCTGAGATACACGGATAAATTTCACGAACCGGGGAAAATGGTCTATTACCGGTTGGAGATCAGAAATGATAAAACAGTCATTGTCACTAACCCGATATTTGTAAATTTTGTAGAATAGGGACCCGGTAAATATGAAATCAAAGTATCCCTGGGCGCTCGTTAGCCTGCTAATTATTTTTTACCTGATCATAATCCATGCCCTGGTGTCCAAACCCGTTATCGGCTGGGAAGGGCTGGCTTGGGACCAGATCATGCATGTTTTTAAGCATGAGTACGGCGCGATCGATCTCTTCATTCATCCGACATTCTTCGGGTATTTCGGTGCCCTGAATTTTAAACTATTTGGGCCAGGTGAGGCCTCCTTCCGGCTCATGGGCATCTTTTCTTTCCTGGGCACGTTGTTGCTGCTGCCCTTTTTGGTGCGCTATCTTCTCGGTGGGGAGAATTACTCTTTCCCCGCGGCGGCGGCGGTCATCCTTTTTGCCCTTAGTCCCTTAGGAGTGCAGGGGTCATTGACCAATGATATGACCGATACGGGGCTTCTGGTTTTCGCCACCACAGTTTTTTTTACGGTGTATTACGCTTTTTATAATGCCGGCACAGCAAAAAAAATACTGGTGCTGGGAGCGGTGTACGGTTTCTGTCTCTGCACAAAGGTAACCACCAGTTTAGCTTTGCCCTTAGCCATCTTTATTTTCTACGGTCTCAGAAAAACCTGGCGTGAAGCATGCCTGCTGTCACTGGGTTTATTTGCCGTAGGGATGCTCGTCTTTTCCCTGAGCTGGTTACTGAATTGTCTTTTTATCGACCGGACAGCGGAATTCTTTTCACCTTTCATTTATGTCTTTACCAGTTTCTCGGGTTCAGCCAGACAGGCTAATCAAGGCGGCCTAGCCCAGTGGCTGAATTGGCTGCTGACCGCTTTTCGTATGGGCATGTGGCTAACGCCGTTTTTCCTCATCCTGCTTGCAGTCGCTGTTTTCTATCAGGCGCGACAATTTATCAGCCGGAAAATTATTCACGAAGAGAACCAGCTGCTGGTGTATTCGGCGATGGTTTTTTTTGTTTATCTCTACGCCAATGCCATAATTCAGGGAGGATTCCCGAAGTATATTGCTCCCGTGCTCCCCTTATTGTGCGTTTATATAGGCATAACGCTCTATCGTCTTAGCGATAACAGGAGTATTTACTGGTTTTGGGGAGTAGTTTTCTTTGGTGGTTGTTTCTATTACTATTATGTCATCGGGGACGCTCTCTATCCGACTTTCCTGATGAGAGAATACAGTTATATGAACCATAGTATCTTTCCGCTGCTGGCTGGGTTTGGAGTGAAAGAGCTCTTATTCCCTGTAGCTCTGGCCGGTGCCGTTTTCCTGGCCAAAAAGTATTCCCCGCGCCAAATGCTTATGATCATCTGCGTATCACTCTGTGCCAATAATGCGGCGACTTTGGCAGCGCAATCAAAAGCAGCTTATGCCACGGGTGAGGCCTACGGTAGTGAAGGGGCCGGGGTCGTTAAGCAGTTTTACCTTAAAAATAAGATGATCTATGTCTGCCGGGAAGGTGTGGTGGCTACCGTGGACAAAGTTGAATTCAGGACGATCCCCGCCATGGCCTGGAATGACGCGGCGGCATTTTACGCTTTTATGGAACAGCGGCGTCCCCAGTCCTTCGTGTACGGCCTGGCTTGTAACACCATTGCCCAAATGCGTATCATGGAAACGTCACCGATACGGGAGTATTTGGACCAAAACTATCACCGCACCATCGCCGGCGAATATGTTCTCTGCCAAAGACTAACAAAATAAAGGAGACCTGATCGTTTTATTATGAATATTCTTTTTATTTATTCTGTTTATGATATTTGCTCACCCCAAAAACCCCTGGGCCGGTTTGACCAAATTGCCTATGGCGTCTCTTATCTCTCGGCGATGCTAAAAAAGAACGGTCATACTACCCAATTGCTGATCGCCGGCAGTAGCTTAGACGATATTCCACGGCGCTTATTGGATGAAACGATAAATTCCTTCCAGCCCGCGCTTATTTGCTGTACCGTTGTGTACAGCGAATATCTTTTTGTGGCGGCCATGGCGCGGTATATAAAAAGCCGTTATCCACATATTTTCATTGCTGTTGGCGGTGTCCATGCTTCTTTGAATCCGGAGCAGGTCATAGCCGAGGCCTTTGACGCTGTCTGCATCGGTGAAGGAGAATATCCGGTAGTGGAACTGGCGGCGCAGCTGGAAAAAGGGCTTACTCCTTCCGGGATTTCAAATTTTTGGTTCAAACGGGATGGCCGGATAGAAAAAAATCCACTAAGGCCTTTCCTGAAAAATTTGGACGAATTGCCTTTCCCCGACAGAAAGATGTGGGAACCCTGGATAGAAAATATACCCAGGCTTACCTATGCTTCAGTACTGCTTGGCCGCGGTTGTCCTTTTGAGTGTACTTATTGCTGCAATCACGCCCAGAAAAAACTAACTACAGGTACTTATGTGCGACTGCGCTCGCCGGATAATATCGTTGCCGAGATCAAGGAAGTCATCGCGGAAAATCACCGGATCAGGACCTTCGGCCTGGAAATGGATACGATCGCGGCCAATAAGAACTGGCTGCTGGAATTATGCAGTCTGCTGGAAGATTTGAACCGGACACTGGCAGAACCCTTATCTTTTGAAGTGAATCTTAGGATAACACCGGGCGCGGATTTCTCAGATATATTTGCCGCTATGCAAAAAAGCCATTTTACGGTCGTTAATATCGGCGTAGAATCCGGGAGTGAGCGTTTCCGGCGTGAGGTCCTGCGGCGCAATTATTCCAATGAAGATATTCGTCGTTTCGTAGAGGAAGCCCATCGCTATGGACTAAAGGTCTTCTTTTACAACATCATCGGCGTCCCGGGAGAAACATGGGATGATTTCCGGCAGACTGTGGAGGTCAATCGTTCCTGCGCGCCAGATGGCCATTATGTCTATATCTTCTTTCCCTACCCAGGCACGGATCTGTTCGCTCGCTGTCAGGAGCAGGGATTACTAAAGGGTTCATGGGCTACGTCCGGGGAGCGCACCGAATCAAAATTTGCCATCCCCGGGTTTACGCGCCGGCAAATAAGGCATAACCTGATCTGGTTCAATTATCATGTCGCGCGCGGACAGAAGAACCGCTATAAACTATTTATCGCGGCGTGCCTGACCGAATTACTGGCGGAACTAAAGGCCATATCCTGGTTCTATCTGTCTTATGGCTGGCTGCGTCATCGGCCTTCTTTCAGGCGGCTGCGGCGTTTTTTAACAAGGTAAGACAAGTTTTAAAATATAGGGGCTGGTATGCTATCGCGATTCAAAGAAGTTATCAGAAAGATCCTGAAGAAGCGGGGGTACGCTCATTTTGAAGAATACCCCAAGGATATGGAAGCTGAATTCAGGGTCATATATGATAAGGCCAAGAATTTTACTATGACCTCACAGGAGCGTATGTATGCCTTATACCAGGCAGTTAAATACGTGGCCCAAGCCAAGGTGCCGGGTGATTTTGTGGAATGCGGAGTGTGGAAGGGCGGCAGCTCGATGCTGATGGCCTATACCTTGCTTGAACTGAAAGAAGCCGGCAGGAAAATTTACCTGTATGATACTTTCACCGGTATGCCCAAACCCACGGTGAAAGACCAGGAGATAAGGAGCGGTCAGCCGGCGCTGGACATATGGAAAGTAAACGAAAGAAAAGATCATAATGAATTCTGCTTTGCTTCTTTGGCCGAAGTAAAAAATAACCTGCGATCGACCAACTATCCCCAGGACGATCTGGCCTTTGTCCAGGGCAAAGTAGAAGATACGATCCCGGGGATAAGACCAAAGCAGATCGCTATCCTCAGGCTGGATACAGACTGGTTTGAATCCACTGATCACGAGTTAAGGAATCTTTTCCCCTTATTATCCAGGGGCGGGGTCTTGATAATTGATGATTACGGTTGCTGGAGCGGGGCGAAAGAAGCGGTAGATAGATACCTCGTGGAATTTAAAATTCCGGTTTTGCTGAACAGGATAGACTATACCGGCCGCATCGGGATAAAAGTTTAAGCGAGGCGCTACAAAAATAGGCTGGAAATAATTTAAAGGTATGGTATAATAAAATAAATGATACTTTCTGTGCATCAACCACAGTATATCCCTTGGCTAGGGTATTTTGACAAAATAAACCACAGCGATATATTTGTTTATCTGGACCAGGTGCAATATAAAGAACGGGAATACCAGAATCGCAACCGGATCCGTACCAAAGAGGGCTGGATCTGGCTGACCGTGCCGGTGTTGAGCAAAGGCCTGGGCCGGCAGAAAATAAACGAAGTGCGTATCGATAACTCGCTGCCCTGGACCCGGAAACATCTGGCCAGTTTGCAGGCCAGCTACGGTAAAACGGCTTTTTTTAAGCAGCACTCCCCTTTTTTCGAGGAGCTTTATTCCCGTAACTGGGATCGGCTGACCGACCTGAACGTGGAGATAATAAATTACCTGCTGCGGGAATTTAAGATAGAAACAAAAGTTTATTACGAATCGGCAATAGGAGATACCCAATGCAGTACCGCGCGGATTATTGAGCTTTGCCAGAAATTGCAAGCCGATACTTATCTCTCAGGGCAAGGCGGCAAAGATTACCTGGAAGAAGAACAATTCAGCACAGCGGGTATCAAATTAGTGTACCAGGAATTCCACCATCCGCGTTACCGCCAGGGATATGCTGCAACGGAAGCGGATTTTATACCTAATCTGGCCGCGCTGGACTTGCTGTTCAATGAAGGCGAAAGCAGCGGCAAAATATTAAAGGGCGAGAGTTAATATGTATAAAAATTACTGGAAACTAACGGAAAAACCTTTTGAGAACACCCCGGATACCAGGTTTATTTATTATTCCAGCCAGCATGAGGAAAGCCTTTACCGCCTGCTTTACGTGGTCAGGGAAGGCAAGGGCGCGGGCCTGCTCTCCGGAATATTCGGCTGCGGTAAGACCCTGATCGGCCGCACCCTGCTTAAGGAATTGGATAAGGATGAGTATCGGACGGCCTTTATTTCCAATCCTTATCTAAGTTATGAAGAACTCCTGATGTATATCGTCTATAACCTGGGTGGTAAGGATCTCCCCCAGAAAAAGACCGACGTACTGGTCAATGTTATCCTCGAGCGGCTGGGAGAAATACTGGAAAATAATATGCGGGACGGTAAAAAAACCGTCATTATTATTGATGAGGCGCATGTAATAAAGGACCGCCAGGTTTGGGAGGAGCTGAGACTAATCCTGAATTTCCAGGCGGAGAATAAGTTCCTCTTAACCTTGCTGATCTTGGGGCAACCGGAGCTGAAGGAGCTGATTGATACCAATAAACAATTTTCCCAACGCATCGCGGTCAAGTGCCACCTGGAAAATTTGAGTGAAGAGGATACAACTAAATACGTTTTACACCGCTTGTCCGTATCCGGACGGAACGAGCCAGTTTTCACCGGCGAAGCGCTGCGGGCTATCTACGAAAAATCCGGGGGTATACCCCGCCGGGTGAACAATATCTGCGACTTGGCCCTTTTTTCCGGTTTCGGTAAAGAAGTGGCCCTGATCGGCGAAGAGATAATCAAGGATGTAGCCAGAGATATAGAAGGTTAATAATCACGGGGGAGAATGATGAATATATTAGCGATCGGAGCGCATCCTGACGACGTTGAGTTTGGTTGCGGCGGCAGTTTGATCAAATACGCCAGAGCGGGACACAATGTATATTTGCTGGTTCTGACCAACGGCGAGGTAGGCGGTAATCCGGACCAGAGGCAAAAGGAGCAGGAGGCCGCGGTTGAAATTATCGGGGCCAAGGAACTGTTCTGGGGAGGCTTTGAAGACACCCAATTGGAAGATAACCTGCAATTAATTCTAAAGATCGAGGGTATCGTCAGGAAAATTAACCCGGATATAGTATTTTTAAACTATAGCAACGATGTCCATCAGGATCATCGCGCGGCTGCCAAGGCCGGCCTGTCCGCCACTCGGTACATCAGGGAAGTGCTTTTTTATGAAGTACCCACGACCCAGGGTTTTGAGCCCGATATTTTTGTGGACATTGGCGAGGTATTGGAAAAAAAGGCGGAATTATTAAAAGCTCATTCCTCCCAAACGCACAAAACCCGGGTGGAGAATTTGAATATCGTGGAAAGCGCCCAATCTTGCGCTAATTTCCGGGGATTCCAGGGGCGGGTAAGGTACGCTGAAGGTTTTAAGGCCCTGCGGGTTTTGCGGGAAATAAAATAAGGCAGGTTTCATGAGAATCCCCATCTTATTCGGCATCATTGTCTTGCTCGTTGCCGCTGTTACGCCCATAATGAGTAAATTAGCCGCAAGACTGGGCATGCTGGACATACCGGGCGGCCGTAAAATCCACAGCCAGGCTACGCCGCTTCTGGGCGGGCTGGCTATTTATCTTGGCTTCCTGGCCGGCTTGATATTAAGATTCGAGTCGTTGACCGAGTACCTGCCGATATTCATCAGCGCCACTTTCATCATGATAGTAGGACTGATCGATGACTATAAAGGATTGAGCGCTACTATCCGTATGGTATGCCAGTTGCTGGCGGCGCTGTTGATCATTCATTACGGGTTCCGCGTTAGTTTTATCCCGGTCGGTTTCTGGAAAGACCCTGTGGAAATATTTATTACCCTGGTTTGGATACTGGGGGTGACAAACGCTTTTAATTACCTGGACGGATTGAATGGCCTGGCCACCGGTTCCGCCATACTGAACCTGTTCTGCTTCTGGAGCATCCTTAACAGTACCAAGCAATACGCCCTGGAATTAGTGGTTATCATCTTGATGGGCGCCTGCTTGGGGTTCCTGCCTTACAATAATCCCAAGAAAGGCAAAATATTTCTCGGTGATGCCGGCAGTACTTTTTTAGGATTTATGCTGGCATCCGTTGCTCTTATGGGCGACTGGGCCTCAAACGATGTGGTAAAACTGTTCATCCCGATCCTGATCCTGGGTGTGCCTATTTTTGATATGATCTTTACCACCGTTATGAGAATAAAGGAAGAAAAGATCAAGACTATCATCGAATGGCTGCGTTTTGGCGGGCGGGATCACTTTCACCATTATCTGGTCGATCTGGGGTTGCTGCCTTCAGGGGCGGTGATCTTTATTTATTTCGTTTCGTTGTCCCTGGGTATAAGCGCGATTATGATCAGCAACGACATGGAAGCGTGGCTGACTTTATCCCAGGCATCTATAATATTTGGCGTCATCGCCGTTTTGATCGTAGTCGGTAAACGGCATCGCAGCGGGTGGAAGCGGCAGTAAAATTATTTGGAGGTGTTAATGAAAGGGAAATTAACAAATATTCTAATTTTGGTGTCTATCGCCCTGGCAGCGATAGTTTGGTCCGGTTGCACGCCCTCGCAGATCCCCAATGACGTCAAGGCGGGCTTGTCCGGTGGAGTCGCGTTCAAGGAAGTTATAAAAGACCCGGATTCTTATCAGGGCAAGAGGATAATGTGGGGCGGGCAGATAGCCAGTATGCAGGTTACCAAAGAAGGCGTCTATATGTTTATTTCACAGTTACCGGTGAACAGCAGCGGCCAACCGCGGGCCAATGGGACCTCTGAAGGCCGTTTCATTGCTTTGGCTGACCGGTCGCTGGATGTGGCGATCTATAAAGAAGGCGCTTTCATCACTGTAGTGGGAGTGATCAACGGCCAAAGACAACTGCCCATGGTGGGAGGATTCCTGGATTACATCTACCCGTTGGTTACAGCTGAGCATATTTACAGCTGGTCTAAAAATAAATGAGGTGTGTCATGAAAAAATTGATCCTATTACTGTCATTAATGATCTTAACTACCGGTTGTGTTACTGCTAGCAAGTACCGGATGAAAGTGGATGAGGCGGCCAAGAACCAGAGCCAGACCCAACAGCTGACCATAGATAAAGCGGCGCTGGAGAAACAAGTGGCGGACCTGCAGGAAAACAACAAGAAATTAACCGACGCCCTGTCAGCGACGAAAAATAAGAAGGATCAGATGATCAGCGAGCTGACCCAGGAAAACCAGGACCAGGCTAATAAAGTCGCGGCCCTGGAAAAGGAAAAAGAAGACAGCATTAACAGCCTGAAAAAGACCTACGATAACCTGGTTAAGGACATGGAGACCGAGATCAAGCAGGGCGAGGTGCAGATAACCCAGCTGCAAGGTAAGCTCACGGTCAATATGGTGGACAAGATACTCTTCAATTCGGGAGAAGCGGAAGTGAACCGCCAGGGGAAAGATACCCTGAGCAAGGTCGGGGCTATTTTGAAGAACGTCACTGACAAGCAGATACGGATAGAAGGCCATACCGATAATATACCCATCAGCAAAGAGTTGCAGCAGAAATACGCGTCTAACTGGGAATTATCCACGGCGCGTGCTACCCATGTGGCGCGTTACCTGCTGGAAACAACCGGGATTGATGCGAAGCTGCTGTCGGTTTCCGGCTATGCCGATACCCGTCCGGTGGATACTAACGCCACCCCTGAGGGCCGGGCCAAGAACCGCCGGATAGAAATTGTGCTGGTGCCACTGGATAAAATATCAAAGTGATCGCGGAGCGACTCATCAGAAACCATGGCGGATTTACCCTAATTGAGCTATTGGTAGTAATGGTTATTATCGCGCTGCTGCTTAGCGCGGCTTTGCCTAATTTCCGGAACATGCAGAGGGAGGCGCAGAGGACCAAAGCCAAGTCTAATATGGATACGCTGATGAAAGGGGTGGAAGCCTACGCCGCGTCTCCGCGGGTCAACGGTATGGTCAAATATCCCGATGGCACGGATCTGGGTACCCAGGGAATCTGGACGGGCTCACGCGCGACCGGCACCGGCTGGCAGATAGATCATCTAATGGTGCAATACGGCGCGGCGAATACCCTGGGGACCACCGGTCCGATAATCTCCAGCCAGGAACTGCTTGACCCTTTTTCTCCCGCCGGTACCAGTGTCGAGTATGGCTATTACGTGAACACGCAAGGATATTATATAATCTGGTCTAATGGTACAAACATGGTGAATATTGCTTGCACGGTAAGCAATACTGGCGTGATCAATGCCCCGGGTTCTGCCATATATGTTTCCAACGGACATTGAGAGCTATGAAAAGAACGATAATCCTTTTTATACTTATACTGGGTTTTGCCGCCAATACCTGCGCGGAAGAATCTAGCCAGTCGTTAAAACTTTACCAGGTAAAACCCAGTATTACTTATGGCTACACTCATCCCCGGCCATTCGAATTCCTGGAAAACGTTCCCGAAGACCTGAAATTTTACGTCAAGGATACTTTCACTAAAGAAAATCTTCCCGCTATCGCCGCGGTTACCGCCTTAACGCTGATACTCCTGCCCAATGACCAAAAACTCTTAGAAAAAGCGCAGGAGCTTGGCCGGGATAACAATATATCCCAGAAAGATAATACTAAGACCTTCTGGTCCATAGGGAAGATACCCCTGTACCGCGGGCCGACCGATACCGGCTCCTGGTTATATTATATCGGCGATGGCTATACCCATCTAACCATCGGCGCGGCTTTTTTTACCTATGGGAAACTGGGCGGGGATGAACGGGCGTTACGAACCTCTTATGCCCTGTTCGAGGGAATAACCTGCGCTGCTATTACCACCCAGCTAATTAAGCATGTGACCGGCCGCGAAAGTCCGGATGGCTCGACCGAAGCCGGCGGGGTTTGGCGGTTTTTCCCTAATCAAATTAAGTATGCTAAACATGTATCGCATTACGACGCTTATCCTTCGGGTCATTTGGCTACGGCGACCCTTACCCTGACGGTCATATCCCAGAACTACCCGGAATATAACTATATAGTGCTGCCGGTGGGGGTAACTTTATTGGCCTTGGTGCAGTTACAGATGATGAACAACGGGGTGCACTGGGCCAGCGATTATCCGTTAGGGTTTGCCATCGGTTATTCCTTCGCCAAGATCGCTGTTCGTAACAACCGGGTGGTAGTCAGCGGGAAAGCCGCCGCCAACACTATAGAATTAGTGCCTAAGCTGGGTAAAGATTACCTGGGACTGGAATTGAAGTGTCACATTTAGCCTTAAACTGTGAAAAATGTCAATAACAGGTAGATTTTAGTAATTTACATTAGGCCGTGATTTATGCTATAAGAATATAACCCCGCTTCCTTATTGGATGGCGGGGTTTAGGATTTAAAAAAAGGAGCTTATTTAAATGTCGGAAGATGACCGTAATTTGTATCAAAAAAAGAGGGTGCTTGTGCCTTTGATCATCCTAATAATAGGTTTGGTGCTGGGAGGGGTCTACTGGTTCATCAATTTTTTTGCTTATGTGGCCACGGATGACGCCTATGTCGATGGGGACAACCTGAGCATCAGTTCGAAGATATTGGGACGGGTGACCGAACTTAAAGTTGACGAGGGTGATACGGTAAAAGAAGGCCAGGTCCTGGCCGTACTGGATGAATCCGACCTGCGGGCCCAGGAAAAACAGTCCCAGGCGTCGCTGGAATACTCGCGGCGTAACCAGCAACTGGCCAAAGTGAACGTGGAAAAACTTCAAGAAGATTTCGCCCGGGCGCGAGTCCAATTTGACAGCAAGATTATCGCGAAAGAACAGTATGATCACGCCCAGAAGGCGCTGCAAACCGCCCAGGTGCAGGATAAAGTAGCCCAGGCCCAAGTGGATACCGCCGACGCTCAGCTGGGGGTCGTCAGAACTCAGCTGCAAAATACGATCATAAAAGCGCCGATGGCCGGCGTTATTGCTAAAAGATGGGTTTTGCCCGGCGCGGTGGTCCAGGCGGCGCAGCCTATATACGCGCTGAATAATTTGCAAAGGATCTGGGTGACGGCTAATCTGGAGGAGACCAAATTCTACAAACTTAAACTAGGCCAGAAGGCGGAAATGACCGTGGATGCTTATCCCGGCGTGAGTTTCCACGGTGAGGTTATACAGCTGGGCTCCAATACTGCCTCCCAGTTCGCCCTGATTCCCCCTAATAACGCGTCCGGTAATTTTACCAAGGTTACCCAGCGCATACCGGTAAGGATTTCCGTCGATAATTCTCCTTCCTCCCTTTTGCCAGGCATGTCGGTATACCTAAAAGTGAGAGTGAAATAAAAATGGCCGAAGCTCCTCATCATCAGATACGGCGTAACCTGGCCGCTTATTTTCCTTCTTTCAACATAGGGCATGACGCCTACCGCTGGTGGGTGTTGGGTAATATTATGATCGGCACCTTCATGGCCGTTCTCGATGCCACTATCGTTAACGTCGGACTGCCTAAGATCATGGCCACCTTCGGTGTGGATATTAACACTATTGAATGGATCCTGACCGCCTATTTATTAGTTTTTGCCGTGATCTTGCCCATTTCGGGTTGGGTAGCTGATCATTTTGGTTATAAGAGAACGTATTTCCTGGCGTTATTCTTGTTCACTTTAGGTTCCTTTCTTTGCGGTTTAGCCTGGGATGAAAATATCCTTATTTTTTTCCGCGTGATCCAGGGTATCGGGGCCGGGTTCCTGATGCCCGTGGGCATGGCTATCGTCATGCGCGAATTCCCGCCGAACAAGCGCGGTATCGCCATGGGCTTTTGGTCCATCGCCGCAGCCGCCTCGGTTTCTTTCGGACCCTATATAGGCGGCTACTTGATAGATAACATCAGTTGGCGGGCTATTTTTTACGTCAATGTNNGTACCGGTCGGGATCATCGGTATGCTGGCCACAGCGGTGATCCAGAAGGAATACTGGACCGAGAAAGTGCGGTCCTTTGATTTTATCGGTTTCTTGTCGGCTACCGTGTTCCTGGCATTCCTCATGCTGGCGCTGTCGGAAGCCAATGCCGCCTGGAATATCGGCGGCTGGACATCCGGCTTCATTGTCACCTGCCTGATCCTGTCCTTGATCGGCCTGGTGACATTCATGATAACCGAGCTCAGCATAGAGCATCCCATTATTGAATTGCGACTGCTAAAGAATTTTAATTTTGGCCTGACTAATATCGTCCTCTTTATTTTTGGCCTGGGTATGTTCGGCAGCACATTTTTGCTGCCGCTTTACCTGCAAAATTCGCTGGGCTACACCGCTTTGCAGGCCGGCGCGGTCTTCCTGCCGGTGGGTATATTGCAGGGCTTGACCTCACCGGTTTCAGGTTACCTTTCCGACAAGGTCAATCCCAAGATCCCGATCATTACCGGTATGGTGCTGTTATCTTATAGTTTGTATTTGAACAGCAAACTCTCTCTATTTTCCATGCATCAGCAGATCATGTTCCCTCTTTACTTGCGTGGCTTTGCCATGGGCCTGCTTTTTGCGCCTTTATCGTCTGTGGCCCTAATGGAGATCCCCCGGGAAAAAATGGCCCAGGCTTCGGGTTTGTTCAATGTCATACGCCAGATCGGCGGCAGTTTCGGCGTAGCGATCCTGGGATACTTGCTTACTCAGCGGCTGAATTTTCACCAGACTACTTTTGGGCAAGCGGTTGACCAGTATTCCCCGGCTTTCCAGCAGGTCTATCGCAACCTGACGCATTTCGCCAGCCAAGCGGTGGGGGGAACTACCGAGGTTGTCGCCAGCCAGGCCAAAACGCTGATCGGGTCGCACGTCATACAACAAGCCTATGTGCAAGCCATCGCCGACGATTTTTTTATCGCCGGTGCGGTCTCGGTGCTGGGGATCATACCGATCCTGTTCTTAAGGGTACATAAACAAGCAGGACCAAAAATAGTTAATCCGGAGTAAAAATGAAAAAAACAGCAGGATGGATATTCATCATAAGTTTATTAATGCCGCTGGGCTTAGCTTGGGCCGGCGATACTCTTAGTTTGACGGTGAACCAGGCGGTAGCCATGTCATTGCAGAACTACCCCAGCGTCCGGCAGGCACTGGAGCAGGCCGGCGCGGCGGAAGCCAGGGTGGATCAAAGCAAAAGCGGATATTACCCAACGGTGACCGGAGAGGCGGTTTATAACCGGCTGCATCCGATAGAGGAGGTAGCTTTTGGCAGTGAAGTATTCCAGATGTTTCCAGCAGATAATTATGATATGCATATAGGTTTAAGGCATAATCTGTTTGATTTCGGCAAAACCTCTACTCAGTTGAACTTATCCCGGACCTATCAGAAAACCTCCCAGGATAACCTTCAGGCGGTCAAGACCGATCTTACTTTCCAAGCGATCAAGTCTTTTTATGCCGTATTGTACCTGGCCCGGAGCGTTGCCGTTGAAAAGGAAGAAATATCTATTCTCCAGGACCACCTGGATGAGACCGGAAAAAAAGTTAAGGCCGGTACCGCCACCGATTTCGAAACGCTTACCACCCAGGTAAGGGTGGCGCTAGCGCAGAATCGCCGGATAGACCTGGAAAATATGCTGAGAAAGCAGGATATCCAGCTAACCACTTTTTTGGGAGTAGCTAATGATACCCGCCTGGATCTGCAGGGGGATTTTACCGTCGCGCCGGTGGAGCTGGACGAAGCCAAAAGCATTGACCAGGCCTTGCAGGAGCGCGTCGAAGTAAAATTAGCCAGGGATATGGAAACTGCTGCTAAGGTGCAGGAAAAACTGAGCAAGTACGGCAACAAACCCACGATCGATCTTAATTTTTCATATGGCGTTAAAAACGGATACTTGCCGGACTTGAATGAGAGAGTGAAGAACTGGGTCGCCGGCGGGGACCTAAAGATACCTTTAATTGACGGGTTACGCACCCATTACCAGGAGAAGGAAGCTGTCGCTAATTTCAACGCGGCCCAGGCGCGGCGGCTGGAAGTGGAGAAACAGATAACAACCGATGTCAGGCAAGCTGTTTCCGACTATAGTTCCAGCCTGGAAAAATTGTCTGCTACCGATCTGCAGGTGAAATTGGCGCAGACTGCCCTGGACCAGGCCAGGATCCGTTATGATGCCGGGGTGATAACTAACTTGGACCTGCTGGATGCCGAAAATTCTTTGTCCCAGGCCAGGCTGATGCAACTGGACGCGGCTTATAGTTATGTATTGAGCAATTACGCTCTGCAGAAAGCCACCGGCGTTGACCTATCACGCCTGCCGGAAAAAAGTCAATAAAAAGTAGAATCAGCCAATTTACTTATTCTCCCGGTTGTCATATTATTGTGTATGAAGCATTAATTACAAGTGAACGAAGGAGGGAATAAAATGAGGTTGATCAAGGTAATTTTGATAATAAGCACAATGATAATGTTGGCGACTGCGGCTTGGCCTAAGAATGAATCATTTCTGACGGGTAGAGTCTATTTTTTGGGTTACTCCACCATGGGAGGCAAGACCTGCAGCGGTTTTATGGTAGCCGATAACGGTACGTACTATTGTTTAACAGCTAGTGACGCATTGACTAACCTTAAAACGCAAGTAAGCGGCAATCCTGTTACCCGGGTATCGGTAAAAGGGGAAGTGACGCAGAACGGGGATGTGCGGTATCTGGATATGGATGATTTTACCGTTATTTCGTCCACACCGTCGTCTCTGGGGAGCATTCCGGGACAACCGGAAGTCCAGCCGTCCGCTCCGCCCACATCCGTACCACCGATGTCGCCCAGGGGTTATTAAGTTAAGTATTGCTTTTAAACCTATTTTAAGCGCCAGTTCTTCGGAACTGGCGCTTTTTATTTTAAGTAGAAACAAGTCAGATAAAAGTGGAATCCGCCAATTACAATGATACACGGGGTACGTTATACTAAGATCGCGTCACCGGTAACGGTTGCGCCATCTTATAACAGGAGGGGATCATGCAACAACAAATGGAAGTCACATCTACCGTAGCGCAGAAAGACGAAATCGAACTTCTGCAGATTTACCGGAAGGCTAAGTCCTTGAAGTATGCCGACATTAACGTGTCCATACAGGAAGGCGCGCGGGTCAAGCTATGGTTGACGGAAAAGATGAGATAAAGCGGTATTAATTTTGTTTTGATAATAAAGGATATATAATTAAAGCAATTCTCATTAATTGGGAATTGCTTTTTTATTAAGGAGGTAAATATGCATTTTATAGGGTTCTTGCTGTTTATCCCGAACCCGTCTGGATAGGAGCTGGCGGGTTTTTTTAATTGAATGGCCAGGGTAGTTATGCTATAACGGGAACAACATTAGCCAGAGGAAATGATCGATCAGTATCTTAAAGAACAGAATGGGGAAATAATGGAGAAATACTCGATTAGTGTAGCCGAAAGCCGCATCGTCGCCATTATGAACGGCCAGCGCGTCCTGATCAGCACCGGCGCCACGGTCAGTATTGGCGAGATACCGGAGATCAAGATCCTGGGGCAGTCTTACAAGCTGGAAAATAGGCTGCAAGGCGCGGACCTAAATAGTATAAGAGACTCGTTAAAGACTGATATAAAAGCTTTACTGGGTATGGACATATTGACCAAGTTCGTTTTCTACGTTTCACACGGCATTCAGGCCATAATCTGCAGCGATTATTTCATTAATTTTAAGGAAAACATGCACGAACTGCCAATAAGTATCGAGCTAGGTCTCCCGGTAATAGATGTAAAAATAGCCGGGCTGGACATGAAAATGGTACTGGATACCGGTTCCAAATGGTCCTATCTGCAGGAAGACCTTTTAACCGGGGTAAAGAATATCAACATTCAAGAAACATACTATCCCGGCGCCGGGAGCTTCATAACCGACATTTATGACCTGCCGCTGGACCTCAAGGGCAAGGATATGAACGTTCCCGCGGGCGTCCTGCCGGAAGTTTTAAAAAGAGAATTAGCGGCCCGGGACTGCGTGGGCATCCTGGGAGCGGACATCTTCAGGTATTTTAATATTCAATTTAACTTTAAGAATAGCACTATCTGGCTGGTGGAAAAAGGGAAGGCGCGCTAGAAAGTTGTGGAGGGTGGCCATGACCAAGATGGGCGTCATTAAAATGTTGTCAGGAAATGAGGAAGCTTTTACTTTGGTAGAACTCATGATAGTGGTTGCTATTCTGACTATCCTTTCCAGTATAGCTATTCCCCGTTACCAAAATTTTATCAGGCGGTCCAGGGAAGGAGCGACTAAAGGCAGCCTGGGGGCTATCCGCTCCGCCTTGAGCATTTATTATGGCGATAACGACGGTATTTTCCCGGCCCGGCTGGTCGGCGGGGTAGCCGGTATCGCCACTGCGCCCTTTATAGGACAGACCAACCTTAACTATCTGGATGCCATACCGATTGCTACTGAAGCCTGCGACGATTATAATACGCACAAGCTTAATAGTACCAATGTAGTCCCGGTTGATGGCATGACAGCTAATATCACTAATACCGGAGGCTGGGCCTATCTCACCCCGACTGGCATAACTTACTCGACTATCATCTGCAGGGTAGTTGTTAATTGCGCCAATGGCGACTCTCATGACGCAATTATTTCCACCTGGTAAAGGCGCTATGACTAATAATCTTAACTCAGAGATCACTGTATCAGTACTGATCCCGTGCCTCGATGAAGCGGCTACGATCGGGGTTTGCGTAAAAAAAGCTAAAGATGCGCTCAACGCCAATAAACTAGCTGGTGAGGTGATCGTCGCTGATAATGGCAGCGCGGACAATTCACGTGCCCTGGCTGAACAAAACGGCGCCAAGGTGGTATTAATCAAAGAGAAGGGGTACGGAGCGGCGCTGATGGGCGGTATGGCGGTCGCCAGTGGTAGATATATAGTCATGGGTGACGCGGATGACAGTTACGATTTTTCCCAGTTGGCTCCGTTCATAGATAAATTGCGGGAAGGGTACGACCTGGTAATGGGTTGCCGGTTGCCGGCGGGCGGAGGCCGGATAATGCCTGGAGCCATGCCTTGGGCCCATCGCTGGATAGGAAATCCTTTATTTACCGCGATCGGTAAGCTATTCTTCCGCTCGCCGATTCACGATATTAATTGCGGGATGCGCGCCTTTACCGGCGCAGCTTATGAGAAGATGGACCTGCGCACCATCGGCATGGAATTTGCCCCGGAAATGGTTATCAAGACGACTTTACAAGGTTTAAAGATCACGGAAATACCAATAACTCTGAATAAAGACGGCAGAGGTCGGCGGCCCCATCTCAGGAGCTTGCGCGATGGCTGGAGAACCCTGCGCTTTATGCTGCTTTATTGTCCCCGATGGCTGTTCCTCATACCCGGGGCGGCGCTGCTTATCCTGGGCCTGGTTATAGGCAGCATACTGGAATTTGGTCCGATCTGGGTAGGCAGGGTCGGTTTTGACGCCAGCACCCAGTTGGTGTGCGCCATGAGCGTGTTGATCGGCTTTCAGCTGATAGTTTTTGCGGTTTTTACCAAGGTGTTCGCTATCTCGGAAAATTTGCTGCCGTCCGACCATACGATCGAGCGATTATTTGAGTTCATTAAATTGGAAACGGGCCTTGTGGCGGGTTTGATCACGACCCTGCTTGGTTTAGCCATATTAATATACGCGGTGTGGAACTGGAAGGCGCACGGTTTTGGGCCCATGTCTTATCCGCAGAATCTGCGCCTGACCATACCGGCTGTTACCCTGCTGGTCTTGGGCCTCGAAATAATATTTGCCAGTTTCTTCCTGAGTATCCTGGGCTTGAAAAGAAAATAAAATGAATGAATCCCATCTGCAATTTTACCAGCGCTGGCAAACCCTGGCGCAGCCATACTTCCAATGGCAATTCGAGCAATTTCTCCCATATCTTGGCCAAAGGGTGGCGGATCTTGGCTGCGGTTTGGGGAATTTTGTCGAACTCCTGAATAACCGCGAATTCTATATCGGCTTAGACTCAGACCAGGAGATGATAACTGCCATTAGTGAGAAATATAAGCAACGGAAAAACATGGTTTTTCTTAAGGAGGATATCAGCCGGAAAGAAGTCTATGACTATCTCCGGTCACAGGCTGTAGACACTATATTCTGCGTCAATGTGCTGGAGCACCTGGCTGATGACCGGCTGGCACTGAATCATATGGTCGAGGCCCTGCCAGCGGGGGGCAAGATATGTCTTTTAGTCCCGGCTCACCGGAGTTTGTTTGGCTCTTTGGATAAGTTGGATGGACATTATAGACGGTATGCGAAGAGGGGTTTCCGCGAAATATTGTCTACTCTGCCGGTAGAGGTGGAAAAATTATACTATTTTAATTTGGCGGGGGCGCTAGGCTGGTTCTTCAAGAGTCGGGTAATGCGGCAGTATTTCCAGGCCGACGAGAATTTTACCCTGATGAACAAGCTGGTGCCGTTACTCAGGATACTGGAAGGGTGGATACATCCGCCGCTGGGTTTATCCTTGGTTGCCGTTTTAAGAAAAAGATAATTGCCCTTTTATCTTGACAAGGGGGCGTTGGTCAGGTATACTTAATACAGTAGTAAATAAGGTATTGATATTTTAACCGCAAGGTGAGAGTCAACCTGCGGTTCTTTTTCTGCCATTGTTTACTTCCAGTTTATAAGAAAGGAGGTAGTTAATAATGACAAAAGGAAAAGTGAAATGGTTCAACGAAGCAAAAGGTTACGGCTTTATCACTCCCGAGTCTGGTGAAGATGTTTTTGTTCATTTCAAGGCCATAAAAGGTGACGGTTTCAAGTCACTGAATGAAGGCCAGGAAGTGGAATTTGATATCGAACAAGGCCCGAAAGGCAATCAAGCGGCGAATGTAGTGAAAATATAACTATATAACCTAATGGAACGGGCTCTGCTAATGCAGAGCCCGTTTTTTTTATTTGGCTCTATATTGCCCTAATCCTGTTTTTGTGCTATAAGGAACATATCCAGATCTTAAGAAATCATGAGGCGATTGGAGTACCGGTGATTAATAATAGGCGAGGCTTTACGTTAGTGGAACTATTGATCGTCATAGTGATACTGGGCATCCTGGCGGCAATAGTGATCGCCCGGTTCGGCGGAGCTACCAGGGATAGTAAAGAAGCGAATCTGAAAGGTAACCTGCGAACCATCCGTTCAGCTCTAGAATCATATAAGGCTAATTCTCGCAGTAATTCTTATCCCTCAATATTAGATGACCTGTGGGAGGGGACTGCGGTAGATGTTGATAGTAAAACATTTCTGGAAAGGATCCCCGCTGATCCCTTCTTCCGCTTAAAGACGGTTTACCCAGTGACCTCGGGGGCTCCCCTGGACCCGGCCGATACTTTCATTGTCCGCAATTCCAAGATTACCGGCGGAGGCGGCTGGGCTTACGATTCCCGAGTGGGGCGCATATGTGCCAATTACGATTCTGCAAACGACGCGGCTATCGTTGGTTTGCTACCGGAAGATTCCAGCTGGGGATTAAGATATAATATTTGGTAAAGGAGCAGTAATATGAAAAAATTTATTACAATTATGATTTATTTGTCAATGCTGATACTATTAATCGCCCTGGTGGCGCAGGCCGCGGACGCGCCGGCCAAACCCTGGAAAGCGAACGCGGAGGTCTCTTTTGTCAATGCCAACGGTAACACTAAGGCAACAACGCTGTCGGCTAAAGGGAAATATAATTATGACTGGGCCAAGGACGGTCTGGAAGTCGAAGCCGGAGCTTTTAACACCACGAACCAGCAGGTAACTACTGCGGAGCAATATTTTGCCAGTGAAAGAGTGACCAGGAAGTGGACCGATAAAGACTATCTGTTCGAGAAGATCCGCTGGGACAAGGACCGGTTCGCCGGGGTAAGAGACCGCTACGACATGGGTGTCGGCGAGGGCCGGCTGCTCCTGGATTTGGCCAAGGACAAACTGAATGCGGAGTTGGGAGCAGGATATATTACTGAAGATCATTATGATAGTATACCTAAATCCGAATATGCCACCGGCCGGGCTTATGCCAAGTACGTGCGTATATTGAGCGCCACTGCCACCGCCAGCCAGGATGTTGAATACCTGGCGGATTTAAAGAACAGTGATGCGTATAGAGTAACCGCGGAAACAGCGCTTATTGCCTCCATGTCCACGCATTTGTCACTAAAAACATCGTTTATAGTAAAGCATGTTAATAAGCCTCCGGCAGGGTTCTATAAGAACGACACTATGTTACTGGTAACTCTCATTATTAACTATTAATAACGGAGGGCAAAATGTCAGTGTTAAAAGAGTTTAAAGATTTTGCCGTAAAAGGTAATGTCGTGGACATGGCGGTTGGTATAATTGTGGGTGCGTCCTTCGGCACTATTGTCAGTTCATTGGTGGCGGATGTATTAATGCCGCCTATCGGTTTATTAATGGGCCGGGTAGATTTTTCCAATCTATTCTTTACTCTCAAGGAAGGGCTGACAGTGGCCGGGCCTTATAGTTCCGTGGCCACCGCTAAAGCGGCAGGTGCCGTGACCATTAATTACGGCCAGTTTTTGAACCAGATAATCAGCTTCGTGATAGTGGCTTTCGCCGTGTTCATTCTGGTCCACAACATCAACAAACTCAAGAAGCAGCCAGTTGCTGCCGCTCCTAACAACAAGAAATGCCCGTATTGCGCCACGGACATTCCGCTTACAGCGGTACGCTGCCCAAACTGCACTTCGGAACTTAAAGCTTAATGCTTGAACACTCTAAGCAACCTTTTGGATATCGATGACGAGGAATAGGCGAGGTAAATTTTATGGCCGATAATTACGGTTCGCAACAATTAGACGAGATAATGACGCGGCTAAGCATAACCAATTCGGATATTGTCAACGCGTCAACGGAGCAGTTGACGCATAAAATGGTGCAAAAGGGTCGCAAAGGGCGGCGTCTCACGCCGCATATCAAGCAGAAGATCGCCAACGCCCTGAACGCTTGCCAGAAGGAGCAGTTGTTTACCATCAGGGACCTGTTCAATTATGGATGATAAAGGAGGTAATTTGGAGACGAAACAACCGCACAGGTTTAGTTTGCAGAAATATATCTTCGGCGCGACCTCGGCTATTATCACTAATCTGGCCATAGTGACAGGATTGCACAGTTCCCCTAACGCCAAAACCAGTATTATCGGGAGCTTGATGGTTATCGCTCTGGCGGATAATATTTCCGATTCACTGGGTATCCATATTTACCAGGAGACCGAAGACATCCAGAAAAAAGAGGTCTGGATAGGAACTTTTACCAATTTCTTTGCCCGATTGCTGGTTTCTTTCGGGTTCATACTGATAGTGTTATTACTCCCCGTAGAAATGGCCGTCAGGGTCTCAATCATCTACGGCTTAGTAACTTTGGGTCTCTTTAGTTATTTGATCGCCAAAAGGAAAGGGCTTAATCCTGTTTCTGCTATATTTGAGCATATTATCATCGCCACCGTTGTGATAATAATCAGTAAATATCTTGGCGAATGGATCATTAGCCATTTACATTATCTTTAAACCATAATAAATCAAATGCAGTTGAAACCCGCGGGTTATCTGCGGGCTTTTTTTATTTATGTAGAAAAAAGTCAGAATAAAGCGGAATCAGCCGCTTGTAAAATATAGGTAAATAATGCAAAATGGGGTTGACACAAGGCGTCCAGGGGGTCTATAAATATAATAGGGGGAGATAAAATCAAAGCAACCCGGTAAGATAGGGTGGCTTTTTGCGCTTTTTGAATAAGGTTTTTCCCTTAAGGAGCAGTTATGAAACATCTTTACCTGGTTAGACACGCTAAATCCAGCAAGGATATTCCCGATATTACTGATATAGAGCGGCCCTTGAACAAACGGGGCTTAAGAGATTCCCGGCTAATGGGCCGGCGTTTGAAAAAAAAGGGAATAACCGTAGACGCCATTTACTCCAGCCCGGCTAAAAGGGCTTTGGCCACCGCCAAACGCTTAGCGGAGGAGATAGGGGTTCCCCGCCGGGATATAGTGACAGTAAAATCCCTGTACCGGGCCAATGTCCTGAAGTTGATGGCGGCCATTAAGCAAATCGCTGACACCGCGGAAACAGCCATGATATTCGGCCATAACCCTGAGTTTCTTAACCTGGCTAACTACCTGACCCCGCGCCTGATCGTAAAATTTCCCACCAGTGGTGTTTTAGGCGTGGATTTTAACGTAAATTCATGGAAAAAAGTAACGAGAAAAAGCGGCCGGGTAGCGTTTTTTGACTATCCCAAGAAAAAAAATAAACCACCCAAGGAACTACTATGAAAGAAAAAGATCCCCTCAGAGCGGCAGTGCTGGATATCGGCACCCATTCCATCAAACTGCTGATAGCGGAAGAACACGAAGGCGATATAAAGATATTGGAATCGCTGAAGAATTTACTGCCTTTAGGTAACGACACGTTTTTTAAGGACCGTATCAGCCAGGAAACGATCAATCGGACCGTGGCGATACTGGAGAAATACAGCGAGAAACTGAAGGAATACTCGATCACCAGTGTGAAGGCTATAGCTACCACCGCGGTTCGCGAAGCGGAGAACCGAGCCATGTTCGTTGATACCATCTACCGCCGGACCGGTTTTAATATAGAGGTCCTGACCGTGGGTGACGTCATCTATTACATCGACGCTTACCTGCACAAAAAACTAAAGGATAAGTACCCTCTGCATGAAAAGAACGTACTGATCGCGGAACTAGGGGCCGGCAGTCTGGATATCTCGGTCATGGCCCAGGGTTACACTTTGATGAATATCGGGCTGCCACTTGGCACTATGCGCATCCGGCAGCTATTAAGCAAACTGGACGGCAGTCTGCTCGAGAATTACGAAGCCGCTACGGAAAACACGGATAACGAATTTGATTACCTGAAACGGGAAATGCCGCCGATAAACATTGACGATATTATCCTGATCGATGAAACTTATGCCGCGTTCTTGCCTCAAATAATGTCCACTAACAAACCACCGGAGGCTTTCTTTAAACTGGGCGAAGCCGATATCAGCGTGCTTTTAGGCAAGCTGACGGACCGGAAGATCGAAGATATCGCCAGCGAATACAAAATCCCCCTGGAAACTGCGGATACTTTTCCCGGCTACGCCATAATCCTGACCACTTTCGTGCGACTCAGCCAGAATAAGAATATTTACATACTGGAAGTGTCGCTGGCTGAGGCGGTGCTGGCCGACCTGATCCTGGACTTCGATATTTCCCCGAAATACAACAAAACCAATCAGCTGATATCCATCGCCACCTCGATCTGCCGCAAATTCAACACCGATATGCAGCACGTGCAGAAAGTCGCGGAACTGTCGGACATCCTGTTCGACAATTTCAAGGAAACACTGGGTCTCAAGAAATCCGATTCTCTTTATCTTTTGCTCGCCGCCTACCTGCATGACGTCGGGATGTTTCTCTACAATCGGGCGCATCACAAACACAGCGAATACCTTATCTCCAACCTTAATCTGTTCCGTCTTACGGAAGAGGAGATCAAGGTCATCGCCTGTATCGGTCGCTACCATCGTAAGGGAGCGCCGGCCAGAAGCCATCTCCTGTACAACGCCCTGCCGAAGGATAAGCAGGTGCTGGTGCAAAAGTTAAGTTCTATCCTGCGCATAGCCAACGCGCTGGACCGCTCGCATAAGCAAAAGGTTAAAAAAATGGATATCAAATTTAACCGCAGCCAGGATATAACCTTAACCGTGGTGGTGGAAGCGAACTTTATCCTGGAAAAAGTAGATTTTACAGAGAAAAAAGAAATGTTTGAAGAGATCTCCGGTAATAAGATCAATCTAAAAATACAGCACGCGGAATGAGGACCTGTGGTTAAAGGCCAAAAGGACCCAAAAGAAATATATATACATCGCGACCTGAGCTGGCTGGCTTTTAACGAGCGCGTGCTGGCTGAGGCCTGTGACCGGAACAATCCGCTGCTGGAACGGCTGCGGTTCCTCAGTATCGCCGCCAGCAATCTGGACGAATTTTTCACCGTCCGGGTGGCGGGTTTAAAGAGGCTTCTGGCCGCCGGGTATAATCGTAAGGATGATTTCGGCTATTATCCGCCGGAACTGGCTGAGGGTATACGGACCAAAGTGGAGGCCTTGATCGCCAAACTATATTCAGTTTACCAGGGGGATATCAGCGCGGACCTGACCAGGAACAAGATCTTTATTCTCAAATACGAGCAGCTTAACCCTGAGCAAAAGAAGGCGGCGAAAAAATATTTTGAAACGACCTTATTCCCTATAATCACGCCGATGGCCGTGGACCAGGGCCATCCTTTCCCGGTGTTACATTCCAAGACTAACGCTTTCGCTATCCAGCTGAGTCGCGGTGACAACTCGTACCTGGCGGTTATCGTCATCCCTAAATCGGTCCCGAGGCTTTACCGGCTGCCTTCGGAAAAAGATGAGAACTGTTTCATCTTCATTGATGACCTGATCCGCAACAATATGGAAGCTTTTTTCCGGGGTTACAAACTGCTTAATAATTTTGCCTTCAGGATTATCCGCGACAGCGAGCTCTCTCTGCAGGAAGACTACGCGCCGGACTTATTGAAAGCCATCGAAGGTGAAATTAAAAAACGGCCGAAAGCCAACGTGGTTGGTCTGCAGGTAGAAAAAAGCGGCTACGCGGAACTACTGGAACTGCTCCAGGCAAACCTGGATTTTCCCCCAGAGGAGATACTTTCTATCTCGGGCGATCTTGACCTGTCTTCACTGGCTGAATTGCCCGCTCAGGTGGTTAAGCCGGAATTATCATATCGCAGTTACACACCGGCCAAACTGGAATATGAGAATATATTTGATAAGGTAAAAGAAGGCGATTTTCTCTTGCACCTGCCTTATCAATCTTTCCAGCCTACGGTGGACTTAATCCAGGCCGCGGCGGCGGACAAAGACGTATTGGCCATTAAGATGACGCTTTACCGCACGAATGAAGATTCGGCCATAGTCCGGGCTCTGGCGAAGGCGGCCAAGAACAAGAAGCAGGTAACAGTCTTTGTGGAATTGAAGGCGCGCTTTGACGAAGAGAAAAATATTGAATGGACCCGGGACCTGGAAGCAGCCGGCTGTCATGTGATTTACGGGATACCGGGAATGAAGATTCATTCCAAAATGGCTCTGATAGTCAGGAAAGAGGAAGGTCGCATCCACCGTTATGTGCACTTATCCACCGGTAATTATAACGAAATTACCGCCCGGGTTTATACCGATATCGGCTATTTCACCGAGAGCGATGATTTTGCTATGGACATAGCGGATATTTTTAATGTCATCACCGGGTATTCCCTGCCCGGCCGCTGGAAGAAAATAGTGGCCTCCCCGCATGACCTGCGCAAATATTTATTTGAGTTGATCGACAAGGAGATCGATTTCCAGAAAAAGTACAAGAACGGCGCCATCTTTGCCAAAATGAACTCCCTGGAAGACACGCAGATGATCGACAAACTGTATGAGGCTTCAGCCGCGGGAGTTAAGATCAAGTTGATCGTTCGCGGGATATGCTGCCTGATGCCTGGAGTCAAGGGCCTGAGCGATAATATAGAGGTTAAGAGCATCGTGGGCCGTTTCCTGGAACACTCCCGGATCTTCATGTTTCATAATAATTCGTCTCCCCGGACTTTCCTCTCCTCCGCCGATTGGATGGGACGCAATTTTGACCGCAGGATAGAGCTTCTTTTCGAAGTAACCAGGAAGGACCTGAATGAGCACATGAGTTCGATCCTGGATGAATACTGGCGGGATAACCTCAAAGCCTATCGGCTTGATTCCGCCGGGCAGTATATCCGCTCCAAACCGGAAGATAAAGCCTTCAACGCGCAGGAAAATCTCATCGAACATTATGCGAAATAATAAACCAGACCTGTATGAATACGCGCCAGAAATCCTTTCCCGCTATCTTAAGCATTTCTTGCGGGAGCGTAAAGCTGTGTGCCGGCAAGAGGGGATAGAGTCGCTGCACCGGATGCGCGTGGCTTCCCGGCGTCTGCGCGCGGCCCTGAGCGTTTTTCAGGAGATCCTGCCCGCGGGGAAAGTTAAAGGATGGCGCTGCGAGGTACGCCGGATCGGGCGCACGCTGGGACAGGGCCGGCAGATTGATATCCAGATCAGATATCTGGAAAAGGCCGGTGAGGAATTAGAACCGGCTACGCACGGCGCGAATATACGGTTTATGATCAGGTTATTGGACAAAAGAAGAAAGGAAATACAAAAGCAAATTAAGCTCGTGTTGAACAAGAATAGGATGAAGAGAAGATTCTCCGGGTTAAAGTCCGGGATCGAGGGGCTAGGGGCAGGAGATAATATAAACGCTGGCGCCGCCTTTACCGCTCACCGCCGGGGTGTGATAATAAAAAGGATCAATCTGGTGCGGAGTTTGCGGTCTTATGTGCATGATCCCGCTAACGCTAAAGAACTTCACCTGCTGCGCATCGCGGCTAAGAACCTGCGCTACACATTGGAAATTTTCCGGCCCTGGTACGGCCGAAAAGTTGACAGATATATCCGGTCCAGCCGGGATATCCAGGATGTACTGGGAGATTTCCGCGAGCTTGATGTCTTGTTAGAGTTTTTGTCAGAGGTTGGTCGGCTGCGCAGGCAAGATAATAGTTTCAGGGAAACGGTAGAGCATTTGGCGGGAAACTACGATGTCTTACGTAAAAACACCTATTTGGAATTTAGCCGGCTCTGGGAGCGAACACCTTTTGCCAGGGCTACACCGCCTAAGATCACCGCATCGTCTCCCAGTTGAGAAGAGCATATCCCGCAATCATCCACGCCTTCAAATAACCGGTCTCGTTGCGCCGTTTTTCTGATTATCGGCAGCATGAAATCACCGCAGGCCTCAATGACCCCGCCACCTAACACAATAATTTCCGGATCATAGATATGTCTTAAGGAAATGCAAGCTATCCCTAACCAGCGCGCCGCCGCGGTCAATATTTCTGTGACCAGGGGGTCGTCTTTTTGCAGCGCCTTGCGCAGTATCTTGCTTTTGATAGTGTCGGATTTTCGCTCAAGCAGTTTAGTGACGATGGTTTTCCTACCTTTGGTTATCGCCTGCCGGATATCTCTCTCCATGGCCCAGCGGCTGGCCAGGGCCTCCAGGCAACCGCTGTTCCCGCAACTGCATTTAGGGCCGTCGGCTTGAATGATCATATGGCCAAGTTCACTGGCCGCACCGTGCGCGCCGGTCAAAAGTCCGTTGTTGACTATTACTCCGCCGCCTATCCCGGTGCCGATGAATAAGCCAGCCACATTACGGGCCTTTCTCGCCGCTCCCAGCCATTGCTCACCCAGTATTCCCAAATTAACATCATTACCGAGGGTCACTTTAACTTTATAAGTTTTCTCCAGTGGTTTCCGCAGTTCCGCGCCGGAGAGATTCATATTTACCGTGTGAATTATCCTTCCCTTAGCGCTGTCCACCAACCCGGGAATGCCTATACCAATGCCAGACAGGTCCCTTTTATCCAAGTCGCAGTCATGGAGCAGTCCTACTAACATATCGCGGATTAACCTGACAATTTTTGTCGGTGATGAATGCTTAGGGGTAGACGATTTTACCCGTCCGGCCAGACGACCGGCAGAAGAAGCTAATCCGACCGCTATCTTAGTACCGCCTATATCAATTCCCGCAAAATACCTGTTCTCCATACAGGGGATTATACCACAAAAAATACAACCTCCGCAATATTTTGGCGGGTTCCTCGTTTATAAAATGATTGACAGGGAGTGGGTAGCGGGTTTATAACCTAATCTAGGAAGTATCAAGTAGAACAAGAGGAGAATATGAAATATAGTGAACTATTTCGGGTTAAACCAGGGCATAAAGTTAACTTGAGCACAATTGATCCGACTTTTACTATTAAGAACAAGGATAAAGCTTCGGCCAAGGAAGAGATCGAGAAATATAACCGGCACCTGCGCGACTTGCAATATCATTTATACGCCGAAGGGAAACATTCACTGCTTATTTGCCTGCAGGGGCTGGATGGCGCTGGTAAGGACGGGGTCATCAACCATGTCCTGGGCGCTATGAATCCACAAGGAACGAAAGTCTACGGGTTTAAGGTCCCGACGAAAGAAGAAGCTGCGCACGATTTCCTCTGGCGCATTGAAAAACAGGTTCCGGCCAAAGGCGAGGTGACTATCTTTAACCGCTCACAATATGAAGACGTCCTGGTGGCGCGGGTGCATAAAACTGTCCCAAAAAAAGTTTGGTCAAAGCGTTACGAATTCATCAATTATTTCGAGAAAAAACTGGTCACCAATGGAACGCATATTTTGAAGTTTTTGCTGCACATCAGCCCGGAAGAACAGCTGGAGCGGTTCCAGCAGCGTCTCGATGACCCCGAGCGTCGTTGGAAAATAAGTGAAGCCGACTATGAAGAAAGAAAATACTGGGATGAGTACATCCGGGCCTATGAAAAGGCCTTGAGTAAGACGAGCACTCCCTATGCGCCATGGTATATCATTCCTGCCAACCATAAATGGTTCCGTGATCTCGCCGTGTCCAAGATAGTTATTGAAAAACTTGAATCCATGGGGATGAAATTACCGCCAACCAAAGTGGATATTGCTGAAATTCGGCGCAAATATCACAAGGCCCGTAAGAAATAAAATGGGATAAGCAGTAAGAAAACAAATACAGCGAAGCTTGCATACTATATGCAGGCTTTTTTATTTATGTAGAAAAAAGTCAAAATAAAGAGGAATCAGCCAATAGTCTTGAGCTCTCCCAGGGTGTAAAATTAAAAGAAAAAAGGAGGTAACACGTATTGAAAATCCAGTTACCGAAGGCAATGTCCTGGACTTGATCGAGATGACCAAGGCGCAAAAAGACAGGAACAAGAAGAAAAAGTAGAGGAGGATGTTATGAATAAAGGTTTATCAGTTGTACTTCTGGTGATAGGAGTTGTTTTGCTGGTTTTTGGCTATAACGCTTACCATTCAGCTGCTTCCGGTGTTTCCCGCTTCTTCACAGGTGAACCCACAGACAGGGCACTCTGGCTGCTGATCGGTGGAGCGGTAGCGAGTATAGCCGGTGTAGTGGGCTTAACCATGGGGCCTAAGGCCAGTTAAATACGGGGATGTGTTATGAAAAAACTTATTATCGTGCTGGGGATAGTAGTCATTTCCTTAGCAGGCATAGCAGTTTTTAAAAACCTGATCATTAAATCCGTAGTAACAACGGTTGCTTCCGGCATGATAGGTGCGCCTGTGCATATGGACAGGTTTTCGTTGGATTACTTTAGTTCTACTATACGCATATCCGGATTTAAAATTTATAACCCTACCGGATATCCGGAAGGGGTGCTGGTATCTTGCCCCAAAATAAAGGTTATTTATGATCGCTCTACCCTGTTTAATCCGAAACGCCACTTCCTGCTTGTGGATGTCGACTTAAAGGAAATGGGGGTAGTCAAAAATAAGGATGGGAAACTCAATGTCGATTCTCTGAAAATAGTGAAAGAATACAAAGCTTCGTCCACCATCAAAATGCAGATCGACATCCTTAATTTAAGCATGGGCCAGATAGTTTACAAGGACTATACAGCGGGCCAGGAACCCAGCGTACGCGTCTACAATGTTAATAAGCACAATACCTACAAGGGTATCCCCAGCGCTCAACATTTGGCTTTACTGGTACTAGAAGAGCCTCTGAAGGCTGCCACGATAAAAGGCGCCGAGATCTATGGAGTGGTTATGTTGGCGGGTGTAGCGGCGCTGCCGATTACCATAGCGGCAACCCCTGTTGCTGTAGCAGAGGAATTTATAAGCAAAGATAGCGTGCGGCAAATACTTGCCGTAGGTTTTGAACATACGTATAAGGTAAGTCTTGAGATAGCAGGGCGTATGGGCAGGGTTACTAAAGAGGAAGCGGTAAATGGAGAGATCAAGGCTAAAATTAGCGGAGCCAGGGTGGCGATTATCCTTAAGAAAAAAACGGGTAATATGACTGAAATCACAATTTCTGCTCGCAAATATTTATTCCCCAAGTCCGATATAGCCGGAGGGGTCTTGTACGAGATACTTGATAAGTTGCAATAAAGGGGAAGTTTATGAACGCATTATGGTCTGGGATGGTTTCATTCGGGCTGGTCTATATTACAAAAACTGCTGAAGTAAAAGGATTAAATATTGACAAAAACATGGAAAGGGTGTCTTATGTAGTAAATATAGGGAGGAACAACAATGAAACCAACGGAAATACTGAAAAAAGAGCACGAAGACATCAAGATCATGCTGAATATCTTTGAGAGACTCGTTTTTAAGCTTGAATCCACGGAGGGAGCGAGTCTGGAGCATGTCGAGCAGGCTTTGAACTATCTGGAACTCTATGTCGGTAAATGTCATTTTGGCAAAGAAGAGGAATTGTTCTTCCCTGCTTTGGAAAAGATAGGCATTCCGAAAGACGGCGGACCATTGGGGGCGATGATCCAGGACCATGATTCCTGCCGCAGCAATATGAAAGAGATGAGAGCGGCGTTTGAGAAGTATAAAGCCGGGGATCATACAGTGGCTAACAATATCATCAAGCCAGGGCATAAATACGTGATCACGCTCAAAACTCATTTTGACACGGAGGCCAACATCCTGTTCCCGATGGCGGATAAAGGGTTACCGGCCGCGAAGCAGGATGAGTTGTCCATAAAATTCGGGCAATACGAGATAACCAAGATCGGCGCCGGCATCCACGAGACATTGCACCAAACCCTTGAGCAGCTTAAAGCTATCTATTTGATATGAAGAAATTATTTTTACTGATATTTATCCTAATGTGTTCTCAAATTACAGCCAGGGCCGAGGAAGATATTAATACAGGAATGATATCCGGAGAGGGATATTCATATATCTTAACCGCTCCCAAAGGGTGGATCCTTGACAGCCAGAGCGGGTTATCCCAGGGGTTGCACGCCGTCTTTTATCCCGCCGGCTCTTCCTGGGAAAACGGAGAAGTTGTATGTTATACCAATGCCGTGCTATTAGTAAATACTGAAAATATTGATGATGTTATGAAAAGGGATATGGATAAATTCAAGAAAGATTCCCCCAATCTTAAAGCCGAACCAAAGGGTTTAATATTCATAGAGGTTGAGAAGCAGGCCAAGGTGGTATATTTTGGCGGGGACGCGAATAACAGCTATTTAGCCACAGCGTATATACCGGAACAAAAAGCCATAGTACTCATTTATTTATCAACAAAAACCGAAGAAGAATTTTCCAAAAATATTGAAGCTTTTCACGCTTTGGTTAAGTCTTATAGTTTTTTGACCGATAAAGCAACAGAACAATAACCCTGGAGTCCTTTATGAAATACAGAAAATTCGGAAAACTCGATTATCAGATATCCGTATTAGGATTCGGTTGTATGCGACTGCCTACGCGGGACAACAAACCTATGAGCGGCGATATAGACGAAAAAGAATCCGTGCGATTGATTCGCTCCGCCATTGACCGCGGGGTAAATTATGTTGATACCGCTTATCCGTACCACAACGGGAATAGTGAGATTGTTACCGGCAAAGCGCTTGGCGATGGCTATCGTGGTAAAGTGAAACTGGCGACAAAATCACCACTGTGGTTCGTCACTGCGCCCAATGACTTCGACAAATTCCTTAATGAACAGCTGAAAAAATTACAAACCGATCATATTGATTTTTATCTATTGCATGGACTCGACAAGAAGAAGTGGGAGAAAACCGTGCTCAAATTCGGCCTGCTGAAGAAAGCCGAGGCCGCCATAGCGGACGGGAGAATCAGCCATCTCGGATTTTCTTTCCATGATGATCATAAATCATTCCAGCCTATCGTGGACGGCTATGACCGTTGGGATTTCTGCCAGATCCAGTATAATTACATGGACACTGAGAATCAGGCCGGCACTGAAGGGCTGCGCTATGCCGCCGCCAAAGGATTGGCGGTCATCGTCATGGAGCCCTTACTCGGCGGCCGGCTCGCGGCCCCGCCTCAAGAAGTGATGAAAATGTTCGAGAAATATGGTACTAAACGATCTCCGGCGCAGTGGGCTCTGCAATGGGTATGGAACCAGCCGGGAGTCACATCCCTGCTTAGTGGCATGAACAGCATGAAACAGATCGATGAAAACCTGCAAACAGCCGAATTGCTCAGTATCCAGCCGCTTTTACCTGAGGACCTGAAATTAATCGAGCGGGTTCGCGCCACCTTCCTGAAGCGGGCCGCTGTTCCCTGCACAAAATGCGGCTACTGCCTTCCTTGCCCCCAGGGCGTGGATATCCCCGGAGTACTTGAACTCTATAACAACGGCGTTATTTACGACGACATGGCCATATCCCGCTTCATATACAACAGATTCTTTCCGGAAAATGAACGCGCCAACTCCTGCACTGAGTGCGGTCAATGCGAAGAGAAATGTCCCCAAGGTATTAAACCCGGCAAACTTATGCGAACTATTCATGAAAAATTAAAGTAATTACCATATAAGGGAGGAATAAATATCATGGATGTTATGGAAGCGATCAAAAAAAGATGCAGTGTGCGCAGTTACCAGGACCGGTCGGTGGAGAAAGAAAAACTGGAGATGATTCTTGAGGCAGCCAGGCTGGCGCCTTCCGCCGGTAACCGGCAGGAATGGAGATTTATAATAGTCGAAGATAAAAATACCCGTCAGCGCCTTACGAAAGCCGCCAAAAACCAGGTCTCTGTCAGCCAGGCGCCGGTGATAATTGCTTGTTGTGCCGAGACCGATAATTATACCATGACCTGCGGTCAATTGGCCTATACCATTGATTTGGCTATTGCCATTGAACATATGGCGCTTAAAGCGACCGAAGAGGGGTTAGGGACTTGCTGGATTGGGGCTTTTTATGAAGATCAGGTTAAGGAGATCCTGGGCATACCTAAAGATATCCGGGTAGTGCAACTCCTGATCCTGGGATATCCGGATAAACCCTGCCCCAGCCCTAAGGATAGATTGAGCTTTAAAGAAATTGTAAGATATGGCGGCTGGGGGAATTAATGAGCAGGATTATTGAAAACGAGTCGGATCTCGATAAGATATTGAGCGAGTGCCCGAACATGTTCGTTCTTTTTTACGCTTCCTGGTGTCCTTACTCTCAAGAATTCCTGCCGATTTTCGAAAAATACGCTAAAAGCGACGCCCAGAAGTTTTGCCAGGTAGTGACCGACCAGACACCTGAGTGCGAGGAAAAGTATTCCATCGAAGTGGTGCCGACCGTAATATATTTTGAGAATGGACAAGCGGTCAAACGCTTGGACGGTGCACGAGGCAGCGGGCTGGACGAACATCAGCTAACTAACCTAATACGCTCATGTAGGAGATAGATAATGAAAAACCCAAAAATCACTGTCACCAAAGATGGCCCATATCAGGTATCCGGATCCATTCCCTTAGCTAAAGAAATTATCATCTCGGACGCTAAGGGGATACCCATACTCTGGAAACGCGGTAAGAAATTTCCACTCCAGGGAACCTACAACCTCTGCCGTTGCGGGCATTCCAAGGACAAACCATTTTGTGATGGTTCCCACAAGAAATCGAGATTTAAAGGGAAAGAAACGGCCCCACACATACCGCACAAAGACCAGGTAACCGAAACCACTACCGGCCCCGGACTGGTCCTGGATGATGCTGAAGCTTTCTGCGCGGTAGCCCTATTTTGCCACCGGGCCGGCGACGCCTGGAATCTTACGGAAAGATCGCAGGATCCGTCAGCCAAAAAAACTGCTATCCATGAAGCATGTGATTGTCCTTCAGGCAGGTTAGTAGCGCGGGACCCCAAGACGGGTAAAGCATTCGAGCCGGAATTCTCCCCGTCAATAGGCGTCATTGAGAATCCCCGTAAAAAACATAGCGGGCCGCTCTGGGTCAAGGGCAGGATCCGGGTGAGGGGAGCTAACGGTAAAGCCTACGAGGTAAGGAACAGGGTGACTCTCTGCCGTTGCGGGAGATCAAAAAATAAGCCATTTTGTGACGGGACACACGTTACCATGAAGTTTAAAGACGGCGATCCGTCCGTTAAATAATTACAGTATCAACCACAGTTGCAACCTTCTCCGCCGCACGTTCCGCTTTCGCCGGGTTTGGCGTTCAACAGGGCCGACGCGCAGCCAACACCGGCATTAACCGTTATCGCTTCGAACTGGCAATTCATCTGGCAGGCCCCGCACTCGATACAGGCATCCTTATTTACAACTTTAGCTTTTTTGTTCTCAATAATGAAAACGCCATGCGGGCAAACCTCGACGCACCGGCCGCAATTCCGGCATTTGCTCTCATCATATTTTAAAGTAGAAACCCCTGCGAGATATATTAAGCTCATCTAAATCATCCTCCCTATGTAAGTTAACACCCCGGCTATTACCACCAGGGAAATTATCACCGGCATAGCCAACCTGATCTCTTTTTTTACCCCGGAAGGGGAGGTGTAGGTGGAGCAACCGGTATAATTCAGGGCCAGGAAAGCGGAAACTGCGGTCATCAATATAGTTAAGGCCGCCACCGAGACTGGTGGGATATACAGAAGAGAATAGCGGTTGCAGGCAGTCAAAAATCCAGCCGTTACTATCCCTCCCAATATCCCGCCCTTAGCCGAAAAAGCCTTAAAGGGTAAATACGGCAAGAGCAGGGCGGTAAATAATGTTCCTGACAGAATGGCCACCCAGAATGTCGCCAAAATGATCAATAATATCCTGCTGGGGAAAAAGATATTGATGATGATCAAGCCTATGGTGATGATAAGGCCTTTCCAGGCCGCCGGCACAAGCTCCGTCCAGGAGACAGCTACCCGGTCCCAGGCGCCGAAAGTCACCCGGCGCATAGCTGCATCAGCCTTCATCCCCGCGGATAAGTATTTCTTTATGTCACTGGCCCGCACCGGACCGTATTTCACGCTAAACCCGCTGAAAGCGCTAACCATCTGGGCCGACACTCCCGGAGCTCCCAACTGGGGCAGAATAACGGTCCTGGAAGTAACAACTTCCGCCAATTTGGTCCCGGCGATCTGTTTTACCAGTTCAGCCGTGCCGAATGTTCCCTTGCCAGCCGCGCACCAGACATTAACCCCTTTGGTGTCCAATACCAGCAGCCAGGCGTCAACTCCGGCCAGTTCCCGGCGCAAGACATCAAAAGAGAGCTTATAATTCGCCGATACCAGTACAGGAGAGTTTTTGCCGGGGTTCCCCACACGGTATAGGCCCGGTTTCACGGCGTAATCCATACGGTTAATGTTCAATCGTACGGCGATCGCCCCAATATAGTCGCTAAGGCGCCAATCCGTAGTTATCCGGCCCCCGATAAGAGCTATCGGCTTGTATTTTATGTTTTCATTGGCCGCTGGTCCACAGCAGGCTTTGTCAGTATTCTTGGTTTCTGCGCATTCCATATAAGCTCCTTTATTGCTTAATGATATTGCTGATGACCGGATCTAGTCAAGCGAATAATTATAAATAGGGTTGACAGGCAGCAGGGGCGGGGAGTATAAGGAAATATAAATATTCCCTTAAATTAGCTTGGAGGAGTTTAATGAGCGAGACAGTTTTTGATCAAAAGATCTGTATCAAATGCGGGGTATGCGTTGAGGTCTGCCCGGTAGGTATCATTAGTAAACCCGGTGCGGATGAATACCCCTTTATATCCGCAGAAAACAAGGCGAAGTGTATCCAGTGCGGGCAATGTGAAGCATTCTGTCCTAACGAGGCAGTGGAAGTTATAGGCACTGATCTGTTTAAGATGGATATCCCAAAAAATCAACCCGCCATAACAGCGGAGCAGATCAAAAGCTATTTCCCCATGAGACGGTCCATCAGGCGCTATAAACAGCAGCCGGTAGACAGGAAAACATTGGAACAGCTATTAGATGTAGTGCGTTACGCGCCATCAGGCATCAACCAGCAGGCGATTCGCTGGATAGTCGTCTATAATAAGGAAGAGGTAAGAAAACTCACCTCTATGACGATCGATATCATGCGCCAGATGGTCAAGGATAAATCCCCGATGGCCGCCATGATGAATTTTCAGAATATGGTCTCTGCCTGGGAGCAGGGGAAAGACATCGTCTGCCGAAACGCCCCGCATTTAGTGATCGCCTACGGCCGCAAGGAGAACCGAATAGCGCCTGTTGACGCCATTATTGCCATGGCGCATTTCGATCTGGCGGCGCCTGCTTTTGGCCTAGGCTCCTGCTCGGCAGGATATTTTGGCATTATCGCGAACCTGTCCCCGGCGCTGCGCCAAGCCTTGGGAATTCCCGGCGACTGTGTCCACCTGGGGACCCTGCTGACCGGCTATCCGCAATACACTCCCCGGCGCGCCCCAAAACGCAAACGAGCATCTATAACCTGGAAGTAGGGATAAAATGAAAGCAATCCAGAAATAAGGATTGCTTTTTTTGTCTCTTGTTGCACTTAAACTCGACTTACCGCCTATGCATGCCTTACGACGAAGCGTGTCACTCCCACTAAAACTATCGCACCAACTAGCGCCATCAGGAACGCGCCAAACGAACTGCCGGCAGATATTCCCATTACTCTGCCCATCCATCCACCAAGCACAGCTCCTACTATCCCGATCAGGATGTCTATGATAACCCCGAATCCCCGACCTCTCACAATAAGCCCCGCCAACCATCCGACTACTCCACCGATGAACAGAAACCAAATCCAATACCCAATGTTATTGTCATACATATTGTTGCCTCCCTGCCTGCCGATAGGCAGGCTTCTTATTAGCCGTTACCATGTTACAGACTTTCATCTCGAATTCAACCTGCACAAGATCGCCCGGCTTTAGTTCAACTGCACAAATTGCTTTCCTCCTTTTATCTATATTATAGACTTATAAAAATATATAGCAATTGGCTAATAGCACTTATTAAGAACATATATCTACCTCATTGTTCAATCTCCTGCTGGTGTTATTGTGGGGGATATAAGTCAGTAAATAAGGGGATTAGCCAATTGTTATATTCCCTGTATAAATTTATAATCATAATAATAAATAGTTTGTGTCGCTGACGTCGAACTAAAATTTAACGCGATGCTGGGAGATGTGACTATCATGGATATTATGGAAGCGATCAAAAGAAGATGCAGTTCGCGCGGCTATAAAAACCGGGCGGTAGAGAAAGAAAAGCTTGAACTGATCCTGGAAGCCGCCAGGCTGGCGCCTTCTGCCGGTAACCGGCAGGAATGGAGATTTGTAGTAGTCCAGGAGAATAATACCCGGCAGCGACTTATGAAGGCAGCCAAAGACCAGCCCTCTGTAGGCCAGGCGCCGGTGATAATCGTCTGCTGTGCCGAGACCGATAACTATACCATGTCCTGCGGCCAATTGGCTTATCCCATTGATGTGGCTATTGCCGTTGAACATATGGCGCTTAAGGCAACTGAAGAGGGATTAGGGACCTGCTGGATCGGGGCTTTTTATGAAGATCAGGTCAAAGAAATTTTGGGAATCCCA